>JBEKLO010000053.1:0-36495 GCA_050010155.1 Terriglobales bacterium
TCCTCTTCCTGCAAGGGAACGACACCGCCAGCCCATGCTCCAGAGGACGATGGTCCAGCCGGCGCTATGGCGCCCGAGGACTCGCCGGCACCCGTGCCGCTGGGAATGGGAACGGTGGGCACGCTGCCAAGGGGTGCGCCTCCTGGAACTCCGGGACCGCCGCCTTCGCTCGCTCCCTGTGCGGCAGCGATCAGCTGCAGAAGTTTCTGCGGATCATTGAGCCACTGCTTGAATTCGGGGCCGAGAGCCTGCGCGGCGAGTTGCGCCGCCAGCGGAATTTCACCCGTGGTGGGATCGGCGGCAACGAACTTTACTTCGTTGATGCGGATCGAGGAATCCTTGTTATCGCCGAGAGTTTCTTTGATCTGCTTGGCGAACTCCTGGGCTTTGGAACCGCCCATGGAAAATGCGCGGACCAGGCGAGTAAAGTCATCAAGCGTGACGTTGCTGGAAAACAGGATGCTGGAAAGTCCAGCGGCATTCAGCAACTGTGCGAAGCTGCGCTCGGCCTGTCCAGCTTCGAGCGGAATGCCATCGAGTAGAAGTTTGTTGTCGGAGACGCCGAGGAGAAAACCCGTGTCGCTGCTTTTCGGCAGCGCCTGCTGCAGTTCCTTCCACGTGGTTTCGAACTGGCCCTCAGTGCGCTTGTGGGTCACTCCGTAGAGGCGCGTGTACTTGATCAAAATATTGAGGCTATGCAGAAAAGACCGAGCGGACGCGCTGCGGCTGGCATCGGTTGTGACGGCGTTAGCGATAACAGCCTCCTCTTTGGCAACAGAGTGTTCCCACTAAGACTAAGCGGGAGAGTGACCTAATGCACGATTACCGAGGTAATGGACGAGAGGGAGAGTCGGGCGTGGATCCGAAACGAAGGGACAAGCCCGTTGGGATGCGGCCGCGCTACACTGGTGGCGGGAATCAGGTGCCCGTTGCCATTGCCCTGTAATGGTTTCATAGCTTTGGCCCGGGAATGGCTTTGGTGCGCTGTTTTGGGCTCGGAAAATGCGAGAGATAGCCTCCGAGGGAACCGGCTTCCGAGATCTGAGGACTCGTGCCTTCACAGGAATTCAGATGAAGATTGGCGTGCTTTTTTTTGGCGTATTGAAGGACGTGGTCGGCCGGTCCAATGAGACTGTCGATCTGCCGGAAGGGGCTCGGGTGAGGGAAGTGCTCCTTTATTATGCGCGAGAGGCGCCGGGGTTTGAAGCAATAGCGCCCTCGCTGGCAATTTCGGTGAATCGGGAATATTCGGGAGCGGATCGGGCGTTGCGCGAAGGGGATGAAGTTGGGCTGTTGCCGCCAGTAAGCGGTGGGTCTACGGAACGCGCTGTACGCGATGAAGACCCGGGTGAAGTGCAGATTGTGCGTGAGCCGATTGCTACGGAGTCTGTAGTCGAGCGGTTGAAGCAGCCGGAGGATGGCGCTGCGGTGATTTTCGAGGGCGTGGTGCGTAACAACACGCGAGGGCGGCGCACACTCTATCTGGATTATGAAGCGTACGAAGCCATGGCGCTGACGCAGATGGAATCTCTGGCACTGGAAGCGCGGGCGCGGTTTGGGGTGCGCGGTGTGTCGATCGTCCACCGATTGGGGCGCCTGCAGATTGGGGAGACGAGCGTGCTGATCGTGGTTGCAGCAGCCCACCGGGGCGCGGCGTTTGAAGCCTGTCGCTGGATCATTGACACGCTGAAAAAGACGGTGCCGATTTGGAAGAAAGAATACTTTGAAGATGGAGCAGTGTGGGCGGACGGGGAAGCGTTTCCCGAAGAAATTCGACGGCCGGAGGCACACCGCGGGAGGAGTCTGCATCCTAATGAGTGAATCCAGGATGATGCGAATTCCAAGGGTGCTGCGAACTTCGAGCTGCGAGCTGCGAAACTGTGCTCGAGTCGGCTCCTGGCTCGAAGCTCAAAGTTCGTGGCTCGCGGCTGGCTTCATGCTGTTTGTTTTTCTTGTCGGAGCCAGCGCTCGCTTGAGGGCGGAGGATCCCGGCACCACGATCAAGGTAGACGTGAAGCTGGTGAACGTATTTGTCACGGTGACGGATGCGCGTGGGGCCCCGGTGGCCAACCTGCAAAAAGAAAATTTTGTACTGAAGGAAGACGGCAAAGAGCAGAAGATAGCGATCTTCACCAAAGAATCGGCCCTGCCGCTGTCCATCGTGCTGGCGGTGGATACCAGCCTCAGCACGAGGAAAGATCTGCCGCTCGAATTGAGCTCGGCGCGCAAGTTTGCGCACGCGATTGTGCGGCCTCAAGACGGACTGGCGGTGTATAAGTTCAGCGAAGAAGTGAGCCAAATGGTGCCGTTCACCTCCGACTTGAAAAAGATCGATGCCGGAATCGACCGCGAGCGCAATGGTGCTGCGACTGCGCTTTACGATGCAGTTTTCCTGGGATCGCACGCGCTGAGCCGGCGGCAGGGAAGAAAAGTGATGGTCGTGATCACCGACGGCGGAGATACCATGAGCAAGGTGGATTACAAAGAGGCGTTGCGCGCAGCGCAAGAGGCGGAGTCGATTATTTATAGCATCATCATCGTACCCATTGAAGCGGACGCGGGACGCGACACGGGGGGCGAGCACGCGCTGATCCAGATCTCTTCGGATACGGGCGGCAAGTATTATTACGCGACGTCGGCGGCGCAACTGGATAGTGCCTTTCAGAAGATCAGTGACGAACTGCGAACTCAGTATCTGTTGGCCTACTATCCATCCGAGCGTTATTCCAGTTCGGAGTTTCGCCAATTGCACGTAGATCTGACCAACGCGCCGCCGGGCGGACCTTTTCAGTCTCACTACCGCGCCGGCTATTACACGCACAAGGGGACGTTTTGAGAGTTGCCGATTGCGTTTACCAGCGGGGCAGAGCCCTGTCACCACACAATCTAGTAAACTGTTCCATTCCATATGCAGTGGAAATTTTAAGAGCTTAGACGCGGAATCCTCCGGATTCTACTTGAGGTTCTGCCCCAGGAGAGTCACTTTGTTCGATTGCTCGGGCTTGCGCGTTCGTCGTTCCGTGCTCATTCGCTTACTCGTCGTAGCAGTCGCGCTCACGATTTCGTTGTGGGCACAGGAAGAAAATCCGAACGCCGGCACCATTCAGGGTACGTTGCGAGATGACGTCGGCGCCCCCGTCGGGTCTGCGCGAGTCTTCTACAGTTCTCAGGACACCGACACCAGAGGCGTGACCCGTTCCGATAAGGACGGCAAATATGTTTCCGAAACGTTGCCGCCTGGCCGTTATGTGGTGCGGGCGGAAGGCCGCGATATGCTTCCGCTCCAAACGACCGTGACCGTGGTCGGGGGAGCGGCGGTCACGGCAGATTTCAAGCTGGAATGGATCAATCCGGGGCCGCTGCGTTTGGAGAGCAAGTTCACTGGCGACGTTCCCGACACCTTGCCGATTGACGGCCGGAACTATCTGAACGCCGGACAGTACGATCCGGGGGTGCAGACAGTGGATGGAAGGTTTTACGATCCGGGCAAGGACGCGATCCAATCACTCGCGATTGATAGTCAAAGTGGTCGAACCACCCACTACGACATGGACGAAGTCGAGATGATGGATGAGACCAAGGGCGCGGTTACGATCAACCTCCCCGCCGAGGCGGTGCGCGAAGTGATCGTATCGCAGGTCACGCCGGAGGTGTTTCAGTCGCTGAACGCAACCGGTTCGGTGCGGGTTACGACGCGCTCGGGGGGAGACGACTGGCACGGCAACTTATTTGGCAATCTGCGGGACCGCGCGCTGGGCGTTACCGGTTTTCCGTCCGGTGGTCCGGGTTACAGCCGGCAGCAGTATGGGTTTGGAGTGGGCGGGGCGGTGATTAAGGATAAGGCGTTTCTATTCGTCGGCGGAGAACGAAGCAAGCAGGATGGTTATCTGCCGATCGAGCTCGGATTCCCCTGCTCCGGTGCATACATTGCAGGGTTGTGCGGCACCACCACTTCCGACCAGCTTAGCCTGCAGAGCGCGTATTTTCGCGAGAACATGCTCACAGCGCGCCTGGATTACGACTTCAACGAAAACGTGAAGGGGTTTGCGCGGTTCAGCTACGACAACGTGAACGAGATCGGCCCTTCGGACAGCCAGTCGAATTTTCGCAACCAGTATAACGATCCGGCGGCGGTGCTGGGGCTGGATTGGAATCAGGGCCGGTTTGTGAACAGCGCGCGCTTCGGCTATCAGAAGATGGTGAACGCGATCAATCCGGCACTGGGCGATTCGTTGATTCTGCCGGGAGCGCCGTTTCACATGCAGATCGGATCGTACGCGCTGGGGCCGAGCGTGGCGGGACCGCGGCAGACAATTCAGCGCGACCTTTTCGGGCGCTACGACAGCCGCACCCTTTACAAGGTGAAGCACTCGATACGCTTCGGAGGAGCGATTCATCGCATCACCCAGGGAGATTACTTTGCGCCGGGAAACTTCGGACCTTCGGTGACCAGTTCGAACGGTTTGGACGTGATCAGTGCCATCAACAGCAATCCGAGCTTGCTGCCGCTTTTCCCCAACGATCCGCGTGGAGCAGCGGATAATCCGCTGAACTATCCGGTGGGCACGGTTACGATTTTCAACGGCCTCGGAAATTTCAGCGAGAACTCAGCCTTCAATCGCTCGACCGGCGGGCACTTCGACACGCGGTTCGAAGGCTATCTGGGCGACACCTACAACCTGCTTCCGAACCTGAACATCAGCCTGGGTGTGAATTACGTCCTAGACACCGGGCGAACGGACAACGACGTGCCGCCGGTGCCATGTTCGGCGATCAACACCACGATCGTGCAGACTCCACCTTGCACCACCGGTTATATTCTCGATCAATTCGATCTGCTTGGAGTGCAAAACGTGGGCCCGGGCCAGTCGATCGGCAGGCGCATCAACCTGCCGGCTTACAATTTTGCTCCGCAGGGCGGGGTGGCGTGGGATCCGGGACACAATGGGAAGACGGTAGTGCGGGCGAGCGGCGGGATGTTTTATGACAATTTCCTGCTGCAGAATACCTATCAGGATCGCATCAACCGTTTGTCGAATGGACAATATAACCGCAGTTTGACGCTATGTCCGACGGGAGCGGTCCTGTTTCCCGACGGATCGGTGGTGAACTCCGTCGACGGACTCGACATTGCGACCCAGATTTGCGGGCAGCCGATCGGAAGCGTATCGACGGCCGTTCAGGATCTGCAGTCGGAGTTTTTGGCGAAACAAAGGGCAGTGACGGGCGGGCCCAACGTCTATTCGCTGGCCAATAGCATTGCGGATTTTGGCGGCATGCTGGCGCCCGGCTTCAAGACGCCGCGGGTGGTGCACATGTCGTTTGGAGTTCAGCATCAACTCGGGGAGCGCGGCGTTTTTTCCGCCGACTACGTGCGCGAGATCGGCACGCAGTTTCCGATGGGGATCGACACCAATCACGTGGGAGACGCAGGTTACCTGACGGACGGTGACAATTCCAATCCATTGCTCAATAACTATGCGGCGGAATTGTCGGCGATCAACGCGACCCTGTTGGCGAATCCGGCGTCGGCCGGATGTCCGCAGGCGACATCCAATGGTGGCAGTTCGCAGGCATCCGTGACTTGCTATTTGAAAAATGTACCGACCGCGAGCATCACCGATTTTGCGCGCCAGGGTTTGGATTCGTCGAATGCGTTCTGCGGGCCGTTTCCGTGTTCGGTACTAGGGAAGCAACAAGCGGCGTTTGGCGGCGTCAATCCGGCAGTGGGATCGAATGTCATGTACTTTCCGGGTGCGCGATCGAAGTACACGGCTGTGCAACTCACTTACCACGGAGTGAGCGGACTAAATCCGGCGCGGCGCGTGCAGCGACTGGAAATCACAACGTCGTATACGCTCTCCAAATACAAGAGCAACCTCGCAGAGCCGAATGGCAGCGGCGGGGATTATTCCGTGCTCAATGACGCGGAAGACTACCGGCGTCCACACGCCTATTGGGGAGCTGCGGGGATGGACCGGACGAACCAGTTCACGCTTATTCCGACGGCGGATCTGGCGCACGGCGTGAGGCTTTCCGCGATCGTCCACCTGGCGTCACCGCTTCCGCTGAGCGCATACATTCCACAGCAGGACGGCGGCGGCGTGGCAGGAGAAATCTTCCGCAGCGACATTACCGGCGATGGCACGGTGGGCGACCTGCTGACGGGATCGATTCTGGGCAGCACAGGAAAATATGCGCCCGCTAACTTGACCAAGGCCATCACGTACTACGACAACAACGTCGCCGGGAAGTTGACGCCTGCTGGCCAGCAACTGGCAAATAGCGGGTTGTTTAGCCTGCTGCAATTGCAACAACTGGGCGCCTATGCGCCTTTCATCTGCTCGAACATCCGCTCGCCGGGCCAACCATGTCAAGGCCTGCCCGACCATGCTGCGTCGGCGACGTGGCTGAAGACAATTGATCTGCGGTTGAGTCGGCCCTTCCAGGCCAGCGAGCGCGTGAAGATCGAGCCCAATCTCTCGGTATTTAACCTCTTCAACTGGGCGAACTACGGCGGCGCGGGCAACCAGCTAAGCGGAGTGATGAACGGCGCGCCGGGGAGTTCGCTGAACAACTCGAGTGCGCCAGGATATTGCGGCGCCTCCACCACCTTCTGCACATCGCGACTGGACCGGGTTCTAGCTGGTTCGGGAACCTACGCGAACGGCGCGCCACGGCAAATCGAGCTTGGTGTTCGGATTACTTTCTAAACACAACTGCCTGGCGCGGAATCGCGAAGAATAGTCGGACTTCGTGCCGCGGCGGGCGAGAATTTTCCGCGCGCTGCCCAGAATTCAAGTCCCCGAAAGCACATCAGCCTTCACTTGAATACCCATGTTTTGCTATAAGAGCGCAAAGTTTTTACCTTTTCAGGAGCAAAAAGATTTTTTTTTGATAGGGCTGCGATTATTACTTGACATAGTTTTGGAATGAGCTAAGCTTCGTCAGTCAGTGCAAGGTGACTGCGTTCCCCAAGTAGACACTGCATTGATTAACGGGGTAGTACAACCTTCACAATTGTGATCACAAACTTCCAGGAGGAAATCTAGTGAAAAAGTCCCTTGTAGTTCTCGCGGTTTTGGTATTTGCCACCATGGCAGCCTCGGCCCAGACGTTTAGTTTCTGGAGCTCGGCCGGAACAGAGCAGTATTGCAACTACAACGTTGTCATCAGCAACTCCGGCGGCGTGGCTGCTGGATATGACGACACCACTTCGGTCTGCGGTTTTGAATTCAATTCCCCGATCGTAGGCTTCGATGCCTCCGTTGCGAACGATGGTCCGGCTGCTCATGGTAAGGGCATTGTTGTTGGCGACGGAATTTACGACGCCTCCGCGGATGCTTACACCGGTCTGCAGTGGACCGTGTTCACAGCGGCGAAGTACAGCAAAGAAAAGAACGGCCGCTTCTCCGGCGCGTACGGCTGGGAAGGCGTTGCTGGAAGCTACACTGGCACCTACTTCGGCGACAACTACGGCTACACCAGCTCGTCTGCCCCGGTTAAGGGTCCGCAAGTTGCTGGCCACACGACTGCTGGCAAGGGCCACAACGTCGTGAAGAAGTAACGAATCATTATCGATGTTGTTTCATAAAGCCACGCCGATTCACGGCGTGGCTTTCTTTTTTGCATTCTTGAGATGTGAGCACGCCACAACCTGGATTTGTGAGATAGTATTGCCGGGAGGAAACGAAGAGATGATTCGACCCATCGCAGCCCTGCTATTCGCGGGCTGTCTTATCCTGCAGGTGTGGGCGCAGGTGCCGCCGGCACCGCCAGCTCAAACGCCAGCCGTACCGAATCAAGCCCCTGCGGATCAGGTCCCCGCCGCGGCCCAGCCCGCCGGGCAGAGCGCGGGTTCCGAGTCAACGCAGTTTCCGTTGGACCGGTTCCGGGAGTTTTCGGCGATCCAGACGGAAGGTATGCTTCCTGGGAGCGACTGGGATGGATATGTTTACCGTTCCGGTGATTTGATGAGGTTCCAGGCCGTCGCGCAGGGGAAGACGCAGTATTTCGTCGACGATTTGGTAAAAGGGACATCGTACGGCATGTCGCTGAGTGGATGCGCCAAGTTATCCCTTCTTTATTCCCGCAGTTTCCCTTTTTTCATGTCCGGTCCTGGCTACACCTACGAGCGCGCCGCAGTGGGCGAAGACACCGTGGACGGCCATCACTGCCACGTGGAAGATATCACCATCCATAACAAGAAGTTTGCAAATTCCCCGCATTTCCGGCTCTATGAAGCGGACGATCTACAGGGGTTTCCCATTAAGATCGTCAATCAACAGGCTAAAGTGCGGCAATGGATCGTCCACTACAAGAACGTAGTGCTCGGTCCTCAGGATCCCACGCTCTTTGTGGTCCCGCGCGATTGCCAAGAGCTGAACTTGGTGCATCCGGGCGCCCCGGGCGCGAAGCCCAAGAATCCGCCGGCCGCCAAGCCGAACTAGGGCGCAGGTTTTTCGCCGCCGGCTAATATCAGGAGTGAGGCATGGAGGACCACCAGTCGCTGGCAAGCGACGGTAATGACGTCGTAGTTTCGATCGAGCCGTGACTGGTCCGCTTTGGTAAAATCGAATTCAATCCTTCCCCGTAAGAAGGTCTCTTAAAATGCGTGGAATTTGTTGCTTCATGTTTGTAGTCGCCCTGGCGGCGAGCGGCATGGCTGCGAATGGCCCTCAGCCGCAGGCCGGAACTCCCAGCCCCAGCACTCAGCCAAAGGCTGAGTACCCTAATGTCATCCTGATCACGCTGGATACCACGCGCGCCGACCGAATGGGTTTTATGGGCTCAAAACGCGGGTTGACGCCCAACCTCGACAAGCTGGCGCGGGATTCGGCCGTCTTCACGCGGGCGTACTCGCAGGCTCCCTTTACTCCCAGTTCGCACGCCACCATTCTTTCCGGTACGTATGCGCAGTACCACCAGGTTTTCGCCTTCCCTATGCCTCTGGCGAAAACTGTGCCCTATCTGCCCGAGATCCTGGGAGCTAACGGATATCGCACGGGTGCGTTTGTTGGTTCGATGGCCCTCGACCCAAAGTGGAGTGTTCCTGGCTTCGAGCGGGGGTTTGATACCTATTACACGGGCTTCAACCCGGGGCCCGACGGCGGCGAAGACCGCTACCAAAGCGTCGAATGGCGAGCGGGCACGGTAGTGAATCATGCCATGGGTTGGCTCGGCAAGCGGCCGCCAGGGCCATTTTTTGTGTGGATCCACATGTTCGATCCGCACGATCCCTACGACCCTCCCCAGCCGTACAAGACGCGCTATGCCAAAGCGCTCTACGACGGAGAGATCGCCTACATGGATTCGGCACTGGGCGATCTTTTCCGCCAGTTGAAGGCCGCCGGTCTGTACGACGGAACGCTGATCGCCGTGACCGCCGATCACGGCGAATCGCTGGGAGCCCATGGCGAAGACCAGCACGGCATTCTTCTTTATGACGAAACCATTCATGTTCCGCTGGTAATCAAGCTGCCGCGAGGGCAAGCTGCCGGGAAGCGCGTGGAAAACCCGGTGGAGCTAGCCGATATCATGCCGACCGTACTCGGTTCGCTCGGCATCCCGGTGCCCGACAAAGTGCAGGGGCAGTCGCTGCTCGGATTTCTGGAACCAGACAAGCCCAAAGGGCAAGCAGCCGCGAGCGCATGGCAGGATCGCCCCGCTTATTCCGAGGCCGATTACGGGCACCTCGCCTTTGGCTGGAGCGAGATTAAGTCGCTGCGGACAGGCAAATATTTCTACGTGGAGGCGCCGCGCCGTGAACTCTACGATCAGGTGAACGATCCGGGTGCGGAGCACAACCTGGCGGAGGCGTCGCCGGCGGTGGCCGATACTTTGTCGGCCAAGCTGAAGGATTTTCTGGAGAAGACCAGCAACACCGCGGAGAGGCCAAAGACCGTGATTAGTACCGAGCAGACGCATGAGCTTACTGCCCTGGGATACATCGCGAGAAGCGACAATCCTGCTTTGAAAGTATCCCCGGAACATGGGGCCGATCCCAAGGACAAGGTCGGAATTGTGAATGCGATCAATAAGATCAATGATTTGCTTCAAGCCCACAAGTGCCCCGACGCGCTACCGCTGTTGCGCAAAGCGATCGCCGACGATCCGAACATCGCCGTGCTTCATTTCTTTTATGGTGGATGTTACCTGGAGGCAGAGGACTACGAAAAAGCTGCTCCCGAGTTGAGCAGGGCGGTGCAACTCGATCCCGGCTTTACGCATGCCGAGATGCAATTAGGCCGGGCATGGATGAGACTGAAAAAGCGCGAGGAAGCGACCACGGCCTTTGAGGACGTCGTCAAAGCGGAACCGGGCAATGTGGAGGCACACATTTTCCTGATTGTCCTGTACGGGAGGACGAAACGGCTGCAGGATCAAATCCGAGAATGCCGAACCGTACTGGCGACCATACCAGATAACTACGGCGCGAACTTCAACCTCGGCCGAGCCTTGCTGGATACGGGAGATTTTGAGGGTGCAGTTCAACCGCTCCAGACCGCAATCAAAGGCAAGCCCGACCGACCTGAGCCGCACATGTTTTTGTCGGATGTGTACGAGAAGCTGGGTAGGCAGGCGGACGCCGCAAAGGAACGCGCGGAAGGTGTACACCTTGGTGCCACTCTAGTAGGTCCCACAAACGAGCCCGGCGCAGAGCCAGAGAGTCCCAACCCCAAGTGAGAAACGGGACGAACTCCTATCCTCCGTCGCAGGGTATGACAGGTAGGTTTCTCCAGAGCTTCGTGGCTTCGTGGTGGATGTTGCTTTGCGTTCCTGCGATGCTGGCGGCGACTGCTGCGGCAGCGTCAAACCAGCCCGCCGCGGCGAAAACCGTCGTCCGCCCGCCTGGCCGTCCTAACATTATTCTGATCACGCTGGACACCACGCGCGCGGACCGCATGGGATTTCTCGGTTCGAAGCGAGGGCTGACGCCCAATCTCGATGCACTGGCGAAGCAATCGGCTGTGTTCGTCCGTGCTTATACTCAGGCTCCCCTCACTCCACCGGCGCACGCCTCCATTCTGACGGGCACGTACCCGCAATTCCATCACGTGAACGATTTTGAAACGGCGCTTAGCAAAGACGTGCCCTATGCTCCGGAGATTTTGCGTGCACACGGATATCACACTGCGGCATTTATCGCTTCGATCGTTCTCGAGTCACAGCCACCGTATGCTCCCGGCTTTGACCGTGGGTTCGATACCTACGATGCAGAGTTTCGTAATGACGGTCCGGGACAAGATCGCTACCGGACTGTCCAGCGTCGAGGACAGGAAGTAGTGGCGCATGCGCTGGCTTGGTTGTCCAAGCACCGTGAGGGACCCTTTTTTATTTGGGTACATCTGTACGACGCGCACGACCCGTACGATCCGCCGGAACCTTACAAGACCCGCTACGCTTCGGCGCTTTATGACGGCGGAATTGCGTACGAAGATGCGGCCGTTGGAACACTGCTGCGGCAGCTGAAATTGCGCGGCTTGTATGACGGATCTGTCATAGCAGTGACGGCCGACCACGGAGAGTCGCTGGGTGCTCACGGCGAAGAAACTCATGGGGTTTTTCTTTACGACGAGACCATGCATGTACCGTTGCTGATTAAGCTGCCAAGGGCGACTAGCGGCGGAAAGAGAATTGAGAATCGAGTAGAGCTGGTAGATATAACACCGACGCTATTGCAAGAAACGGGCATTGAGATTCCACGGGAAGTGCAAGGAGTGTCGCTGCTGGGCTTAATGAATGAGGGAATCGCGGGAGGCAATCCGGAAACTTGGCATGACCGGCCAGCCTACGCGCAATCGGAGTATCCAAATCATTTTGGATGGAGTGCATTGCGATCCCTGCGATCGGAGAAGTACCTGTACGTCCAGGCACCACGCCGGGAACTGTATGACGAGAGCACCGATTCGAAATCCGAGCACAACCTTGCGGCTTCGTCGTCTGCGATTGCGGACACATTAGCCAGCCAGCTCGACGCCCTCCGCCGCAAGACGAGCAGCGACAGGGCAGTTCCCAAGGCCGAACTCGACCTCGGGGCGCAAGAAAAACTGGGAGCGCTGGGATACATGGCGGCGGGAGGCAATCCTTCGAAAAGTGACCCTGACCAGGGGCCCGATCCGAAGGACAAAATCGAAATTGCGAACATGATTCATCGGGCGGATGTCTTGCAAGAAGAGATGCACGCCGCCGAGTCCATTGCGCTGCTCGAGCAAGTCATCGCCAAAAATCCCAGGGCCTCTTTCTATACCAAGTTGGCTACCTGGCTAATGCGGGAGCAGGAGTACGAAAAAGCGGCGGTGGCTCTGCGTAAAGCTCTGGAAATGGAACCTGATTCGCCCCCGGCAGAATTCATGCTGACCAAGTGTTTGATGCTGGCTCAGGACTACGACGCCGCAATACCGGAGTTGGAGAAGCTCGTTGCGAAGGTGCCCAATGCCGTGGAGGCACACAGCTTCCTGGAGTTTGCGTATGCCCGCACCAACCGTGTGGCGGATGCCATCAAAGAGTGCCGCACGGTGCTGCAGTACGATCCGGAGGACGCCGGCAGCTACCTGATTCTTGGCCAGTCTCTGGCTAAGTCGGGAGATCCTGAAGGGGGCGTGGCAGCGCTGAAGAAGGCGGCTTCAATCGAACCCAAGAGTCCCATAGCGCACCTTTGGCTGGCGGATATTTACGATCAGTTAGGGCGGCAGACGGATGCGGCACGGGAGCGCACGGAAGCCAAGCGCCTGGCCGCGGTTCCGAGCGGCCCGAAGCCACATTATAATGGTAAGTCCGGGTCACACTGATTGAGGGTTTGCGCATCCAACTTGCATTCCACGAGAGAGGGCTCTTATGCAACGTCGTCTGTTTTGTTTTTTGTCTACCATCTGCGCGGTAATGTTGGTCTCGGTCGTGGTTGCCCAGACGAATGCACAAAGTGCACAACAGGAAGTCCAACTGGGAAAGCAATCGCTCACTAAGGGAAAATACGACGAGGCGATCGAGCATTTTGACAATGCCAACAACCTGTTGCCAAATAACCCCTTCGTACAACTGGAGCTCGCCGACGCATTCGCACAAAAGTATGTCCCGGGCGTCGACACCGCAGACAATGAAAGGGTGGCCGATCAGGCCCTCAGCTACTACGAAAGGGTTCTTGAGGGCGTTTCAAAAACCGCCTCTGCTTCTGCAGAAAAGGGCATCGCGTTTCTGAACGCCCAGATGAACAAATTCGACGAGTCCAAGGATTATTACGGCAAAGCGAAAAAACTGAATCCACAGGATCCCGAGCCCTTCTATTTGACCGCCGTCATCGACTGGACCGTGTCCAACCAGTTCCGTCAGCAGGAACGTACAAAGTTGAAACTCAAACCGGAAGATTCCCTCGCCGCCAAAGATCATGACGCCTGCCTTGTGGTCAAGGGTAAGAATGCGACCAACTTGGCGGACGCCCTCGACAACCTGAACAATGCGCTTGAACTCCGTCCCGATTACGTAGACGCGATGACTTACATGAGTTTGGTCTATCAGGAGCGCGCCGATGTTGAATGCGACGATCCCGCAGCCCGTAAGACCGACCTGCTGGCCGCTGACCAGTGGGAAAAGAAAGCCTTGCTTGCCAAGCAAAAGAAAGCGCACCCGTCGCAGCAGCAATCGGCATCGCAGGACTAAGTCGATGAAGCGAATTCCCGGCTGAACTCGACAATTAACCGCCGAGTGGCGAAGTCCTTATTCCTCAAAGACCTGGGGAATAAGGAGCGCTAAATCTTTGATTCCAAAAGACCGCCTTCCGGGGGCTACCGGACTCGTTCGGAATCAGCCAGGAACTACGCGCTAATACTCAAGGAGTTGCCCGAACTCTTCCCGGTCCGACTTGATGCGCTTGAATTGATCAAGTTCAGAATGATCTTGCCGGGAATGTTGGATGTTCCGGCCGTGGTTGGTCCAACGGGCTGAGCAACGGGCACCGGAACGGTGCTAACAGGCGCTGACGTGGGACCAACGGGTTCCGCGCCGGTCGTGCCATAACCTGAAATTGCCAACTCCGCTTGCACATTTTGGTTGAAGGTGCTGGCAAGAGTTGTGAAATCTGATTCCGCTTCTGTGAGATTGCCGGATTGCAGGGCAGTTCCGATGGCTTGGAAGTCCTGGGTGCGATCGGCCTTCTGAAAGACCTGCCCATTAGCATTGGGGCCGCTCTGGCCGAGTGCAGTCAGACCGTTAAAGTCCTGCTGCGCCGCGCTGAGGTTACCCGCCTGCAGATCCTGTCCGAGTTGTACGAGATCCGATAGCCGCTGCTGCCGGTAGGCCTGCAGTTGCCGATAGATCGAAGGTGTGCTGGTTGTTGTTACACTGCTGCTGGGCTGAGTAGTGGTGAGATTTACAACCGTCGCAGGAGTCGTTTCCGCTGTCGTGGTCGAATTACCTTGTCTGGTGGTAAGCGTGGCAAAGGCCGCTTGTGCCCCTGCGAGGTCGCCAGACTGCAGATCCTGGCCGATGGTCTCAAAGGCCTGCGCACGGCTTGACTTGGAAAAAGGTTCGGAATTGGCGAATGGTCCACTTTGCCCGAGTGCTGCCAGAGCGCTATAGGCTTGCTGGGCGCCGCTCAGATCGCCGTTTTGAAGAGCGCTGCCGAGTTGCGTAAGATCGGCCTGACGGTTCTGGTAAAAACTCTGGAGTTCCTGAAAAATCGACTCGCTGGATACTGCCGTCGTTGACATGGGTGTTCTCCTCGATGGCCCTCTCTGGCATATGGTCATGGGCCGGCAATTCTCGTCCTACCGGCTTCATCGGTAGACCCGGCAAAGGACTTTAAGGAGGCACACAGGTACATCAGTCCATTGCGGACACGAGACGCGATCCTGAAACAGGAATATGGACCGGGCCTTCTCTCGCGTGAGTTACGATGGCGAAAGCGGTTTGCTCGGTCGCCCTTATGGCTTGACCCAAGCGATTCCGCCGTTCCGCAATAAGTACGTTCAGGCTTGCTCGATCAGGCGGCGCGCTCGGATCGGTCGCGCACCATCGCGATGGGTTGTCGGAATCCCTTGGCCGCGGCAATTCCCAGAGCGATGAAAATCACCATCACAATGACCTGCGTTACCGCGAACGGAGGCTCCGACCCCTTCGGCGCCAAGGCGTGAAGGGCCGGCACCTTCTCGAAGAGTTGTACGACCAGAACGAAGACGTTGAAATAGAGCGCGATCATCGTGGTGATCACATACGTTCGCCGCCAACCGCCGGCCAGCTGACTGCTATAGCGCGCGAAGATCGCGACGCCCAGCACCAGTAGCGAGAGGATGCCGACGACAATGCCCGGCGTAATGCCATGGTACGGGAACATGAAGCCGGTCACGCTGGTGGCTGCCGTGGTGACGAGAAAGATCAGTGTCGCGCCGTCGAGTCTTCGTCCGGATATCATGCCTCGCACGACGACCAAGCCCGAGACAATCCCTATCAGGCTCAATACGACGTGGAATAAGGTGAAGGTTGTCATACCAGCAATCATGGGCGCCCCCCGTGGATTCGGACGATATTACCCTCCCCCAGCGGAAATTGCACAACGCGGGGATGAGCCGGCGCATCCCACAGGTGTCCTATTTTCCTTTTTATCGCTCGGCCATTATAATCGGCGTTCGCCATAAACCTGTGCGAGTGTTGAGGGACTGTGGCACCGATTCGTTGATCCAAGACAAGCCCGACCGGGAGGCTGCATTATTCCTGGCGCGACTGGCCCCCGGTCAGACCCTAGTGGCCAGTTGAATCCTGTACTGCGGTCAATCGTGCCATGTTTTGCATCACTGGAGGCGCTGTAAGGAAAATGAGAAAACTTGTCCTCGCCGCTCTGGCAGCTATCTTTTTTCTGGGCGTTTCCTTCGCTCAAAGCATTCCCATCGAAGTATTTGGCGGCTACTCTTACTACAGCCTTGATCTGCCTGCGAACCCGAGCAGCGGTTCGACCGCGACGCGGCTGGGCCTTAACGGCTGGGACGCATCCCTCTCCATCTTTCGTTGGCATCACCTTTCTGCGGAAGGAGATGTCAGTGGCCACACCACGAGCAATTGCGACGACACTTCCGTTAGCTGCAGCAATTTTTCCTACATGTTTGGGCCGCGCTATAACCTTCGCCAAGGCTCAAAGATGACCATCTTTGTGCATGGCCTGGTTGGGCAGGATCGAGCTACGCTTTCCTACAACGGGTTTTCCCAGAACGATACCTCGCTATCGTTTGCGGCAGGCGCCGGGGTTGATTATTGGCTCTTTCGCCACATTGGCATTCAGTTGGGACCGGCCGACTACGTCTACACCCGCCACTTGCAGTCTTTAGAGGGTGAGCCCAGCCAAGCCAATTTCCGCGCTTCTGCAGGAGTCGTTTTTCGCTTTGGCGGCGAATCTGGAGGTGAGCGCGCGCCCAAAGCCACGCGTGCCTCAGCCAGTAAACCCTCCACAACGGCCGGCGTGCGCCAAGCGCCTCAGCCATCGGCAAATGTGCCGGGCCACGGCATGGCCATCGCTGCGCTCGGCCTAGCGGTCGGGCCGCAGGAATTTGACGGTGCGAAGATTCTCGAAGTCGATCCGGGAGGCGTGGGAGAAATGGCATCGATGAAGGCGGGCGATCTGATCAAGTCCGTGGATGGCAAGCCCATTCGGACGCCGATGGAACTGCTCGCTGAGTTGTCGGATAAATCCGGGAAGGTGAAAATCGGCATCCAGCGCGGCGACTTTGCTACAGAAACCGTGATCCTGCTCGGCGCTCACTAAAGACGGGGGAAGCGGAAAACTGGCGCGCCCGGAGAGATTCGAACTTGAGCCGTTTTGCGGGCGTGAGCGAAGCGGGAGCCCGCAGGCGAAATCCCGAGCTGTGCGAGGGATCTCGGCAACACGGGCCGAAGGGAAAGTTGGTGCGCCCGGAGAGATTCGAACTCCCGACCTACAGCTCCGGAGGCTGCCGCTCTATCCAGCTGAGCTACGGGCGCGTTGCAGGCTCATATAGTGTACATCGCTAGCACAGGTGTCTCAACGGTTGCGGAGTAGAGGCGCGGCTGGCCCGTCTCCCGCTGACCTCTCAGCAGCCGCCTACTTTCCAGAAGTGTTCGTCCTGATAGTCGAGATGCAATAGCCGATTGCGCGGGTCGTGCCTCTTGCCGCAGTTAGGGCAGGGAATGTAGCTACGGATGTGCATTCCGCGGCGATCGTAATCGTCAGCAACGGCAAAGCTTGCGCCACAACTGCAGGGGATCAGGAACATGCGGAGGTTCTTCTTGGCCGCTTCGTCGTCCTTGAGCAGGGGTCGCTTCATCAGCTCTTGGTTCTCAGCCCTCGACCGTTGCCAGGGAACCCTTCTTTTTCCGCTGGTTTGACTGCAACACCTTTTTACGCAGCCGCAGCGACTTCGGAGTAACTTCAACGAACTCGTCCTCGGCGATAAATTCAATCGCCTGCTCCAGATTGAGATTGCGATAAGGCACGAGCCGAATCGCGATGTCGGAAGTCGAAGCTCGCATGTTGGTCAGCTTCTTCTCGCGCACAATATTGACGTCGAGATCGGCGTCCTTGGCATTTTCGCCAATGATCATGCCTTCGTAAACGTCGATGCCAGGTCCAACGAAGAGTATGCCGCGCTCTTGCAGATTGTAGAGAGCGTGCGAAGTCGTAAGCCCAGGCCGGTCGGCGATCAGCGCTCCCGTCGGGCGCTGCGGAATCTCTCCTTGCCACTCGATGTATCCGGCAAAGAGGGCATTCATCACGATGGTGCCGCGCGTGTCGGTAAGGAGCGTGCTGCGCAGTCCGATCAGCCCGCGGCTGGGTACGCGGAATTCGACGCGCACGCGGCCATAGCCGTGATTGTGCATGTTGGCGACTTCGCCCTTGCGCGAGCCGACATGCTCCATGACTACGCCGACGAATTCCTCGGGGATATCGACGGTGAGGTGTTCGACCGGCTCCATGAGTTTGCCGTCGATGTGTTTGGTGACAATCTCGGGCTTGCCGACCATCAATTCGTAGCCTTCGCGGCGCATCATTTCAATCAGAATGGAAAGCTGCAATTCGCCGCGTCCCAGAACCTTGAACGAATCGGTGCTGCCCGTCTCTTCCATGCGCAGGGAGACGTTGGTGAGCAACTCTTTATCCAGGCGCTCGCGCAGGTTGCGCGACGTCACGTAGTTGCCTTCGCGCCCACAAAATGGAGAAGTATTGATAGTAAAGAGCATCGCAATCGTAGGCTCGTCAATCACGATGGGTGGCAGTGGGGCAGGATTCTCGGCGCTCGTGATTGTCTCTCCGATTGTTATGCCTTCCACGCCAGCGACGGCGATGATGTCGCCCAGCGAAGTCTCCGTAATGTCCGTGCGTTTGAGCCCCGAAAAGCTGAAGAGCTTAGTGATTTTTGTTTTGTGAAAAGAGCCGTCGCGCTTTGCGATCGCGACGTCCTCTCCAGTTCTCATCGTCCCGGAAAAAACCCGGGCAATGGCGAGCCGGCCAAGGTAATCGCTGTAATCAAGATTCGCGACCAGAATTTGCAGCGGCCCGTCCTTGTCTCCTTGCGGAGCGGGAATGGTGCTGACAATCGCGTCAAAAAGCGGACGCAGATCTTCGCCATGCGCTCCTTGATGCACTGCCGCTGTGCCCGCCTTGGCGTTGGTGTAGAGGACAGGGAAGTCCAGTTGATCTTCCTTGGCGTCGAGATCGATAAAGAGGTCGTAAACCTCGTTCAGAACTTCTTGCGGACGAGCGTCCGGACGGTCAATCTTGTTAATGACAAGAATCGGCTTCAGGTTTGCTTCCAGCGCTTTGCTGAGCACGTAACGAGTCTGTGGCAGCGGCCCTTCGCTCGCGTCCACCAGTAGCATGACGCCGTCGACCATCTTGAGCGCACGCTCTACTTCGCCGCCAAAATCGGAGTGGCCGGGGGTATCCACAATGTTGATTTTCACGCCCGCATAAAATACAGCCGTGTTCTTGGCAAGAATCGTGATCCCGCGTTCGCGCTCGAGATCGTTTGAGTCCATTACACGCTCGGCGACGGTCTCGTTATCACGGAACGTGCCGCTCTGTCGCAGCATGGCGTCCACCAGCGTAGTCTTGCCGTGATCGACGTGGGCAATAATGGCGATATTGCGAATACTCGGATTCAGATCGAAAACTCCTCAGGCGCGCAAATTGGGGCTTATCTCTACTTTACTATGCCGGAGGGATTCGCAGTTGTTGATCGAAGCGACGTCTGGTGATGACGCCCAGGCCGGAGGGTTGGCACGACTGAACAGCTTGCTGAAAAACTCGATTGCGCGCGGCAGTCATTCCCTCAGCGGCTTGGAGCCGCACCCTTTCAAAACAAAATCGAAACGGGACATTTTTCCGCAAAGCCGTGAAGTCATGCCCTTCGCGTTCGTTAAGAATTGAGTTTTTCAGCACTCTATCTAAGGCGATGATTCACAAATGGACGATTGCTTTTGACGGGCAAAAAATTGGAAGTTGGGGGGTACCCCCCTCCCCATGAAATGAGTTAAGTTGATGATAATACACTAGTTAGATGTAAAGCATTCAAAATATGGGACTTAGTGTCGATTTTTGCTGTTTGGCGTGCACTTACGAGTGTGCCGACTTGAGCCATTTGTCGGACATTTGTTTTCAAAGAACAGGTGAAAATTTTGCGCCCGGAAATGCGTTCGTCTCTGGAGACTGGCGCAGCTCTCGATGGTGCACTGTCGAGGTATCTTCGCACTGATTTGGGTGCATGTCTGTGATGGCCGTACGAGAAGAATGTGACGAAAAAAGAAGTGGTGATTCCGTTTGCAAAAGCGTCAACCACAAAGGTCACGAAGGTTTGCGTAGGGAGGGGCCGCCAACGGAAACCTTAGATGAGGGATAATTCTGCATGGTCGAGGGCGCTCCCCATGAAGCTCGTTGGCTCCGAGCACAGCCCCGCCGAACGCTGCCCGAGCACCTGTTGGAGCGAATCGTTCGAACCGCATTTCCGCAATGCCATGGGATCGATGCACAGTCGCTGCCCGATGGTTGGCGGAATGCGAATTTCAAGCTCTCCCTCGACTGCACGCCCGAGCCGATCGTGCTTCGCATCTACGAACACGACCCTTCAATCTGCCAGAAAGAGATCGATCTGATTCGGCCGATCGGGGACTCGGTTCCCGTTCCGGAAGTGATTCACGCGGAACCGCGCGGTTGGGAGGAGATGCCGCCCTTTGCACTGATGCGTTATATGGAAGGAATCAGCTTTCGCGAACTGACCCGAAGCGGCGACAAAGATGCCATCGCTCAGGCGTCGTACGCCGTGGGTGAAACTCTGGCGTTGATCGGACGGACGACCTTCGGGAAGCCGGGATGGCTCGCTCCCGGGCCGAATGTTGCAGCGCCGCTATTACCGGGCGCAAATCGGATGCCCCGCTTTGTCGATTTGTGCCTCGCATCAGCGCATCTGCAAGAGCGCATGCCGACGGATTTGCGGGATCGCACCCACGCATTCGTTTGGGCATGGGCGCCACAACTCGCCGACTTGGATGAAGAAGCATGTCTGGTTCACGGCGACTTTGGCAAACGAAACCTGCTGGTTCGCAGCATCAAGGGACGATGGACTGTAGTGGCTGTGCTGGACTGGGAGTTTGCTATTTCCGGTTCGCCGTTGGCTGACCTTGGTCACTTCCTGCGTTATGAAAGGGTATCGCGTCCTCTCGTGGAACCAAATTTCTCGAACGGCTATTTGCACGCCGGCGGCACGTTGGCGCAAGACTGGCGCCAACTCGCGCGACTAGTCGATCTCACCGCTTTATGCGAAAGCCTGACCCATGAGGATCTTCCAAATACGGTGGTTGCTGAACTGGTGGAGCTTGTCCGGTCAACGGTCGAGAATCGAGACCCGCAATTGAGCTGACTTCACACGAGACAAGTGTTGTGTTGACGCACAAACTGGAACCCGGTGGATCGCTTCAGCGTGTTCACTTGGTAGTAGAATAGCTCCGCATCTGGCGCAATGCCGTCGCGCAATGCCGTAGATGCGCAGGGTCGGAAACGCATTCTCGAATCTGGAGGCAGCGGGTGGCACTCACGATCAATGGTCTTTCCAAGACTTACCCGAACGGAGTCAAGGCGCTTAAGAACCTGTCACTTTCGATCGGCAATGGCATGTTCGGCCTGGTGGGGCCAAACGGTGCAGGGAAGAGTTCGCTCATGCGAACCATTGCGACCCTGCAAGATCCCGACACCGGCACCATTATCCTCGACGGTATCGATGTGCTCCGCCAGAAAGACGAGGTCCGCCGTATTCTTGGCTACTTGCCACAAGAGTTCGGTGTATATCCCAAAATCTCCGCGCTCGACATGCTGGAGCATCTCGCCGTCATGAAGGGTATGACTTCCGCTTCCGAACGTAAGTCGATTATCGACACGCTGCTCCAGCAGACCAACCTGTGGGATGTCCGCAAGAAAGCGCTCTCCACTTTTTCCGGCGGTATGAAGCAGCGCTTCGGCATCGCGCAAGCACTGCTGGGCAATCCGCGGCTCATCATTGTCGACGAACCCACGGCCGGGCTTGATCCCGCGGAGCGCAATCGCTTTCTCAACCTTCTCTCATCTCTCGGCAGTGACCGAACCGTAATTCTGTCGACCCATATCGTGGATGACGTGCGCCAGTTGTGTCCCCGCATGGCTATCATCGCCGGGGGAGAACTGCTGCTCGAGGGTGCTCCAAACGACGCGCTCGCCGCCCTTCAAGGCAAGATCTGGTCGAAGGTGGTCCCCACGAGCGACGACCTGCATGCGATCGAAACCAAGCTCCACGTGATTTCGACTCACCTCGTGGGCGGGCAGCATGAGGTTCGTGTGTACGCGGATGCTGCTCCGGGTGATGGGTTCTCTGCGGTCGATTCGGACCTTGAGGACGTCTATTTCCTCAATCTCTCGCAGCAGGCCAAGCGGCAAGTTCCAAATTAACGCGTCGATCAACGCCTCGCACTCGGAGGAGGATTCGGATAATGCGACTTTTTTGGGAATTTTTTACTTTCGAGCTCAGGCTCCGTTTCAAGAGTCTCTCAACCTACGTCTACTTTCTGCTATGGTTCACGTTTTCTTTCCTCTGCGTCGCGTCCGAGAACTTCGGTCCCATCGGCAACAGCAATGGCAAGATTCTTCTAAATTCGGCCTACGCCAACACGTTCAACGACATCGGTGCGTCGCTGTTCGGCATCATTGTTATTGCCGCCATTTTCGGCACTTCGATTCTCCGCGACTTTCAGCGCGACACCTATCAAATCCTGTTTACCAAGCCGATTTCAAAATTCGGCTACCTCGGCGGGCGCTGGGCTGGCTCTTACATCACGACGCTTTTTGCCTTCTCAGGAATGATCTTCGGCACCTTCCTGGGAACTTTCGCGCCGTGGGCGGACCACACTCGCATCGAACCGAATCATCTTTGGAATTACCTGCAGCCGTTTCTTTCCGTCATCGCCATCCAGATATTTTTCATCGGCTCGGGATTCTTCCTCGTCGCTGCCCTTACGCGAAAGATTTTCATTGTCTACCTGCAGGGTGTTGCTTTGTTCATGCTCTATGTCATTGGCATTACCGTGTTCTCATCGACTCGTTCACTCGAGCGGTTCTGGTCGGGCATTCTCGATCCCATCGGCTACATTCTTCTCGATGACGTCACTCGCTACTGGACGGTAATCGAGAAGAACACTCTGTTTCTTACGTGGTCGCCGAGTTTGGTCAACGGCATATTCCTTTACAACCGTCTGCTCTGGTGCAGCGTCGGGCTGCTGACGCTGGGCTCCGTCTGGGCTTTCTTCCCGATGTCGGTTGAGGCCCTCACTGCTCGCTCCCAAGGCCGTCGCGCCGCCAAAGCGAAAGAACAAGAACTGACCGAGGATCGTCCCGTACGCTCCCTGGTTGTCGGCCGCATTCCTCTTGTCCACTACGCTTTCGGTCCGGCCACTACGTGGGCACAATATCTTTCGCTCTCCCGTTTGCGATTACGCAATATTCTGCGCGACATACCGTTCTGGGGTATCACCGCTGTCCTTATCGCCTTCGCCGTCAACAACGGCCATTTTGCCGGCCACTTCGCCGACCAAAACGTTTGGCCCGTCACCTACCTCATGTTGCAGTCGGTCGAGGGCAGCGCCACCTTGTTTCTCTACATCGTGGCCACACTCTATGCTGCGGAGTTGCTGTGGCGGGAGCGCGACATCCGCTTTGACGGCATCCACGACGCTTTGCCATTACGCGAATCTACCGACTGGCTCAGCCGTCTCACCGCCATCGTGGTCGTCGAAGTGATCCTGCTGGCGGTCGCCATGCTGGTCGGCATTCTGATGCAGACCATCGCGGGCTATTACCATTACGAACTGCTCCAATACCTCAAAGAACTTTATCTCGTGACCTTCCCGCAGATCCTCGCTTTTACGCTGCTGGCGATGTTCGTGCAGACCATCGTCTCAAACAAATTTGTGGGCCACGGCATTGTGATCGGCATTTTCGTGTTGATGCCGATTCTCTTCAGTTTCGGATGGGAGAATACGCTGTATCTCATCGGCCAAGTCCCGGTCTACACTTACTCCGACATGAATGGCTACGGCCATTTTGTCCCAGCTCTGTTCTGGGCGAACACCTACTGGCTGGGCATCACCGCGGTCTTGGGCGTCATCTCCATGGCTTTCGCTCGCCGCGGAGCGGAGGACTCGCCGCGCGCCCGTGCCCGGCAGGCTCTGCAACTGGCTCCGCGCCTCGCGCCGTTCGCTTTGCTGTTCGCCGTCATCGCCGCTGGCGCGGGTGGCTGGTACTTCTACAATGCGCACGTGCTCAACGAGTATCTGAATTCCAAGGCGCGTCGCGACATTCAGGCCGATTACGAGCGCCAATTTAAACAGTACGAAAATCTGCTCCAGCCCAAGGTCACCGCCGTAGACGCGACCGTCAATATCTATCCCGAGCGCCGCTCCTTCGACGGAACCGTGCGCATGACGCTGCAGAACAAAACCGGGCAGCCTATCCCGCAGATTCATATCAGCGACATAAAGCAGTCTGTCAGCAACCTGCAACTTGACCGGCCATTCCACCGGGTCAGCTCGGCACCGCGCGGCATTTATTCCATTTATGCTCTGGAACAGCCCTTGGCGCCCGGCGAAACTCTCACGCTCACTTGCAACGTCGGTCACGAGACGCGCGGGTTCCGCGACAACAACGAGCTCCCAGAGTTTGCTTACAACGGTACTTTCTTTGACTCCGACTACATCCCCTACATCGGCTATCGGACCGACGTCGAGCTTGACGACCCTCGCCGCCGCCGCGAAGAGCATCTTCCGCCCCTTGAAGAGATGGCCCACCGCGGCGACCCTCTGCACTCTGTGAACAATCTCTTTCCCAAAGAGGCGGACTGGATCACCTATCACACCGTGGTCAGCACTTCACCGGACCAGATCGCCATCGCCCCCGGATACCTGCAGCGCGAATGGCAGGCCAACGGCCGTAATTTCTACGAATACAGCATGGGATCAACGCACATCCTCGAATTCTTCTCCTATCTCAGCGCTCGCTACCAGACGCGCAAGGAGGTCTATCACGGTGCCGGCGGCGATGTCTCGCTCGAGGTTTATTACGATCCGGACCATACCTACGACCTCGACGACATGCTCGCCAGTTCCCGCGCCGGCCTTGATTATTACCAGCGCGTTTACAGCCCATACCAGTTCAGCCAATTCCGCATTTTGGAATTTCCGCGCTATCGCAGTTTTGCCCAGTCCTTTTCCAATACGGTCCCGTACTCTGAAGGCATCGGCTTCATTGGCCGCGTGTTGAAGCCGACCGATATTGACATCACCTACTTTGTCACCGCGCACGAACTCGGCCACCAGTGGTGGGCGCACCAACTCCTCGGAGCCGACGTCGAAGGGTCCAACATGATGGCGGAAAGTCTCGCCGAGTATTCCGCACTCCAGGTTATGGCGCATAAGTATGGTCGCGATCTGATGCATCGCTTCCTGCACCACGAGCTCGATACTTATCTGCGTGGCCGCGCCGGAGAGACCCGTCACGAGCCGCCTCTCGCTCTGGTGCAACGCGAACCATACGTGTGGTATCAGAAGGGCGGCCAGGTCCTGTACACGCTGGCTGACTACATCGGAGAAGACAAATTCAATCTCGCGCTGCACAACTTCCTCATGCAATACCGCTACGCCAACGCCACGAACCAGGTCGATGCCAGCCTTCATAGCAACGACAATGTGAGCACCGCCGCCGCAACCGACGGCCCGTGGCCCGATACTCGCATGCTAGTGGATGCCATCCGCGCGCAGACTCCGCCCGAACTGCAGTACCTGGTCGACGATGGCTTCAACCGCATTGTTCTGTATGACAACAAAGCGATCTCCGCAACGTCCCAGAAGACTCCGGACGGAAAATACAAAGTCACTCTTGAGGTGCAGGCGCGCAAGATGCAGGCCGACGGCAACGGCGTAGAGAGTCCGATGCCGCTCGACGACTACATCGAGATTGGCGTC
This sequence comes from Terriglobales bacterium, assembly GCA_050010155.1. Classification (GTDB taxonomy): domain Bacteria; phylum Acidobacteriota; class Terriglobia; order Terriglobales; family Acidobacteriaceae; genus Acidiflorens. The sequence continues at coordinate 25,495 of JBEKLO010000053.1, forward strand.
TTCAGCGGGAAGAAGGACGAGGAAAAACCGCTGTACCTGAAAAAGGAAAAAATCAGCGACGAACACAAGACCTACGTGATCACGGTCGACGAACAGCCAACTCTGGCGGGTATTGATCCCTACAATAAGCTCATCGACCGCAACGCCGACGACAATATGATCGACGTTGCCAAGCAGTAAATTTCCAGCACAGGCTGAGGGGCGACATCAAAGCGGGGAAGCGTGTGTGTTGCGGCGCAGCCTGTTAGACTTTGGATTCCACGGAGCGTGTCATGATACCTGCACTTACGAATCTCGAACCTAAACCGGTATGGAAGCATTTTGACCGATTGGCAGCGATTCCTCGCGCCTCGACAAAAGAAGCAGCGGCTCGCGATTACGTCCTGAGCGTTGCCGGGAAACTGGGCCTCGAATCCGTGCAGGATGATGTTGGCAATCTCGTCGTTCGGAAACCTGCCCGGCCGGGACGCGAAGGAGCGCCGATGGCTCTGTTGCAGGGCCATTTGGACATGGTGTGTGAGAAGAACGAGGGGACCGTTCATAACTTCGATACCGACCCTATCAAGGTCGTTAAGGACGGCGACTGGCTGAAGGCAGATGGCACGACCCTGGGCTCCGATAACGGAGTTGGCGTGGCCGCGGCACTGGCCGTGATGGAGAGCAATGACATCGCGCATGGTCCGCTGGAGTTCGTTTTTACGATTGACGAAGAGACCGGGCTGACGGGCGCCGCGGCGTTCCCTGGAGGGTTGCTGAAGTCGAAGTACTTTCTAAACCTTGACAACGAAGAGAAGGGAACGATCTGCATAGGCTGTTCGGGGGGCATCAAAACGATTGCTCGACGGAAAATTGTGCTTCGTCCTGCAAACGCAGAATCAGCCTGGCGCATCAAAGTGTCTGGCTTGAAAGGGGGGCACTCCGGCGTCGATATCCATCTAGGGCGTGGAAATGCGATCCGGATCATGGGTGGGGTGTTGCAGGTCTTGCTGGATCGCCTTGGGATCGAGATTGCTGAGATCAACGGGGGAAGCGCGCAGAACGCGATTCCGCGCGAAGCTGCGGCTGTTGTGCTCGTCGACCCCACGCGCGAGAAGGAACTGAAGCCGCTGGTGGCCGGCACGGAAGCCGGATACAAATCCGACTTGGGAGGCTTCGATTCCGGATTGCAGATCACGGTCGAGAAGAGCGAACGCCCGGGAAAAGTGCTGGATGCGAATGACGCGAAACAGACGGTGGCGCTGCTGGCGACGTTGCACCATGGCGTTTTGGCAATGAGCCCGGATGTTGCCGGCTTGGTCCAGACGTCTACGAACCTGGCGACCGTCAGTACCAAGGGAGACGTGGTGGAGGTTGTTACCAGTCAGCGGAGCGCGATCGAGAGCAGTATGCTGAGCGCCGCGCGCATGGTTGCGACGGTATGCGGGCTGGCGGGGTTCGAGGTGGAGCAGGGAGGCAAGTATCCGGGCTGGAAACCGGAGCCCAACAGCGACATCGTGCGCAAGCTCCAGGAAGTGCACAAGAAACTCTTCGGCCAACCGGCAAAGTTGATCGCCATGCACGCCGGTTTGGAATGTGGCGTGATTGGCGAGAAATATCCAGGTATGCAGATGGTGTCGTTTGGTCCGACTATCGAAAGTCCGCACAGCCCTTGATACTGATCTAATTCGAGAGAGGAGAATCGTTGGCTTTAGACATTTCACAATCGAAGGGTGGTAACGGCTCGATGCCTGTGTTATCGGTCGTGTTGCCAACACGCAACGAAAAGGCCAATCTAGAGCTGCTTTTTCCTCTCCTGGACTCAGTGCTCAAGGAGATCGGCGTTTCGTCCGAAACGATCGTGGTCGATGGCGATTCGGTCGATGGCACTTTGGAAATGGCCAAGCGCCACTGCGCCATTGCATTCCAGCAGCAAGGAGTGGGATACGGGCGTGCTCTAAAGCAGGGATTTAAAGCCGCGACCGGCAAGTACATCGTCACTCTCGATGCCGATCTTTCCCATGAACCTAAATTCATCCAGCGCCTCTGGGATAATCGCGACCGAGCCGACGTGGTGGTTGCATCGCGTTATTGCGAAGGAGGAGGCGCAGATGCCCCGCTGTTTCGCCGCTTCCTCAGTAATGTACTGAATTGGTTCTTTACCGCTGGCTTCGGTGTTCCCGTTTCCGATGTGTCGAGCGGGTTTCGACTGTATAACGCTGACCTGGTCAAGGCAGTGGAGTTTGAAGGTACAACTTACGACGCGCTGGAAGAGATCCTGATTCGCATACACAACGATGGGGGACGCATCATCGAGGTTCCATTCACGTACGCTCCCCGCGTACATGGAACTTCGAATGCCAGGATCTTTCAGATCGGGATGAGACTGCTCGGCACTTTTTTCCGGCTGCGGCGGCTCCGGCACTCGAATTAATCCTCGTCCCCTGGAACCAACTCCTGCCCGGTCAATTGCGCCACTCTTTGGCATCGCGTAGCATCGGACTCAGTATGGCGAATACTACGGCGACAGCGGGCCCTCCTCCCACACTGGTGTTTGGGGAGATATTCCGGCTCACCTATGACACCTTCTGCGCCAACAAGGTCCGCGTCGGTCTCACCGCTCTGGGGATGGTCGTAGGAACCGCTTCTCTCATTCTTGTGGTCACTATCGGAATGACGGGCAAGCAGTACGTCCTAAACCTGATTCAATCGATTGGCGCCAACATGATCGACGCCGAGTACCAGGGTGGAGGCGACGTCACTACGCCCGATCAGTTAACGGTGGACGATATGTACGCCGTGCTCCAGCGCGTTTCCGGAGTGGTTGCTGCTTCTCCCGTGGTGCCGCTGGATAACCGGATTCCGATTGGATATGGCAAGGAGCGCGATATTCGCGTGCTTGGAGTGCTTCCCGAATACCGCACGGTGCGGAATCTGGTGATCGTCTCAGGAAGATTCTTCGACGCGGGGGACGAACAGGCGCGCAACAAAGTCGGTGTGATGCAGCAGAAACTTGCCGAACAACTCTATGGTTCCGCGGACAAAGCGGTAGGGAAGGTCGTCAAGCTGACCGGACTCCCTTTCACCGTCATCGGTACGTTCCGCGAGCGCGTGGATACTTTCGGCCAGTCGGAAGTCACCGACAGCTCCATGGTGATTCCTTACAGCGTCAGCCGATATTTTACGAATACGCCCTACGTTCAGCAGCTTTACTTCTCGGCCGCAGATCCTTCGATTGTGATTCCAGTGACGGAACAAATTCGCGAAGTGATCAAATCCCGCCATCGTGCGGAATCGAATTATGTCGTGCAAAATCTCACGGCCTTGCTCAGCGTCGCCGACCGCACGGCAAATGCCTTGACGATGGTGTTGCTTCTCATTGCGACGGTCACCCTGCTGGTCGGCGGTATCGGCATCATGAATATCATGCTGACGTCGGTTACTTCGCGAACCCACGAGATTGGCATTCGGAAAGCGATTGGCGCCACCAATATGGAGATTCGAGTCCAGTTTCTATCGGAGGCGGTTATGATTTCTCTGATCGGGGGCTTGGGCGGAGTCATTATCGGATTAGCGCTGCCTTTTTCCGTGCGCTTCCTTACGGACTACAGGATCCCCATCTCGGGGCTCTCGGCGATTGTGGCCATCGTGGTCTCGGCGGTGGTGGGCATTGTGTTTGGAACGGTGCCTGCGGCGCGCGCGGCGAGGCTGGACCCGGTGGAAAGCTTGCGCTACGAGTGAAATCGGCTGGCTCCAAACCGGGCCGCGTTCGCGACCTTGGGTAAAAATCAAGTACCATAATTGGAAATGCATATTTTGTGGCTGATGATTCCCGCGGGAGATGCCGTGTTCCTGCGATCAACAAAGCACCCCGCGGAGAACGACGGGCGTGACCTCATCCGTAGGGAAGGTCACTTCCACCCATGAAGTCCTCTGCCGGCCTGCACTTCAAAACGTACGTGTTGATTTTGGTGATGGTGATTTTTGGTCCCTTGGGCAATGTATTGCTGGGCAAGGGGATGAAGCGCATCGGCGCGGTGAGCATCGCAACGCCGGTGGAGGCGGTTCATGTTCTTTCTCGCATCCTCACTTCGGGTTCGATTTGGCTGGGGATTGCCTCGCTCATGATTTTTTTCGGAGCGAATATGCTGGTGCTGTCGTGGGCGGATTACAGCTATGTCCAGCCGGCCTCGTCGGTAGCCTACCTTATGTCCGCCTTGCTGGCGCACTTCCTGCTCCGCGAAATGGTGACGCCGACGCGTTGGGTGGGAGTGCTGGTCATTTGCCTGGGTGTCCTGGTTGTGGGACATACCTCTCCGCGGACGACGGAGCCAACCTAAATGCTTGTTGTTATCTTCTATTTTCTGATTATCTGCGCAGGTACCGGAGGCGAGTTATGCGTCTCGCGCGCGATGAAGGCAGTGGGCGAGGTGAAAGATTTCCGGCCCTCTGCCCTCGTGGGTGTGCTCGTCCGCGCTCTGCGAGTTTCGTGGATGTGGATCGGTCTGGGCCTCATGGCCACTGCCTTCTTCTCATTGCTTGCTGTGTTGTCGCGGCAGAACGTCAGCGTGGTAGTTCCGGTTACGGCTCTGAGCTACGGCGCTGGTGCGCTGGGAGGAAAATTCTTTCTCGGTGAACAGGTCACCTCGAGAAGGTGGGCGGGCGTGCTACTGGTGTGCCTCGGCGTCGCCCTGGTAGTCGCGGGTCGGCAGTAAGCCACCGGGTTGTGCATCCCCAGAAAGATCGTTAGGATTAGAAATTGTCTCTCTACCTGAATAGCTTCGCGCCGTGCCCTGGTTCCGGGTGTCATAGTCTCCGCGAGAGAATCCGTGAGCCCATTTTGCGGGAGAATCGCAAGCTGATTTCAAGAAAGCGATAGAGGTGCGCGCGGGTGTGTGGAATCGTCGGTTTCACTCACAAAAATTGGCTGCCTGACTCCGATCGCATTCGGAACGCCACAGCCACGCTCATCCATCGTGGACCGGACCAGCAGGGAGTATTCCAGTCGAGTCTGTGCTCGATGGGCGGGGCGCGCCTCAAGATTATTGATCTTGGTCTCGGCGACCAGCCGATTCTTTCGGATGATGGCGATGTGGCCATCGTGTTCAACGGCGAAATTTACAACCACCAGGAACTGCGGCGCGAACTGGAATCGCTCGGTCATCGCTTCTATTCTCACTGCGACACGGAAACGATTCTTCATGCGTTCCTCGAATGGGATACTGCTTGTTTTGCGCGCTTGCGAGGCATGTTCGCGATCGCGCTATGGACGAAATCGAAGAAACGGCTCGTTCTGGCGCGCGACCGCATGGGGATCAAGCCACTTTATTTCATGCGTCGCGGGGAGGATTTGTTCTTCGGCTCGGAATTAAAGGCGATTCTCATTCATCCAGAGATCGAGCGGCGATTGAGCCTGGACGGGCTTGACTGCTATTTGTCGCTGAACTATGTGCCCTGCCCCTGGACGCTGGTCGAAGGCATCGAGAAGCTTCCCCCGGGGCAGTGGATGGAGTGGCGGGATGGGAAAGTTTCGTCCGATGCTTACTGGCGCTTGCCCTTCACTGTCGTCAGCGATTGGACGCTGGAGTCTGCACGCGAGGAATTAGATACGCTTCTCCGGCAGTCGATCCGCGAGCACATGGTGTCCGATGTTCCGCTCGGAATGTGGCTGAGCGGAGGGGTTGATTCTTCGACGATTTTGCACTACGCGGCAATGGAGTCGAGTGCGCCGCTCAAAACTTTTTCGGTTTCCTTCCAGGGGCGCAGCTTCGACGAAACCGCATACATTCGCGAGGTTGCCGCACGCTATCAAACCGACCACACGGAACTGGATCTCAATCCGGACGTCGACCTGCGCAGCGCGATTGAAGCCTTTGCGTATTACTCGGATGAACCGTCGGCCGACGCGGGAGCGCTTCCCGTATGGTTCCTTTCGAAACTGAGCAAGACCAAAGTGACGGTTAGCCTTAGCGGCGAAGGCGCGGACGAGTTGTTCGGCGGCTATCTTACCTATCGAGCGAATCGTCTGGCAGCTGTGGCACGGCGATTCCCGCAACAATCCCGCCGGCTCGCGCTCAGCGCGTTACGGTTGTGGCCGGTTTCGGACGATAAAATCAGCTTCGAATACCAGCTCAAGCGATTTCTCGAGGGGTCATTGCTGAGTCCCGAACGCGCGCACGTCTACTGGAACGGGACCTTCACCGAAGCGCAAAAGCGGGCCTTGGTGCGCTCGGAACTTCCACCCGCTCTCGATCGTGTGCTGAGCGAACTGCGCGATCAAACTGTGGCCAACGCCGCAGTCACGACCGGGGCAGACAACGATCTGGCGCCGTATTTGTTTTTCGATCAGAAATATTTTCTTCCCGACGATATTCTGTACAAGGCGGACCGCATGAGCATGGCGCATTCGCTGGAAGTGCGGCCGCCGTTCCTTGATCATCGCGTCGTTGAATTCGCAGCTTCGCTGCCTTCCTCGCTGAAGATTCGTGGTTCTCGGCAGAAGGTTGTGCTGAAGGAGTTGATGCGCGATAAGCTTCCAACTTCGGTTCTTCGACGCAAGAAGATCGGCTTCGACATCCCGGCGCATGATTGGCTGCGAGGTTGTTTGCGTCCGCTGATGATGGAAGTCTTGCTGGATACTTCGTCCGAGCATACGAAACTATTCCGGCGGGACGTGATCGAGACTCACATTCGCCAGCACATGGAGAGACGAGTCAATATTGGATACCACTTATGGGGCCTGATGGTGCTCTTTCTATGGATGAAAAAATGGGGGATCCAGGCAGCCGCTTCCCGGGAGACAAACGTTTGGATGCAGGAAAAAACCGGCACCTGTATCTAATCGTTCTGCTGGTCGCCGCAGCGGTCTACCTGGGGTGCATCATTTCTCCCCCGTCGCTCATGGATGATGTGGACGCGGTGCAGGCGCAGATCGCGCGCAATATGCTGACTTCGGGCGATTGGGTGTCGGCGCATCTGGATGGCGTTGTGTATCTGGAAAAGGCTCCGCTGGTGTACTGGACCATCGCGTCGAGCTACAAGATTTTTGGTGTACACGACTGGGCCGCGCGAATTCCGATCGCGCTGTCGGCCATTGCACTTTGCGGGTTGACGATGGCATTCGGCGCTTGGGCATTCGGCAAGCGCGCCGGATTCTATGCGGGTCTGTGCATGGCCACCTGCATTGGGTTGTTTTTGTTTACCCGGATTTTGATCCCCGACGTCATGCTGACGTTTACCGTCGCCCTTGCCATGTGGGCGTTTCTGCGCGCCTTGGACGAAGAGGAGCCTCACCCGCGGCTTTGGGCTTTTGTGCTGGCGGCGAACCTCGGGGTCGGGCTCCTGCTTAAGAGTCTGATCGGAATCCTGTTTCCACTCGCGGCCGGGGTTCTTTATCTTGCAATTACTCGCCAGCTCTTTTCTGCCGCGACGTGGCGGAGATTGCATCCCTTCACGGGAGCGCTGGTCGTCTTGCTGATTGCTGCGCCCTGGCACATTCTGGCCACGCTGCGCAATCCGCCATACTTTGCCTTTACCCTGCACAGCGTTCCGGGGGAATATCACGGCTTTCTTTGGTTTTTCTTTATCAATGAGCAGTTGTTGCGTTTTCTGAATCTTCGCTATCCGCGCGATTACAACACCGTGCCACGCCTTTACTTCTGGCTTCTGCATTTGGCGTGGCTGTTTCCCTGGAGCGTGTATTTTCCCGCGATTGCCAAACTCTCGTTCAGGCCGACCGATCGGGGCGGCCGAACTCGACTTCTGGCGCTCTGTTGGGCTGGGTTTGTGCTGGTCTTCTTCACTTTTTCTACGACGCAGGAATATTATTCGATGCCTTGCTATCCCGCGCTGGCACTGCTCTTGGGCGCGGCGATGGCGATGGAGAGCAACTGGATCCGGCGGGGAACGCGAGCGCTCTCGGTGATTGCGGCGTGCCTTGGGCTGGTACTGTTGACACTATTTTTTCTGACCCGGAACATTCCGGCCCCGGGAGATATTTCACAGGCGCTCAGCCACCATCCGAGCGCGTATACGCTCTCCTTGGGGCATATGCTGGACCTTACCCTGGGGTCCTTTGCTTATCTGCGGATACCGCTTCTGGTGGCGGCAATTGCGTTCTGCCTGGGCGCGCTGGGAACCTGGAAATGGAATGGCCAGCGTGCATTTCTGGCTGCCGCGCTCATGATGATATTGTTCTTCCATGCCGCGCGGCTTGCCCTGGCCGTGTTCGATCCCTATATGTCGTCGCGGCCGCTGGCGGAGGCCATTCTGAAAGCGCCCGAGGGGACGCTGATTATCGACCACCACTATTACACGTATTCCTCCATTTTTTTCTATACTGGCCGCACCGCGCTGCTCCGCAACGGCCGCTTCAATAATCTGGTATACGGTTCTTATGCTCCCGGGGTACCGGATGTGTTCATCGACGATTTACAATTCAAAAGTCTGTGGCTGAAGCCGGAACGCTGCTATATCGTGGCCAACCAGAATGTGATTCCTCAACTGGAAACCCTGGTGGGTGCGGAGCATCTTAGTCTGGTGGCGGAGAGCGGCGGCAAGGTCGTTATGGCGAATCATCCGGTGGCTGTTTCTCGCCGCGAACCATCGGCCGAGGCGGATGGCGGAGCGAAGACGGTTGCACGGTTGTCGGACGTGCAGTCCGTTCAGTAGAGTAGGGAACGAAGATTTTTCCGGCAATAATCATTTTCCAGGGAACTGACGGCGAGGAGGCCACATGAGGGTTGCGGTGTTGGGAGGGGATGGCTACTGCGGTTGGGCAACCGCGTTATATCTGTCCAAGAAGGGACACTCGGTCGCGATTGTCGACAACTTTGCGCGCCGGCTATGGGACCACGAACTTGGGGTGCAGACCCTCACGCCGATCCGCCCGCTTTCGGATCGCCTGAGCATTTGGCAGGAGCTTACGGGCGAGGCCATTGAACTCTTTGTCGGCGATGTGATGGAGTACGACTTCCTGTCGTCGGTCATCGAGGGCTTCGAACCCGAGGCGGTAATCCATTTTGCCGAGCAGCGCGCCGCTCCCTATTCCATGATCGACCGCAAGCATGCGGTGTTCACGCAGGTGAACAACGTCGTCGGGACGCTGAACCTGCTGTTCGCGCTGCGGGAGTTTCAGCCCGACTGCCATCTCATTAAGCTCGGCACGATGGGTGAATATGGCACTCCCAATATCGATATTGAAGAAGGCTACATCACCATCGAGCACAATGGGCGGAAAGACACGGTACCGTATCCCAAGCAGCCCGGGTCGTTTTACCACCTCTCCAAGGTGCATGACAGTCACAACATCATGTTCGCCTGCAAGGCGTGGGGACTGCGCGCCACCGACCTCAATCAGGGTGTGGTGTACGGAACCATGACCGACGAAGTGGCCTTGAGCGAAGCGCTGATCAATCGCTTTGATTACGATGATGTGTTTGGCACCGTGCTCAATCGCTTCTGCGTGCAGGCCGCCATTGGATACCCGCTCACCGTCTACGGCAAGGGAGGCCAAACCCGCGGCTTCCTCGACATTCGCGACACGGTGCGCTGCGTCGAGATCGCGTGTATGAATCCGGCGGCTCGCGGCGAGTGCCGCGTTTTCAATCAGTTCACGGAACAGTTTTCCGTTCTTGACCTGGCGCACATGGTCCAAACCGCCGGCAAGAAGCTCGGTCTCACCGTCAATGTCGATCACCTTGCCGACCCGCGCGTGGAGGCGGAGGAGCACTATTACAACGCGAAACACTCGAAGCTGATTGAACTCGGGTTGGAACCGCATTTGCTTTCCGACTCGCTGTTGGATTCGCTGATGAATGTCGCATTGAAATATCGCGACCGGATCGATTCCGCTGTCATGTTGCCGCGTGTCAATTGGAGGAAGCCGAGCAACCTCCGCGAACGCAAGGCGACCCGCGAACCCGTGTCGTTATGATCGAATCAGAGCTGGAATTGCGAACCGCGGGCTGAGCGTAAACCGAGTTCAGCCTGCCAGTTTAGTATTGCCTTGAGTCACGGGCACGAGTTGGCCTTCGCGAATGTAGTAGTCGCCATCGCGCCAGCGGATCGTGTTGCGCGTAAAACTAACGAGCCAGATACCGAAAGCCACGGCGTCCCATACCGGGATCAGCCCCAGCTTCTTCCACAGCGGACGATGCTTCAGTCCCCAAATACCAATCATCCAGGTCATCGCGACCCGCAAGCCCAGGTACGCGCCGAGATAACCAAGCGCAACTCCGGCGGTAGGATGAATTGCGATCGCTGCCAACGACCACGGCAACCCCTGCGTGAGCAGCAGGCCGAGGTGCCCCCACGGCCGCATGTGGCGCATGACTACGACCCAGCGCAGTCGTTTGTGCAGAAGTTCGCTAAGCGACCCGTAGTCAGCAACCGTCAAAATCGTGTACGGCAGAAGTTCCACTTCACAACCCTGCTCGGCGATCAGGCGCCCCACCAGCAGATCGTCGGCCGGCCGGTTCTTGATCGCATCATAGCCGCCGAATCCGGCCAGTCGCGCGCGCGTCGTGACGATGGTCGGACCCAATGCAAACTTCACCCCGTCCAGTTGACGCGCGACCAGAATGCCGGCATAGAAGTCGGAGAACATCCCAATCGTCTGCAAACTATCCGTGAGCGTTTTGTCTTCGATGGGTGCGTAAAAGCAGGTCACCGCTCCCACCTTGGCGTCGGCCAAAGGAGCCACCACCGTCCGCAGATAATCGGGTTCGACGCGCACGTCACTATCGCTGATCACAAGAACTTCGTGCTGCGCTTCCCGAACCAAGTGGTCTAACTTGACGACCTTGTCGTTCGTCCCTTTGCCCCCAGAGCCGAACAATACTCGAATCTGCCGTTCCGGAAAATCACGCGCCAGTTTCTCCAGCACGGGATAAACCGGGTCATCCTTGTCCCCGACGCAGAAAAGAATTTCGTAGTCCGGATAGTCTTGCCGGCAGAAGCTGGCGTAGTTTTCGTACGCGTCAGGATCAAGCCCGCGAACCGGTTTCAGATTACTCACCGGCGGAG
>JBEKLO010000054.1:0-26943 GCA_050010155.1 Terriglobales bacterium
TCCATGTAGCAAGGTGAGCAGAACTACTGCCAGCCAGCTAACGCGGTTGTTTGGGGCTGGAAGAACGCTCGCGGCAAGAAACAAATGCCACATGGCAACGATCCAATGTGCAACAACAATTAGTAGGGTGAGAGTCCGCAGCCTTGGCATTGTTTGTAGTCTCTTCCTGATGGAGTTTGTCCCCGTTCTGCGTTAGATTCTACACTCGGTTTCTGGGTGGGTTCAGGATTTCCCTGAGTCGCTCACAGAACCGATGTTGTCTCTCAGACGAACAGCCGATCCTGAACCTGCACAACCTCCACAGGTCGCGAGCATTCCTCGTCGTCATTCACCACGCTATTGATCCGCGTGCTTACGGGGTAGCACCGCATCAGCCGGGCATCGAAGGGCCTCAACAGATCGGATGCCGCCTCCACATTCTGCATGCCGGGGTCTAGCCAAAGTTCGTAGGCATCTGGATCAAGAATGACGGGCATGCGGTCGTGGACAGGGGAGGTCACGGCATTCGGCGTAGTTGTGAGGATCGAGCAGGTCTTACTCCAGTTGCCGTTCGGGTCTTTCCGTCGATCCCACAACCCTGCGAATGCGAACAGGCTCCCATCGTTAACTTCAAAGCAGTATGGCTGCTTCGCTTTGCCGTCTCGCTTCCACTCGTAAAAGCCGTCAGCCGGAATCAGACATCTGCGGGATTTCAGCGCATCGCGAAATGCAGGCTTGGTGGCCGCGGTTTCCGACCGTGCATTGATCATTCGTGCAGCACCAGACGAGTCTTTCGAGCATGAGGGAACTAATCCCCAGCGCATCAGGGACAATTCGCGGAAGGGTACCTTGGGATTCTGGCGGATGACGAGGACGGGCTGGGTGGGAGCGACGTTGTAGCGGGGAGCCCAGTCGGGTTCGTCGGAAACGGCAGCATCGAAATACTCTTCGACAACCTGCTTCCTCCGAGAAAGTCGGTAGCGTCCGCACATATAGACTCAGGAGCGTGAACCGAGAACGAGCGCGGGTTGTCCATTCAATCGCCCAAACTCCTGTGCATATTCGGGCCTACTGAAAACAAACGCGAGTGTGTTGTCGTCGTAGTGTTTAATTCGCACTGCCCTGTAATCCCGCACTAGCCGATTGCACAAAACTGTCAAGATCGCCGCCACGGCAAGAAATATCACCCAAAACTCCCACGGCTGTAGCTTTAGCGAGACCGCAAACCACACCGCCAAGGCGAACGAGACTATCACGGCGACAAATAGCAACGCCATATCGAGCTTCTCCCACCGCCCTCTTCGATCTGCACACTCTTTGCAGAACGGTACCGTAACCCACAGGTACTCCCATTTGATATAGACAACATAAAAACTCTTAAGCCTGCCTCTTTCTGATCGGAGGCGGGAACTGGCCTCTGGCTCTGGTCTCAGGCAGCCGGGGCACAAGCTGGGAAAACGCAACTTTTGGGACGAAGGAACTACAACCCGCATCCACTTAGCCATTGAAATACCTCGCGCAACTTGACCTTATTCGGTCTCCGCGTTCACCGCAACACACCTCTCGCCGCAACAGTTCGGTACCACCCGCACATAAAACAAATGTGGCAGACCAGCGGAACATGCCCCCAAATCCAACTAACCGGAAAGGGCGAGGGTCAACAATGGTGAGTCAGCGGTTTTCAGCAAATATTGTTGACTCCAATTCCGTTGTGCTCCAGCTTTTGATATCGGACCATTCGAGAATCGCGGTCATGTATCGACAGTACGCGGCGAAGCTCTTTCCGCTCCAATCCAGCGGCCGTTGGCTCGGTGGAACGTTAATCCTGAATCCCGGCCATACGTAGGCAAGGATCACCGCATTATCGATGGGTACTGGTGGGTCTTGCTCAAATCCTAAAGCTCGACACAAGAAATGCAGTGTCTTTGAAGTCATCACGGGGGTCCATGAGAGCCCGTTGACGAGCAAGTCCCACGACTGCTGAATGGATGAGGTCTTCTGAATCGATTGAGCACACTGATCCAGCGTGCCGAAGATATGTTGAAGTGCGTGGCCGCGATATATGTATTTGTTCTTTGTTCTGGTCATACTTCCCCAACAGATCGTCAGGGCGACGGCTTGCAGATAGTGCAAGAGCTTGAATTCGTCCACAATTTGAACCGGACTGCATTGCAGACTAGCTGAGGCTGACGAGTTAAACACGTCCCCCGGCCTCAAGCGTGTTACAAAATCCGCAGCGTCAACACTGGAGCCCGGGTCTTGGGCTATCGTAGTGGCCGAGTAAATAGGCAATGGATATTTGCGTGCCGCTGTTTTGGTACTGTTGTCAAGCTGCCAGTTCATCCGAATCCTCGCCGAATCGCAAAACGGCACTTCCCTAATGTAATGCCTCGATTCTGAATTCCTCATTTCACCTCTCTCCGCGTGAGGGAGTTTATTCCGTCCGTGACTTCAATCATTTCAAGACCAGCTTCTACGACATCATCTGGCTTGACTTGATCCGTTCTTCCGTGAGCGATGGAGTTCCGGATCGGGATCACTTTTTGTACGATCTGATCCCAAGATGGGGGCGTCTTCGTCAGCGACTTGTATTCTTCCCACATCTGCTTAGCGCTTCTCGGACGGGCTGCCGAGTGCGAAGTGAGTGTCTTGAGAGCCGCTTCCAGCGCACGTTCGAATTCGATGAACAATCGCAGAAGCTCCATCGTATCGTCGTTTTGAGACGGAAGAACAACTCGCTCGACAGAGGCTTCAGGGGTTCCCATCTCATGGCCGAGTAGTGGAGCGGGGTCTGTTCCAGATAGTGTCCTAAATACCGATAGAGCGGCGAGTCGCGCACCTTCGAGAACGTGCAACTCTGGCACCATGCCGTTTCCCGAATGATAGAGTTCGTTCCGCAGAGAGTGATACCAAACGATTTCTTCTATTGAGAAATCAATCTCAAGCTTCCGTTCCTCTACATGCTTGTCGAGCCACTCAATTTTTGTGTGGTAATTTCGAGTGGCTTTCTCAATGTCCTCATTGCGCAACTCAACGCCGCTGCGCAGTCTTGGATGCAATTTGATGTATACATCTATGCAGACTTCTATGGCGTTATCCAACCCGATCAGGGCTATCCTGCGATCAGTGTCGCCCGCATCCTTGAGATGTCCGTCCGCGTGCTTTATTAGCTCAAAGGGGCTGCGAGCCCATGGCACCATCTCGTTTCTTCCCATCGAGGTTGCTCTTTGCAGTCGCATCAATTCCATTGCAGGCTGGAACACTTCTACAGCCCGGTGCCCGAGCTATTTTAAGTACTCGATCAGATCAAGCAACTCGCCAAGTGCGGATTCAGTTTCGCAAAAACTGACTTTTCGTCCACCAATGATGCCATCCTCGTCGTGTTTCAAGTGGTTTACTTCCTTGTGAACGAGCACCAAGTTGGCATCCGCCCACATTCTATTCCGGTTTCCACAAAGAGTTTTCGCAATGGGAGACAAGTTCCCGACTGTGAGATCGTCTCGCCCCGTAACGATCTTCAGTACGCGATGGTAGACCGCAGCAATTCGGAAGAGAGCGTTGCTGAAATAGAACCCGGCCGTCCACTTCCCGTCATTCCGAACTTTGCCCTGCGAAATATGTTGAGCCCGAACCAGCACCGCGTTGATGTCCTTTGGCGCTAGTCGGTTGGGGCGATCATCGAAGTCGTGGTGGAGAGCGAAGATCAGTGTGTAAACCGCTCCAAGAAGATCATCGACGCAGGCTGTCAGTGCTTCATTCGAAACCACCTTCTGGTCTTGGAGCAGAGCGGCAATTCGACCAGAGAAATCGAAGAGCGTCTTACCTTGCGTCGGCGCTTCGTGAGCCAACTGCAAGAATTCTGGGTCGGGCATATAGCGCACTATCTCCCGGTTACGGACTGTCCGCAGACCTGCGAAGTTTAACAGATAAGAAAGATCGGCAATGATGCGATAATCCGGCCATGGCGAAGAAACGAGTCTTTCTCGACGAGTGCGTGAGCGATCTTGGGCACGTGTTCGGCGCGAAGGCACACGTTTACACCGCACGCGATCTGGGCGTAACTGGGAAGGAAGACACCCGAGTGATAGAGAAGGCGTTTCAGTTAAAATGCCTCATCGTCACCGTGAATAAGGATTTTCTGGACTACTACTACAATCACTCCCGCAGAAAGGGCAAGCGCGGGGTCTATTTCTATGGGTTGATCTTCCTGAAGCCAAGCAAACAGCTTACGCGGGAGAAACAACTGCGGCTTGCCTTGAAAACAATGGAATGGCAGGAGACCCGTCAGCATGACGATCTCGTGCGAGTATCTGCCACCGGGAAGACCCGACACGAACGGCTGTGCCATCCCGAGTGTGCGGCTGAATTTCCGAAAGAACAGGGCGAATGGGACTAGCTCACCGGGCGATTGTGTCCTTTTGCCGCTGACGACAGGGGAGAGGATACACCCGCAGCCACAATAAACCGAACAGCACTATACAGGCCGCTGCTAGGCGCGGCGTAGGTCGTCACCGATGGGCCGCATCTGGCAGCATGTACGTAGGCATCCATAGATATCGGGCGCTGCGATTTTACGCCGTGCCTAGTAGTTCGGCAATCGTCCAAACATGATCGGTCAATCTGTCTGCATCTCCGCTCGCTGGCCCACGGCAGCGCCCCGACAGCGACCACATTCGGGCTGTTCTCGTTGTCCATGCGAAACCCTCAAAACACGTCTGTCTCGCGCAGCCCGTGTCGCGCAGCCAGCGCGGAGTGCCGCCGTATCAACGACCAATAATTCTTGCGAGCACGCCACACAGGAACTCGGGGACTGATCTCCGGATGGAGTGCGCGTATCAACCAGTAATTCATTCGTTTGACGAGCAGTGCGTTTCTGATTTCTGGTCTGGCGTTCATTATTTAAAAAAATCCTCCACGGAGCGTACTCGCCCCTGTTTTCGGCACAAATCGAGATACGATTTGCTGATTAGAAAGCACTTCGCCCCCATGCCCGCCGATCTTGCCGTTCTAAACATTGACTCCGAAAGTCGTGGAATGTCCGACGATTGGCGATGAGTGGCGGCGAAACCGCTGTGCCAGCCATGTGAAGCGGCTGGCCAACCAATGGTTGGGTGCGGAGGAACTGCGGATTTATTGCGGTGATGCTGTTTCCTTGCGCTGCGCCCACAATGGTTCCACTAATCGTTCACTGCAACATCGCGGTAATGGGCTGGGCATCCCGCAACCACGGATGTAAGTTAGGCGAGTCTACTCGTCCCGGCCTCTGACCCAATGTGGTTCGCTGCAAGTCGTGGTGTGAGCAATAACCAGTCTCGCTCGGGCAAGCCATGGCAACACAACCGGGCGACTGGCATTTCCTGCGAATGAATTCGGCCATAAGAAGAACCCCCTATGGATTGATACTGTCAGTCTCTATTGTTTCGCCTCTTGATGCCGCCCATGCCCTTCCTGCGGGGGTGTTTTTCGTCCTTCCACGGGCGTCCCAAATGTCGTCGGGGAAGGGGTCTTCGGCGGATTGGGGGGGCTGCGGAACGGGGGGATTGGGCACGACGACGCTATTCCTCTTGCAGGTGTCGCAGCGGTCAAAGTCGCAGTCAAAGTCCAAGCGGCTCACCACGGCACCGCAGACGCAACGGTCGTAGGACGGGGTTGGTGTCGGTGTCGGTTTGGGTGTCCTTTCCGTCTTGATACTCTCTGCGCTTTTCTGCCCGACTGTTTGCATTCTTTTCCTGCTTGCTTCCAACCCGAGCCTGAAAACCTCGTTGCCCGCAGTCCACGCCCTCTTTTCCTCGGGGCTCAACGGGGGCAGTGTTTCGCCCGAATACTCTACACGGTCAAAGTCGGGGTTGGGGTCTATGGGCTTCACCCTGATGGCATCCATCCCGAACTCGTCCAAGTCCTTGCAGATGTGGTTGGCGTCTCTTGTCCAAGGCTCGTTGCAGTTCGGGCAAGCCTTGACCCGTTTTTGACCATGTGATGTAGGTATAGGGGAAGGTGTTGGGGTTGGTTCTAGGTTCTCGGTTTTAGGTTTGAGGTCTTCCACTTTCTCTTCCACGCTTTGCGTGGAACAGGAAGACTCTGACTTATTTTTAGAACCACACAAAGACTGAGAGACGGACTGGGAAACCGAAAAAGACCTATACCTATAACCTTGGGGGTCAAATTGACCCCCGTTCAATCTGACAGGGGGTTCAATTTGACCCCCCTTACCAGCCAATAATTCCACATTTACTTGGTAAATGGGTGTCCAACCAGTTTTCCATAACTGCCGTCCATCCGTGTGAACCAGAACCCCGTTCTTGACCAACGCTTTCGTGTGCCGTTTGACTGTGCTCTTGCTGATGCCGAGGAATTCGGCCACGGTTTCCTTGGAGGCGCAGGCGATGTCGCTTCCGTCAGGGACTTGCTCTAACCATCCCATCAGGACAAGTTTTTCCATCCCAGTGATGGATTTGCAGTCCCAAGCCAGTTGCGCCAGTGCGGTCATTGGGCACCAGCGAGTTTGAGACCCTTCATTGCGCCCGAGGCATACCTGATGACTTGTTCCCGATCCATAGGATGCGGGTCGTCCTCACGGCGGTGGAGTTTGTAGTTGGCGGCTTCCAGCCCGTTGGAAATCTGCTCAAAGGTGTAGATGCGGAGCCAGACTTGGCATTGGCGGCTGTCCGCCACGGTAAGTTCAGGGAAGAGGTAAGACCAGAGGGTTTGGATTGCGGATGTGTCTTCTTTCATCTTGGCTATGCGAGCCATTAGTTCTTTCGGATTTGTCGCCATAAGTCCTGATGCGGACAAAGGTTGGATTAGAACCGAACGGTCTTGCCTTCATCCTTGTTTCTTCTCATCCTTGTTCGGTCGAGCGGTTGTTCGTTTGGGGGCTGGTAAAGGATGAGTAAACCAACCCCCCGAACTTTCAGCACGCCGCCGTGCTGTCCTACATCTATGAATTCCGAATGCAGCGGAATTGAGCAACCTGCAAAGTCGCTCATTACCTAATACCCAGAGGCCCTAAGTTTTCCATTTTTCCCCGCTAAAACTTTCTGTCCGGCCCCGCTGTTGGGGGAACCTGCCGCAGGTGAACGAGCCCGCATGTGACTGATCCCGCTTTGCTGGATCAGACGACAAAAGTCGTGGAGGAACTGATTCCGCAAGTTTTCAATGAGCAGTTCCCCTGCCCGGAAATGTCCATACGAAAAAAAGCGAAACAGGTTATCTGGCATCTGGATTGCATATTCGGAGATGAAAATGAAAATTAAATTTGAGGTAGATGTTTTGCTCACGCAACTCTATGAAGTGGATGTAGACCTCGACCATGAGGTATTTGATTCCGTGGAAGAAGCGGCGGCCGATTGGTTTGCCGTACACATGCACGAATTGGAACCCGTCTCCCAACTTCTTCCCGGCGATGTGCCTAAGCCGCTTTTTGCTGCTGCTCCGTCGCTAAATCTTTCCCCGGTAGGAAAAGTTCCACGATGTTCCTGCCGCTGGGCTGACTGCTGCCATCTTCGGTCGCGACCCAATCCACGCGGCCTATGGGTGTAATGATTGCCCCGGCCTCTATTAGCAAAAAGAAGAACCAATCCACCGGGAATGGGTAGAGGGTGCTATTACCCTTCGCTTGCTCAATAATTCCTCTCTTCGCCCATGCGGTGGGGCCTTCTTTTTTGCCTGTAACGGGGTTGATGGTTGTGCCAAACGGGATGTTGGCATACCCCACTTTAGGCCATGGCGTATCGGGGGACAGCGCGTCATATCCCTCTGGTCGGGGATAAGGCAAAATGTCCACGATGCCGGGGCGTCGTCGTTGTATGTCGGCCCAGTAGAGGGCTGGTGTCAGATGGTAATGTTTGCCGTCATTTTTATTGCCTTCATACCATTTGTTCTTTTCCAACGCCACCCTTCCCTCGCGGATGACGAATCCGCTGGGTCTTTCCCTGATCGCTTTTCTGATCGGCTCAAAGTCCTGATTGTCGGGATCACTGTCCGCCAACTGCTGCGCCGCCTGCGCGACATTCTCCAAATGCGCGATATCCGCCGAATCGTATTTATCGCGGATATGTTTCTTGGAAGCAGCTTGTTCCTGATCGTCTTCCGCTAACCATTTTTGAATCGTGCGGATCGATACACCCAATTCCTGCTCCACAAACTCCGTCCATGTGGGCTCGCCGGGCACGGGAACGCGGCGGCCTTGGAATTTATTGCCCCAGCGTTTTCGGGCTTCGCGGATATAAGAAAGCTCCGCTTTCAATCGTCGGTACAAGCCTTTGATGGGGCCGAAGGCCTGGGCACGCAGGCGGGCAATCAGGGCTTTGTCGGATAGCCGACTTAGCGAATGCGTTCGTGAAGTGGTGGGTTTGGGCTTGGGTGAGGTCGGCGGCTTCTTGGGCACACGAATCCATTTCTGGGATTCATCTGCCAGTAACTTAGCTGGTGCCCAATGAATCACGCCGCCTTTCTGCACGGCGCTTCTTATCCAATTATCGCCGGAACTATCGCACATTCCGGATGCGCCGTCAAATCAATCCGCCGCGAAATAATGTTTTTGAAAGGGCCTAATTCCCCAACATCCAATTAGGAGAAAGCGAGGAAGAGACATGCAATACTCCGCAAAATTTGTTGTGCAAGAAGCGCACCGCACCATCACCGTGTTTTGCCATGACAACCGCACCGGCTGGGAGTTCGTTCTCGGCTACATGGACGAAGCGGAACCCTTTGGCTACGATGGTTTTTATGTTTTTAATCTGGACATGGAGCGGATCATCGCGCAAACCGGGTGGGAATCGTTTCACATCCCAGTGAATGTGCTGCGGGAGATCGCCGACTTCGCCCCCACGGAGGCCTAACAACAGTTAGTTTTGTTCCGGTAGGCCCGCAACTGTTTTGCCCATTGGTGATTCCAGCATAAGCATTGGAAGCCCGGGGGGAAATTGTTTTTGACGATCCACCTGTAGGCTCGTTGCCCGCTGCGCCCCTGATTGGTTTTATAGAGAGCGATGCGGAACTGCGCCCCGTCGTCGTTCACATGATCTAAAGTCAGCATGTCGGGATCGGTGATGGGGCAATCGGGGGCGCTACAGCCGAGGACTTGACCGGGTGAGTAACGAGTTAGGACAAGAACCTTGCGCTCATGGTCGTCAATACGGCCCTAATACCGTGGGCCGGAGTATCTAGTTTCAGGAGAAATTATGGCTACAAACAAAGCGGTAAGCATTGCAGACAAGTGGCGTGAGCAACTGGACAACGACGCCGAGCGGCGGATGCAGAACGAGGCCGTGGACGAGCAAGCAGTCGGCGGCAATATCGTTTACATTTTCGCCGATGGTTCCAGCATCTACGAAAAAGAGCAGGGCGATTGGCGGGACGGCGGCGACTGGATGCAATGCCCCCAGTGCGACGACTGGAACAGTCGTGGCCTGTGTGCCTATTGCACCGAAGACGAGACCGAAGCGGTTTAACCAAGATGGTCGGTGGCCTAGAGCCCGGCGAGAGGCCGGGACAGAGAAACTGGTAGGGTCTAACCATGGCGGGTAATTCCCGCTGTTGATCTCCCCTGCCGCTCCGTTTAACACCACCGACCGTAAAAATAAAGAAGGCCGCCTTGCGGCGGCCCTTTGACTTACTGCTGCGACTTTGACTTTGACTCTGACTTTAACTCAGGCTTCGGCTTTGGCTTAGGCTCCGATCTATTGTATCGCTGATTTCCCCCTGCGTCCAATCCCGACCACGCATCCTCCCCCACATTTCTTTTTCAGGCCTCACGATAATTTTTTCCGGCCGCGAATCTAATTAGGTATGGATGACACGGAGATCAGGTATTACTCGGTCAGTATGTTGGCGGCACGCTGGCAGTTCTCCGAAACCAAAGTCAGCCGCCTACTGGAAAAGTTTCGCGGTAGAGCGGGCTTCATTGATTTCGGCCAAGGCGACCGGCGCATAAAACGTAAGTACGCGATTATCCGCATCCATCCAAATTTGCTCAAAGAAATTGAAGGGGTATGCAGTTATGAGTAAGAGTAAGAAGGTTACAGAATCGCCCGACGAAACCAGCCGAATACTTGCGGCGGATAACCACAACCAAGCGGCAGACAAAATCCGGCGCATCAAGAATATCGTGGCGCAGGATTTTGACAATGCGGTATCGCCCAAGATGGCCTTGATAAATGTCTGGCTGATTTTGCAGGGAGTGCCGGAACGGGAGGGCCTGCTATGAGCGTTGCCCATGCAATTTTCACGATGAGCAAGCCCGACCAAGAGGAAGCAATCCGTCTTCTCGCCGTAAAAAGCGCAACACGGAAGGAATTTGAACGCAAGACCCGGCCTCTTCTGCACGCGCATTACAGCGGCGGAGCCACACGGGAACAGTCCAAGCAACTGCGCCACGAATGGCGGCAGATTTACCAAAGCGTGAAAGGAGCAAAGTAAGTATGGGTAAGGTAAAAGAATTGCTGGACGACAAGATGCCGGAGAATGTGCCGGATACGAAATACGATTGGATGCCTCATCCAACGATGCACGATAATGCGGCGGAAGACGTGGGAGAACGCGAAGTAGTTATTGAGGTAGGCGCTGCTCTTACCGATACTCCGTACAAAGTCCGTATCCTTTGGGGTAGTGATCCTGCGGATTTTGAGCCGGTCTATGAGTACCGTTTCACTACTCAAGCGGAACGGCGGGCTTTTACACTCGGCGCGGAAGCAGCGGAAGGGTACATGAGTTTCACTTACGTACTGGAATAAGTTTTGGGGAAGTTCTTCGCTCTCGCAAGACCAGTGTCCGGCAATTTCCGCTTACAACCTTGGCCATTAATCGGACAGTTCATCGTGAATCTTTGAATTGTTGGGCCTCGGTTTTACGGTCGTATTGGGTCATATATGGAACCGTTCGTATCTACAAGAGAGGTCGCTCAATTCTTGGGGTTAGCTCCCCGCACCGTTGTCCGTATGGCGCGGCAGGGTCGCATTCCCGCGCACCCTGTTTCCGGTACCACGCGCCGAACGTGGCGCTTTAGGCTAAGCGAGGTCGGGAGTCATTTTGCTTCTCAACTCTCAACGCCTATTATCGGTGCGGGCGTCCAAGTTCCTGCGGAAAGGCAACAATGAAAAAGCGCAGGAAACGCCGTCAGGAAGGTTCGATTTTTCTGGACCCACGAACCAAAATTTGGTCTTTCCGTTACCGAGATGCGAGCGGGAAGCGCAAAGCCGAGCGAATCGGCACCATGAAACAACACCCCACGAAGTCGAGGGCCAAGGAAGCCGCTGAGCCGTTCCGTTTGCGGATCAACGGCCCCGAGGAAGAACCCGGCATTACGTTGGAGAAGGTGGCGCAACGCTATGTTCTTGAAAGGATGCCGTCACGCCACTCGACCAGCCGTGGCTACAGAGGCAAATTGAAGATCGTGCTCAACAAGTGGGGCGCGGAGACTCTTCCATTGAAACCGCATAAAGTTGAGGCTTGGCTGAAGAGTTTGAAAACTTCCAAGGGCTCGCTTTACGCGAAAAAAAGTCGCCAACACATCAAAAGCATGTTGTTCATGCTCCACGATGCCGCTATGTTTTTTGAGTACCTTCCCGCTGATCTGCGCAATCCGATGGAACTGGTAAGAGTCCTGCCAGTGCCGGGAGCGCCTAAAACCCGTGAGCGAATCATTCTTAGTATGGAGGAATTCCGCCGACTGTTAGCGGAGATTCCCGAAGAGCCGTATCACTTGATGGTTCTTTTTGCAGCATGTCTTGGACTGAGAATGAGCGAAATCTTCGCGCTGGCTTGGGGCGATTTTGATTTGCTGCGTAACGAGGTACACATTCAACGGGGGATTGTTGAAGGTTACGTGGATGAAACCAAGACGACCAGTTCCAACAGCACCTTGCCGTTGCATCCGATGATTGTTGAAGCATTGTTGTCGTGGCGTCAGCAATCGACGTACAACTCTGACGATGATTACGTATTCGCCAGTCCCGTGATGCTAGGCAAAAAACCACTCAATGCCAACTCCGCGCAACAGGATTATCTGAGGCCCGCCTCGATCAGAGCCGGGCTGAAACCACTCGGTTTTCATGCGTTGCGACATTCGTATCGCACTTGGCTTGATGAAGTTGGATCAGGTCCGATGGTCCAGAAAGAACTGATGCGCCATAGCACGATTTCAATGACGATGGACGGCTACGGTCGCGGCGTTCCTGAAGCCAACCGGGAAGCAAATTCCCGGCTCGTAGACCAGTTGCTAAACGAGGGAAGCGTGCAGTAATCGCTGAACGGACTGTTATTGGACTGCACACACGGTTAAGTGATTGAAAAGATGGTGCGAAAGGGGGGACTCGAACCCCCACGGGTTTCCCCGCCAGATCCTAAGTCTGGTGCGTCTGCCAATTCCGCCACTCTCGCATATGAAGGCTCAATCAGTTACAAATATTCGCCGGACTTGCTGCCTCGACTCGCCATCAAGCTCACGATACGCCTCAAGCCGAACTACAGCCCTGTTCATAAACCAGTTGCACGCAACGCTCCGACACTTTCACCGAAGCTTGCCCGGCTAATCCTCGTATTGTAAACGCGTCGCTGCCCGCCGCGCCAAGATCGGTAAGCGCCGCTCGATGTTCGTTTGATGGTTATTGCGGGGATTTAGCTTTTGGTTCCGGCTTCTGTTGTGAAGCCGGCTTCTTCTGTGGCTGAGAGCGTTCCTCAGGCGCAGGTTTCGGCTGCGCGGCAGGCTTGTTTCCAGAAGGTCGATTCGGCGCGGCGGGCTTGGTTTGACCGGGTGCTGCAGGTCGGCTCGGTTTTGGCCGATCTGTGTTCCCGGGCTTGGCGTTTCCGGGCTTGGCCGGCTGCGTTGCTGGCTGGTCAGGCCGTGCCGGTTTGGTTTGGTCGGGCGCCGACGGACGGCTTGGTTTTGGCCGGTCCGGATTTCCAGGCTTGGCCGGTTGCGTTGCTGGCCGGTCAGGCCGTGTCGGTTTGGTTTGGTCAGGCGCCGTCGGACGGCTTGGTCTTGGCCGGTCCGGATTTCCGGGTTTGGCTGGTTTTCCAGGCGTTGGGTTCGGGGTCGGTTTGGTTGGACGAGGTTTTGCCGGCCGGTTCGGTGTGCCGGGTTTGGACGGCGGTGGTGTCGGCCGCTGGCCACCCGGCCGATTTCCAGGTCGGCTGGGCCGATTCCCCGGACGGCTTGGAGGCCTATAGTTCGGCGGACGATAACGCCAATTGCCGCGGTAGCCGGGGCGGTTCGCCCATACGATTGGCCGCGGACGATACGAATAGTGCGGCGGATGATATGGATTCGACCAACCGCCCCAATAGCCGTGGTTGTAGTAGACGCGACGCGCTCCCCAGTTCCATCCCCATCCACCCCATCCCCAAGGCTGGTTATCAACCAGCAGCGCACCAATCCCGATTCCAACGCCGAAACTAATCAGCGAGGTCGCGACGATCGCGCCAGAAGGTCGGATATAAACAACTGTGGGATCGTATACCGGCACGTAAACCACTTGCGGGTTTGCCGGTTGTATTACATAGATCGTTTGAGCCGCTGCTTGCTGCACTTCTACCTGTTGTTGCGAATTACTGCGAAGCGCACCGGCGGCATAAGCTTGAGCTCTCAACCTCTGAATCGAGTCCGTGACCGACGCCTGATCCGCCGAAAATGCTTGCCCGATGGCGGCATAATCGTCGATATGTTGCGCCATCATATCCAGCACATCCGGAAAATTAACCAGTGCGATAAATGCAGGATCGAATCCCTGCTGTTGCGCTGCATCGGTTAACGCTGTGCCAGTCAGACTGGGGTTCTGCTGCAACCACGTATCTACATCCAGAATTTCCTGTGGGTTGGTTGAGGCCGTAGTGATCTGGGATAACAGAGAATCAGGATAGAGCGCGACCGGGGCGAGCAACTGATCGAGTTCCTCCGGCGTAGGGGGCGCGGTTTGCGCCGCGAGAAATGGACCGAAGTCCTGCAAAACGATTAGCGTGATCAACAACAAAACCAAGCTGAATCTAGATTTCTGTCGCATAGAACCCACCCAATCGTGAATTGTTGGAATCATTCTGTCCCCAACCAACTGGCTTGACCGGTCTGTAGAGGGGATTTGACTCTCGTCGAGGGGAGGCTGTCAACTCAGTTTTTCCGGGGGCACACCTGATTCGCCGAAAACTTTCAAACTGCTGTTTGCACCGGTTCATCACTGCCCGTTGTTTCACGCGGAACGATTTTGGGAGTCGGAATTAGCACACGTATCCGGGTTCCCGAACCGTCGGACTCAATACTCATTGTCCCGGATAATTGGAGAACCCGTTCTCGCATGCCGCGGATCCCGACACCCGACCCTCGCGACTGAATTTCCGACAATCGTTCCCCGGTCATCCCCCTGCCCTCGTCCCGAACGTCGAGCATCAGCGCGCCATCGTCGCGGACGATGCGGATGCTGGCGGTCTTGCTTCCCGAATGGCGATGGATGTTCGTGAGGGATTCCTGGACAATGCGGAACAATGACAGCTCATGGTCGCGATCCAATCGCTCGATCGCTGCGGGAAGATCGAGCGATACCTGAATTCCACTGCGTTGTGCGAACCCATTGACGTATTCCGTGAGCGCGGACTCCAGGCCAACCTCGTCCAGCAGCGGCGGATAGAGAAGGTGAGACATGGTGCGTATCTCTTTGGTCATTTGTGCGACGAACGACCCAATGTTGCTGAGGGATAACGCGGCACGCGCACTCAGCCGGTCGCTCTCGCTGGATAAATTGGAGGCCTCCATGCCGAGCGCAGCGAGAAGTTGCCCGGCCCCGTCGTGGAGCTCCCTCGCGATTCGCCGTCTCTCCTCGTCTTGCGCCTGCAAAATGCGGGCAGACAATTCCCGGAGCTCATGGCTCGCGTTCAGCAATTCCTGTGTGCGTTCCTGAACTCTCTGCTCCAGTTCCGCATGGCTTATCAGGAGTTGCGATTCCCGGTCTCGCTGAAGCCGGGCGATTTCGAGTCTGCCGCTGATGCGAGCCAGCAGTTCCCGCGCGGAGAAAGGCTTTATCAAGTAATCGTCCGCACCCGCCTGGATGCCTTCCACGCGCGACTCTTCGCCGGCGCGGGCCGATAGAAGGATGACGGGAATCGTGCGCGTCTGCTCATCGGCGCGCAGAGCCTTCAGAAGTTCAAAGCCGTCAAGTATCGGCATCATGACATCGCTAACGATGAGATCCGGGGAGGCTTTATGCGCGACGTCAAGAGCCGCTTGACCATCAGCAACAGTTTCCACTTCGTACTGTTCCGACAATAGACGTGCCAGATACTGGCGCATGTCGGAGTTGTCGTCCGCGACAAGAACGCGAGGACGTTCGGCGGCTTGCGACGCGGGGGGGCACGGGACCGGAAGCAACTCGTCGTGCACGGAGAAGATCTCGTTGTTCCCGGCGACAGAGTCGGGAAGCCACCGGAGGGCCTCCTCAACAAACGGCTTCGCGCCCACGGCGGTAGAAGCCAGGCTACGCGAGCCACCGATTTGGCCCGACGCGAGGTGATCTTGACCAAAAGGAATGCTGACGACGAAAGTGGAGCCTTGTCCCACGGTGCTTTCGACGCTTACGGAGCCGCCGTGTAACTCCGCCAAATCATGTACCAGGGCCAAACCGATTCCGCTCCCCTCGTGGGTCCGACTCGGCATATTGGAAACGCGATTGAATCGCTCGAACAAGCCGGGGATCGCCTCCGCAAGAATTCCCACTCCCGTGTCCCGAACGCGAAGCTCGGCCATGTTGCCCACGCGCTGTACACTGATCGCAATTTCGCCCTCAAAGGTGAATTTGAAGGCGTTGGAAATCAAATTCAGAACAATCTTCTCCCACATATCGCGATCCACGTAGACGGGTTCTCCAAGATCGGAGCAGTCCACTAGGAGCCGCAATCCCGCCTTGTCCGTGGCAGAACGGAATACGCTCGCCAACTCAGAAGTGAAGCCGGCTAAGTCCGTAGCCTGATAGACGGCCTGCACGCGTCCAGCTTCAAGGCGCGAGAAATCGAGGAGAGTATTGACCAGGCGCAACAAGCGGGCGCCGTTGCGACTCACCAGGTCGAGCTGTTCCTTGGCAGTGGGGGAAAGGTGAGTCTGGCTTCTTGCCAGCAAGTCCTGGAGCGGGCCCAGCATCAACGTCAGGGGCGTGCGAAACTCATGGCTCACATTGCTGAAGAATGCGGTCTTCGCGCGGTCAATTTCCGCCAGCGCCTCGGCACGCTTTTTTTCCGCCGAATACGCTCGCGCATTGGCAATGCTGGCGGCGATCTGGCCAGCGACGAGATTGAGGAACCCGGCATAGCTGACGTCTAGCGGACGAAATGGATTCAGCGCGGCGACAATCACGCCCGCCGGCTTGTCTTGACCCTGACTGGTGATGGGCAGAAGGAGCGCTCGCCAGGGCGACCGATCCCAAGAACCGGAAGGGACCGACTCGAACCTCTCTGGCAAATCCTCAACGATGACGGAATCTTTTCCGGTGAGCAGATCGCTGATTGGCCAAGGTGGATTCTCCTCGGTCAATGAAAGCGAATCCGGCGCGGCAGGGTGACGTTCCGGCATTCCGGTTTGGCAAGCAAGGCGGGCTTCGGTTCCCTCCTCTGTGAAGAGATATAGCAGCGTAAACGGTAAGTCTTTTTGATTTTCGCCGAGACAGCGAGCGATACACTCGACCACATCCTCTTCTGTCATCGTCTTGTTCAATTCTCCTGCCAGGGAGCGCAGTGTTTTGAGCCGGCGTTCTCCGATCACCCGATCTGTTTCTTCGGTTACCACGCAGAAATTTCCGGCAACTGTGCCGTCATCTCCAAACAGGGGGCTATAAGAAAAGGTGTGGTAAGTTTCCTCGCGGTATCCGCTCCGCTCCAGGAACAAGAGCAGCCCTTCTTCCCAGGTCGCCTCGCCGGTCTCAAGAACCCTGTGAATGCGAGGACCAATGTCGTCCCAGATTTCCTTCCACACCTCGGGAGAAGGCTTTCCCAGTGCCCACGGGTGTTTCTTCCCAAGTGTCATGCGAGCGTAGTCATCGTTGTAGAGAAAGGTGAGTTCTGGTCCCCAGCTCATCCACATGGGAAAGCGTGACGCTAGCAAGGTGCGAACAACCGTCTTCAAGCTTTGTGGCCATTCTTCGATGGCGCCGAGAGGGGTCTTCGCCCAATCGAATTCACGGACCAATTCGCCCAACGCCCCTCCGCCGCGCCCCCATCCTGTCGGGCGAGCGGTTTCCTGCCTGGTGCTTTGAACGTTTTCCGAGACCGGGTTCTCGAATAGCCTTTTGATGGTCGTCGGCAACGCTTGGGTAAACTCCGACTTCGTCACCGAGCCTTTCGCATCGACTGCGTTAGCCTGCTGCCGGGCGATTGTTTCGTGATTCTGAGTAACAATGATCACGTTGCAATCGGGAAGATCGCGGCGAATGATTCGGGTGGCTTCCAAGCCGTCCATGCGAGGCATGTTGATGTCCATCAGGATGACCTGAGGACGCAGTCGCTTCGCCTTCTCAATCGCTTCGATCCCATCCCCGGCTTCGCCGCAGACCTGCCAATTGGGATGAGATTCAATGAAAGATCGCGCAGTTCGTCTGAACAACTCATGATCATCAGCGATAAGAAACTGGACAACACCCATTTTCAATCCTTCTGCTTGCTGAGGTTTCATCGAATCGCGTGCACAGATAGCGGGGTATTATCTAACGAATCCGAGCGCGGTGCCCTTACAGTTTTCTCTGTATTACTACTTAGTTAACCCGCAATGAAACCGACGATCCGCGCTGCTCATTGAACGTCCCTGCTGTACAAGCGAGATTCTGGACGATTTTGGGGAAGGTGCCCGCGTAAGGGAACGGGGCATTGCGTTCGAATTGTAGGTCAGCAGGACACGCGTTATTCCAGCTGTTCCACCATTCATCAAGAGCCTGGGACACTCGGTGGAGTGGGCTGCTTAATGCAGCCCATTACTTCGGTTATCTAGTGGATGGACATCCGGTGCACTAAAGTGTACCCGGCTCAACCCAAAACTCACCGCAAGAATAAAGGATGTAAATCCATGCAGGACTCTCCTCTTTTTTTCGCACTACCTGTGCGTGTAAGCGCCGCGTGTAGCCAAGGCAGCAAACGACCGAGTGGCCTTGTGAGAATGTGCAGATATGCTCTCATCCCCTTGCTCCTCGTTGTGGCAGCGTGTTTGGCATCGGCACCCCGTGCTTTCGGCCAAATTCAGTCAACCATCACTTGCCCGGCAGGGCACAGATACTGGGATGTCTTGAGCGTGATGATGATGGACCCTGGCTTGGCAACCAGTTATCACATGGAGGGCATCACGAACGGCCTGCCATCGTCGTACATCTACACGCTATGGGATCCCAGCCAGACCAAGGTGTATTACGTAAAAAACCCGCAAGGCAATCCCTGGGATATCAATCTTTACGACTCCAACTACATTTACCAATGGGTGACGGAACTGGACGACTGGCATGGTGTCAACCACTGGAATGATCCAACCAGTTGCAAGAAATTCAACAACGGCAGTCAGGTAGAGGGAGCCGACCTCTCCATGCGCTGGGCCGCACGATGCGCGGCTCCAGGAGGAGACAACAGTTCGTTCTGGAATCCCCCGCCGCCCGCGCAGTCGAACAATACGAACTACTACACTTACGTAGATCAGGTACTGCAAAGTCCTTCGCAGAATCTCAATTATTCTCAGCTGCGCATGAAGAGGACAGGCACGATCGACATCACCGACCACCGCGCGAGTCCACCGAAGACGTTTTCCATTACAACTTTGCCGCTGCAATATACATATAGCTGCAGCGTTTCGGGGAACATCGACTCCTGTCAGTTTCGCGAAGTCTTCGATTACGGCGTGGATACGACCGTGAATCCCGTAGACAACATCAAGCACAGCTATGGATGGGTACGCTGGCAGTACTACACCAATGCGACAGGGGGAAACCCTAAGGGTCACGCCAACTGGGTGCTGGCGAATACATCGGTCTCAGACCAGTTGATGCTCGGACAGGTCAGCCTCAATTTCCAGTGTTTCTAGAGCGCTCCGGAAGCGCGGCTAGTCTGGATTCATTTCGATCTGGCGGGGGGGCAAGGCCAGCAGTTGGGGGTGATGCTGCTCCCGCCAAACCACATCAAAGCACTCGCCCTCGCTTTGCGCCTGCCAACTAGATCCGTCTTGGTACTTCACAGAATCAGGAAAGAAGACCCAGCCTTCAACTGCCTGGGCGCTGGCGGCGCGAATGCCCGGTTTCTCCAGAGTCAGTTCCTCGCCGGGCAGGATGGGCTTGGCCGTGGACCACTGAGCATTGAAGGGGCGCCGTAGGTCCTGGGGCGCCAAGAACATTTCAGACGTGAGCGTTAAGCCGGCAATCGGTTTGGCGCTGACGTTCTTCACCGTCAGCGTAAAGTTTTCCGGATGCTTCCAGAAATCTCCTCCGACGATGGTGATCGGGCAGGCGCGGGCGGGCGGAGCGTAGATGGTGTAGATCGCCATCATTCCAGCCTCCATGTGGTCTTCCACATGGCAGTGAAACATCCATGATCCGGGATTATCGGCGAGCATGTCGACCGTTTGCATGCTTCCGGGCAGAAGTTCAATGACGTCGGTGTTCCTGTTTCCGTCGGTGACGGTTTCGCCGTGCCAATGAGGAGTGTGCAGGTCAATCTCGTTTCCCATCCCCAGCAAATACCAGCGCACCTTCTCTCCCTGCTTCATGGTTAAGCCGGGAAGATTGCCGAAGATAAAACCGTTGATGGCATAGAACTGACCGGGGGGCTTGCCTCCCATTTCATCGAAGATCATGAAGGAAGCAATGAATTCGCGGTTGACGTCCTTTGGAGATCCGTCGGGATTCGCTTTGCCTTTTGCCGTGATAACGATTGGCCCCAAGAGGCCGGAGTTGATTTCAATCCCGGGGTCCACATGGGAGTGATACCACCACACAATAGAACTGGGCTGGCCGGGACCAGGTCCGCTCGCCGGATTGGCGAACCAGTGATAAGTATATCGGGCACCGGGAGCGACAAACGCGCCTTTGGCAACGGGTAAGTAGAGAGAACCTTCGTTGCTTTTGTCGTAGCGCAAGCCGTGGGGATGAATATCGTGACCGCGGTGGCCGCGATTCAAAAAATCGACGATGATTTCGTCACCAACTTCGGCGCGAATGACTGGGCCGAGAATTCCGAGCCACTCGGGTTGCGGCTTTGCAGTGGTAAAGGTGTCATCGGTGTATTCGATAAAACGGCTCTTCGGCCATTCCAACTTCTGCGACCACGGCTGCGGAATGACGTTGCCATTCAGAAGATTGCGGCCGCTGGGAGCGTAATTCCAAGTGACGTCTTCGGCCGCAATGTAGTAGTGACGGGTTGCGGCCGAGCAGGCCGCGGAAAACAGCACGACCCACAGTGTCAAACGAAGCGATCGCGGAATTCTCACGGGATCATTATCCCATCGCCAGAATCATTCTGGGACTCAAGCAAGCTTCGGAATCGAACTTCGCAACGACGACAAACACCCATTCCCGGTTTTGCCAGGATGGCGCAACTTCATTGAGTCGGAGCGGCTAGGGTGCACTGTCCGGTGGTGATCTGAGCGGGCGGTGACGGAGGAGTTGCCCAAGGCACGTTCACAAAGTCAAAGAAATCCGCGGCCATGCTGGCTTGAGCAGCGTCGCGATTCGTCAGCGCCGGAACGTCGAAGCGCGCTTCAATGAGTCCAAGAATGGCCGTGAAATCGTACACGGTGTGGGAAACATAGTTTTTCTTGGCAAAGGGCGAAATGACGATCATCGGCAAACGGTAGCCTGTATGCGCAAAATTACAGGTCCCAGTTCCGAGTTGTCCGGGTGCGTCACAGATGTCGGTTGGCTGCAGATCGATCGGCAGATAGGTCGGTGAATTCGGGTTCTCCGGAGGGGTCGCAGACTGCGGCGAAACGTGGTCATAATAACCGCCAGCCTCGTCGTAGGTGAACATCATGGCCGAATCTTTCCAACTGGGGCTGGCCATCAGCGCATTAATCAGACCGGACGCGTAATTGGCTCCGGCTTGAACACTGCTGGGGGACGAGGTGTCCTGGTCGTTAGGATGTTCATCCAATCCAGCGTTGGAGGCAGGCTCGATCAGCGCAACCTGCGGTAAAGTTCCATTTTGTACGTCGGTAGTGAATTGAGATATGGGGACAATATTTTGCAAGAGTGAAGGCGTGTTGAGGATGGTCTGTTCGTAAGTGAACATGTTGATGTAAGAAAAGCCGATGAGGCATGCAGAGTCAGTGGCCGAGCAATTTGTGCCCTCGGGATTGACGTAGATCTTCCAGGTGATGCCGGCGTTCTGAAGTTCCTGAAAGATGGTCGTATTCGTGAGCGGGCCATAGGGCGGGGCCAGAGGATAGACATGGCCCGCGGAGGTGGCGGCCAGAAGATACATGCGGTTGAGCTCCGTGCGGCTCATTGTGGGCGAGAACCAGCGATCCGACGTCGCGAAACTGGAAGCCATGAAGTAGTAGTAATTCAGATCGCCGCTGTCAAAATATCCCATACTCCGTAGACCATCAATATCGTTCAAGGGCGGCGATACCTGACGAGCATCGTTCGCGGCGGTTTGCACGAATCCGTTGAGCGCGGCGGGACTAACACCAATCGGGTCGTTCAAATCCCAATCGATATGAGATTCATTCCAGAAAGGACTCTGCTCTTCGTTACACACGGATTGCATATGAAAAGAGGTGACGTCGCTGCCGCTGTAGGAGGTGCTGGCGACACAATTGGTCGGACTCGACAAAGCAGGATCGCAGCCTGGATTCACGGGAGGCGGTCCATACAGAGGTGCGATGCCGCTAGACGGGTTGAACTGTGGCAAACCGTCGAAGGACTGATCCGCGACGCCGTTCTGCGACCAGTATTGACGCATAGTGCCGAAATAGTGATCGAACCCACGATTTTCCTGAGCAAAGATAATGATGTGATTCAGGTCTTTCAGGCTGCCGACCGGCGGCGGTGTGTGCGACTGAGCTGGTACTCCTGCGCATCCGACCAGGGTCAGAGACAGCAGGCCAGACAACAAAACTAACCCCAGATACTTAGATTTCATGGCGTAGGCTCCTGGACGGCGACTGTGAGATGACAGCGGCCGTACACGGGTTGGTTGAAATTGCTGAGATCCGTAGCGCAGAGGGGATCCTGAGCCAGGAATTCGCTGGACGCGGGCAGGGCGGATCAATCCAGTTTGAAACTCACCTGCACGCTGATTTGTACCGGTACCGCAATGCCATCCCTAGTAGCCGGCTCGAACGTCCAGTGACTCACGGCGAGCATTGCCTTCTCATCCAGGCCCATGCCCAATTTGCGGATCACGCGAAGATCCCGCGGTTTTCCATCCGCACCGACAATCAGTCCAACCACGCACATGCCCTGCAGCTTGGCGTCGCGCGCTTGTTCCGTGTACTCCGGATCTGGCATCGACAATGGATGCGGCGCTAACACCGCCCCTCCAACTCGATAGACTCCACCGCCAATGCCACCTCCATGGCCCTCGCCCACTCCGGGCCCGCTGCCTTTGCCGATGCCACCGCCTGCACCCGATCCGAGGCCCCCGGCCGACCCCGTACCGTTGGAGGCAACGAAGCTAGGCAAGGGGGGAGCGGCCGGATTTCCCAAGTTCGGCATGGCAGCTGCCATCTGAATTTGCGGTGCAACCACCGTAGGCTCTGCAGTCAGCTTCGGATGTTCGTTACGTACCACAATTGCCGGAGGCGTGATTTGTTTCACCACTGTCGGCGGAAGTTTGCCTTTTGGTGCTTCGATTTTCTCGCGATCTCCGCCTCCTCCGCCGCCGCCCGCCTGCTTAGGGGCAAGGGGCAATGCGTAGGACTCGAGAGGGGGAGCGATCAGAATCACATCGGCAACCGGTTTTGCCTGAAGCGGTACGTTGTGCGGCAAAAACCAGCAGGCCGCGATGGCCGCGACCAACAGCGCGTGCACCAGAATGGAGCCCAGCGCACTACGCGTTCTCGAAGTCTTGTACTGACCCCAAGAATCGCTGAGCGCGAACAGTCCCGGCGACACGTCCGGTTGCGAGATTGCCCGTGGGCGCACTTGTTGAATCCGATACGGCGAGCCTACTCCGCCCGGAAGCGCAGGTTCAGTGGGCGCAGCCAGATTGACGGTACTCATCGCAGTTCCCGCGATACAGAACCCGCTGCAAGCAAGATGCGCGTTCCTGGCAGACAGAAGTGGATGGAACAGAAATTCATGACCCGACCTCGTGGCGACCTAACGCATTCACCTTAGCGCGAGGCGCCTTTCTTCAACTATCCAGTGGAGACCGTAGACCTGAGCCCGGTTTCAGGTAGCCCATAGGTCCGTCCCATGTAGACGCGGGAGTGATAAAGACACGACTTCTCAGTTGTGAGAAGTCTTGCGTCGACATCAAACTACCAAATCCCTTTGTCGTTTCCTGTGATCCGTAGATTGACAAATGCGGCGGCAGCCAGCGCCGGCAATAGAGATAAACGTGCCGCTGCGCGAAAGCGTTGCGCCGCGGCCGTTCCTACAAGTTGTTTCAAATACAGTTGCGAACCATGCGGCAGCATCGGCACGCGCAAAAAATGTTCACCCATGTACGTTACCTCTTGGCCAAAACATGCGGAGCTAACGACAAAATCGGGCAGTGCAAGCGGGCCAACGCCCGTGCGCTGGTTGTAGTCCGAAGTGATCTTTAGCAGAGTCGCTACTCCCGGCCAAATCGACCAGCGCTCGGCGGAAGTGCGCAGCAACGCAAAATTCAGTTGGCCTGCCCGAACCAGTGCCGTGAGATTCACCAGGTCAGTAAGACGAATGTAGAAATGGCGATACATCCTTTGCAGCGTCGCAAGCATGACTTGTTCCTCGGGAGCCGGAACGCGAAACTGAAATGCACCGATATCGCGCGTCACACTGGTCGCTTCTAAATGGGCAGGCAAAGCGTCCTGCTCGCCAGTTTGTCCGAGGCAGCCCACGTGGATCTCCACCAATCGAGACAGTCCCGGAATGCGGAAATTCCATTTGTGAGCCAATCGATCTCCCCAACTTTGCGGCTGCGGCTCCGCGCGCAGTTCGCTCTGCATCGCGCGGACGGTATCGCCCTCGGACGCTGAGATAAAAAGATCAAGATCGCTGCCGATATCTGGCCAATGGTCGAGAGTCTTGATCACGATTGGGGAGTGGCCGGTCAGTGCGAGCGCGCGGACAACTTTGTGCAAGGCCGCGAGCGCATCTTCGACATCCCGCTGCTCGACCTCCGCCAGGGCCACCAAGCGGTCAACATGCGCAAACCGCGGGGCAGCTGCATCTTCCGCGTTCCATTTTTTCAAAAGCTGCAGAGTGCGAAGACGCACTCGCTGCAGTTCCGCGAAGCCCAGAAAGTCGGACCACTCCTCGTTGGAAAGGCGCTGCAAGCCCGCAAGTTCCCGCTCGATCTCGGGGCTCGGGCCGCCTCGCTGCTTCGAAGCAGCGAGGTCTTGGAGATGCAAAACCGCCAGCGTCTCGAACATTGCCTCGGCGCGTTCTCTCGTACTCGCCCGTTTCGTTTCAGTGGTTTTTGTTTCCGTCGTCATCAGCGTCCTCCTCCGCGCGCAGCGTCGGCTTTCGGTGCGTCACAGTGCGGCAGTCCGCGCTCAATCGCCGTTCCCTCTTCGTAGTCGTTCCAGGTTGCAATCAGGACAAAAGGAATGGGGTGCGACGGGTCGTTATTCTCGTCGAACAAGCGCAGCGTGTCTTCAAATGTTTGTCCGCAGCGTGCATCGATGTGCCGATTCAAGCTCCACGCCGCCTTCGTATCGTTAAAGCCGGGCCACACTCCGCCGACGGTAATCTCATCCGGATGCTCGCTACGCATCTTCTTATAAAAATTGTGCAGGTAATCTTCGCCCCACGCTTGACCGTCCGGAGTCCACCCTTTGTTTCCGGGATGCACCCAGGCATATTCGCCGTCGAA
Organism: Terriglobales bacterium; assembly: GCA_050010155.1. Classification (GTDB taxonomy): domain Bacteria; phylum Acidobacteriota; class Terriglobia; order Terriglobales; family Acidobacteriaceae; genus Acidiflorens. The sequence goes on from JBEKLO010000054.1 coordinate 24,943, forward strand.
GGCCTTGGCGAACTCCGCGGGCGGGTCGTCCTTATAAATCAAAATTGGAGGCGATTGCCACTGATTCACTTCCTGGCGCACCTGGTTCCAATCCGTGTGACCGAACTTGGGAAATATGAAGATGACAGGCCGGCCACGGTAGAGCAGGTACGCGTCGCGTGTCGGGGAGTTCGGACCAATATATTTCTGGTACGCCAGTTCCATGGCCTCCATGGCGTCGTCGGTCGCGTGTCCATTGTCATCCTGCGTTTCGTCGTACATGAGCGCAATGTGAAAGTGCTGCTCGCTGGCAATGCGCGCGAGGAGCGCAGTGCTTCGATCGATAAACGGATGCCGCGGGCCATACCAATCCACGGCGAACGCATAGATCGACATGTTGCGGGCACTCTCAATTTGCTTGCGCAGCACGTTAGGATCCTGCGTGCTATAGCCGACATCGATATGGTTCGGATCACCAAACCATGGCTGGTAGTCCGCCAGGACCTTGGGATTGCCCGGCGTTTCTGGGATATCCTTGAGCGTGAGATTCCGCTGCTTCGCATGCGTGCACGCGATCGGAATACAACTCAGAATTACGACACACGCCCCAAGGGCATACAAGTGAAGTTTCATCCGCGATTTCCTGCTCTGGTTACGATGAGAGGCCGCTGCTAAAAGTTGGCTAGAGATGGGCGTTGGCAGCGAGGCTTCAGAATGGTTTGTCAGATACTTCCTCAAGATCGCGAACGTACCAGCGATCTGCGCCGGGAGTCATCAGAACCATATACTCGTGACGCCCATTCTGAGTGTCAATCAACTTATTTCCGTCAAAGGTCTGGATCTCCAACTGGGCTTGATCGAAAAGCTGCATCGCAGTTCCATCCGTCGAATAGAACACAGCTTTAAGATGGTGGCCGTGATCCACGATGCGAACGCGCATCCCCGCTTGCCTTTGTTCGCCGATTCTCCGCGCAAGGCGATCTTTTGCGAAGCCGACAAACTGATCGCCGAGTCCTCCGCCTTGGTCGGATTCCAGGGCCGCCTCCAAATCGCCCCACGCCTGCGCGTAATGCCGCGCGATCGTGGTTCCTGTGAGTTCTTCTATAGGACGCGGGCTAAGTCCCTGAGCATCGAGGTGAACTTCGGGGAGTGGAGTCTGAGCCACGGATTGGCAGATCGCAAGAGCACCCGCAACCATCACGAAGCTCGCAGCTCTAACGAAGTGAGGCAAAATTCCCTTAAGCGTCAGCATCGCGTCGGCCCAGTTCTTCATAGTTTCCCGTTGAGGGCGATTTCATTGCCCACCATGACGCCGCACGCTACGCTGATCTGTGCCGGTCCGTGGATGCTTAGCTCCGTCCGGGCCACGCCTTTTCTAATGGGTGTGTCCACCGTTGCTCTGCCCGCCTTATCAACTTTGGTAAATGAAACCACGGTGCCATCGGGAAGCGCATTGCCACTGCAATCGCGCACCGGATCGGTCTCAAGCGTCACGACATTGCCGTTTGCGAAGGCTTTCATGCGCAATCCGCAGGCCTCCGCCGCGACCTGTTGGATCACCCGCGCTTCTTCCACGTTGCCCAAAACCGCAGTCACCTGAACCGGCCCCTCGTGTGGAGTTGAGCCCATGCGCAGCCAGGCCACTCCGTAGCGCGTGGGGTTTGGCCGCGAGAAGCCGGCGCCGGTGGCCGGAGTGACCCGGAAATCCACGGTAGCTGGTGCCAATACCAGATTGAAGTACCGGTCAAACACGAACGCCACGGCATCAATCGAATCGGGGAACGACACGGGCACGCGCGACGGATGCAGAAAAAAGCTCAGACGCTCCGGTTGCGCAGCCTTCACCTCGAACGTCGCAGAACTGCACGAGGAGTCGCACAGGATTACCTGGTAGCGTCCAGCGCTCTGCACATCGCTCGACTGAATCTGCACCTCGCTCCCGGAGTTCAGGGTGCGTTTTACAACATGGTCAGGCCCCAAGAGATAAAAAATGGCTTGCGCCGAACTCTCGACCGGAATCGA
>JBEKLO010000055.1:0-26763 GCA_050010155.1 Terriglobales bacterium
AGCGAGCAGCCATTACCCAAATGGCAAGTCACCAGACGCTTCGGTTGGCTACCCAAAAGCTTCTGAGCCCGTTCTGCGCAATATTGATGATTGATGCCGTGAAATCCGTAGCGGCGAATTCCCTGCTCGAACCACTCGTAGGGACCCGGATAGGTTTTCGCCGCTAAAGGCATGGTGCGGTGAAAACCGGTGTCGAAGACGGCGATCTGGGGCACATCGCCCAATAGTTTCGCGACGATTGCCATGCCTTCGAGTTCGGCGCGATTGTGCAAGGGCGCGAAGATCGAAACGCCTTCGATCGCCGACTTGACCTTGGCGGTGACGAATGCCGGCAAAAAATATAGCGGGCCACCGTGGACTACGCGGTGTCCTACTACATCGATATGGGAAGGGTCAGCAATCGCTTGCGTCTCGCGGCTCCATAAGCCCTCGAGCAGGCGCTCGATGGCTTTCCCGCGAGAGCCCGCCACGGCGACATCCTGTTGCGAAACTCCGTGAACGTTTCTGGTAGAGAATCGAGTCTTGTCATCTTCCCACTCGACCTTTCCCTCCCAGATGCAAACGGGCGGATCCTCGGGAAGCGCATCCCCTATTTCATAGAGGCAGCTCTTCTGGCTGCTGGAACCGGAATTGAGGACCAGGATTTTCATGATCTATTTCTTTATCTATCTCCGGTTATCTGTCTCCGGTGGTGGAGCAGTTTGAAAGGTGGCGTCCGCACCCTCAGTGAAAGCCGGCCCTTAAAATACGCCACCTATCGCAGCGGTAAACCGCTGCGCCACCCAAAGGCAAATGCAAAAACCCTGGGCGGACGCTACCGTGGAATCCCACCCTTGCGCAAAAAACGCGCAAGGATGGGGCACCCATCGGACGAAATGATCGCAGCCAAAATCTTAGTTTTCCAGCACCCTGTAAATCCGCATCCTTTCAAGCCGCTTCAAACTGCGCCACTACGCTATTTTATTGTTTAGTATGGCCAGGTCCAGTCGCGGATCTCTGGCAAATCATCTCCTCGTTCGTGAATGTACTGCTTGTGCTCGACCAATTTGTTGCGCAGCAACTGTTTGAAGTGAGCGCCGACTTTCTGCAACCGCGGAACCCGATCCACCACGTCGCCAGCCAGGTGGAAGCGATCCAGATCGTTCATGACTACCATGTCGAACGGAGTGGAGGTTGTGCCCTCCTCTTTATAGCCCCGCACATGGAGATTGTCATGATTGTGGCGCCGATAGGTGAGACGGTGAATCAACCACGGATAGCCGTGATACGCGAAGATAATCGGCTTATCCACGGTGAACATGGAATCGAAATCCACATCCGAGAGGCCGTGCGGATGTTCGGTCGATGGCTGAATCGTCATCAGATCGACAACGTTCACGACGCGGATCTTGATGTCAGGAAAATGCTGCCGCAAGAGATCGACGGCAGCCAGAGTTTCAAGCGTAGGCACATCCCCGGCGCAGGCCATGACGACATCGGGCTCGATTCCCTTGTCGGTACTGGCCCACTCCCAAATGCCAATTCCGGTGCTGCAATGCTCGATGGCCGACTCCATGTCGAGATATTGCAACGCGGGCTGCTTGCCAGCAACGATCACGTTGACGTAATGGCGGCTCCGCAGACAATGATCGCCGACGGAGAGCAGGCAGTTGGCATCGGGCGGAAGATAAACGCGAACGATATCGGCTTTCTTGTTGACCACATGGTCGATGAAGCCGGGGTCCTGATGGGTGAATCCGTTGTGATCCTGCCGCCACACGTGAGACGTCAGCAAGTAGTTGAGTGAGGCGATGGGACGACGCCACTCAATCTCGCGCGTCACCTTCAGCCACTTGGCGTGCTGATTGAACATGGAATCGATGATGTGGATAAACGCTTCGTAGCAGGAGAAAAAGCCGTGACGCCCGGTGAGCAGATAGCCTTCCAGCCAGCCCTGGCACATGTGCTCACTGAGCATCTCCAGCACCCGACCGCTGTGCGAGAGATGCTCATCCACCGGAAGCATTGGTTCCATCCACATCTTGTCAGTAACTTCAAAGAGAGCGTCCAGGCGGTTTGAAGCCGTTTCATCTGGACCGAAAACACGGAAGTTTTTGGCTTCGGCGTTGAGCTTCATCACGTCGCGCAAGAACACGCCGAGCACGCGCGTCGCTTCCGCATTCTCGGTGCCGGGCTTCGGAACCTTGACGGCATAGTCACGAAAGTCGGGCATGACCAAATCGCGCAACAATAGGCCGCCGTTCGCATGCGGGTTCGCTCCCATGCGGCGGTCACCCTTAGGAGCGAGTTCCGCGAGTTCGGAGATGAATTTCCCGTCGGCGTCGAATAACTCCTCGGGGCGGTAGCTTCTCATCCAGTCTTCCAGAATCTTCAGATGTTCCGGCTTCGTCTGGATGTCGGCCACCGGCACCTGATGGGCGCGCCAAGTGCCCTCGATAGGTTTGCCATCGACCACTTTCGGCCCCGTCCAACCCTTTGGACTGCGCAAAACGATCATCGGCCACAGGGGCAGGCTCGCATCGCCGGCATTACGAGCCCTGTCTTGAATCGTTCGAATTTCGTTGATGATCACATCCAAGGTTCCGGCCATCAGTTGATGCATCTTTTCTGGCTCGTAGCCCTCGACGAAATACGGTTTCCAACCATGGCTCATGAAAAACTGGGTTAGTTCCTGATCATTCATCCGGGCCAGCACGGTGGGGTTCGCGATCTTCCAGCCGTTGAGATGAAGAATGGGCAGCACGACGCCGTCGCGCGCCGGATTCAGAAATTTGCCGCCATGCCAGCTCGTGGCCAGCGGCCCCGTTTCCGACTCGCCGTCTCCCACGACGCAACAGGCGAGCAGGTCAGGGTTGTCGAACACCGCCCCGCAAGCGTGCATGATTGAGTAGCCGAGTTCTCCGCCCTCGTGAATGGAGCCTGGAGTTTCGGGCGCGGCGTGACTTGGAATTCCTCCGGGAAAAGAAAACTGTTTGAACAGCTTCTGCAGACCCGCTTCGTTTTGGGTGATGTTCGGGTAGAACTCGCTGTAGGTGCCCTCGAGGTAGGTATTGGCAACCATTCCAGGGCCGCCGTGGCCGGGGCCGGCAAGGTAGATGGCATTCAGATCGTACTTTTTGATCAGACGATTGAAATGGGCGTAGATAAAGTTCAGACCGGGCGTAGTGCCAAAGTGACCGAGCAGTCGCGGCTTGACGTGCTCAATTTTTAGCGGCTCGCGGAGTAGCGGATTGGCATACAGATAAATCTGGCCCACGGAAAGATAGTTGGCGGCGCGCCAGTAGGCATCGATCTTGCGCAATTCTTCAGGCGTAAGCGGCTGGATGAAATCTTGATGCTGCGCGGGAGTGAATGAGGCTACGGAAGTCATCAAATTCTACCTTTCTATTTCCTGCTGTTGCCATCTTAGTTTCTTGGAGTCACCACCGCCAGCATCCGTAAGGACGTGCCGTCGCAGGGGGAAACGATTTTCCCTCGCAGGACGGATTCGTATTCGATGCCGCAGGCCGGGGAATGGTCAGAAAGTTGCGCGTTTTTCGATTTTTCTACAGCCCGGTCGGGTGTGTTTCGGGTCACGGCGCCGCGTATTTGGAATCACTGATTTTCGTCTGCCAAAGCCTAGTCTGGCATCGCTTGTTGGGTGGCATTGGAGCAGATGCCGCGTTTCTATCGCTTCAGGCTGGTTGGATTTCGGCTGATCCGCGATACCTGCGTTCCCTTCCGTCCCAACAGGTAGTTTCGCTGTGAGCTTTGTCACAAACAACCGTACCGGCTATCATGGCTTTAGATCGCGGTTGGGTTGAGACTGTATCTAAGCTGTGTTCAGAACCGGAGGACGTCATGATGATGTTATATCGGCTCGTTCGGCTGATCGAAACCCATTCCGAAGCACTGGCCACCTGCCTTCTCGATCGAGTGCAGAAATCCGAGTTGACCGCACGTTACCAAACGAATGTTCCTCCTGAAGACCTGAAAGCGCGCGTGTTCGAGATCTACGGCCATCTGGGGGAGTGGATCATGGCCAAAGATGAGTTCAGCCTGAAGCAGCGCTATTCGGAAATTGGGGCGCAACGAGCCCGCCAGCGAGTACCTCTGAGCGAGGTGATCTGGGTCATCGTATTGACGAAGGATAATCTGTGGGACTTCATTAAGGAAGAATCGGTTTTAGAACGGCCGGTCGAAGTATTCGGTGAACTGGAAATGCTGCAGTTGCTGGAGCAGTTCTTTGATCGAGCCATTTACTATGCCGCAACCGGTTACGAATTGGAGACTCTCGAACCAGCTTTAAAGGAAGTGGCCACGCCCTCCGAAAGCGAATAAGAAACTGTCCATATGTCCTGGGAAAGCGAATACAAAAAAAAGCTGCGAATGCCGGACGACGCCTTGCGTTGCGTCGAGTCGGGGATGCGGGTGTATATCCAGCCGGGTTGCGCGGAGCCGGAGACGCTGGTTGAGGCGCTGGTGCGGCGCGGTCCTCACGTTCATGACGTCGAGATCGTGCACATGCTGACCATGGGATGCGCGCCCTATGTGGCTCCGGAGATGGCGGGCCACTTTCGGCACAACGCCGTATTCATTGGCGCCAACGTGCGCGAGGCGATTAACGATGGCCGGGCCGACTACACTCCGATCTACCTCAGCGAAATTGAAGGCCTGTTCGAGAGCGGGGCTATGCCGCTGGATGTCGCGCTCATCGAGGTGTCTCCGCCGGATTCGCACGGTTTTTGCAGTTTTGGAATCGGCGTGGACACCACGCTTACGGCCGCCAAGTACGCTCGGTATGTGGTGGCACAGGTCAACGACCAGATGCCCCGAACCTACGGCGACAGCTTTATCCATGTGAATGACATCGATGCCGTGGTGAATTCGTCGCGGCCGTTGTGCGAACTGAAAAAGTCGCCGATCAGCAAATTGAATGTCGCCATCGCGCGCAACGTGGCGAACCTGATTGAAGACGGAGCGGTGTTGCAAACAGGGATCGGAGGGATTCCCGACGCCGTACTTTCCTTCCTCGGCGATCGAAAGGATCTCGGCGTGCACAGCGAACTGGTTTCCGATGGCGTGATTCCGCTGATTGAGGCGGGCGTGATCACCGGGGCGCGCAAGAATTTCAAGCCGCGCAAGATTATTCTCGGCTTTGCGTTAGGTTCGAAAAAGCTTTTCGATTTTGTCGACAACAATCCTATTTTCGAGTTCCATCCCACGTCGTACACGAATGATCCCGGACTGATTGCCCGCAACGACAACATGGTGGCCGTGAACTCGGCATTGCAGATCGATTTGACCGGGCAGGTCTGCTCCGACTCAGTGGGAACGCAGTTTTACAGCGGGATTGGCGGGCAGGTGGACTTTCTTCGGGGAGCATCGCGCTCGAAGCATGGAAAGGCGATTATTGCCATCTCCGCGACCGCAAAAAATGGCAAGATTTCACGAATTGTTCCGATGCTGAATCCGGGCGCAGGCGTAGTTACCTCGCGCGGTCTCATACGCTATGTGGTGACGGAGTATGGCGTGGCTTTCCTGCATGGTAAGACCATCCGGGAACGGGCACGCGCTCTGATTGAGATTGCGCATCCAGACTTTCGCGAAGAGCTGTACGAATATTGTGAACGGACAAAATGGTTGTATCGGCCTCAGGCAGTCCCGGTAACGCCATCCATCTAGCCCCCACTGCCCCGTTTTTTTTCGGATGCGAAGTTGTTTTCAGATGCGAAGCAGCGACCAGCCCGCGGGCGTTCTCTTATGATCAATCGAAGTGATAAATGCCAAATTATCTGTACCCGGCTTCAGGAACTCGGTTACGCACGAGAAAAACGTATCAGGTTGTATGGAGAGGAGTTTCAGCTGGTTTCGAATCCGATACCGGACGGCAATGGTTTTGCGGTGGAAGGTATTACCCGGATGTCTGAACACGTACGACGGGTTCGCATTCCGCTATCGCTGGTATCGACGGTCGAAAAGGAATTTGCGTTGGATAAGTAGGTTGCTAACGTGGAGGGTTCAGGCTCGCTGGCGCTTTTGGCTGTTCGCTTTTCGCTGTTCGCTATTCGCTAAAGGCCAAAAGCTAACAGCTTCACTCAGGAGTTGACCATTTTCTGAAGAGCGGCTCGGTTGCGGATAATGAGGGTCGCACCCTTGAGTTGCAGAAGCTGTTTCTTCTTAAACTGCGAGAACAATCGGCTAACCGTCTCCCGCGTGGTGCCGATGATTTCGGCGATTTCCTCGTGCGTGAGCGTGAGCTTCACCTGCACCGGTTCGCCGGGAGTGTTGCACCAGCCGAGCAGCAATTTTGCGAATCTCTCGCCCGGGGAGTTAGTGAGCCCCAGGGTGCGAATCCCCTCATACGCAGTGTAGTAATTGCGGCTCAGTTGCTCGGCCACTCGTACTGCGACTTCTCCATGTTCACGCATGAACTGCAGCAAGGCGTCCCGGGTAATGAAATTGGCCTGGCCCGGCTCGATCATCTCGGCGGTCACTTCGTAGGGCCGATTGGAAATGGTGGCGCTCAGGCCGAGAACGTCTCCGGCGTCTGAGATTTTGGTGATCACAGTCTTGCCTTCCGCTGAGGACGTCGAAAGCTTCGCTCTCCCGGTGCATAGCACAAAAACACCACGGGGCTGTTGTCCCTCGATGAACAGCATGGCGGATTTCGGGTAGATCGCGGTGGCCCGAATATCATTCAGGCGCTGCACAGCGGCCGGTGGCAGATTGCAAAATAAATGCTCTTCCCGCATGGGGCAGGTGAGGCAGTTGTCGAGGATATTGAGCCCGTAGGGAGCGCGCATGCGTCTCTTCTGTACGCAAAAAGTGTATCACCTGTCTCCGCTCGTGATCAGGATCACCCGAAAATGTGACCCAACGCATGGCTGGTTGTGCGCTCGGCGAGCAATCTATTCCTACGGGCCGGTAAGCGGGTCTCCGTTGCTGTACCGGTCGTCCGGGCAGTCGTCAAACGGCCATTCCTTGCTGAGTGGTGAACGGTGGAGGGGGAACCACAGCGTTAGTTACCAGCTTTCCTGCGCAGGCCTGATGCGCACTTAACTTTGCAACGCGGAGTAGAGAAGATGCCATCGATCATGGAAGAAGTGCACCCGTTTCGCGTGGTTGCCTGGTGGGCCTCCGGCCGGACGGGCTTTGCGAAGTCCAACTCCGCGCCCAATGCCATCCATTTCTCTGCGCCGCCGGCTTTTGGCGGTCTGAGCGGCACGTGGACTTCGGAGGATTTGCTGCTCTGCGCGGTCGCCAGTTGCTACACAACAACCTTCCGCGCACTCGCAGAAAACTCGAAGTTTGAGTACACCGACCTGCAGGTGGAAGTGGACGGCGATATCAAAAGAGCGGCCGTGGGTTACGCGTTCAGCGAAATTCGCATTCACGTGCACCTGATGATTGCCCAGGAAGACGACCGGGCACGGGCTCTCAAGCTGTTGCACAAGACCCAAGGGATGTGCCTGGTGTCACGCGCTCTCTCCGTCGAGCAGAAGTTTGAACCACGCGTGCAGGTGGGTGATGCACGGCCGGAAACTAGCAACCACCCCTTGCCGATTTCTGATAGATAATTGGAGCCATCTCCTCTTTAGCAACGAACATTTCTCCCGGAAGAAAACGAGCCTGCGGCGTCGGGAACGTGGGTGCTCACGGATCGAAGCAGCCCCCTGCACGTTGGCCGATGATCTATGCTCATGTCTTGGGTCGGGTCTTGCGCGCTAAAATCGAATGCTGAGGAGTTTATGAGTTCGAGTGAGGCTGATCTAGTGGAACAGCTACCCAAGGAAGAGAATCGGCCTCCGCAGAGGAGCTACGGCCTGGATGCTATCTTCGCTCCGGCGTCCGTAGCCGTGATTGGCGCGACGAGTCGTGCCGGCGCTGTGGGGCGGACCGTTCTTGAGAATTTGTTGCAGGGTGGGTATCGGGGAAAAGTATATGCCGTCAACGCGAAGCATCCGGAAGTGCTCGGGCTCAAAGCCTACGCAAGCATTCGCGAAATCCCCGGAACCGTGGATTTGGTTGTACTGGCGACGCCAGCGGCGACGATTCCGCAGCTGGTTGGGGAATGCGTGGATGCGGGCGCCAAATCTGCTGTCGTAATTTCTGCCGGATTCAGGGAACACGGCGCGGAGGGCGCAGCTCTAGAACAGCAGATACAAGGGCAATTGCGGCGCAGTTCCATGCGCTTGATCGGCCCCAACTGCCTGGGCATTATGAGCCCGACGATCGGGTTGAATGCCACCTTCGCCAGAAATGCGCCGCAGAAAGGGACGGTCGCATTCCTCAGCCAGAGTGGAGCGCTTTTGACTGCGATTCTCGACTGGAGCCAACGCGAACAAGTCGGATTCAGCGCCATCGTTTCCACGGGTTCGATGCTGGATGTGGGCTGGGGCGATTTAATCAACTACTTTGGCGACGACCCGTACACCAAGAGCATTCTGCTCTATATGGAATCGGTGGGGGATGCGCGATCGTTCTTGTCGGCGGCTCGTGAAGTTTCACTCAGCAAGCCGATCATTGTGATTAAAGGCGGCCGCTCGGAAGCGGGCTCGCGTGCCGCGGCCGCACATACCGGCGCACTCACGGGCAGCGACGAAGTGCTGGAGGCCGCGTTTCGCCGCTCGGGCATCTTGCGCGTCCACAACATCGAAGACCTTTTCCATATGGCGGAAGTGCTCGGCAAGCAACCCCGCCCGAAAGGTCCGCGGCTTACCATCGTGACCAACGCGGGCGGTCCGGGAGTTTTAGCCACGGATTCGCTGGTGTCCGGTGGAGGTGAACTGGCTGCGCTTTCCCCGGAAAGCTTAGGACGGCTCGAAGAGTTCCTTCCTGCGCACTGGAGTCATAACAATCCGATTGATATTCTCGGCGATGCGGATTCTGAGCGCTATGCCCGCGCCCTCGATATCGCGGCGCGGGATCCGAACAGCGATGGGCTGCTGGTCATCCTCTCACCGCAAGGAATGACGGATCCTGCCCTGGTGGCAGAACGTTTGATCCCTTACGCCAAGTCCGGCAAGCCCGTGCTCGCGAGTTGGATGGGAGGAAACAGCGTCGCGGCCGGCGAAGCGGTCTTGAATTCAGCCGGCATTCCAACCTTCCCTTATCCCGACACAGCCGCGCGGGCGTTCTCCTACATGTGGCGCTACACGTATGTTCAGCGCGGACTGTATGAGACTCCCGCGCTGGCGGAACTAAAGGACGCTGGCGCATCCCGCCATCGGGCCGAGGAGTTCATACAGAATGCGCGCCAGCAAGGCCGCGTGATTCTGAACGAATTGGAATCGAAGCAGGTGTTATCGTTTTACGGCATCCCCACGGTGGAAACGCGCGCTGCGGCGAGCGAGGACGAAGCTGCGAAGATTGCGTCGGAATTGGGATTTCCGGTAGTGCTGAAGGTTCTTTCCACCACGATCAAGCACAAAACGGATGTGGGTGGCGTGCAACTCAACTTGCAGGATGAAAGCGCGGTGCGCTCGGCCTATCGCGCCATCCAGTCTACGATTGCTGAAAAAGCTGGCCAGGAACAATTTTCCGGCGTCACCGTGCAACCGATGGTCCAGTTCAATGGCTATGATTTGATTCTGGGCAGTAGCATCGACCCACAGTTTGGGCCGGTCATTCTGTTCGGTTCGGGCGGTCTTCTGGTCGACGTGTACCGCGACCGCGTTCTCGCGCTTCCACCACTGAACACAACGCTGGCGCAAAGAATGATGGAGCAAACCCGAATCTTCGCCGCGCTCCATGGAACGCTCGGACGCAAACCGGTCAACATGGCAACCCTGGAAAACCTTTTAGTCCGGTTCAGCCAACTGGTGCTCGAACAGCGGTGGATTGCAGAAATTGACATCAATCCCCTGCTGGCTTCCCCTGAGCAACTGATCGCTCTTGACGCCAGAATCGTGTTGCACCCGCCTTCCGTAACCCTCGACCAGCTGCCCAAGCCTGCCATTCGTTCCTATCCCTTGCAATATGTTTCCAGCTGGACCATGAAGGATGGGAACGAGGTGACGATTCGCCCGATCCGCGCCGAAGATGAGCCGCAAATGATTAAGTTTCACGAGACGCTTTCCGACCGCAGTGTCTATTTGCGCTACTTCTCTTCTCTCAGCCTGAGCCGTCGGGTGGCACATGAACGCCTGTTGCGCATCTGCTTCGGCGATTATGACCGCGAAATGGTGCTGGTCGCGGAACTTACCGACTCCACTACCGGAGAACGCCGGATCATCGGCGTTGGGCGTATGAACAAGTTCCACTCGAGAAATGAAGCGGAAGTCGCCGCGCTGGTTTCCGATCAGTATCAACGTATGGGGTTGGGAAATGAATTACTCCGCTGTGTGGTCCAAGTGGCGCGCGACGAAAAGGTGGCCGTCGTTTCGGCGGAGATGTTGCCTGACAACATAGCGATGCAAGCCGTCTTTCGCCGTCTGGGCTTTCTGATTCGGGCGGATGAAGATCTGACATCGCTCCGCGCAACCATGAATCTGTGACGACAACGGGTTCGGGTGAGAATAGGCCGAGGCTGTTTCCCGGGATGACACCTCATGGTTTCGCGGCAAACGCCGATGGCAACCATAGGTCAGGTGATATGGGCTGGGGATCGGTCCATGTGACGTGCATCACAAGCCCCTGTGAGCTCTGTTCGCGACAACATCACCTTATTCCGTCATGCTTTACCTAACATTTCCCTCAGAACGATGAGGGTTACAGCGAAACCAGAAGAAGGGGATTTCATGAAGCGCAAGTTCAAGACCATGGACGGCAATGAGGCCGTGGCCTATGTCGCCTACCGCCTCAATGAGGTCATCGCCATCTATCCCATTACGCCATCGTCGAACATGGGCGAATGGGCGGACCAATGGTCGTCCGAAGGGATCCCGAACGTCTGGGGTACCGTGCCCCATGTGATGGAAATGCAAAGCGAAGGTGGCGCTGCCGGAGCGGTTCATGGCGCGTTGCAGACCGGAGCGCTGTCCACGACGTTCACCGCGTCGCAGGGCCTGCTGCTGATGATCCCCAATATGAACAAGATCGCAGGGGAACTGACGGCTACGGCATTCCACGTGAGCGCACGCACCGTGGCTCATCATGCTCTCTCGATTTTCGGCGATCACTCGGACGTGATGTTCTGCAGAACCACGGGATTCGCCTTGCTTTCGTCGAACTCTGTGCAGGAAGCGATGGACCTGGCGCTCATCGCCCATGCCGCTACGCTCGAAACCCGCATTCCGTTCCTGCATTTTTTTGACGGATTCCGCACTTCGCACGAAGTCAACAAGATCGAGATGCTCACCGAAGACGACATGCGCGCCTTGATCAACATGGATCGCGTCATCGAGCATCGCCAGCGAGCGCTTTCTCCCGACCATCCCGTGTTGCGTGGTACCGCGCAGAATCCCGACGTTTTCTTTCAAGCGCGCGAAGCCGGCAATCCTTACTACGACGCCTGCCCGGATAAAGTCCAGGCGGTCATGGATAAATTTTCCCAGGTCGTGGGGCGTTCCTATCACCTGTTCGATTACGCGGGCGCTCCCGATGCCGAGCGCGTGATCGTCATGATGGGCTCAGGCGCAGAGACCGCGCACGAGACCGTGGATTATCTGAACCAGACTGGCGAGAAGGTTGGCCTGCTGAAAGTTCGGTTGTACCGGCCATTTGCGGTCAAACAGTTTATTGAAGCGCTTCCAGCCACTGTGCGAAAGATTGCCGTTCTCGATCGCACCAAGGAGGCAGGCTCCGCCAGAGAACCGCTCTATCTGGATGTTGTCAGCGGGATTCAGGAAGGAATCAAACTGGGTTATGGAGCACTGAAGGTCGCGCCCGAAACGATCGGCGGACGCTACGGTCTTTCCTCCAAAGAATTCACACCCGCCATGGTGAAAGCGGTTTATGACAACCTGGCGAAGCCTAACCCGAAAGACCATTTCACTATCGGCATTCACGACGATGTCAGCCATACGAGTCTCGATTACGATTCCGAATTTTCGATTGAACCCGAGAACGTGGTGCGCGCCATGTTCTACGGTCTAGGCGCGGATGGCACCGTCGGCGCCAACAAGAACTCAATCAAGATCATCGGCGAAAACACTGCCAACTACGGACAGGGCTACTTCGTTTACGATTCCAAAAAATCGGGCGCGATGACGGTTTCGCACTTGCGTTTCGGGCCGCAGCCGATTCGATCCAGCTACCTGATTTCGAAGGCCAATTTCGTGGCGTGCCATCAATGGATCTTCCTGGAACGCTACGACATGCTTAGTTCCCTTGTGCCGGGCGGTGTTTTCCTGCTCAACAGTCCTTTTCATAAGGACGAAGTGTGGGATCATCTGCCCCGCGAAGTCCAGACGCAGCTGATCGCCAAGAAAGCCCGGTTCTTCATTATTGACGCTTACCAGGTGGCGCGCGATACCGGTATGGGCTCGCGCATGAATACCATTCTGCAAACCTGCTTTTTTGCGATTTCCAAGGTTCTCCCGCGCGAACAGGCCATTGAAGCCATTCGCGAATCCATCCGCTACACCTACGGCAAGAAGGGCGAGGAGGTTGTGCAGCAAAATCTGCGCGCCGTGGATGAAACCCTGGCCCACATGTTCGAAGTCACTGTCCCGAAGCAAGTCACGAGTCACACGGAAATGCCGGCCGCGTTCGCTGCCGGAGCGCCCCAGTTTGAGCGTGATGTTCTCGGAGTCATTTACTCCGGCCATGGCGACGAGATTCCCGTGAGCGCGTTTCCCGTGGATGGCACTTTTCCGACCGGCACCGCGAAGTGGGAAAAGCGCAACATTGCGCTCGAGATTCCTGCCTGGGATACGAAAACCTGCATACAGTGCGGGAAGTGCGCCATGGTCTGCCCGCATGCCGTGATCCGCATCAAGGTGTACGACTCTAAGCATCTGGAGGGCGCACCGGCGACCTTCAAGTCGAACGACACGCGCGACAAGGAATGGCAAGGTCTGAAGTACACCATCCAGGTCGCTCCTGAAGACTGCACCGGATGCGGCATCTGCGTCGATATCTGTCCGGCAAAGAACAAGAGTGAGACGCGCCTGAAAGCCATCAATATGGTGGCGCAACCGCCGCTACGCGAAGCGGAGCGCGAGAACTGGGATTTCTTTCTCAAGATTCCAGAACTCGATCGCCGCCGCATCAAGAACACGAGTATTCGGCAGCAGCAGGTACAAGAACCTTTATTTGAATTTTCGGGAGCCTGCTCGGGCTGTGGCGAGACACCGTATCTGAAGCTGGTGTCACAACTCTTTGGAGACCGATCGGTGGTCGCCAATGCGACCGGTTGTTCTTCGATCTACGGCGGGAACCTGCCGACTACGCCTTGGTCGAAGAATCTTGAAGGCCGCGGACCAGCCTGGTCGAATTCCCTGTTCGAGGACAATGCCGAGTTCGGCTTGGGATTCCGGCTGTCGATTGACAAGCAAACCGAATTCGCCCGCGAACTGGTGCGCCGGTTGGCGCCAGCCGTCGGTGAGGTACTGGCCTCGGCTTTGCTCTCAGCGCCACAAAAGGACGAGGCAGACATTTTCGATCAGCGCCAGCGCGTCGACGTGTTGAAGGACAAGTTAAAGAGTTTGAACACACCGGACGCCAGGCAACTGTTGTCCGTCGCCGACATGCTGGTAAAGAAGAGCGTTTGGATCATCGGCGGCGACGGCTGGGCCTATGACATCGGTTATGGCGGCCTCGATCACGTGCTGGCCAGCGGACGCAACGTGAACCTGCTAGTGCTCGACACCGAAGTCTATTCCAACACGGGAGGACAAGCGTCGAAGTCGACTCCGCGGGCTGCCGTTGCCAAGTTTGCGGCGGGAGGCAAGCCCGGACCCAAGAAAGATCTAGGACTGATCGCGATGAGTTATGGCAATGTCTACGTGGCCAGCGTCGCCATGGGCGCCAAGGACGAGCACACGCTCAAGGCGTTCCTGGAGGCGGAAGCCTATGACGGTCCGAGCCTCATCATTGCCTATTCGCATTGCATCGCGCACGGCATCGACATGACCACTGCGATGTCGGACCAGAAAGTCGCGGTGGACACAGGTCAGTGGCTGCTCTATCGCTACAATCCGGCGCGCGCGCTTGCCGGCGAGAATCCGTTACTCCTCGATTCCCGCACGCCCACGCGCAAGGTCAAGGACTATCTAATGCAGCAGACGCGCTTTAAGATGCTCCAGAAGAGTCATCCGGAGCACGCTGCTCTGCTCTGGCAGGAAGCGCAGCAAGATGTTGAAACTCGCTATCGGCTCTATGAGTACCTGGCGCAGCGTCAACCCGATCCTGTAGCGGCTCCGGCGGACAAACGCCCTGATGCGCCCGTGCCGATAGAGAGCACAAAATAACGGCTTGGACTTGGGGAATTTACATCGGGCATTTATATCGGGGATTCATATCCGAGATATTTACGGTAGAGTGATTCTGGACGAGGAAACATGACCGATCTAAGCACGAAATATCTGGGCATGCAGTTGAGCACGCCGCTGGTGGCCTCCGCTTCCCCGATTTCGCACGAAATCAGCCACATCCGCGGCCTCGAAGACGCGGGCGCTTCGGCTGTCGTGCTCTACTCGCTGTTCGAAGAACAGCTTCATAAAGAGGCGCTGGAGCTGGAACTCCATCTCAACGCCGGCACCGAGAGCTTCGCCGAGGCCCTGACCTACTTCCCGCATTCGAGCGAATTCCATACCGGTCCCGAGGCCTACTTGAATCACATCCGCAAAGCCAAGGACGCGGTGGACATTCCCATTATCGCCAGCCTCAACGGCGCGACTCTGGGCGGCTGGACCAAGTATGCGAAGGAAGTTGAGAAGGCAGGAGCCGACGCCATCGAGTGCAATCTCTATTTCATTCCGACCAACACGGAAATCTCAGGGTCCGACGTCGAGAACACCTACCTCGACATTCTCCGCGAAGTAAAACAGGCAGTTCACATTCCAGTGGCCGCCAAGCTGAGCCCGTTTTTCAGCAACCTGGCCAATGCCGCCAAGCGCATGGATCAGATGGGAACCGACGGACTGGTGCTGTTCAACCGCTTCTACCAGCCCGACATCGACCTGGAAGAATTGGAGATTAAACCGAGCGTGCTTCTGAGCACCCCGCAGGACTTGCGATTGCCGCTGACCTGGATCGGAATTCTTCATGGCCGCATCCGGGCCAGCCTCGCCGGGAGCAGTGGTGTGTATGGTCCGGAAGACGTGATCAAACTGCTCATGGTGGGCGCGGATGTGACCATGATGTGCTCGTCGCTATTGCGC
This sequence comes from Terriglobales bacterium, assembly GCA_050010155.1. Lineage (GTDB taxonomy): Bacteria > Acidobacteriota > Terriglobia > Terriglobales > Acidobacteriaceae > Acidiflorens. The sequence goes on from JBEKLO010000055.1 coordinate 15,249, forward strand.
AATGGAATCGGACATCTTCGTCATGTGGAACAAGGCGTCCGCCAGTGGATGGAAGATCACGAATACGAATCGGTACAGCAGATGCAAGGCAGCATGAGCCAGCTTCGCTGCGCCGATCCGGGAGCTTTCGAACGCGCCCAGTACATGCGGGCCGTCAAGGGGTTGCAACACGTTCAAGTCTGAGAAGCAAAGGTACATCGAAACTTGCGGATAGAAAATGACGACGGGGTTGCCGTGAACATCGTTGTGGATTTCGATGCGAAGCACAACATCGTGCGCGCGACCCTGGAGGGCCGCATGACCGGCGCAATTCTGTTGGACTTGTATGCAACATGGTCCAAGTACATTGCGTCGCATCCGCCGTGTCGCGGCATTGTTGATTTCTCGGCGGTGACGGACTTTGAAGTTTCCGGCGACGCGATCCGGAAAGTAGCTGCGTCTCCACCCGCGTTTCCGCCTGGATACATGCGGGTGTTGGTCGTTCCGCAAATTTTCATTTACGGATTAGCACGCATGTTTCAGCTCCTCGGCGAAAAGACTCGTCCGGAGTTGCAGGTGGTTCGCACGATGGACGAAGCATTCCATTTGCTGGGCGTGGAATACCCAGATTTTCACCCGTTTAGCTGACCATTCTGCACCGCGTCTTTTGTTCCCGTTCCTGTATTGCCGGCTTGTTTCGCGCTCCAGTAGACGCGCTCTTCGAAAGAATATGTAGGCCGACAATGCGTTGGGCCAGCTGTGGGTAGAGGTTAGCCGGAAGTGACGGGTCTCACAGTGGGTGGTGCCTAATCTCACCGCCAGAGCGGCGAACACAGGTTTCTAATGGAAATGGGTACTGACGGCGCCGATGTTTTGCTGGTCGGCTACGGCGTAGCGCCGCAGGTATTGCCGCATATGCTGCGTGACGAAAGCGTCTTCAGGCGCTGAGGCCAGACAGTGGAGCCTTACTGCATGCTTTCAACATCGGAGATGAGCAGCTTCAGAGAGTCTCACACTCTGGTCACGATCCCACCTTTCAGACGTCAAACCAACAAACGCAGGCCCGCATCCTACAATGGCTTTGGGGAGGACTTTTAATGTCAACCGCCTGGACGTCTCGTTACGCGCTGCGCACGAAGGGCATTACCAGTTCACAAATCCGCGAATTGCTTAAGGTCACCCAACGCCCGGGAATGATTTCCTTTGGCGGCGGTCTGCCCGCTCCCGATGTATTTCCCGTCGAACGCTTTGAGGAAGCCTGTCACAAAGTGCTTACCGAGCAGGCAGCCTCGGCCTTGCAATATGGAGAAACCGAGGGTTACGCCCCGCTGCGCGAATTGATTGCGAACAACATGGCGCGCTATGGGATCAAGGCTAGGGTCGAGAATGTTCTGATCACGTCGGGCTCTCAACAGGCGCTCGATCTGATCGGCAAGCTGTTTATCAATCGCGGAGACCGAGTTCTGCTCGAGGCTCCCACGTATCTTGGCGCGTTACAGGCGTTCAATGTGTATGGCGCGGAATATGTTTCCGTTCCGAGCGACGACAACGGCCTGCGCACCGACCTGCTGGAGGAACCTCTGCGCTCGGGGCCAAAATTTATGTACGTCCTGCCGAACTTCCAGAATCCCGCCGGAACGACATTGTCGGAAGGACGCCGTCACGAACTGGTCTTGCTGGCGGACCGCTACGGCATTCCGATTGTCGAAGACGATCCCTATGGCCAGTTGCGCTATGAAGGCGAGCATCTTCCATCCCTTGTCGTGCTTGATCGCGAAAACCTGCGCCGCGACGACGGCTACTCCATTGGCAACGTCATTTACCTGAGTACCTTCTCGAAGACGCTGGCTCCCGGGCTGCGACTGGGATGGATCGTCGCGCCACCGGACGTCATTGGGAAGCTGGCGCAACTGAAGCAAGGCGCCGACCTGCACACTTCCACCTTCACGCAATTCGTGGCCTATGAAGTCGCGCGCGACGGTTTCCTCGACAAACACGTCAAGCTGATTCGTAAGATCTACGGCGAACGGCGCGACGTAATGCTGCAAGCGCTGCAGGAATTCTTCCCGCCTGCGGTCACCTGGACCCACCCGAAGGGTGGTCTATTCCTCTGGGTAACTCTGCCCGAGGGACTCGACATGCAAGCTCTATTCAAATCCGCGATCGAGCAAAATGTAGCGTTCGTGCCTGGCGATTCGTTCTATGCCAAAGATGGTCCAGGAAAGGATGAACCAGGAAACGACAGCCGCGAAGGCTCGCGGCATATGCGCTTGAACTTCTCGAATGCCGCGCCGGAGCAGATACGGGAAGGCATACGGCGGTTGGCCGCGGCGGTGAAGAGCCAACTGAAGAGTGCGACATCCCCGTCCGAGAGCCTTTTATCCAAGTAACGCTGGCGTCCCGGCGACTGTAGTGGGGGCGTCTCGCCCCCACCAGGCTCGCACAAGATGTCTTCAGACCATTTACTCCAGCACGAAAATATTCTTTCCCGCGCACATCTGCTTCAGTATCTTCGGCCACACGGTGACGCTGACTTCTCCTAGATGGGCCTTGCGGAGCAACAGCATCAAAGTCCGCGACTGCCCGATTCCTCCGCCGATCGATAACGGGATTTCGTTATTCAGAATCGCCTTGTGATACGGCAGTTGCATGAAGTCCAGTTGCTTCGCCATCGTAAGCTGCTGCTTCAGGGTCTCGGCCGTGACCCGTATGCCCATCGACGTCAACTCATGACGCCGCTTGGTCACAGAGTTCCACACCAGGATGTCGCCATTCAGTCCGTGTGTGTCTTTGCCGGTCTGATTGCTCGTATCGGTGACCCAGTCGTCGTAATCGGCGGCTCGCATTTCGTGAGGGTAGCCGTCCTTTAACGGCCAGCCAATGCCCACAATGAAGACTGCGGGATGTTTCTGCAGCACAGCGGTTTCGCGCTGCTTGCGCGGCAGATCCGGATACATTTCGAGCAGTTCTTCGGCGTGCAGAAAGGTCAACTTTTCCGGCAGATCGGGGTAGCGCGAGTCTTTTAATTGCGGAAACAGGGATTGCGCGAACTTCTCGGCTCCGACAATCACCTTCCAGATTTTGCTGACGATCGCCTTGAGGAAATCCAGGTTGCGTTGCTCGGCGATGATGACCCGCTCCCAATCCCACTGATCGACATAGGCGGAATGGTCGTGGTCGAGGAAATAGTCCTTGCGCACGGCGCGCATGTCGGTGCAGATGCCCTCGCCAACGTTGCAATCGAATTGCTTCAGAGCAACACGTTTCCACTTGGTTGCAGCTTGCACAACCTGCGCGTCAAGTGGATGCAGGTTGCGGTCGTTTGAAATATGAAACTGAACCGGTGTACGCGACCCGTCGCGATCAAGCATGTCGTTTACGCCACTCTCCACATCCACGATGAGCGGGACTTCGACCATGATCAAGTTCAGTTCCTGGCACAGGTTGTCCGCGATATAGCGTTTGACCTGATACAGGGCTTGCTGCGTTTCTTTCGGAGTAAGTAGTGAGTGGTAACCACGGGGCAGAAGTTTTTCCAGTTCTTTGTAATCGCCGATTCCTGGCCCAGCCAGATCGGCTTTCTTGTCTAATTTATTGTCTTTCGGATCCAGCACAAGCGTGGTCATGCAATTTCTCCTTTGCAGACGGATACCGTGTCGCCGCGCCGTCGTTACGCGGCCATGTCAAACCTTGGGATGAAGAGAGGGAGCAACGCCGGCGGCTATTGCGTGTGCAGCGTTACTTTTAACTAACCGTGAGCGCTTGGATTGTTCGAGAAGTACCGCGGCGGCTAGCAGAATTCCAATCAGTCCAAATACCAACAATGCGAGCAGAGCCATCAAGAGGATCGGCATAGCTACACCTCGCTACCGTGCCATTTTCGCGCCTGGTCGCCCCACCCGCAGTGACCGCAGTCACCTACCGCGGTGACCTCGACATTTCAAAGTAACCTGCCCACCAGTACGGCGTCTCCGCAAATGTCACCATTGAGGGTGATATCGGTCACTGCCATGGGCCCCCGCCAACGTTGAAACTCTCAGTAGGCAGCGATGCAGCTGCTGAGTTTTGTTACATCCGGTTATTGGAGGTTGCATTTCTGGTTACTTTCGCAACACTTACGCGTCCTGCGAAAAGAACCGCTACATCTTTCTTGTTGCAAAATTTCACTAGGAGAAAATACGAAATCATGAAGACGACAAAGCTTGTGACGTTGGTAATGGTAATCGCGGTAGGCATGTTCATCCTGATCCCCAACCTGTCCTGGGCTGACGACGGCGCTGGCCTCTACAAATCGAAATGCGCAGCCTGCCACGGCGCTGATGCAGCTGGCAAGCCCGCTATGAAAGCTCCGAGTCTTATTTCGGACGAATCCAAGAAAAAGTCGGATGCCGATCTAGCCACTGCTATTACAGGAACGGCGAAGCACCCGGGGCCGGTGAAGGCTCTGTCCGCGGATGATTCAAAAGCGATCGTTACCTACATTCGCTCGCTGCAGAAGTAGTCTTGTTTTGATTTGGGATATCGCCGCTGCCGCGAATTGGCGGATGGCGGTGGAAGAAAAACTTAGGGCAAGTATGAAGATGTCGACCTTAATCCGGCAGCCGGAGCGGGAAGTTCGCCGATTCGCAGCCAGTTGGACGTTTTCTTCCCCCGTTTGCTTTCCATCGGGTCCGGAGGCACATGTCTCCGGACCCGGTTTCTTTTTATCTTCGTTCTCGATCGACTCGTTCGGCTTGTTGGTTACGGTTCCCAGTTCAATTTGGTCCCAGGGTGCTTTTCCATCCTTCTTTATTCCACTTACACCACTCGCACTTGGGAGCAATCAGGAGCAATTCTTATGAGCAAGGCAATTCTCTATGACGCAACGCTCTGTATCGGTTGCAAACAGTGCGAAGCCGGCTGCGCGGAGCAGAACCATCTGCCGTATGACGACAAGGTGGCTGCCGAGTCGGAGCAGTCGGCGCACAAATATACGGTCGTCAAGACCATGGACGACAAATTCATGCGTCGCCTGTGCATGCACTGCCAGAAACCCGCCTGCGCTTCGGTTTGTCCGGTAGGCGCTTTTCATAAAACCGCAGAAGGCCCGGTTGTTTACGACGTCTGGAAGTGTATCGGCTGCCGCTACTGCATGGTGGCCTGTGCGTTCAACCAGCCTAAATACGAATGGCAGTCGCTGAATCCGCGGGTCCGCAAATGTATTATGTGCCCGGACCGCATTGCGGAAGGCAAGCCGACTGCGTGCGCCGAGGTTTGTCCGACTGGAGCCACCAAGTTCGGAGAGCGCGACGACCTCATTCGAGAGGCCAAGGACCGCATCAGCAAGGACTCCAAATACATCAATCGCATTTATGGCTTGAACGAACTCGGCGGAACTTCTGTTCTTCTCATTTCCGACGAGAACCCTGAGCAATACGGCTATCCTGCTTCCGCCAAGATCGGCGACACTCCGATGCCGGAATACACAGGGCGAGTGATGGAGAGAATTCCAGACTTTATTCCGGTATGGACGTTGGCTTTAGGCGGTATTTATTGGGTTTCCCATCGCCGTGACGAAGTTGCCGCCGCTGAGGCAGAAGAAAAGAAACAAAAGCAGAACGGGAGCGGAAAATGAAATTCAAGCTAACCTTTTGGAGAGTTGTATTTATCGTCATCATGGTCCTCGGAATCTATTCCACGATCGTCCGTTATTTCCGGGGCTTGGGCGCGGTTTCAAACATGACGGACCAGTTCCCCTGGGGTCTCTGGATTGGCTTCGACTGCCTGTGCGGCGTCATGCTGGCTGCAGGCGGCTTTATCATGTGCGGCGCGGTGTACCTGTTCAATGTCGAGCGCTTGCACGCGGTGGTCCGGCCTGCGGTTTTGACGGCATTTCTCGGTTATGTGCTTTTCATCGTGGGACTGCTGTTCGATTTGGGCCGCCCCTGGTACATCTGGCATCAGCTTATCTACATGAACCCGCACTCGGTTATGTTCGAGGTGGGCATGTGCGTGATGACTTATACCACGGTGCTTTTCTTCGAATTTCTTCCTAACGTATTCGAAGCCCTCAAATGGAACACTCCGATCAAGTGGATTAAGAAGATCTATCCGATTCTGATCGTTCTGGGCATCCTGCTCTCTACCCTGCACCAGAGTTCGCTCGGCTCTCTCTATCTGATCATGCCGAGCAAACTGCATCCGTTCTGGTACTCGCCAGCGCTGCCGTTCTTCTTCTTTGGCTCGGCGATTGCCGTCGGTCTGGCCATGACCATCTTCGAATCTACGCAGAGCGCGAAGGCATTCGGACGTCAACTGGAACTTCCGGTGCTCGTCACTCTCGGCGGAGCGTTGCTGGTGGCTCTGTGGGTTAATCTCCTGCTGCGCTTCGAAGACTACTTCCATCGCGGCCTGCTGGGACAAATCTTTAAACCGAGCTACGAAGCGTATTTTCTCTGGCTCGAACTGACGCTCACCTTCCTGATTCCGATCACCATGCTCAGTTTCAAGAAGGTCAGGCTGTCGCCACAGTTGCTATATCTGGCCTCCATCTCCACGCTGCTCGGATTCATCACGAACCGTCTCAATATCGCTCTCATCGGCTTTGAGACCTACGTCGGGCATCATTACGTCCCGAAGTGGACGGAGTTTTCGATCACACTCATGATCTGCGCCATGGGCTTCGCCCTATTCGGGTTGGCAGCGAAATACTTGCCGATCTTTCCCGAAGAGCACGTTCCGTCGACGGCGCGTATCCGAACTGAGACGGAAACCGAAATCGGGCACTTGGGTGCTACTCCAGTGTTAGGCCATGCGGGAGACTGAGCCAAATCGGCGAGGGGCGGGATCGAGACAACTGACTCACAGCATCAGCGCCAAGTTGATCGGTTCCCTGCTCGCCGTCATGGTCGTGGTCTTTGCAGTTCAGGGATACCTGAACATTCAACTGCATCGGCAGCACCTGGAAATGGCTACGCTGTCGAGCGCCGAGCGGGTCGGCAACATCATTAAAAATAGCGCTACTTATTACATGTTGCGCAACGACCGCGATGGACTTTACCACGCGATTCGAACTATCGCGGACGAGCCCGGCGTGACCAAGGTGCGCATCCTCGACCAAAAAGGTCGAATCGGCTACTCCACCGACGCTGCCGAAGTCAGCCACGTACTTGATAAGTCGGCCGAAGCCTGCTCCGGCTGCCATGACCGTTCGCAACCGCTCACCCGATTGAATCGCCCCGACGACCTTCGCATTTATCGCGATGCTGCCGGGCAGCGTGTTCTAGGTATCATCACTCCAATTGAAAATCAGCCCAGTTGCTCTAACGCCGATTGCCACGCGCATCCCGCCAGCCAGCGGATTTTGGGTGTGTTGGACACAAATCTTTCCCTGGCAAAAGCGGACGCTCAACTTAGGGTTAGCAGCACTCGCATGCTGTTCTACACCCTGGGCGCGATGCTGGTGGTCGCGGTTCTGAGTTGGCTCTTTGTGTGGCGCGTGGTCGACCAACCGATTAAGGCGCTCAAAAGGGGCACGGAAATTCTCTCTGAAGGCAAGCTTGGGTACCAGATCGACGTGCGATCCCAGGACGAAGTGGGAAACCTGGCTCACTCCTTCAACAACATGAGCCGGCAGTTGCAAATGGCGAATGAAGAAATCGTCACCTGGGCCAAGACGCTCGAAGATCGGGTCGATCAGAAGACGACGGAACTCAGTCGCGCCCACGATCATGTGCTGCATGTGGAAAAAATGGCTTCTCTGGGCAAGATGGCCGCGGTCGTTGCCCATGAGGTAAACAATCCACTTTTTGGCATTCTTACTTACGCGAAGCTGATCCGAAAGTGGGTGGGGTCGGGCCAAACCGAGCATGACAAACGCGACGAGGCGATGCAATGTCTCGACCTCATCGCTTCCGAAAGCCGGCGCTGCGGAGACCTGATGAAGAATCTGTTGAGTCTCTCGCGTACTTCGCCCATGAACGTGCAGTTGACCGACCTGAATGCGGTGATTGACCGCTGTCTGCTGTTGGTTCGGCATCAACTGGAGATGGGTGGGGTCGAACTGCAATTAGATCTTCCGAAAGATCTGCCGCTAATCTCCTGCGATCCGGCGCAGATTGAACAGGTCTTTGTAGCCTTGATCATGAATGCCATCGATGCCATGCCCCAAGGCGGAACACTCTGGCTCGAGGATCGGCTGATTCACGATGACACGGAAATCGAGATGAAGGTGCGTGATAACGGTACGGGCATCTCCGCCGACGTTCTGCCGCATATTTTCGAACCGTTTTTGACGACAAAAGAAAGTGGAGGGGTTGGGCTTGGCTTGGCGATCGCTCGCGGCATCATGGAGCGACACAACGGGCACATCGAAGTCCAATCAGAATTGGGTCGGGGCACGACTTTCATCATGACTCTGCCAATTCAGGCAACCAACGCTGCGCTGGCCGGCATTGGATCGGACAGCGCCGCAATGAAGATGAGGTGATTGAAGTGAGCACACTGGGAAAACTGCTGATTGTCGACGATGAATTGACCGTGCGTGACTCGCTGGGCAAATGGTTCCGCGAAGAGGGCTACGACGTGACTACGCTGGAAAACGCCGGCGATGCACTGACTCAACTCGCGACCCAACGCTGGGATGTGGCGCTGGTCGATATCAAGATGCACGGCACCGACGGCATCGAACTGCAACGCCGCATGCACGAAATCGATCCCGAGCTCTTAGTCATCATCATGACCGGCTATGCTTCGGTCGAAACCGCGGTCGCGGCGCTCAAGAACGGCGCGTATGATTACGTGACCAAGCCACTCGACCCGGACGAAATCGCGCACCTCGTGAAGAATGCGCTGGCACATAGGCGGACAACGCAGGAAAATGTGCTGTTGCGCGAGACCGTCGCCGAAGTTGCGCGTCCGGAAGATATGGTCGGGCAGAGCGGGCCCATGCGCAAGGTCTTCGAAGCCGTCGAGACCGTGGGTCCCACCGACGCGACAGTATTGATTACGGGCGAGAGCGGAACCGGCAAGGAACTGGTGGCGCGGGCGATCCATCAAGCCAGTGTGCGAAGGTTTCACCCTCTGGTCGCCATTCATTGCGGCGCGTTGACCGAGACGCTTCTCGAAAGCGAACTCTTCGGGCACGAAAAGGGCGCCTTCACAGGCGCGCAGTTCCGCAAGAAAGGCAAGTTCGAAATTGCCGAGGGCGGGACGATTTTCCTCGACGAAATCGGCGACATTTCTCTCAAGACCCAGACTGACTTGCTGCGCGTACTGCAGGAGCGCGAAATCACCCGCGTCGGCGGAAACCAAACCATCAAGGTGGACTTCCGCTGCATTGCCGCCACGAACAAGGATCTCGAAAAACTGATCGAGGAGGGTAAGTTCCGTCCTGACCTTTTCTACCGGCTTAACGTCTTCCGCATCGAGTTACCGGCGCTGCGCGAGCGCCGCGACGACATCCCAGCGCTCGTCAACCACTTCGTGCGAAAATTCTCTCTCGCAATGAACAAACGCATTACTCGCGTTGCACCCGCGGCCATGAACCAGTTGCAGGAGCAGCCTTGGGCGGGCAACGTTCGCGAACTGGAAAACGCGGTGGAGCGCGCCATGGTTGTAGGACAGGAACCGGAATTGAAGGAACAGGACTTCATCTTCAAATCCCAAGTCGCCAGCAACGGCTCCAGCAAGACCCTCGAGGATATGGAGCGTGCTTACATTCTGCGCGTGGTCGAAGAGTGCGGCGGCAATCAGAGCCACGCAGCGGAGATGCTCGACATCGACCGCGTCACTCTCTATCACAAGCTCAAAAAGTACGGCTGGACGAGGACTCCGGTTGAGACGCGATAAACTGGAGTCTGGTTCTGATGAAACAGTTGCAACTCTTGCCGATCGGGAATGTGGATGACGGACTGCTGAAGGATTTGCGTCCCGCCGTCGAAGAAACGTTCCAAGTTTCCTGCAAGGTGCTTCCGGTGCGGCTCGATCCGGAGTTCGCCTACCACGGGGAACGGCAGCAATACCACTCCTCGGAAATCCTCCATCGCATGCAGAGTTTTCTCACTGAGGATTCCTGGCGACTGCTGGGGATTGCGGCGGTCGATCTGTACATTCCGATTCTTACTTTCGTTTTCGGCGAGGCGCAGATGGGTGGACCCTGCGCCCTGGTCTCCACGCACCGCCTGCGCCAGGAGTTATACGGCCTTCCCGCCGACCCAAAATTATTTGGTCAGCGCGTAATCAAGGAAGCGGTGCATGAACTCGGCCACACGGTCAGTTTGACGCACTGCGACGATTACCGCTGCGCCATGGCTTCTTCCCACGCCGTGGAGTGGATTGACCTCAAGGAAAGCACGCTGTGCACCACCTGCCGTACCGCGGTCCCACCGGTCAAGCAAGTTTTGTCTGGGCGATTCTTGTAAAACTTTAGGATGAAGCAGTCCTCGACGGCTAGGGCTTTAACTGTTTCTCGATTGCGGAAACCACTTCCTTCGAATCCGGTGTTACGGCCGGTTCAAATCGCTCCACCACGTTTCCGTTGCGGTCCACCAGAAACTTGGTGAAGTTCCACTTGATGTCACCGCGGATGCTCGGGCCTGTCTCTTTGGTCAGGTAAGTGTAAAGGGCAGCCTGGTCGGCGCCTTTCACCGAAATCTTGGAGTAGATCGGGAAAGTCACGCTGTACTTCCGGGTGCAGAAAGTCTTGATCTCTTCATTGGTACCAGGTTCCTGGGCGCCAAAATTGTTGGCCGGGAAACCGAGGATGACAAAGCCCTGATCCTTGTACTTCTCATAGATTGCTTCGAGAGCGCTGTACTGCGGAGTGTAGCCACACTGGCTGGCGACATTGACCACGAGAACCACTTTGCCTTTGTAAGCGGCCAGCGGTGCCGGTTGGCCATCGATGGAATTGAGCGTGAAGTTGTAGATTCCCCCCGACGCCGCAAGTAAAGATCCGACCATAACCAGCAAAACTCCTACTACGAAACAAGCACGAACGGCCGTGGCGGACTTATGCAAAGAAGATCTCATTCGACACTCCTGACTGCTTTCGACGTGCGGTGGTGCCCGTCTAGCGGGAACTGTCGGAAGCGGTGCGATTCAGCATACCGAACGGAAGTCGAGTGCTGCAACCGGGCAATTGTAAAATTTCTGTCTCCTGTCAGGTCTCTTCTCATGAGTGCTCGCCGGCCGCAGTACATTAACTCTCGCGTTGAGGATGCGGCACGGCTACAGGATAGTGTTAAAGAACCAGCTACTTTTGCGCCGAAAAATGTCCCCGCAAAAACCATCGGCCGCCCGGGGTTGAGTCCGGGCGGCCGATTTTGGAGCGGTCCTCGTTTCGGCGGTTCCCGGCGAGGTGGTTCAGGCCTCGCCGGGCCGCCGGTTCACTTATGACAGGAAGAACTCTTTCGCGATGGGCGCCCATTCCTGGCTCGGAATCTCGGCGGTAACGTCGTTGACCGCTTCGCCACCGTCTTGCGCCAGCGCTCCCGCGAAGGCCATCGTTGCCGGAATCCGGCGCTGCAGGCGGCTTGCCGACTCTTCTGTCCACCAC
>JBEKLO010000056.1:0-25930 GCA_050010155.1 Terriglobales bacterium
GCGAACGCGAGGAGCACTTTTGCAAGCAGCGCCGGCATGGTGGAATTAGAGAACGGAGCGGCGGCAACTTCTGCGGGCACGCTGGACTCGTGCTCCGGAGCTTGGCTGAGCAATTCATATCCGAGGATCGGTAGATGGTCGGGAAGACTGCCCGGCAACTTGTCGACCACGGCCTGCAGCGATTCGCGTAGTTGAGCGATGACATCGACGTCCTTGCCAAAACGCTCGTGCCAGCGTTTCTCGATGATGCCGGTCAGTGGCCGCCATGCATCCAGCGCCTTAAGGCCTCCGTCGGTGGGGCGGACCATCCAGTCAGCCTTCGAAGGGCTTTTCTCTGCGTCCGATTTCAACACAACGTAACCCCACCTGCTCATGCGGATCAGCCAGAAGCGCCTTTCTTTGACGGTGGCTCCCGTGAGGCGCTTTAGCTTTCGGACAGAGATTCCGTTGTCGGGAACGAAGCGCATGAATTGCAGCCACATCACCATCGACACAAGCCAGGGAGCGGAGCGTGAGCCGGTTGTCGAGCCATGGTTGGTCGTGCGATGTGGTACCTGGTGCTCGAACTCGTTGTCGAACTCGATGGTGAAGGCCACCAACGCCTGAGATAACAGGGTGGATAGTGGGAGAGCGTCGTTCATGACCGAGGATATTCGCAGGCGGAAGACCGCGAACGATTCAATGTAGCAGACCAGGAAAATTCGCAGAAGAAAAAACCCTCCGCAAGTCGCGCGGAGGGGTGGAGAAGCCACTCACTCAATGTGGTCTAGTTAACGTTGATCACGCCGAAGATCCCGGCATTGTTGTTCTTCGGTCCGGCAGTATAGAACAGCTGGTTCGTGTTGCCGTTGTTGGAGGAGCCGCCACCGAACTCGATACCCCAGAGCTGGTTAATTTTGATCGGCGCTCCAGCGGAAGTTTCCACGGTACCGACGAAAGCGCCGGTCGTGGGATTGAAACCATTGATTGTGCCAGTGTTGGTGTTATTGCTGATCAACAGCGTATTGCTGAGTTTGCCGAAGTTCGAAGGCGCGACGGCAAATCCCCAGGGCTGGTCGAGCGGCGCTCCCGAGATCAGGGTCTGCACGAACGTCCCGTCTTCGGTAAAAATATCGATATATCCGCCTTTTTTGCTCGAATTTGAGTTGGCATAAGCAACATAGACCTGGCCGTTAATGTCCTGAATGCCGAAGGGGACGAAGCCAGAGGGCAGTTTGGTGTCAGTGAAAGAGTTGATCAACTGGAAGCTGCTGTTGTACACCTCAACTTTGTTACTCCACCAATTAGCCGCATAGATCATGTTGTTGGAACTGGAAATCGCCAGGCCGGTGTAGATAGCATTAGCCTTGGAGTTATTCACGGCAATGATCGCCTCAGTGGCATTGGATTGCGGAGCCCATCCGCTAATGGTCCCGTCCAGAGTGGCGAAAATGAAGACGGACGGCCACCCCTCCACGGAAAATCCTGACCCCGCGTTGTAGACGATGCCGGTGGGTTCGCCGAAGCCGTTGCCGGAAGCTGGCGGAACGGTGACCACGAGACTTTGCTTTACACCCGTGCCGGTATAGAGCGTGGACACTCCCCAGTTCTCATCGCTGACCCAAAATGGTTCGCTGGGGGCGTAAGCAAGTCCCCAGGGATTGATAAGGTCCGGATCGCCTTTCTTTCCGGTACTTTTCACCAGAGTGGTTGCCTTGTACTGTGCGAGTGCGAGGCTGGAACCAACGGACAGCGCAAGCACCAGAACTGCGGCGACGAAAAGGTTGTGACGAAACGTTCGATGCGTGACTCGATGCATGACAAAACTCTCCTTGGAGCGAAACTTGAATGGCGGCCTGGACGTTCGTCAGACCTACCCGCGCAAAGTGGGAACCAAGAACCAACCTTGCGGCGAAAGCAATCCTATGTGGGAAGCGCAGTGGACTTGTCAGGATGAGGTCAGCGATTTGTAAAATTCTTGTCACCGGACGGGAACAAGAATCGGGCGCGGGAGCGGACTCTAAAGCTCAGACGGGGCGGAGCCCCGTCTCCAAACATGCAGATCGAAATTACTGGGCGGCTTCGAGCAGACCCTTTTCGGCTTTCTCCTGGCACTCGATGCAATGGCGGGTCCAAGGCACGGCTTCGAGGCGCTTGGGGTTGATCTCTTTGCCGCAGGAGACGCATTCCCCGAAGATGCCTTCGCGAATACGAGCGAGAGCGCCATCCACCATGAGGAGCAACTGGCGGTCGTTGTTGCTTTGGCTGAAAAGGAATTCTTTGTTGTAGGAGCTGGCGGCGCGATCGGCGACGTCCTGGGTGGCCTCATCGTCAGGGGCGCGTCCATCCTGCTGATTGCGCACAACCATATGGCGCAGCTCCTGGCGCCGGGTTTCCAGCCTTTTTCTGAACGTCTCTAGTTTCTTTTTATCCATGTTTGCTGCCTGCCAGTGAGCATAAGTCGCGCTCCACAGGCCCTCATTACGTATGAAGTCAAACAAGTATCCTAAGCGCGGAGAGATCGGGCGTCAACTGCATGGCGTTGACAAGTCGTGGAGCAATCTCTGAAAAGATCAAACGCGGGACCGCCGAAATTTTCCGCTCGCCATTGATTACCGCCCCTTTGCGGCCTGACTGAGCGCGGGCGCGGGATACTCGGGGAGTTTTTGCTTGGCCTCTTGTGTACGCTTGACTTCGAGTTCGTCGAAGAGAAGGGCGGGGCTCGCGACGCTGAACCAGACAGGTTCGGAGCGGCTGTCGACTTCGGGCGCAGTTCCAGCAGCGATGAGATTACCGCGCAGCGAGCGGACGTCGAGATCGCCAAAGACGCCGCCCCGAACCAGTTCTTCGCGCGCGTCCTGGGTCCAGATGCGATAGAGGAGGCGCGGTTTCAGACCCGGGCCCATAGTTTCCACGTAGAACCCGTAGGGCAGGTTGCGCTTCTTGCAGAGTTCAATCAACTTCGCCTTAAGGCCGGCGTCGGGCTGAGGATCCGTGGATTGCAAAACCAGATTGCCCGGAGACGGTGAGGGAGCAGCAGAGGCGGCGGCTCGCGCGTGACCGTTCGAAACGGGGAAGTCGCGAATGGGCTGGCGTCCCATGAGATAAGAAACGAGCTGCCCTTTTTCGATCAAGGAGACGCGCTGCGCCTTCACTCCTTCGTCGTCGAGCGTGTAGTTGCCGAACAGCGGCTGTCCGGAAATCGTCGAAATCGTCGGGTCGTCGAACACATTGATGAAATCTGGCAGTACGCGGGATTTGTAGCTGCTCGACCATTTCCCGGTAGTGCGGGCGTTCTCCCCGAGCTGAGGCTTCTTGCCGAGCACATTGGTCTCGACCAGTTCCGTGACGACGGTGGCGGCGGCATCGTTCGAGAACAGGACCGGGCCGCGATACTCCTCGTCGGCGAGGGGAGCGGCACGCAGCCACTTCAGAGTTTCGAGGATGTGGGCGGTTGTCTCTAGAAATTCCTTGGCGGTTGGAAGTTCCTCCAGGTTATTTCCCTGATCGGAGTGCGAACGCAGCAGCAACATGCCATCAGAAGCCTGGGTCGAGCCTGCAATCGAGACAACGTAATGGGCGTGACCGGAGCGCGCGACCGTGCCCTCCGAATTCACGAAGTAGCGGTTCTCGACGGCAAAGCGCAGGCCGCATTCGAAATTCTCCAGATCGATGTCGCTGCGATAGAGCGCGGACGCCTCTTCGAGAAGATGAACCCAGGGAGCGAAGTCGGTCGAAGAAAAGTGGGCGAGAGGTTCGATCGCTTCGACGGGCGTGGCTTTGGAGAAGTCGTCGACGGGATCGTCGACTTTCAATTGTTTCAGTGCCGCTTGCTTGGCGGAAAGCGATTCGCTGGCCGCCTTGTATGCGCGATCGGTAGCGAGCCAGATGCGGTCACGGATCGCGAATACGTCATTGTCCAATGGAACCAGGTCGATGGTGCCTTCGCCCATGCCGTAAAAACTGTCCTGCTTGTAGTCGCCCACACGCACGACGACACGCAACAAGCGGGCGCGAGTGCGCTGCTGGCTCCAAAGAGCTCCGAACACGGCGCTCGCGTCGAACTGGTCGAGATCCGTGACGCGGTACTCAATGTAATACGGAGCCTGGACGTTCGCCATTTTCAGGTTGGTTTTGGAGCGCTCCATTTCTTCGCCAAGAGCGCGAAGGACGACATCGCCGGATGAGGAACTGGCAGCGCGCGCAAAAGGTGACATGGCGCAGAGGATTGCGCACGCGACCAACGCGAAAAGTGGTTTTGAGTGACGCGTCATGGTTTGCCTGCCTGATCGCCGGTTGCGCCAGGGGGAGGAGGAAGAATTGGAGGACGCGCGTCGCCGTACTTTCGTTTCTGGACTTCCATGTCCGAAAACAGCATGGCCGGCGCCGCCGCGGATACCGGGACACTGCCCGATTCCGCTCCGCAGATGCCGTTGAACACGCTGGTGGTGTCTCCCGTGGCGATAATCTCGCTCAATACCGTGAGCGGGGTGCCGACGATATCTACGCCGCGAACAAGTTCATCGGGACGCCCATCCACATACACCCGCCAGACCATAACCGGCAACACCTGAAACGCTTGCGGCAGACTGGCCGAGGTCAAGGTGAATCCGCCCTGGATGTCTTCGAAGTAGAGCCCGTAGGGCTTGCCCTGCTTCTTGATTTCCTCGATGAATCGGGCACGCAGTTGGGCGTCGGGAATCATCTTTGAGGAAGTGACGATCAGATTGCCCTGCCGGCCGACGGGCATGAGTCCAGACTGAGCGCGGCCGTGTCCGTTTGAGTTGCTGAAACCCTTCACCGGCAAACGTCCCATCAGGAAATTTTTCAGGATGCCATCCTTGACCACCTCGACGCGGGCAGCGGCATCGCCTTCGTCATCGTAACGATAAAAGCCCGACAGTTCGGTGCCGCCGAGCGATTGCATCGTAGGATCGTCGGTGACGCTGAGGAACTCCGGCATGATCTTCTGGTTGACCTTCTTGGTGAAAGTCTGGCCCTCGTCGCGTCCGCGCTGACGCTGTCCTTCGACGCGATGGCCGAGGACCTCATGAAAGAAAACGGCAGCGGCGCGGCCGGAAAGCAGCGCGGGCCCACTGTAAGGTTCGGCGAGCGGAGCGGAGCGCAATGCGCTCAAATCGGTAGCCATCTTTTTCACGCTTGCGGCTACTTCCGCTTCGGAGGGAACTTTCGAGGGCTCGGAAAACTGGAAGGTTTCGACGCGCATGAGCTCCATGCCATCGTCGGCGCGGGCTTCGGCCTGAATCACGACGCGGAAGATGACGTCGGCGGTGCCAATCTTCGTGCCTTCGGTCGAAACCAGGTAATTGCGGTCCCGCTCGGCATAAAGATAAACCATGGATTCTTCGACCTGCGGATACTGGCGGAACGAAGCGGAATAGCGCCGCGCGAGTTCTTCCCAGGCTTTCTGGTCAGGGAACGGAGTCGAGGGAATCTTCTCCATGTAAGTAGAGGGCTTCTCGCCGGAAAAGTCGGGCGAGTCGTCCTCATCCTTGGCGCGGACAGCGCTCTTGGTCTTTACATTGGTGTAGGCCTCGCGGGCCTTGCGGTACTGCTCATAGGTCAGGGTCCAGAGGACGCGGGCGATGGCGTCGGCATCGTCCTGCTGCGGAAGCTGGCCGGAACTAATGCCGGAAGAGCGGTCCTTGTCGTGGGTGTTATCAAGAGCGGGGGTGCCGATGCGCATGCTCACGTCGGCGGTACGGCGGCGGGCCTGACCGGAGGCGAGGATGGCACCCTGGGCAGCGAAGATGACCATTGATTCGCCGTCGGTTACTTTGTAGCTGGTGAAGTAGGGTGCGGGATCCTGCTTGGCGAGTTCGGACTGGCCGCGGTGCAACTCTTTTTCCATGGTGGCAAGGAGAAGATCGTCAGCCACGGGACGAGCTTTTTGAGCCCTTGGTTGGCCAGCCAACGCAACCAGAAGAATGCCGAAAACAGCCGCTCTTTTAGAAATCATGGGAAGCTTCGAGTGTAACAGGAGCGGGATCAACAAAAAAAAGCGGCCCCTTTCGGGGCCACCCTTTTCAAAGAGGTTAAGTGGCGGGAATCAGAGGAAACTCAGTTTGACGCCGCTCCGGGGAGAACGGACAGAGTGAGATGTCGAGAACATTGAGAGTGAAGGTGTTTCAATGCGACCTCTTTAGTGCTAAGCGTGAGTGCATTTGCGGAACCAAAATGGTAAATGGAATCCCCGGAAGGGACCGTATTGGGAAGGTGTTTATAATCAATACGTTAGAGTGACTGGTTCGGCGTGTAGCGGTTTTGGGATCACACCGCAATGTGATGTTAGGTGCATAAAGCTGCACTTTGGCAGAAATTCGGGGCAGAACTCCGTAGGCGTGTGGCGGGTCGGGTAGACGCGGCGGGCAAGCCTGTGAGTGATGAAAAATAGGTCGAGAGGAGTCTTTCAGACGCGGGAGCTTCAGCGAGTTTCGGCGGCTGCTAGTCTTTCAGAGGCACCATGGCTTGGTCGCCACGGCAAAAGGTCGCAACCTTCAACAGCCTCCCTGGCGCTTGCGGCATGGTCATCACAGGTCCGTAGCAATACACGGCGTGGCCAGTGGCGGCGAAGTACCACTGCCCTCCCTTTCTCTTTGCCGGTTGCTGGCTGGAGGTGGAGGAGAGCTGGGCTGGCGGTGCCAACCTGGGGACGGGAAGGGACAACACTAAGGCTAGGGCCAGGGCCTTCATGATTTAAGTCTCGCTTGTTAACGGCCCCCCACATTGGAGCCGCGTTTTCACAGAACCGTTTTTCGTCAGACTTTGTTGTATCTAGGATCGTTCTATCTAAAGTCCGAATCGCTCGCTGACTAGATCACTCCAGTCGACCGCCGTACATCTTCCAAATCCGCCGCCGGCTTCTCCGGAACCTGTTTCGTGGAGTGGGCTGATTTACCGGGCGGTTTGGTTTCCTTGTTCAATCCTTTTGCGTCCGATCCTTTTGTCCCGGTTGTCCCGGCGGTAGGACTGCCTGCATCCGCGCTCTTCGGTTCCCCGGCCACGGATGCTTTGTCCCGGGCCAGTTTGTCTTTCAGGGCGGCCAATTGGGTGCTGTCCTTCAACATCTCGCGGATCAAACTGCGCTGCGATTCAATGGTCTGGCCCTGCTCGAAAACCAGCATGGTCAGAATGCAGTAGGAAACGACGAACAAAATGACTAGTAGCGGCATCATGGCCGCCGGCTTAGCCGCTGTTTTAGGAGCTGCGCACTCGGTGCTGTAAACGACGCTCAAAATTGCCCCCATCTCGCCCTGAACGCTCCGGGCTTCATGAAGAAACAGTGCACCCGTGAAACCATATAAAAGGGTAGGTGTAAGTGCCTGTTGCGACTGGAGTTAGTAAGTAAAAACGGGATTGGCCTGAGCCTGCGGGTGCAAGCATCTGCACTTTATGAGTAAGCAAACCAGCGTTGCCCCGGCAAGTTGGAATCCGAATTGTCACCCCGAAACCCGCGTCAGGCAAGGGTTTGGAGGGGCCGGGCGCCAGCTTCAACTGGCAAAGTTGCCCACTACAAACTTCTCGCAGCCGGTCTCCGGCCATACGCTTTCTCCCAGGAGATCACGGGATTCCGCAGCACGCCAATCTTCTCGATCTCGCACTCCATCACGTCGCCGGGTTTCAGGTACCAGGCCTTCGGATCTCCCGAAAACGCGGCCACCCCAGACACCGTTCCCGTTGAAACCACATCGCCCGCGCTGTAACCCATCGCCGAATAGTGCGAAAGTATCTCCGGAATCTTCACCGACATTTTGCTCGAATGCGAGCGCTGCCGCACTTCGCCGTTCACCCGCAGCTCCATCGCCAGGTTATGCGCGTCGGGAATCTCGTCGGCGGTCACGATCCACGGACCCAGCGGGCAAAAGGAGTCGATCCCTTTGCAGAAGCTGAACACACCCGATTTCATCTCGCGCCGCTGAATATCGCGAGCCGTAATGTCGTTGAAAATCACGTAGCCGCCGATGTAACTGGCCGCGTCTTCCGGCGTGAAGTGTTTGCCGGCTTTCTTCAGAACGACGGCCAATTCCAACTCATAATCCAGTTCCTCGGTCAGGTGCTCAGGATAGATCACCGGCTCGTCGGGTCCGATGATGGCGTCGACGTTCTGAAAAAAAACGATCCACGGCATGACGGGATGAGAAAAACCTGCCTTCGTTGCTTCTTCGTGGTGCTCGCGGAAGTTGCCTGCAGTGTGAAAAAACTTTTTTGGAATGATGGGCGGCCGAAGCTGTATATCGTGGAGCGAGTAAATCAGCGTCTCGCCGCCAGGGCCCGTAACATTTCCCGCGACACCGGGAGCGCTTGCGCCGTTCGCGCCGAGGTGAACAACGTAGTCTAGAGCTTTTTGCGCGGCCTCCAGGCTCGTGTCTCCGCCGCGGAACAGCGCTCGCATATTGGGCGGCACCAGAGCATCGGCCATGCGGTAGAAAATCGCTTCGCCCTCGACGTCGCGCAAGTAGAGAGCGCAAGCCAGATGCAGATCGACAATCTGACGGTCGCCCACCAGGGCGCCAATGCGCGATTGCCGCGCGGCGTTTTCAAAAGTCAAGAGTTTCATCGGAGTCAGCGAGCCGGATTATGCAACCCACGGATTTTATTGGGGGAACCCGGCCTTGTCCATCGCAGGGCGAAAACTTCGTTTGACCGCAACATTCGGATAGTCCGCGCGGCGCGGTTGCCCTATGTTATCCGCATGGCTACCAATGCGATACTTCAAGAAGAAGCAGCGATGAAGCGACCTTCCCAATCACGTTCTCAAACAACGACCGTACCGACACCCGTTGACGCAGCGGTTCGAACGGGGGAGCAGATCAGCGAACGCCGCTGGCAAGCCGTCGTCGATCGGGACCGTTCCCTAGACGGCACGTTTGTCTTCGCCGTCTCAAGCACGGGAGTATTCTGCCGTCCATCGTGTCCCGCCAAGCGCGCGCGACGCGGGAACGTTAGCTTTTTCGACGACGCCCTCCAAGCCGAGCAGGCGGGCTATCGCGCTTGCCTGCGCTGCCGTCCGAAGGCGGTCGACGGAAACCCGCAGTCCGCGCTGGTCCGCGCCATGTGCCGCTACATCGAGCAGCACATCGAAGATTCTCTGACCCTTAATTCGCTGGCCAAAGAATTCCGCCGCAGTCCGTTCCATCTGCAGCGTACGTTCAAAGCGATGCTGGGAGTTTCGCCCAAGGCCTACATCGATGCCGTGCGCTTCCGCCAGGTGAAGCAAAATCTTCAGGCTGGCCACAACGTGACGACCTCGCTCTACGCTGCTGGATACGGTTCGAGCAGCCGCCTCTACGAGCGCACCGCCAAGCAGCTAGGCATGACGCCGGAGAAGTACCGCCGCGGCGCAGTGGCCGCCGTAGTTCGTTACACCATCGTCCCTTCGCCGCTGGGACGCATGTTGATTGCCGCCACCGACAAGGGTATCTGCGCGATCCAGTTCGCTGACTCTGATCACGAACTGCAGCAGGGCCTGATGCGAGAGTTCCCGTTCGCCACCCGCCGCCGCGACGACCAGGCCATGGCGCAATGGAGTGTGAATCTCACTCGCTTGATGCAGGGACGCGAAGCCAATCCATCGCTTCCGTTAGACATAAGAGCGACCGCATTTCAACGCCGCGTCTGGGAAGCCCTGCAAGCAATTCCGCGCGGAGAAACCCGCTCCTACAGTGCCGTAGCCAGGGAAATAGGCATGCCGAAAGCCACGCGAGCCGTAGCCCGGGCGTGCGCCACCAACCCGGTCGCAGTAGCCATCCCCTGTCACCGTGTCGTCCGTCAAGATGCGGAAGAGGGCGGCTATCGCTGGGGTATCAAGCGCAAGGAGCAGTTGCTCGCGATGGAGAAACAGGTTGGGGCATAAATCGTTGTGGGTGAAAGTCGGGATTGCACGCCGACGATTCTCTTTTCAACTGAGCCCTCGCGGGCATGGTTCTTCGCAAACCCCAGAACTACGAAATGCTCCCTATAGCAAAGGACCGACAAGAAGAACCCCGCCTGACGGCGGGGTCATGAGTTGAGTGTTCCAGGCGAACCAACAAACAAATCCAGACTATCTTTTAGAAATCTTGCGACGGAACATTCCTCCGATGGCCACAAGCCCCGTTCCCAGAAGACCGAGAGTTCCTGGCTCCGGTGTGAGGCCTGTCTGGCCCGTTCCGATGTGGCCGATCCCCTTGTTGAGTTGTCCCTGATTGTCAATCTTGATGTTTTGGACCGTTGATCCGTTCACTGTACGACCGGTATACAGCGTGCCTTCGATCGAACCGGTGAGAGTAAAGGACTCCGATTGTTTAGATGAACTGACTAGAGTCCAGATCACCGGGCTGTCGAAGCTGCCAGTGAAGAGATCGCAGCCTTTGCCGCATTTCGAACCTGTTAATTGGCTTGCCCATTTGCCGGTGCCAATGATGTCAAACATTCCGCCCGCCGCAAAGGTTCCGCCACCCGAGACAGAGCCGCTCTCCAGAACGCCGGTCGAGTAGTTGACAAGGCCAAGATGCCCTGAATTATTGTTCCAACTTGTCAGTTGCGATCCGTGCGAAGAGATGGTGGTTGAGCCAATCGTTCCCAGCCCTGCGGTTCCGGCCATATCCGAAAACGCAACCGTACCACCTTGGTTTGTGATGTTGATTCCGTCCGCCCAAGCTGCAATCGGTAACGCCAATGCGAGTAACGCCAAAGCTGCCAGTTGCTTCATGTAATTCCCTCCCCAAACCTTGGAACTTGAAACAATTCGCCATTTCCAATGGTCTCAAAACGTTAGCTGGCGATTGTTACAGTGTGGTTAAGATGCCGTAAAAAAGATTTCCTAGCCTCGCCTGCGGACAGCCCCAACTGTTGTGACACACGCGACTTACAGGTCCACGTATTCAGGCAGGCCCGTGCCTGCCGGCCGCAATTCTACCGGACGAGCCACTCGGTAACTTCATGAGTGAGTGTCAGCACCGGGCCGTGCGCGACGGTCACCAGCAACGAAACGGCTACTGCGAATGGAACTACGAACCAAGTGCGAATGTGCACTCGCCGCGACTGGCTGGCTTCATCCCAGTCCAGGAGACACGCAACACGCTCGCTAATGGAATCGCTTACGAAGCCTGCGCTGAAAAGCGGAGAAGTCTTGACAGGCACCAGGCGAGACAGCTTGACGAGGGCTGCGGCCAGGTCAAGAGCATCACGCTGATTGGAAACGGCCGCATCATCGGCGGCCAGTTCCGCGGCTTGCGACCAGGCACTCTCTAATTTGGCCATGCCGGGAAATGGGCAGAAAACCTGGATGAGCCTCTTGAGGTTATCGCGAGACTTCATGTGCTCGTATTCGTGTTTGAGCGCCATGCGGAGCTCGTCGGGAGTTAACAGAGCAACCGTGGATTCTGAAACTAAGACTCGGGGATGGCGGACCCCTACCACAATGAGCGGCGGACCCTCCCGTCGAGACTGGAAGGTGTCGGCAGAGTTGGCATCGACTTTCAGAGGGTTCGCACCCTCCAGCCAGCAGGTCACTGCGCGTGTAGTCCTGGTTTGGGCTGCGATGGCGCGGAAAAAGCCACAAGCAATCAATAGCAGAGCGCAGACGCTGAGCAGGAGCGGTATCGCGCCCATGCTCTTGCCCATCGGTAGCGGTTCCATTAGCTGAAGCGATGGGACAACCAAAGCGAATGTGATGATCAGGGAGGCTACGAGCGGGAGAATACGCAACCCAAAGAGAATTGTGGCCACGCTCTGTTGGGCCACATGCAGAGGTCTCAGGATGCGCCATACTGTCTCTACCAGTAGCGACAGCAGACAGTAGAGCAGCAGGAAACAATCGAGCGAAACCGCGGTTCTAAGCAGGGCAAACATCAGCGTTGCTCCGAGCTTTTCTCCTCGTCCTTATAGTTTCCCGGGTCTATGTTGGATCCGGAGTTGGAACTCTCTGGTTGACCATCGGCTCGCCGCACGGACATAAGGGCTCTTCCGAGTTTTCGAGCCAAGGCGTAGGTTTAAAACGGGACCGATCATACACCCTCATCGCGGCTCGTCAACAGCGAAAACAAATTCGTTCCAACCCTCACCGCCGATTCTCGGATATGCCAGGCTACTTCGGACTATTACGGCGCTTTTCATCCACCAGACGCCCTAGTTCCTCAAGGAGCTCGGCGTCGTGTTCGCTGATTTCTTCGACCATTCGCGAAAGCAGAAGGGGCCCAGACACTCCGAGACCTAGAACCTGACGAATGGCATCGCTGGCGACATCTCGCTCGACTTCCGCCCTGGTGAACCGAGATACGTAGCGGAAAGTCACCACCTTGGTTCCTTCGACGGCGATCCGGTCAACCAATCCCTTCTTTCGCATGCGATTCAGCGTTGTCACAATCGTGATATAGGCTCGCCCGATGTCTGAGCGGTCGCGGAGTTCGCGTATCGTGATACCGTCCGGGCGCCGCCACATCGCGGCCAGAAGCCTCTGTTCAAGTATCCCAAGCCGGATTTTGCGAGACGCCCGAAGCAATCGGAATATATCGTTCATGGTTATCACGCGCCGGCGATTCAGGGAGTTTACGATGAATTTGAAGTAAGTTGTAGGGAAATTGTACAAAAGCAACCGAAGATGCCAGGTTTTTGTAGGGCCGAGCCCAATTGATGGCACCGATTTCGGGGCAATCAGACTAGCTTACGCCGTCTGTTCGCCATTTTATCGAAGGGCGAAGACTGCAATCGCGATTCTGCGTTGACTGCCATTGAGAGCGTCCCGGAAACAGTTTTGACTGCTGGCAATGAGCGATGTTACGTCGAACTGATGCCCTACAATATTCGGGCGCTTAACCTAACGGTGCGCATCTCTTTGGAGGCGACCCATCATGAGCGGATTCAAACAGTTTATTCTGCGTGGCAACGTCGTGGACATGGCGGTTGGCGTTGTGGTCGGTGGCGCGTTCACGGCCGTAGTCGCTGCGCTCACAAAAGACCTGCTGACGCCACTGATCGCAGCACTCGTGGGTAAACCCGACTTTTCGGCAATCCGATTCACGGTGCACGGAAGCGTCTTTGCTCTGGGCGATTTCATCAATGCTCTGGTGTCGTTTCTGTTGATTGCTGCGGTTATTTACTTCTGCGTAATCCTTCCCATCAATGCACTGACGACGGAAGGATCAAAACTGATCCGCAAGGTGTTTATCGATCACGCGCGTGGCATGGAAGAAGCGTTATCCGGCCTCGACGACTACGAGAAAGAAACTCTAAAAAACCTCTTGCGAAAGGTGAGTCATGCGGCGGAGAGCCGTGCTCCGGTTGATAGCAGCTTTGGTCAAAATCAACAAGCAAACGGAGGCTAGCTGGCACGGCGGTTCCCATCTTTCGGTGTGTTGCCCGGCCATGCTCCGCGCCATTCCCACAAAAAGCGAAGCCCCCTCGAAAGGGGGCTTGGGAACAAGCGGTGCAGGTCTAGCTGTCTCCGGCGACGGTGCGTACTTTGCCGGGCAGGAAATGATAAGGCGGCCAGGGACCGGTCACGACCATCTGGCAATTTTTTAGTTGCTTGGCGGCCGTGCTGTAGCGGTTCTGATATTTTTCGATCGACTTGGTATCGATGAGGTGAGCGATATCGAGCAGCATTCCGTCGGCGTCAACCTTCTTGCAGCTGACTTCTTCCTCGAGGGGGTTGAAGAGTTTGTGTACCTGTACGGAAAGGGCGCGGGCTTTGGTCTGGCGTTCACGTTCGCGCGAGGCCTTCTCCCGCAGCTTGATGAGATATTCGCGGCCGACAGTATCAGGCAGGACAATTTCTTCGTTCATGTTGCCGCGCAGAGAACCATCGCGGACGGTCAGCTTGATGCGCATTTCCGATTTGCCACGGAGACGCTCCACGCTCTCACAGAAAGTGCGGCGGTTCGATCGAACCGCTTGGCGGATGGCATCTTCGGTATCGAAAATCGTTCCGAAGCGAAACGGCAGGACAGTCGCAGTGCGGAAGCTCTGGCTTACAACCCGGGCATGTTCCAGAACAGATTTTTCGTCGAGTTTGGAGGTGGCGCGGTCAAATTCACTGACGATCACCGCGAACTCTCCGCTCGGGTAGCTCATGACGGGAGCGGAGTTTACGCCCTGAATACCATCTAACAGGAAGGGACGGCGGGCGCGAACACCGTTAAGGGTCTGGTGTTCCGTGAGGCAGTACGCGTACCACGACATGCATTCTCTCCGAATAGCACCGGGGCCTTGGGCACCCCTTTAGATTTTGTGTTCACCTAGGGCTGCGTTTCTACCTGGAAGTTTTGGTTTTTTGGGCTAAGATGAACGCCAAAGGCTGCGTCCAAAGCCATACTACCGCCGGTCAGAGTTATTTGCAACCTTTCTCGTGAGAAATGCATCTTCCATCGTCTCAATTTGCTTCAGATGCGATTTGAAGGCGCTAGCACGCCACTTGCGGGCATTTCCGCCACTCGGTTATTACTCGGGAAGAGTGTGAAAAGCAGTCAACCAAATGTTTCCCGGAGTCATAATTTGGTGCTTAGGATCAGATAGAAACACGTGCAAGCTGCGACTTAGTCGAGCAGCAAGTTTTTCATGACTTCTGCGGCTTTTGGGCGGAGCGGTCCTGTAGGGCAATGGTGACGGCACGCAGCATATCGCCGGCGGGAGCGGGTTTGCCGGTCCAGATTTCAAACTGCCGAGCGGCCTGCTGGACAAACATTTCGACTCCAGGAATAACAGCGATTCCCTTGGCGCGTGCCACCTGCAACAGATGGGTCTCGACCGGGTCATACACCATGTCGAACACGACGCGGGCCTGAATTTCCTGATCTTTCAGCGGGCAGTCGCGAGTGTTCCCCATGCCCACGGGAGTGGCGTTGATGATGACATCGAAGGTTAGTTTCTTCAGATCTGCGCGTTTGACGGTGCGAGCTTTCGCTTGTCGCGCGAGCTTCTGAGCCTTGACCGAAGTGCGATTCAGGATCCACACTTCGGCGCCGCGCTCTTTAAGACCGAACACTGCGGCACGGGCCGCGCCTCCGGCACCGAGCACCAGAACTTTCGCATTCGCGATCGCGAGCCGCTGCTCGAGGGGTCGAATGACGCCGGCAATATCGGTATTGAACCCGTAAAGTTTGCCTTCCTGTCCGCGAACGACCGTATTGCAGGCGCCGATCTTCGCCGTATGGGCGTCGGTGTTATCGAGAAACGGTACGATCGCCTGCTTGTATGGCATGGTGATGCTGAGACCGTGCAGCGGAAGCTCGCGGGCGCAATAGATCAGCTCCTTGATGGTCTTGGCATGGAGCGGAAGATAGACGCCGTTGACGTTTTCACGGCGCAGCGCCGTATTCATGATGACGGGCGAGAGCGAATGTTCGATGGGATCGCCGGCGACTCCGTAGATCCGAGTGGCTGCGTCAACCTGATCGATGCGGTAGATGGCCTGCAGATCGCGCGCACTGATTTGGCCGGGTGCGGTTTGAAGACCGGCCTTGGGATCGACCGCGCCAAATGTAAAGGCGCTGCCAGCGCGCACGCCGAGGACGCGGCTGATGATGCCTTGCTCTCCCATGCACAGACCGATGAGGGCATGCTGGCCGCTCCTGGTCTGCAGAAATTTCATCATCGTCACGTTGTCGGAAAGCGAAGTGGCGGTCGAGACAACCTTGTAGAAGTCGGCCGGGATCTTCAGCATTTTCTCGAGCTTCTCATCGAGGTTGCGCGTGCCGTGGAAATCATGGAAGGACAGAATGAGTCCGGCATGGTTGCGCAGGCGTGCAATCGTTTCCGGCTTCGCTTTCAACGCGCTCTGGAGTTCAAGATCGACAATCTGACAGCCGGCGGCGTGGGCCTTGGTCAGAACTTCCAATTGCGACGCGAGCGAGCCCTTGAACTTGCCACCATTCTCGGCGCGACGGCAGGTGCCCACCGCGATGACATACTGGTGAGTTTCAAGAAAACGGTGGATCTTGGGAAGCGCGGCCAAGGGCTGTTTCAGGTAATCCAAACGAAACTCGAGAAAGGGGTTATCCCGAGCCATGGACTCGGCGGAAGCGAGCAGATCCTCGACCGTATCGCCGCCGAGCGCGAGGCAGACTTTAGGCAGGCGCTGGGGCAAAAGACGGGACGCGATAGGAGCAGATAGAGCCAAGGCCATTTAGTTTCAACGTCGGCGCGATATTACAAGGGTGTAAGCGCAGATGCAACATGGGATTGGCAAAAGGCTCCAGAAGCACTTTTGGGCAAAAGGGCTAAACACCCTCGTAACCTTGACCCTTCCCCTGGCGCTTGTTACTTTTCGACTGTAACCCTTGTCTTCCCAGAGAGATAGGTGGGCAGACCCAGCGGTCGGAGGTTGGAGCTAAGATGAAGAAAACAGGGCTGTTATTGCTACTTGCATTGATGGTGATGGCAACGTCGGCGGTTGGCCAGCAGTTGTTGACATCCACGATGCCGGCCACACCCGATACGGACGGTATTGTCCACACGTCGGCCAACGTCCCATTTGTGCGTTTCCAGACGCCTACCGCAGCCGACATTTATTGCGCTGGATTTATTACCAAGGATCGGGTTCCCGACGCGAACTATGTAAACGGGGGCCTGCAAACACCAACCTCTACCAAGTTTGAAATCGGAGAACTGGTCTACCTGGCGGGGAGCGGCTACCAAGCGGGACAGCTGTTTTCGGTCGTCCGCGAGTTGCGGGACGTCAATGAGTACGAAATCTATCCGGGACAGAAAAAGATTCTGGCTGCTACGGGACGCCCTTACGCCGAAGTCGGCCGAGTGAGGGTGGTCGATACGCGTAGCCACAGCGCCATTGCCCAGGTGGAATTCAGCTGTGATCCCATCAACCCGGGAGATGTGGTTGTGCCTTTCGTCGAAAAGCCGCCAGTTACGTTCCGCGTGCCTGAGCATTTTGACCGCTTCGCGCCGCCGAATGGGAAGCTGAGTGGACGTATTGTCCTCGGCAAAGATTTCGACAGCGAACTCGGCACGGGCATGAAGCTTTATATGAACGTGGGTTCGAATCAGGGCGTAAAGGTAGGAGACTATTTCCGTGTCGTGCGTACCTACGCAGCCTCCCTGCACGATCCGATCGACTCGCTCTCTTTCGACGCTCGGACTTCAGAAGACACTCAAAAGCGGCCACCTACTTTTGAAGCCAATCGCTTCACCAGAACCAAAGGTCCGAACATTCACGTGGCCGATTTACCGCGCCGCGCGGTGGGAGAAGTGGTGGTTCTGAATGTAACCCCCACAGCTTCGTCAGCCATGGTCGTCTTTGCCTTAGAAGATGTGTATGCGGGCGACAACGTGGAACTCGACGAGCAGCAGTAATCTCAAAAACAATTCAGATGGCAACGAGGGGAGAGAAATCTCCCCTCTTTACTTTTGCGTGAACTTGCGTGCCGTAGCGGCCCAGAGCTCTCGTAGAGACGCGGCATGCCGTCTCCGCGCCCAGCGAGAGGAATCGGGCCTCGTCTCAGCGGATGGTTTCAGCGGAAGAAACGGATTTTCGGGTTGCCAGGGATCATCGCGCCAGCGACGACCACGACGACGATCACAATAGCGAGTTCCATGTTGCCCTCACCTACAGCCAGCGCTCAGCTTACGTCCTCTGTCAGAGAAGACAAGTTACGCAAGTGTAGGCAGGCGGCTGGGAAGAGGTGATGAATCGCCGGAAGAGAAATTTTTTCCGGTCCTGAACGTGTGTCTCAGCGAAAACTCAACTGAGCTTGTCGACGTCGCTGTCGCCAAAGACCTCGGCTGTGAAAGCTTCGATGGTTGCATCCTTGCGCCAGGCATCCAAGGGCAGGCCAGCTTTGCGACAGGTTTGATCCAGAAAAGTTTCCCGGTCCCAACCTTGCTCGACGGGAACCTGGGGCAACAGCAGGCCGCGACGGACGCCCCGCGAGATGACCAGGCCGTGACGCCCGACTTCCACAGCGTCAGAACGAATTGGAAAGAGGAGGGAGAGCACGCTCAGCGAAACTTCCAGCCTCGGTGCTTCCTCGGGGGCCAGCGGCAAGAAACGGGAATCTTCGAAAGCGGCGGCGCAGGCCGTTTCAGCGACAGCGCGATACAGAGGCGCGACGGGCGCGACATAACCGACGCAGCCACGCAGTTCACGATGGAGGTCTCGTTTCAGGTAAAGAGTGGTGAAGACGCCGCGAGCCTCCGACAACGCGGCCGGGGCTTCCGGGGGGAGCGCAGGAGCGTTCCCTTGTGTTCTCCAGCTTCCTCTATCGTCAGGATTTTGGTTCTCCAGAGCCGAAAGAATCGCGTGGTGCGCGATGCGCAACAAAATCCGCCGTTCCTCGAGAGAAAACTCTGATTCCAACTGTGAGGCTACCTGGGTCGGGCGGGCTACTTCGCGCGCGGCGAGACTCTCAGACCGGCTTGCGAACGGTGTTGGAGACGACTTCGACATCGCGTTTACTCCGCCGATCGAGAACGAAGGAACGGCGCCGGCGCTTTTCCGACTTACGGTCGATGCGCGACCAGAAAGCCACGAAGTAGTCGAGCGCCGAAACCAATGAAAGGAGAACCATGAACCAGATGGCGACCCAGGCAATCCAGTAGACCGGAAAGACGTAGATGCCATAGACCGGCCAATCGTGCCAGCGGCGAGCGAGAATCACGGCGACGACCGAGATGATCTGTACCAGCATTTTGAACTTACCCAGTTCGCTCGCCTGAATGGTAAAGCCTTCGGAAGCGGCAATCGAGCGCAGACCGCTTACGAGAAATTCGCGGCCGATTACAACCACGGCGATCCACGCCGGCACGAGCGCGGGATTGAACTGCACCAGCGTGATGTAAGCAGCAGCGACCAGTAATTTGTCGGCCAGCGGATCGAGCAGCATGCCCATGGTGGTGATCTGGCCGCGTTTGCGCGCCAGATAACCGTCAATGCCGTCGGTGATCGAAGCGAGAATGAAGACCGCCGACGCCAGGACTTCTCTTTCTCCAGTCTGCTCGCCCGAGAAGCGTGGAGTGCAAAGAATCCAGATGAGAAGCGGGATCGCTGCGATACGAGTGAGCGTGATGGAGTTGGGAAGATTCACGCGATGACTTAGCCAAGGCCGCAGCGGCGGACTCTCTGATTATCCTACATCAGAAGCCAAGGCAACGGACGGGAGGACAGAACTGTGTAAAAGCAAGCGCGTCACTTCAACAAACACCCACTCGACAAAAAAACTGGCGCATGTCCTGAGACTGAGATGCGTAGCCGCTCCAGGCTCGTTGCGGCGAATCCCGCCTTGTCCGCGGTCTGCCAGGAACCGTGCGCCAGAATTGCTTCAGGAGGCTTTCGACTCAAAGTTCTTCAACATGCTGGAAGCCATCTCTAGAACATTGCTGTGGTCGGGCACCGACCCGTTCGGCGTCAGCTTGTCGACCAGTCCGGGGAGAATCTGAGCGATTGCGTTACCGGCGGCGTCTGGACTGATTCCCGCTTTTGCGGCGAGCGCTTTCACCTGATCGCTGCCGAGAACCTGGTGAACCTGATCGGAGGAAATGGGCGGGTTCGGTCCAGTGCTGACCCACTGCGACACGATTCCACCCATCCCTTTATCGTGAAACTGCTGCACCAAGCCCCGCAAACCACCGGGCTGATTCTGAATCATCTGCAACAGGCCCGAGGCGAGCGGATTGGAACTGCCGCCTAAGACGCTGCCTAATGCCTGGTTTTCAAGATTGTCGAGTAACCCCATAACTGCCTCCTATGATTTCGTGAAAAGCGTTTACCGCCGAGGACGCGGAATTCACGGAAATTGTGCTTTATTGCTCCGCAAATTCTGCGCCTCGGCGGTTATCTTATTTCTGTTTCGCGATGATCTTGTCTTTGATCTTCGCGTAAGTGGCGGCGGGAATAACCTTTTTTCTGGTCAGGTCGGTCTTTTTGGCATACGGACGACCGTCGATGATCTTCTGCGCATACGCATCTCCGATACCAGGCAGAGCGTCGAGTTGCTCTTTGGTCGCGGTGTTGATGTCGAGCAAATCGGCATCGGCTGCCGCGGCAGTAGTGGTCTTGGCCGGCGTCTTGGCGGCTTGGGCCACAGCGATTCCGCTCAGCAGGCTGAGGGCAAAAAGTGCGATGAAAATTCGAGTTATCAATTTTCTGGTCATTCGTCGTCTCTCCTAATTTTTATCTATTAACTTGTTTAGTTATTTTCTGGGCAGCCTTAGTCCTTGGCGGCGGCTTTGTAGCCGGCAGATTTCGCATCCGCTTCGGTCATGAACTTGCCTTGCTTGGTCTTGCCATACCATTCGCCGCCCTTGTGGTAGACGCCGCTCGAGGTATTGACCCAGACCTTGCCGCTGGCCTTAGCCGCATCGATGTCTGAACTGGACGCCGCCGGAGTTGCTGCCTTGCTCGAACTTTTGGCCGGAGCAGCCGTCTTGGCGCCCGACGAAGACGATGCCGGAGCTGTTTTCGCCGCAGGAGCAGGTGCAGATGCAGGAGCCGGGGCGGCGGCAGGCGCAGCGGCCGCAGCCGGTTTCGACGCGCTATCGTCAGCCGCAGCAGCTTTCTTGCTCTTGTGCGACTTCTTCGACGAGGTATCGCTCGCGGCCGTCTTGTCTGTTGTCGCGGTCTTGTCAGTAGCGGCGGTTTTATCCGTTGTCGCAGTCTTGTCGGCAGCGGCCGTCTTATCATCGGTAGCGGCGGCGTCTTTCTTGGCTTTCTTTTTAGACTTCTTCTTGGTGGTGGCATCTGAACTGGTGTCGCTTGAGCCTGTTTGCGTTTGCGCTTTTGCCAAAGCGGGAGCCATCACAACTGTGAGCATCAGACAGAAAGCGAGCGTCCAGAGAGTTAGTTTCTTTTGGGAATGATTCATTTTTCCTCGCGAGATTAAGAGGCATTAGCCCCATTTTTAACGCATTTATACCTGCAATTTGTTTGGAGAACACAAGATGGTGCTGGGAATGCCCCAGCATGATTACATCGGGAGGGACTACAGGTCAACCAAAACTATAGGGGCCCCAGGGAGGCCCCTAAAATATGCGGCTAGGCGTAAATTCCGCGCTGGCGGATGGTGTACGCCACGCGGTCGATCGCCAGCATGTACGCAGCGATTCGGTTGTTCACGCCGTGCGTTTCCGAGTACCGCACGACATCGTCGAACGCCGTAACCATGATGTCTCCAAGGCGCTCGTTGACTTCCGATTCCTTCCAGAAGTAGCCCTGGCGATCCTGCACCCACTCGAAATAGGAAGTCGTAACGCCGCCGGCATTTGCCAGAATATCGGGAATCACGAAGACTTTCTTCGCGGAGAGAATATCGTCGGCCGCCGCGGTCGTAGGGCCATTGGCGCCTTCGGCCAGGATCTTGCACTTCACCCGGTCCGCATTGCGGCTCGTGATCACATTTTCCGTTGCCGCCGGAATCAGGATGTCGCAATCGGTGAGCAACAGGTCGGCCGAATCGCGTGCTTCCGCTCCTGGGAAGCCAAGAATAGTGCCATTCCGTTGGCGGAATTCCCACAACGCGGCCATGTCAATGCCGTCCTTGTTGTACAGGCCCCCGTACACCTCAAGGATGCCGATGATCTTGTATCCAGCTTGCGCCATTAGGATGGCCGCATTCGAACCTACGTTGCCGAACCCCTGCACGATGACCCGTGTGGTGTCGCGATTCAGGCGTAGCTTCTTGATCGCCTGTTCGCAGACCATGAGAACACCGCGTCCCGTGGCTTCACGCCGTCCACGGGACCCGCCGATGTTGATCGGTTTGCCGGTCACGACCGCGGTTACGGTCTGGCGTGCGTGCATGGAATAGGTATCCATGATCCAAGCCATGGTCTGCTCGTTCGTGTTGACGTCGGGGGCAGGCACATCTTTTTCGGGCCCGATGAAATCGAAAAGTTCCGCCGTATAGCGGCGGGTCAGGCGCTCCAGTTCGCCTTGCGACATCTTGTGGGGATCGCAAATGATGCCGCCTTTGGCGCCGCCGAAGGGAATGTTCACCACCGCGCACTTCCAAGTCATCCAGCTGGCCAGCGCCCGGACTTCATCGAGGTTGACGTCGGGGGCGTAGCGCAGTCCGCCCTTCGCCGGTCCGCGGGCAATCGAGTGCTGCACACGGTATCCGGTGAAGACCTCTAGTTGCCCGTTGTCCATCGACACCGGGATATGAACAATAATCTCGCGGCTCGGGCTGCGCAGCACCTTCCACAATCCTTCGTCAAGATTCAGTTTTTGCGCGGCCAAGTCAAAGCGGGCGGCTTGTGCCTGCCAGGGATTAGTTTCCTGCTCCAGGTCCAAAGTCGTTGTCATAAAGTCTCCACAGGATTGCAGTTGGCGACCCGCCAGCATGCGGGCAAAGCCTCGCAAAGTATATGACCGCCCCGCAGGCTAGGCAAGCGAAGGGGGTAACGAACGGGAGACACAACAGCCAATGTCAGCTTCCATATAATGAAATCCTGGGGAGATCATGATCCGTCCCGACTACAAAGAGTTCGTCCGCTTGTCGCGCAGCGCCACGCTCGTTCCCGTGGCGAAGTCGATCTCCGCCGACCTGTTAACGCCGGTCTCGGCGTTTCTCGCGGTAGCCGATGGCGAAGCCGACGCGTTCCTGCTCGAATCGGTTGAAGGCGGAGAAAAAATCGGACGCTATACATTTCTGGGAGTGCGCCCGTTTCTGCGCCTGGAGTCGCGCGGCTCGGAAATCAATATCGAACGGGGCAGCAAAGTCGAGCGGCGCACGGGGAACGTCTTCGAAGTCATCAAGGAACTGTTGCAGCAACATCGTCCCGCGGCAATGGAAGGTCTGCCTCCGTTTACCGCCGGCGCGGTCGGCTATTGCGCGTATGACATTGTGCGGCGGTTGGAGAACATTGGAGAACATGCCAGCGATGACCTGAATGTCCCCGACTGTGTGCTGATGTTTTTCGACCGCGTGCTCGCCTTCGATCATTTGCGTCATCAGATCCACATCGTGGCCTCGGCCGACGTGACGCGCGAAGCGCCCAAAGCGGCCTACGAGCGTGCCGTGAAAGACATCACGCGCATCGAGAAGAAACTCGCCGCGGGATGGAAGCCGGCATATTGGCGCAAAGTGTCCGCGCAGTCAAAGCTGGCAACGTCAAAATTAAAAACTCGGGCGCGCACTCCAAAAGCGAAGTTCCTGGAAAGCGTACGCCGCGCCAAGGAGTACATCGCCGCCGGGGATATTTTCCAGGTTGTGTTGTCGCAGCGCTGGGATTTCGAGCCGGGAGTCGCTCCGCTCGACCTCTACCGCGCGTTGCGCACAGTGAATCCTTCGCCCTATATGTATTTCTTGCGATTCGGGGGCAAACGGGGAAATGCTCGCGGAAAGGATGGCGGGAAGAATTCGGAAGAAATCCATGTGCTCGGTTCCTCTCCGGAAATGCTGGTGCGCGCTTCGGGAAGCGGACGAAAACTCGAGTACCGTCCGATCGCCGGAACGCATCCGCGTGGTCACGACGATGCAGAAGACGCGGCTCTAGAAAAGAAAATGTTAGGCGACGAGAAAGAGCGCGCCGAACACGTCATGCTGGTCGATCTCGGGCGCAATGATCTGGGCCGCGTCAGCGAATATGGCTCGGTAAAAGTCCGCAACCTGATGTACGTGGAGCGCTACTCACACGTGATGCACCTGGTTTCCGCGCTCGAAGGACGGCTGCGCCCGGAACTGAATGCCATGGACGCCTTTGCCGCGTGCTTTCCGGCAGGAACGCTGAGCGGCGCGCCTAAAGTTCGCGCCATGCAGATTATTGAAGAACTGGAGCCAACCCGCCGCGGAGTTTATGGCGGGTCTGTTCTCTACGCCGACTTTGCCGGCAATCTGGATTCCTGTATCGCCATTCGCACCGTCCTGATGAAACGCAAGAAAGCATATTTGCAAGCCGGCGCGGGCATCGTAGCCGATTCCGATCCGCAGCGTGAGTTCGAGGAAACGGAAAACAAGGCTCGAGCCGTACTCCGGGCGGTGGAGATGGCGAGGGGCAGCTCGTGAAACCTAGTCTTGGTTTTTGAAAGGAGCTCGCCTTTTTGAAGTCAAAGGGGATTCCGGGGTATGATCGCTGACGTCCACCGCGGACCTCCTTGTGGCCAGATCAAGAGCGGTGGCAGCCGATCACGCCGCCTAGCTGCGCCAAGCTACGAACGAGTGGAGCAAAAGGCGTGCGGCCGGTGTCTAAGGTGTAGTATGCGTGTCTCCCTCCCGCTGACGCTACTTTCCATTCTTTTTTCCTGTCTCCCGCTGGTTGCTCAAGAGGCGGGCGCAGTGCGCGTGGGAGTGGCCGTAATGGGCGGCCTGGCGAATACCGTATCAGGAGCTGAGGGGCGGGATCGGCTGGTGAAGTCCCTGTATCGGGGGAAGCCGAATACTAAGTTGCCGCTGAACCTGGAGGCCGTCGCATTGGTCGCTACCTCGGCCCGAGGGGCCATCGCCGAGGCCCGGGACAAGAACTGTGAGTTCTTGCTCTACACTCGCCTGGCGGACCTGACAACGACCTACACTCCTTCGACGCTGAACAGTGATTTCTTGCCCGTTTTCCATGCGACTGTGGAGTACCAGTTAAATCGCGTCGTCGATGACTCCCGGTTCGCGATCGGCTCGATCAAGGCGGATGATGAAACGTCAGGCAAAGGCGCGATTTGGCAAGCCCTCTCGAACGTGGCCAAGAGCGCGGCGTTGGAGATCAAGAAAGGCAGAGGCACGCCGAATCCTCCAGCCGTTGCCGGGGTTCCGGCCACACTCTCGATCTCCGCCGCGACCCCGATGCTCAACGCGCGAGAGTATTGCACTTGGCTGCCCTCCGATGTTGCTCACGGGGATGCCCTGCGCGCCGTTTGCGAATATGCGATCAGCCTCCCAGTAAAGATGCCGAACTTCGTCTGTGGCGAAACCACGGCGCGTTACCGGGGATTCCGCAGCGCACCAGTCGATCTCATCTCTGCTTCCGTACGTTACGAGGACGGGCACGAATCGTACAGCAATGTAAAAATAAACGGCCATCCGCTTTCCGACGAAGTACTCCAGGACCCGGGCCTTCGCTCGAGTGGCGAATTTGCCGGCAATCTGAGAGCTGTCTTCAACTTGTCGAACCACGCCTTGTTTAAGTATTCGAGCGAAGGCAAAATGGGCGACCGCGCGGCTTGGATCTTCACCTACAAAATCGCAGATCAGAAAGAACCCTTGTGGCTGCTGCACGCTCCCGATCAGATCATTGCGCCGCCATACTCAGGGGAGTTGTGGATCGACGAGAAGAGCGGCGCCGTGATGCGCTTCAGTTCCACCGCGAAAGGCCTGCCGCCCGCGTTTCCTATGAAGAACGTGGATCTTGAAATTGATTACGAAAAAGTTGAGTTTGGCGACGGCACGAATTTCGTGCTGCCTGTCGATTCCACGCTGACCAACATATACACGGGTGAAGAGACCAGCAAGAATGTGGAGAAGTTTCGCGATTGCCATAAATTCCGGGCCAAGGCCCGCATCGTCGCGGATGTAGACACGGCCGCTCCGGGAACCGAACCGAACAAAGTGGCGCCGCCCACTCCTGGAACCGACCCAACCGCACAAGTTCCGCCCTCGCGGGCTGCCGTGCAGAAGGACTTGGCTGAGGATGAAGCGATCTATGCGGCGATCGGCGAGCAGGCATTGCAAGAAAAT
The DNA here is from genome assembly GCA_050010155.1 of Terriglobales bacterium. Lineage (GTDB taxonomy): Bacteria > Acidobacteriota > Terriglobia > Terriglobales > Acidobacteriaceae > Acidiflorens. The sequence continues at coordinate 25,593 of JBEKLO010000056.1, forward strand.
GAAATCAGGCTGAAAGGTGAACAGCAGCGGATGATGGATGCCGCAACGGTCTCGGTCCTGACCAAACTGTCAGCCTTGCGCATTGAGCAAAGGAAGATACTGGCGCAACTTCAGGCGGCGGAAACTACGACGACCACGCCCGCTTCTGACCTTGAGGCGCTGACTACGCTCCGGGTCGCGGTGAATCTGGTGCCGGTACCTGTCGTTTTACGGAATGCGCAAGGACGCGCCGTTGGCACCCTCGGGAAAGAAAATTTCCGGCTCTTCGACGAAGGCAAGCCCCAAGTCATTTCGCGTTTTTCGGTCGAATCATCCACGCCTGCGATTGCGGCAGGGGC
>JBEKLO010000057.1:0-25792 GCA_050010155.1 Terriglobales bacterium
GTGGTGGACAGAAGAGTCGGCAAGCCGCCTGCAGCGCCGGATTCCGGCAACGATGGCCTTCGCGGGAGCGCTGGCGCAAGACGGTGGCGAAGCGGTCAACGACGTTACCGCCGAGATTCCGAATCAGGAATGGGCGCCCATCGCGAAAGAGTTCTTCCTGTCATAAGTGAATCGGCGGCCCGGCGAGGCCTGAACCACCTCGCCGGGAACCGCCGAAACGAGGACCGCTCCAAAATCGGCCGCCCGGACTCAACCCCGGGCGGCCGATGGTTTTGGATCCGACAACAGCCCACGCCGAACCATTATTTGTTGAAATATAGGCGTCTGGGCCTGAGCCCCGCTTTACGCTTTCTGCTCGCTGAAAAGATCGAGCACTGGCGCTGAGGAGGTTGGGGACTCCGGCACTGTCGGCGTGGCTACTTGTGCGCCGGCACCTTCCGCGGTGGTTTTCCCCACCGGCGGCTTTTCCCCTTGCATGAACTTTCGCGAATCGAGCAGCGGGCGCCCCAGTGACGCGTTATAGCTGGTCCACGGGCCTTCGAGTTCGGCCTCGCGCTCGAAGTGGGCACGCATCGCTTCCATCTTCGAATCGAGATCATCGAGATAGTGGAGCATCAGCGCCTCCGGAAACATGGGCAGCTTGGGCGACCCGAAATCGTACTGCCCGTGATGGCTGATGATCAGGTGCTCGAGCAGGGTTTTCATTTCCGGGGGAAAGCCAGGCAGCTTTGCTAGCTTTGTCTGGAGCATCTCCAGTTCAATGATCATGTGTCCGAGGAGCTGGCCGCGAGTCGTATAGGAAAATGCGCGATTGTAAGTCAGCTCCTGAATCTTGCCTATGTCATGCAGAAACGCTCCCGTCAACAGCAGATCGCGGTTGACCTGAGGATAGTTGCGGCAGATAAGGTCGCAGGACCGAAACAGAGATACCACGTGGTCGAGCAGCCCGCCGATGTAGGCGTGGTGCAGGGTCTTGGCTGCCGGGGCATTGCGGTAGCGCTCTGCAATTTCCGCGTCCGCCATGAATAGTTCGACAAGCGACTTCAGGTGGGGATTCTGAAACGTGGCCACAAACTCCGTCAGCGTCCTCCAGAGTTCGCCGATGTCCTTGGTGCTTTTGGGCAAGTAGTCGGTGAAATCGATTTCTGCTTCTTCCATGCGGCGCAGCTTGTGGATTGTCAGCTGAAATCGATTCTTGTATTTGTTGATGAGCCCTTTGATCTTAAGGAAATCGTCCTGCTCGAAGCAGAGAAGGAACTCGTCCACGTTGTCCCACATCTTGGCTTCGATCTGTCCGGTGCGATCGGCAAGGATTAGCGCCAGGTAGGGTTCGCCATTCTTCTTCGCCTTCACCTGCTTTGAGGCGACTACGAAACTGGAGGTGACAACCTTGTTTTCCTGCTGGGAACATTCGGAGATAAAGAACTCTTTCATGAGCCTCCGCAAAATCGGCTTGCCGCATCAAGCGCCCGAAGGCGCATTCTCGCTACCGCGCTTGCGGCATGCCGGACAGCACGCCCTGATACGAAACTTGCTCCACGAACCCCTACGGAGCCGCATGAAAGATTGGCCTACAAAAACCACCCAACAAAGACGCGCCTACCGAGATTAGCCTAAAACACTCCGAGCTTCTTCTTCTTTTTCAGTTTCTTCGTTTTGTTTTCTTTGTCAGTGGTTTCGACGGGCTTGGTTTGCTTGGCGCTAGCGCCCGAGTCGATATACCCAGGTTTGACGTCGATGTAAGCCTCTTCGCGAAGTGTAGTCAAATAAATGCGCAGCGCTGGTTGCAGCTTCTGCATGTACAACGCATCCTGAATCCGCGGCTCAGCTTCCTTCAGAGAGGGAATGCCCGCCATCTGATGCTCCGCCGCCAACAGAATCACGTAGCCCTGCTTGGTGCGAATCACATCCGAGACTTCACCGGTCTTCAAGGCGAAGACCTTGTCGTCGAGTTCCTTCGGCATGGTGCCGCGCTTGAAATAATTGAGGTCGCCGCCCTCCTTTGCCGACGGTCCGTCAGAATATTTTTTTGCCAAATCATCGAACTTTGCGCCCTTGTGAATCTGGGCGAGCAAATCCTCGGCTTTGGCCTTGGCGGCTTCGAGCGCTGCGTCCGTCTCGGCCTGCGATGGTGGCTCGGGTTTTCCGTCCGCGCCCACCGGTTTTGCAGGCAATTTGGGCGCGATCAGAATTTCACTGAGCCGAACCTGCTCCGGACGCTCCATCTCCGCGCGGTGCTCTTCATAGAACTTCTTCTCATCGTCCTTGTTCATGGACAGTTTCTGACCCACTTCCTGTCCAATTACGCGCTGCGTGAGGATCTGGTTGCGCAGGTTCTGCTTGAAGTCCTCATAGGAAGCGCCCTGGGCCTCCGCCGCCTTTTCCAGGTCTTCCATGGTCTCCAGGTTCATCTGCTTGCGCATTTCATCGAGGCGCTTGACTAACTCCGTGTCGCCGGTGATGCCGAGGTCTTTGGCTTTCTGGAGGAGAAGTTGCTGGTCAATCAGATCGCGCAAAACGTCTTTCTGCCTGTCGGAAAATGCCTTGTCGGCATTATTGGGATCCTGCTGCTGAACTTCCTGCTTGAGCTGGTCGCGGCTGCGGATGTATTCCGAGCGTGTGACAATTTCGTTATTCACACGGGCTACGATCTCTTCAACTACGGTATCGGCGGGCGAAAGGGCTGGAAGTAGCACCGCAAACGCAACCGCCAACAGCAGGGGAAATCTGGTCCTCTTCATAGGGCTCTCTTGAATCCTGGGGTATCCCCGAGGGGAAAATCGTTGTTCTATTTTACGCCGCCAGCCGGGTAGAGGCCAAGGGAGCGAGCGTCAGGTGGCAAAAATTGTGCGACCAAATACGGTAGGTTAAAGCCCGAAATCAAACGCTTCGGTAATAACGGGTGGCTTAAGAATTTCATCGGTGGTTCACGGCAGCTAACTCGCTCGTATGAGCGTCAGCGCCGTGACGTCGTTGTGCTTCGGAGCCATGTGCATGAAGTCCTGTACGCTTTGCAGGATGGATTGGGAAAGATCTCTGGCCGTGGCGGGTCGTGCTTGCATAACCTTCTTGACACCCTCCAGACCAAATTCCGCGTGTTTCGACTCGGCTTCCACCACTCCCCGCGAAATCACCGCGAGCGAAGCGTTGGGTCCCAAGCCTATGATGCGGGCGTCGGTTGGGGCCAGCGAGAACAGGCCGAGCGGAAGGCCCGTCGCAGGCAGTTCTTCGATGCTGGCGTGATCACACAGCAATGCGGGAGTGTGGCCGGCATTCACGTAGCAAACGGTACCCAACTCTTCATTGAAACAACCTGCGAAAGCCGGGCAACTGCGCACGCCTCCGGCGGCACGCATGATTTCGAGATTCAAAAGGCGCGAGAGTTCGATCATCACGTCTGACTCGTTGAGTTCGGGGGCGGCAAAGAGCCGTTCGGCGGAGGAGCGGAAACAAGCCTGCGCGGCCTGGAGCACCGGACCCATAGTGTCCCGTTTGCCCGCCACGTCGAGCATTCCGAAGAGGAAGCGCTGTGGGCCGACCCGAAGGCAATCGTACAGGTCGCCCCCGGCGCGCGAGGAAAAATAGCCTACCGCCAGATTCGCGCCCTGGAGCGTGGGCATGTCCGCCTGAATGATCTCCGGAACTTCCGCCGGTGAGCCAAACCCGAGTTTTGAGAGCAAACCAGCCATGAGGGGCGAAAGTATCACAAACTTATGGGCGGGGCAATCGGTGAAAAGTGCTAGGAAAGCCCGCTAAAGGCCTCATTGACTGCTGCCCGGCAGGCAGCAAATGGAGCCCCTGCTCTATGGGCACTTGACATCCTTTAGCCAATCGCCGCAAAATATCGAAAAATTGGGGAAAAACGCCCGTCTCTTCTCAGCTGTTGAACAGTCGATACGCCTATGACGCCTAGCCAGTCGTCCCCGTCCCCTCAAAAGAAAGACAGCCCTGAACAATGCAAGCATCCTCGAGTACAGATCGTCTCCCGCGACGAGGAATCGGAATACGTGGAATGCCAGGAATGCGGCGACGTGTTCGAATCCAGTGAATTGAAAGACATGGCGATCGAAGAGAAGAAAGAGCCCGAGGAAGAATGACGGCTTCCATCGCTTAGCGGCGCGCCCGTGCCCGAAACATAACCCGTCTTCCTGCTGCGACTGCCGTATTCTGACAGTGTGAACGCGAGATCGTGGAAAGCGTGGCTGATTCCCGGCGGCTTGCTACTGGCGCTGGCCGCGACGCTCGTCAACAGCTCCCTGTTGCTCCAGGTTGCGCCTTCGCTTGCCTTCTATTATGTCGGCGTGTTCGTTGCCGGGTTACTTCTTGCCTGGCGTTTTAATTCCAGCCGAGTCCTGTTCTCCTTGCTGGTCCTGCTGCTGGCGCATCGCGCGGTCGATTTCTTCTCTACTAACCAAACTGCATACACCTCGCCTGGATCCGTTCTTACCGGGCCCGGACGCATGGCCGTTGCGCTCGCCGCGTTGCTCGTTCCGCTCAACTTCATCGCGTTCGCCGCGATGCGCGAGCGCGGCCTGACGATTGCCGGAATCGCGCCGCGCTTTGGACTACTGTTCCTGGAATCGGTTGTCTTCGCCGTTCTCTGCCGGCCGGAAAACAGCCCTGCTAATTCCCATGAGCCGGGCGCGGGCGCCATCCCGCTCTGGATTCTGCTGAGTTTTGTGGCCGCGATTGTCGTGTTCGTTCGGCGCTTCTTTCAAACCCGCAAACCCATCGAGCCAGGCTTTGTATGGTCTCTGGCGGCCGTTTTCATGTGGCTGCAATTCGCCCCGGTGGGCAAGGTCTCGGACGCTTACGTAGCGACTGCTGCTCTCATTCTGGGAGCGTCCCTGATCGAGACTTCCTATGTACTCGCCTACCACGATGAACTAACCGGCATTCGCGGACGCCGCGCTTTCAACGAATCCCTGCTCTCGCTTGACCAGCAATATGCCATCGCTATCGTTGATATCGATCACTTCAAGAAGTTCAACGACACTTACGGACACGACGTCGGCGATCAGGTGCTGTGCATGGTAGCCAAGCGACTGTCGCAGGTCGGCGGCGATGGGCAGGCGTTCCGCTGCGGAGGCGAAGAGTTCGCCATCGTCTTCCGCAACACTTCCGCCAGAGAAGCGTTCGACCATCTGGATACGCTGCGCCAAGTCATCGAGAAGTCAACGTTTCAACTGCGCGGTTCTGATCGAAGAGCCGAGCGCAGTGCCGAGGCCAGTAGTGATCGGCGCGCGAGTGAGGCGGATCGCAGAAAGCCCACCAGAAAACGAAAAGCGGCTGCGAGTCCTATCCAGTCGCCCGATCCCGTATCGGATCGTCTCTCGGTGACGGTCAGCATTGGCGTCGCTGAACCGAGCACGCGCTATCGCCAGCCCGAGCAGGTGATCCAGGCAGCGGATCAGGCTCTGTATCGCGCCAAGCACAAAGGTAGAAACCGCGTGGAACTGGCTTCCACGGCTCCTCTTCGGCTGGCTGAAGGCAAGCGTGCTAAGGCGTCGCGACTGTGAGCGCTTCGCACTACTTCTAAGGCGTGCGCTTGAGGACGAGATCCAGGCTCGCTCCGCCTTGCTTCATCGTGCCCGTTATCGTTGTGTTGTCCTTGTCCAAAGTGCCGTCATAGACACTCAGATTGGGAGTGCATTCGAAGTGCAGAGCAGCTCCCTTGTAGGTGATGGCGGTCATCTGGGTGCCGGAAGTGTCCTGGTCAGGGTAGTCGATGGTGCCACTTAAGGTTCCGTCCTGCGCAGCGGTGATGTGCACCACAATTCGCTTTTTGGGCTGAGCGCCGGGATCCAGAGTTCCGCTCCAATCTCCCACGATCGGGTGCGTCGCATCCTGTGCCAGCGTGGGAGCGGGCACCATGGCCAAGGCGAAGGTCAACGTTAATCCTGCGCAAAGTGCGAACGATGAAGCGCGACGCTTTTTCATGGTCGTACTCCTTAATGCGCCCTATTTCGAATCCTTTTTGGGCGGGTCGGATGGCGCGATCTGAACCTGAACGGCGTGAATGTTGTCGGACTTTGTGGTGTCCACGGAAATGACTGGGAAGCTGCCATTAGCATCGCGCGCTTGAATGGTTCGCGTGGCCGCGGCTCCAGAGGCTCCTGGACGCACCGTATCGATGGTGACAGTCGTTACCTGCAGGCCGGATCCAGGATCGCCGGGATTCGCCTGCTCCACTTGCTGCTGGGTGACTTGCTGACCTGTTGCGGTCGTTTGCTGCGCAGTGGTTGCGCGCTCCACCAGGTGAAGGCGTCCGTCGGCAACAGCGCCTGGGATATCGATCGAATAGGTTTCCACGGTTTTGCCCTGTTGTCCTGGTCCGGTCGAAGATTCATTGGTAATGGTGCGAGACACTTCGCCGATATGGCCTTCTGAGTCGGGCAACGAAACTCGTTCATCGATTGTGCGCTGGTCTCCTTCTTGCCGTGTCGTGGTTCGCCGGATTTCGCCGACTTGCCAATTCCCTGCGCCGTCGGGAAGGAGCGTGGTTTTTTGCGATTCCACCGTGCCATTCGCGCCGCCGTTCGAGCTTCGTTCGCGGCGTTCTTCGACCTTCACGGCAGGAGCTAGACCACCGTTCACGTCGGGAAGCTGCACCGTGGTTTTGATCTCCTCAACATTCGGACTGGTCTTGGTTGTCTGCTCCGTCTGGCGGCGAATCAACTGAAGGTTGCCGTTCACGTCGGGATCGGAAGTTGAACGTACGACGGTCGAGTCGGTTCCAGCCGTGTGCTTTACTTCTTCGATGATCTCGACCAATTGCTTCGCGCCATCGGCATCGTGCGTGAACGTGCGCGTGGTGGTGCGCACGGTGTCAGCGTCGACTTGGACGGTCTCTTTTTCGACGTCCTTGTCAGGCACGAAACCACCGTCGTCGCCGCGGCGCTCGACGGATTGCTTGTCCACGGTGCGATTGCCGCTCTGCGAGTGACTTTCGATGGTGCGGAAAGGATCGGCATCGCCGTTGCGCGAGTCGGTGGTGGAAGTCCAGTTTGTGTTTGCTGCGTCGGTTTGGGAATTGGGAGCTTGCGCCCACAGAGCGACGGCGGAAGACAAGCAGGCCGCGATGGCGAGGAGAAGGAATTTTGCTTTGCGCATTTTCACGATTCCCTTCCTTGCGAGCCTACACAATCTGGAACAGGGCTGCGTTAAAGATGCCACACGAACGACGAGGAAACTATCCCTTGTTCAGAGTATCTTCTGGTTTGCCGTTTTCTAGCCGACGACAAGAATCGCGGATTTCGTGAGACCCCTCCTGTGCCGGTCTTTTAGAATCAAAGACTTAGAGGGTGCGTTTCTCCAGGTCTTTGAGTTTAAAGGACTTGTTTGTAAAGTCTTTATTTGTCAAAGACTTAGGGGATTTGTTCGGTAAGTAACTGACAAAATCGGAGAACTCTTCGTGAATTTATTTTGCGGGATGCACCCGCACCTAGAAAGAAATTTTACCCTGACATGTCGTCTTTTTCCTGCCGTTTCCGATTTCATCAGTAGAGACAGGAACCGTCTCCCTTCCCTGGGTTCGTTAGGAACCCGACTGCTGGTACAACCATCGCCGTTTCTTGCTGCAACAAGGAGGCACCATGCTGAAGAACATAGGGTCTTACGCAGCGCGGGTTATCCTGGTCGACGCGACCTGCGCTCTCATCCTCTCAATCACGACAAGCGCTTTTGCCCAGGGGCAAGGTGTGTGCAATGCCCAGTTCGCATGCCAGAAAGCATGTAACTCACAGGTGAAGCCTGACGTGCAACAATGCCTGAACAATCGAGGCGACATTCAGGTCTCGCCCGGCGAGACTCCGCAGCAGGTCTGCAACAGCCTGGCGAACCGAACCTTAACCAGTTGCCTCTCCAAGTGTCCTGGCGGATGCACGCCCGGGAGTGTCGCGGTGGACTTCATGCTGGTATCCATGTTATATGCCCCTCCCGGCGACAAAAGCACCAACAGCTTCGGCATGGGAACTTCTGCCGGCACGAACCAAACGATCGCGGCTAATTTCAGCAAAAGCACGAGCACCAGCGACGACTTTACTTTTAGCGCGTCGTCGTCACTCAGCCCAGGCATCGATGTCGGCGTAGATACCGGCGCCTCGACAACTGTGACCACGGGTAGCTCGACTACCACCGGGATTGCGGTAACCACAACGACCACCACCGGGACGAATCTCGCCTCCACCAGCGACCTTGAGGACCATGATGCTGATGTCTTTCTCCTTTGGCTGAATGCGGAGCTGGTCGTCACGCAGACCTCGTTGGATACCTTTAGCGTGAGCACCCAGATCGCAGGCACAAGTGGGTACATGGATGTCATGCCCGTAACCGTTGGACAGCTTAAAAATGGCATACCCCAGCAGAACCTTGAAGACCAGAAGATCTGCCCCCCACAGGAGCCCTGCTTTACCGTCCCAGGACTCCACGTACTCACGGCAGCCGATAAGGCCGCAATTCTCGCTATGGATCCATTCCTCACCTTGCAACCGACGGACGTGCCACCCTCCTCGCGATACCTTTTCATCGAATCAGCTCCGCTCGAGAATGTGCAGGACTCAGGGGGCGTCACCAAGCCGTTCCAGGTAAGTGACTCGGTCGTTTCTTCAACGGGGTTGGGAACTACCACGGGTGGCGGCACGTCGGTGAATTCCGGCGCTAGCTTCAAGTTTGGCGGGATTGGTTGGGGCGATAAAGAGACCAACTCCTGGACGTGGTCAGTCAATGAATCGACAACGCAAAGCTCCGGCACAATTCAAACAGCATCGGTCACTCTGTCCTCCAACACGCCCGGTTGCTGTGCTAATACGAGCGGCAACGGGATCTGCGAGGTTAATATTTACGAGGACACGGCCTTTCGTACGTTTGCGTTCCAACCCCAACCGGAAACCTGCGCCCTGCCACCGGTTCCTGGCTCCCCACGGCCGTCCCTGACCGGCACGGTCGTTTGCGACCAACAGCCCTGTCAGGAACTGATAATGATCGAAGACTCAAATGGCAAAGTTCTTCACAGGGTCCTTACCGACAGCAAGGGACGTTATGCTGTGGGCTCCTTGCCCGCCGGTCCCGTCAAGGTCGTGATCGGGTCACAGACCAAAGACGTTCAGATAGAAGGAGGCAAAATACTTCAAATACCGGACACCAGGATCATCCGGTAAGTGCGTATAGAAGAATCATGGTCGATGTCTGAGGCCGTATCGATGGTTGGTGGAACGATCTTCGGGAGAAGGTCACCACCGGTGGGTGATTCCGCGTGAGATTTCCAGAGTCTTGGTCCTCAACCTCTCTGGCAAAAAAGCGGTGCCAAACACACCGACAGGATATTTCTGTCCTTGACACCGCCTTCGTTCTTATCGAGGGGCACCCGGGTTACGATTTTCCGTCGGCAAACTGGAGATCCCTCACTTCGTTCGGGATGACAACCCTGTGAGAGGTGCTTCGCGGGGTGACATACCCCGTTTGAGGTGGATGCGTAGACTTGCTCACGCATGCACGGCTGCGAAGGCCTGCCTGGCGGCGGCTATGGTTTGCTGCACGTCGGCTTCGGTGTGCGCAGCTCCGAGGAACGCTGCTTCGTATTGCGACGGCGGTAGATAGATTCCGTTTTCCAGCATCGCTCGGAAGAAGCGGGCGAAGGCTTCGGTGTCGGATTTGGCTGCGGACGGCCAGTCGGTGACTGGGCCCTTTGTGAAGAACCAGGTGAACATCGAGCCTACACGGTTGTGGCACATGGTTACACCGGCGTCGTGGGCGGCGGCGGCTACGCCGGCTACTACTTCTCCGGCTCGCTTATCTAGTTGGGCGTAGACGTCTTTGTGGTCGCGCAGGTAGCTTAGCGTCGCGTAACCCGCAGCCATTGCCAGCGGGTTGCCGGAGAGCGTTCCGGCCTGATAGACGGGACCTAGCGGGGCGATCAGATCCATGATTTCGCTGGGGCCTCCGTAGGCGCCTACGGGTAAGCCTCCGCCTATGATTTTGCCCATGGTGGTTAGATCGGGCTGAATGCCGAAGAGTTCCTGCGCTCCGCCATAGGACAGGCGGAAGCCGGTCATGACTTCGTCGAAAATCAGAAGAGCTTTGTCGCGCTTGGTGATAGCGCGCAGAGCTTCGAGGTATCCGGGGGCTGGAGGCACGCATCCCATGTTGCCTACTACGGGCTCGACGATTACGCAGGCGATCTGGTGCTTGAATTTTTCGAAGGCTTGCTCGATGGCGCTTACGTCGTTGTAGGGAAGAGCTAAGGTGAACCGGGTAAATTCTTCGGGGACTCCAGCTGAACCGGGAATGCCTAGCGTGGCTATGCCTGATCCGGCTTTTACCAGGAGCGCGTCGGAGTGTCCGTGATAGCAGCCTTCAAACTTCACAATATATTTCCGTTTTGTATAACCTCGCGCGAGGCGAATGGCTGACATGGTCGCTTCAGTGCCCGAACTGACGAAGCGAACTTTTTGCATGTGCGGAAACGCGGCGATAACCAACTCGGCTAGATCGGCTTCGGCAGGAGTGGAGGCTCCGAAGCTGGTGCCGTTGCGGGCGGCGGCGATTATGGCATCGATGACCTTGGGCGCGGCGTGGCCGAGGATTAGCGGGCCCCAGGAGCCGATGTAGTCGACATACTGGTTGCCGTCGGCATCCCAGATGTGCGAACCCTGGCCGCGAACTATGTAGAGGGGGTCGCATCCCACGCTGCGAAAGGCGCGCACGGGGGAGTTTACGCCTCCAGGAATTAACTGCTCGGCACGCTTTTGCAGCTTGCGGGATTCGTCGGTTTTGCGGGTCATCGATTCCTCATTTCGCCCGGTCAATCCACGATTGGGCGCTTCGATCAATATAGCAGCGGTGGATCATGGGCCGGCAGCGCTGTCAATCACTTCGACTTGTGATGGCCGGCACAAGGGGTGGTTTCGTTCCGCGGGCTCGACGACGGCGTCCGGGCCGTGCGATTTCGGGCTAAGCCGAATTCATAGGAGTTTTACAAAATTGCAACACTGCCGCAATCTCGCTTGGCTATCTTTGCGACAGTTGCCCTTCTAACCGGGAGGGTTTATGGGGACGGCCTTGGGGGGCTCCGGGCTGTCCTTTTTTATTTTGTTTGGAACTCCGAAGCCTTGCGCGCTAGCCAAACATGCCGAGGGACCAGAAATGCGTCAGCACGCCTGCGAATGCCAAGCCGACGACAAATACAGCCCAGCGGTAGCGCAGCCAGGAATCGCGCAAGGTCGACATCTGGGCAAAGATATCCGGGACATAGGCCGCGCAATAGGCGACGTTTGCGAGCACGGCCAGGACGAACAAGAGCAAAAGCTCATTGAACTGCACGACATTTTTGGAAACCGGCAGTCCCTTCACAAAATGGACGACCACGATGGCCGCAAGCAGCACGTTATACAGAATGCGCCTTGGTTCCCAGTAGCGAATCGCGTTGGCGAGATAGTCGCGCCATGGAGAGGTTTCCATGTGTCTCCCTTGTCCTTCGGCTAAGCGGGACGCTGAATCCCCGCGTCTTGTTTTTGTGAGGTGCGGAGCGCCCACGCCATGCGCGGGGTGTTGTGGGCAATTCCGAAACGGCCCTGGGCGTCGAGGAGAATGATTCCGCCATGGCCGTTGAGGCGCTGCTTTAGATAATTCATCGCTTCCTTGGCGATCCACTCGGGCAAACTGCCGGATTGGACGCGGTCGGCGGCCCACTTCGCGAGCACGAGTTTCATGATCGGTTCGCCCCATCCGGTAGTAGAAGCCGCGGCACTGAGATTGTCGGCATAACAGCCGCATCCGATCAGCGAAGAATCGCCGAGACGGCCGGGATCTTTGTTGAGCGTGCCTCCGGTTGAAGTGGACGCTGCGATATTGCCGTCGCGGTCGAGCGCCACAGCTCCCACGGTGTCGTGCGAAATGGCGGGAGCGAACAGATCGTTGCCGTGATTGGAGTCCTGCGCCTGATATTCGCGTAAGCGTTCGACTTCCCTGGGAATGATGAGATCTTCATTGCGGCAGAGAGCGATGCCGTGCTCGGCGGCAAAGCGTTCGGCGCCTTCAGCGACGTAGTAGACGTGCGAGCTGTCGCTGAGAATCTTGCGGGCGGCACGAACCGGATTGCGCAGGCGCTCGACGCAACCTACGCCGCCGCCACGCAGGGTTGCGCCGTCCATGATGAAGGCGTCGAGTTGCACTTTGCCATCGCGGTTCAGGAAACTGCCGCGGCCGGCGTCGAAGGTTTCATCGTCTTCTAGAACGACGACGGCTTCTTCGACCGCGTCGAGGGCCGAGCCGCCACGTTCGAGAACACGCCATCCGGCAGCGGCAGCGTTGCGTACGCCGTTGAGGTGAGCTTCGACCATGTCGTCGGGAATGGCCCAGGCACCGCCGTGAACTACCAGAACGGGATTGTTTGGCAAGTTTCGACTCCGCAGAAAAATCCGGCGTCTAGTCTAGCACCCGGGAAGGCGACGTTCTTTCGTTTCGGGGGCGGTTGGCGATTGCGAGAAGGACTCCTGCTGCGAACAGACCGTACATGGCGAAGTGGAATAGCGGGCTGCTCTTGAGGCCTCTCGCCGGATCGATGAAAAAAGCCGCGAGCAACAGGAGTGGCGAAACCAAGATCAGTGCAGAGGCCGCTCGCTGGGCCGTGCGAACGGGCTGACTGTTGGATAACGCCAGGTTCGCCACTGCTGCCAGTAGAAGAAACAAGTGGCGCGAACGGAAGACCAGCCGAGGGACGCTGTCCAGATTGGGCACTCCGGCCATGTGCCGCATGTAGGCTCCGGTGAGGGGGAAGATGATCAGCGCCAACAACCCCACGAGCCAATGCGCGCGCGACCAGTTCACAAGACAAGCCTCCTCCGACAGCCGAGAAGCATATCAGGAAGTCTTACGCGGCGCGGGCGGGAGCGTCCATTTCTTTCGTCCGCTGCCAGGTGTAGATGACGCGGTGGACTACGGTGATGGTGGAGAGCACGGCGATCACCCAGAGCACCGGCGCCATCTCGTTGAACAGAGCGCCGATGATCAGGAGCACCAGGCGTTCGGGGCGTTCCATGAAGCCGACACGGCACGTGCCGATGAGCGACTCGGCGCGGGCGCGGGCATAGCTCACCATGATGGCGCTGATCATCGCCAGCGCGGCTAGCACGACGTAGAAGAATCGGTTGCCGCGACCGTAAAAGACCAGTAATCCCAGGAACAGAGAGGCATCGCTGTAGCGGTCTACGATGGAATCGAAAAAGCCGCCGAAGCGGGTTACCTGGTTCGAGAGGCGAGCGACGCGGCCGTCTACCAGATCGAAGAATCCGGAGCCGATGATGACCAGCCCGGCATAGAAAAACATGCGGCGCTGGTTATCGCCGTTGGCATAGCCAAACAGAAACGCGGCGTAGGTGTTGACCACCAGTCCCATCACGGTCAGGAAATTGGGATTGATGCGAGTGAGAGCGAGCAGGCGCACGATGGCGTCGAGGAGAACGCCGCAGGCGCGACCGACTCCGTTGGTCCAACTCATCGGCCCCAACTCCTGGCTTTGCTGCTCATTCTGTTTCCCGCTCCGGTTCCGGCACGGCGTCCAGTTCCGCTTCGAGCTTGGCCTCGGCCAGGTCGTGCATGGTCGAGAGCTTCAGGATTTCCATTTCGCGGCTGCCGCCCGGGGTTACCACGGTCGCGGTGTCGCCAACTTTTTTGTTCAACAGAGCTCGGCCGATGGGCGAAGTCGTTGAAATCTTGCCCGCGGCTACGTCGGACTGCTCGCTGGCCACTAATTCGTAGCGCATTTCTTCGTTCTTGGTGCTATCGAATACCGTTACCGTGGAGCCGAGGCCAACTTTGTCCTTGGGGATGTTGTTCATGTTTACCAGGGACAGGTCGGCGAGGCGTTTTCCGAGTTGGCGAACGCGGGCCTTCAGATACTCCTGGCGCTGCTTGGCCATGTGATACTCGGCGTTTTCGCTGAGATCGCCCATGGCGACGGCCTTTTTGATCTCTTTTGGGATATCGAAGGCTAATTCGTGTTCGAGAATGTTCAGTTCGTCTCGAAGCTTCTTTTTGATGTCTTCCGTCATGCTTTCGGCATTATAACCCTCTAGGGCACTGGAAACGGGCAGCAGGCCCCGATTTGCGCGGCCAGACGTCGGTCTGGGCGGGTGTGGTCCAACTCACTTAACCGAAACGACTTAGGTGTATGTGGCCGGTATGGGCCGCCGGGCAGCGGTTCTCGGTTGCCTTCGGATGGGCGGTCGGCTAGACTTACGCTAGTCTCTTCCCTCGGGGTGAGGGCCCCCTTCATGACTGGTAACGGCGATTTCCACATCGGCGATAAAGTCGTATACCCCAACCATGGCGTCGGAATTATCGAGCAGATCAGCAGCCGGACCATGGGTACAACGGTCGAAAAATTCTACATGCTGAAAATTGCCGCCAGCAATGCCAAGGTGACGGTGCCGTTCGCCAATGTCAGCAGCGTCGGAATGCGTCCGGTGGTTCGGAATGGCGAGGTCGAGAAGATCGTCGATTATCTTTCGTCGGGCGAATGCATAAATGCGGCCGATTGGAAAGACCGCTTCAAAGAGAATTCCGATCGCATGCGCACTGGTTCGCTGGCGGATGTGGCGGCCGTGCTGAAGAGCCTGCTCATCCTGGGACAGGGCAAGTCGCTTTCCTTCCGCGAAAAAAAGATGCTGGAACGCGCGCGCTATCTGTTGGTCAGCGAAATCGCCATCTCGCGAAACTGCGAGGAGAGCCTGATTGAAGAGGCGCTTACCAAGGCGCTGACGAAGTGTAATCTGCGGTTCCCCGAAATCTCTGAACTCGCCTCGTAAGCAAGCCCTGTCTCTACCGAGAGTAATTACCGGTTTTTTTGGGCTTCCATCCAGGATTGCAGAATCAAAATGGCAGCCATGCGATCGACGGCTTGCCCCCGTTTTTTGATCGACAGTTCGGTCTTGCGCAGCAAGCGGTTGGCTTCGGTTGACGTCCAGCGCTCGTCCCACAGATGGACGGTCACTCCGAAGTGAGCGTGCAGATCGTCGGCAAAACGGCGCATTTTTTCGGATTGTGTTCCTTCGGCGCCGCTCAAACGCAGCGGCAGGCCGACTACGATCTCCCGGACCTCGTATTTCGTCAGCAGTTGTCCCAGGGCCTCCAGATCGCGGCGCTTATTCTGGCGCTGGATCGTGTCGAGGCCCTGCGCGGTGATGCCCAGCAGGTCCGTGACGGCGACGCCGATTCTCTTTGAACCTACATCCAGGGCTAGGATGCGGCCTTGGCCGGGCGTCGCGGGAGTTGGCATCGGTTTATTGTAGATGGCTGGGACGACCGAGCGGGCGAACTATGCTCGTTTCCCCAGACGAGGGCGTCTGGGGCTACGTAATTTCCTTTGGTGCAATTCTCGCGGCGGTAAGGCAGAATTGTTGGCCAGACAATATGGAAACCACGGAAACACAAAGCGGGCATCACTGGTCCCTGAACCTGCTGGGCTTGGGCCTGGTGATTATGTTCGCGTATTACGGTGAGTCGGTGCTGGCAGTACTGTTCTTCGCCATTCTGCTGAGCTTTATGCTGTCTCCCGTGGTACAGGCGCTGGAATTCATGCGGCTTCCGAGAGCGCTGGCGGCGCTCGTCAGTATGGTGCTGCTGCTGGGTTTGCTCTATGGGATCACCGTTGCCTCGTACAACCAGGCGCTGATTTTCGCCGACAACGTTCCGAAGTATTCGCTCAAGATCCGCTCCATTCTGCGGCCCTATCAGCAGCAGGCGGAACGACTGGAAAAGACAGGCGAGGTGGTCGGACCGGAGGACACAAATGTTGTGCCGGTGCGAGAGGTACAGACCTGGTCCGAGGCGCTGACCCATGGGGCGGGCACGGTGACCGACATTGTGCTGGCGGCGTCGTTCGTCCCGTTCCTGGCCTACTTTTTGCTGACCTGGCAGAGTCACGCGCGTTCGGCCACGGTCATGTTGTTTCCCTTGCATCACCGAAACACGGCGTTCGTGACGCTGGGTTTGATTGGGAAAATGTTGCAGAGTTTCATTGTCGGAAATCTGGTGATCGGGTTGCTGATTTCGGGCATCAGTGTCGCGATTTTCGGGTTATTGCATGTTCCATTTTTCTACTTCGTAGGTTTTCTCAGCGGCTTTCTCAGCCTGGTTCCCTACCTGGGGATCGTGCTGGCGATGGTTCCTCCAATTGTGATTGGTATCGGACAACTGGAACCCGGCGACTTAGTGATCGTGGTGCTGTTCGTGGTTGGCCTGCATCTTTTCGCGCTGAATGTTCTTTATCCGAAGCTGCTCGGGAGTCGCTTGAGAATCAATCCACTGGCGGTCACAATCTCGCTGCTGTTCTGGGGAGCGGTTTGGGGCGCGATTGGGTTGGTGCTTGCCATTCCGATCACGGGCGCCATCAAGATTGTCTGTGATCACGTTGAGTCGATGAAACCCTACGCGGATTGGCTGGGCGAGTAGACAATTCACCGCCGAGACGCAGAGAGCGCCGAGAAAAGCTCTTTTTTCATTTCTACTTTTGTGGCGACGGGACATTGCCCCGCTCCCATATGGTCTTGTACTCTCGCCACTTTGTGGCAATCTAGTAACGCCTCTACACTGGAACCTTGCGCACCCTCATCACATTAGTCTTGCTTGCAGCTCTCGCCATTGGCGGCTGGATGGCCTGGCAGATCTACGTCCCCGTTACGCCGCCCGCGAATACTGATTTATTGCTGCGTCCCGGGTACTCGACGCGGAGGATCGCGGCGGAGTTGAAAAAGGCGGGAGTGATCCGCAACGAACGTGCTTTCTGGTTCTGGCACTTGCTGAAACCGAAGCCAACGCTGAAGGCGGGGGAGTATCTTTTCGAACGCGAGGCCAGTCTTCCCCAAGTCTACGAGCGGATCGCGCGCGGCGATATTTACTTTCACGTGGTCACGATTCCCGAGGGTTATACGATGTTCGACATCGCCAAGGCGATGGAGGATGCGGGGCTTGGGCCGGCGGCCGATTTCCTCCACATCGCCGAAACCCAGACACAGTTAATTTCGGATCTCGCTCCTGACGCCAAGTCGCTCGAAGGTTATCTCTTTCCCAATACCTACCAGTTCACGCGGACCCAAAGCCGGGAGGAAATGATGGCGGCGATGGTGCATCAATTCCGGCTGGTGGCGCAAGAGATCGGACTGGGAGTTGGCACGAATTCGGATGTAGCTAAAGTTGTGACCATGGCATCGATCGTGGAAAAGGAGACGGCGGCTCCCGACGAACGGCCGCTGGTCGCCAGCGTCTATTACAACCGGCTGGCGCAAAAAATGGCGCTCGATGCCGATCCGAGCGTGATCTACGCGGAGTTGCTCGCGGGTACCTATCAGGGAAGCCTCCATCATGCTGACATGGCGGTCAACTCACCCTATAACACTTATCGTTTCCCGGGGCTGCCGCCGGGGCCAATCGGCAATCCGGGCAAAAGCTCTCTGCAGGCGGCTTTGCACCCCGAGAACTCAAATTTTCTTTATTTCGTTGCCGATGGCAACGGACACCATCGTTTTGCCCGCAGCCTCGAAGAGCACAACCGAAACGTGGCCGCCTACCGTCGCTCGCTCAGCCACACACTCGGCCCGCGTTAAGCGCTCCCTCTTGAAGCGCCGAGGTCTCACGCGCTGAACCCTTTGCTGCTTTATACTAATCAGATATTCATGAGCCCCAAGTCTGTTCAGGTATCGGCATAGGAATGGATCGTCCCCATCTGCGACTGTTGTTGCTGATCTTTCTGTCGGTGGCCACGTTTCCGCTAAGCGGATGTTTGTTCCGGACCCGGATTCTGGACCGGAAGTTGTCTGACCGTCCGCTGAAGACCGCGACCCAGCAGGATTTGATCGACTACTTGAATGGCCAGGCCGCCAAGATTCAGTCCCTGCAGGCGACCGTGGACATCGATTCTTCCGCGGGAGACCCGAAAAACGGCCGGATTACCGACTACAAAGAGATTCGCGGATACGTACTGGCGCGCAAGCCAGCCATGTTGCGCATGAAGGGCCTGATGCCGGTGGTGCGCAATACGGCCTTCGACATGGTGAGCGATGGGCAGGAATTCAAGATCTGGGTTCCTCCGACGAACAAGTTCGTCATGGGCGCCAATAATGCCCCGCCCCAGCCCGACAAACGGCTGGAGAACATGCGTCCGCAGTACATTTACGAGGCGCTGCTGATCCCCGAGGTCCGGCAAGACGAGATTCCGACCCTCGACAAAGGCTACGAAATTGTTCTGGACTCGAGGAAGCATCAGGTAGAGCAGCCGAATTACATCCTGCTGGTGATCCGCAAGGGTCCTCAGGGCTGGTTCTTATCGCGCAAGATCGAGTTCAGCCGAATTGACTTGCTCCCGTACCGGCAAAGGATTTACGACCAGGATGGAAACGTCGCGACCGACGTCCACTACCAGAATTACAAAGACTACACGGGGATTACATTTCCAAGTACGATCCAGATCGAGCGCCCCCGGGAGAACTACGACATTACCCTGAACATGGTCAAACTGGAGATTAATAAGACTCTGACCGACGACCAGTTCGCGCTGGAGCAGCCATCGGGCGCGGATGTTGTGCGGCTCGGACAAACCAATTCGGGCGAGGCGAAGGCTCCGGATAGCCAGTAGGTCAAACGACCGGTTTTAAAGACATGATGAATCGCATGATCGTCGGGAATCTGGTGCATCGGCCGGTGCGCTCGCTGATCAGCATTGTGGCCGTGGCGCTCGAAGTAACGCTCATCCTGCTGATCGTCGGCCTTTGCGTGGGGATGCTCCAGGATCAGCAGTCGCGGGCCGCGGGAATCGGGGCGGATGTGATCGTAATGCCTCCCGGGTCTTCTTTCATCGCCGGCCTGACGGGCAGTCCAATGCCGATCAAGGTGGCTGGAATCCTCGCCAAACTGCCCCATGTGGAGAAAGTAGCGCCCGTGATCACGGCGATCTCAACCGCAGGTACGCTCGAGATCATCACCGGAATCGATCTGCAAAGTTATGAGAGCTTATCGGGCGGATTCCAATTCCTGAAGGGGGGGCCTTTTCAGGATAAGAATGATGTGATCGTGGACGACCTGTTCGCCCAGTCCAAGCACGCCCAGATCGGCGACACCATCGAGATTCTCAATAATTCCTTCCGCATTTGCGGCATTGTCGAACACGGCAAGGGAGGGCGTAAGTTTCTTCCCCTCAGCACCATGCAGGATCTGACCGGGTCCAGAGATAAGGCCTCAGTGATGTACCTCAAACTCGACGATCCCGCCAACGCCGACACGGTGGTGGACGAGGTCAAGCACGTGCCTGGCATGGACCGCTACGTGTCAAGTTCAATGGCGACGTACCTGTCCATGATGACGCCGACGAAATATCCCTACCTTTCCACCTTTCTCCGGGTGGTGATCTGGATCTCGGTGATCATCGGCGTGCTGGTGATCTTTCAGGCAATGTACGCGGCGGTGATGGAGAGGACGCGGGAAATCGGCATTTTGAAGTCGATGGGAGCGTCGAAGTTCTACATTGTGAATGTCGTTCTGCGGGAGACGGCGCTGCTTGCGCTGGGTGGCATCGTGGTGGGTGTCGCCTTCAGCCTGACGACGCGTGCGATTCTTGCCCACAAACTGCCCCTGCTGCAAGTGATTGTATCCAGAGGATGGATTGTACGGGCTGCGCTCATTGCGATTGCCAGTGCCATTGCCGGCGCGCTGTATCCGGCATTTAAGGCCGCTCAGAAGGATCCGATTGACGCACTGGCTTACGAATAGAGCCAGGCATTTACATCCGATTCGCTTTTATTTCTCCCTGCCCGAAAGAGATTTTTCTGAGGCGCAATTTTCCTGATAATTTTCCTCGCAAATCGCGAGAGAATGCACGATACTGCCCGTGAAACTGTCCCGTGCTATAATCCGCGCCGTTAACGAGAAGCATCGCAGTTTCGCAGCACGTGGTCCTAATTCAATTTTCAGGAGGAGATATGCGCTTCGATGATCCGACTCTGTACGGTCGGGACGATGAGACGGATGAGTTCAGTGACAGCGCCGCCTATGGCGAATCGCTGGAAGAGGATCTGGAAGAAGAGGAAGAAGAGGAAGAGGAACCCGTTCTCGTAGAGGAAGACGACGAGATTATTACGCGGATACCGGTGTCGCAACCAGCGCCAGTGGCGCCGTCGGGTGGTGGCGGAGGCGGGAGCGCTCCGAAGAAGAAGGCGCCAGCTAAGAAAGCGGCGCCCAAGAAAGCAGCCAAGAAGCCAGCGAAAAAAGCGGCCAAAAAACCGGCTCCGAAAAAGAAGGCTAAACCGGCGAAGAAGAAAGCGGCCAAGAAAGCAGCCAAGAAGCCGGCAAAGAAAGCAGCAAAGAAAAAAACTTCCCGCAAGAAACGCTAGCAGTTCGGGACAGCAATCTCGCGGCAAATGATGGCGGAAGCATGGCTCTCGCTCGGCTTCCGCCATTCGCTTGTCTTCCCTTTGTCCCTTTGTTCCTTTATTTTTCGTACTTAATTTATTTTCCGTCAGGCACGATCGCATCGACTTCGATTTCCAGCAGCATCTCCGGAGAAACCAGCGCGGTGATCGCCATCATCGTGCTCGCGGGTCGAATGTCGCGAAAGAATTCTCCGTGAGCTTTTCCTACTTTTTCCCAGTCGGCGATATTCGTGAGGAACACACGCGTGCGCACTACGTCCTTCATCGAAGCTCCGGCGCGATCGAGGGCGTGGGCGATGTTTTTTAGTGTTTGAACCGCCTGTGCGTAGGCATCGCCCGCGATGATTTTGCCATCCGCTCCGGTTGCGGTTGTGCCCGCAACGTGGACATAAGCGCCCACGCGAACCGCACGAGAGTAACCCACGATCGGCTCCCATGGCGTTCCGCTTGCTATGTTGATTCGCTCCACTTCGCCTCCTTAATTGTGACTATCGTGTAGATAGATTCGGTGAACTGCCGTAGATAAGTCCAGTAAATCACGTAAACAGATTCGGGAAATCATGTTTTTCGATGTGCGATGCGGAATTAGCACTCGCCTCTTTCGGCTGCCAGGAAAAAGCCGCAAACCCAGCGTCCAGCACGGGCTTCTAACTAAGGCAGTGGCTCGAATGGGTACTTGCATTCGACGGCAATCCACGGTATCTAATCGGCACGGGGTTTGTTCCGATAGAAGTTAGTAAGAGGGAATCGGGAAGGAAGTGGGGCCAATGGACAGGGAAATCATTCCGGAGACGCATCCGCTGCAGCAGTTGTTTCTAGAACTGGTCGGCCGTCATTATGCCGAGGAGATTGGAATTCGCGATCCGCAAATCGTGGGCTACGTTGCACAGCTGTTATCGGAATTTTGCGATGCGGAGCAGTTGCTGAAAATCCGCGACGCGGCGGGGAAGCCATTGAACGATGTGGGCGAGATGCTGATCGAGTCAGACCCGATCTACGGTCCAGCACCGTCTTTTGACCGCGAGCGCCAGGTTCGCAAGCACATTGGCGACTACACGCTGTTCTATGCCGGCATGTTCCCGGAGAGCATCAATCACTATCGCCTGCGCCGCCAGCGGGTAGAAGGTTTTGTCGATTGGGTGAAGGCTGGTAAAGAGAGCTACTACGTGGTTTCCAAGTTCGATTTCTTCGAATACGCTAAAGTGGCGCCACTGTTTGCGCAACTCTCGCAAAAATTTGAGCAGTGCGTGTACGGCCTGAATCTGGTGAAGAACGAGCTCGAGGTGATGCAGCACCCGATTGCGCGACGGACGAACGAACTGATTATGTAGGAAATACGGAGACGATTTTGCGACGCCGGAGCTAGATATTTCTCAATCTGTTTGTCCTGAGGAAGGGCAGAGCTCCGAGAAACAAAGCCGCTGCGGGAACGACGATCCAGTTCAGCAGACCACAAAGAAGACCAAACCACTGGCTTGCAGATGGATGACTCATTCGCGTAGCTATTCCGGCCCAAAGCGGAATCATCACAATCGCGGGAAACACTACAGCAATAATGATTGTCCATCGTTTTCCTCCGGATCGGCGGGAGAGCCACGCGACGATCGCCCCGAACAATGGCAATCCCGCAAGCCAGAAGAGTTGGTACATCGGAGTCAATCCAGCATGATTCAGAAGCGGCTGCCCCGGCGGCATCTTTCGCTGCAATACCAGGCGCCAAACCATCGACGTCACGAGGCTGAGAATTGCGGGGACCCACAATGTTTTTGCCCGCTGAATCATTTCAGCCTCCTTCCACGCTTACTCGCGGCCTTGCATTAATCGCCGTCCCACAACCTCGTACCCGCCCGCCAGAACAATCCTGATCGCTTCCGTGTAGCCGATGTGTTCCTGCTCCAGAATTCTTTCTGCCAGCGTGTGTTCGTCGTCCGAGTCCAGCACGGGCACGGTTTTTTGCACGACGATCGCGCCGTGGTCGAGTTCTTCGTCCACAAAATGCACTGTGCAGCCTGACACTCGAACTCCATAGACGAAGGCTTGTTGTTGCGCTTCGAGCCCGGGGAACGCGGGCAGCAACGAAGGATGAATGTTGAGAATTTTTGCCGGGAACTGCCGCACGAACCAGGGCGAGAGCAGACGCATGTAACCGGCGAGGCAGACGAGATCGACTTTATGCTGCTGGAGCGCGGCAACCACCTCGCGATCGTGCTCTTCGCGCGGTTTGCCTTTGGAGGGAATGACGAGAGCGTGGAGGCCTCGCTGGCGGGCGGTCTCAAGGCCGGGGGCATCGGCGCGGTTCGAAATCACGACGGCGATGCGGGCATCGGGAATTCTGCCAGCAGCAATGCTGTCAGCAATCGCAACGAAGTTGGAGCCGCGTCCGGAAAGGAGGATACCGAGATTCTTCATAGGACATCATTATTCACCACGGAGACGCGGAGACACGGGGAAAATCGAAGAGGGGTAAAACCAGGAACCACAAGCTAAGAGCTAACAGCCAAGAGCTGTCACTAGCTGAATACCACTTTGCGATCGCCCTTTACAATGCGTCCTACGCTGTAAAATTTTTCTCCGGCTCGCTCCAGCAGCGTCTGCGCCTTCTTGAATTTCTTGGCGGGAACCACGATCAACATTCCGAGACCCATGTTGAAGGTGCGGAGCATTTCTTCTTCGGCGACGTTGCCGAGTTTCTGCAGATGCTCAAAGATGGGTAGAACCGGCCAGGTGCCGAGTTCAATCACAGCCGACGTGCCTTTGGGCAGCACACGCGGCAAGTTTTCGGTGATGCCGCCGCCGGTGATATGCGCTAGCGCCGCGACGCACTCGCCCGCGATCAGCTTTCGGATGACGGACCAATAGCTGCGATGCGTACGCATGAGTTCATTGCCAACTTTATTCTTGATCTCGCTGACAAAAGTTTCCGGCGAATAGCCGGCGATTTCAAAGAGCAACTTGCGCGCCAGCGAATATCCATTGGTATGCAGGCCGTTCGAGGGCAAGCCGAGAACGCAGTCGCCGACCTGCACGTCTTTGCCGCTGATGATGCGCTCGCGTTCGACTACTCCAACGATAAATCCCGCGAGATCGTACTCGCCTTCCGGATAAAATCCCGGCATTTCAGCCGTCTCGCCGCCGATCAGAGCGCAGCCGTTATGCTTGCAGGCGTCCGCGAGGCCCCCCACAATTCTTTCCGCGACTTCCGGGTCGAGCGTGCCCGTGGCCAAATAGTCCATAAAAAACAACGGCGCAGCGCCCTGCACGGCGATGTCGTTGACGCAGTGATTGACCAGGTCGGCGCCGATCGTGTGGTGCACATTCATTTCGAAGACCACTTTCAGCTTCGTGCCCACGCCATCCACGCTGGAAACCAGCACCGGATCCAGATACTTCTTATCCACGGAGAACAGGCCGCCGAATCCGCCAATCTCGCTCAGCACTCCTTTGGTAAAGGTTTTATGAGCCAGATACTTGATGCGCTGCTTGGTTTTGTTGCCGCGATCAATGCTGACACCTGCGTCAGCGTAGGTGATGGAGCCGCTTTGAGGGTTGGGATTCTGGGCCACTGTTCAGTCCGCTATTGCCGGGGTGGAGAGATCTGCGCCACCCAGCTGAGGAAGCGTTTCAGACGCAACAAATTCTAGCACGTCTGCGGTTGTCTCCGGCTTTTCGGGATCGATCCGCGATACTCGATAACCAGACGCTATAATGCTCGTCCAATTCTTTTTCGCGGGAGACAGCATGAAAATTCTGGCCGTTCTTCTTTTCGCTGCGTTGACGCTTCCGTTTACCGTGGCGCAGCAAAACGAATCACAGGACACAGCTGCCGAGAGCGCGAAGCAGGTTGCGTCCAAGAAAGACAAAAAGCAGACGACGCCGGCGACCACCGCGACCCCCGACAAGACCGCAGAGAGCGGCAAGCCCGCGGAGCCATCCAAAGCCGATGCCAACGAAGCTACGGATAAAGACAAAGAAGAGCATTACGACGTGGCGGAAGTTCCGCCCGTGATCACGCATCACCAGATCACGCAGAACGGCAAGACTCTCAGTTACACAGCTACGGCCGGCAGGCTGCCCATCAAGCGCGGCGACGGCAAGATCGAAGCCGAAATGTTTTTCGTGGCCTATACGCTCGATGGACAGGATGTGGGGAAGCGTCCGCTGACCTTCGCGTTCAATGGCGGCCCGGGCTCAGCTTCGGTATGGCTGCACATGGGCGCGCTCGGACCGAAGCGCGTGGTGCTGCAGCCGAATGGCTTCATGCCGGCGGCTCCGTATCGCCTGGAAGATAATCCCGACACGCTGCTCGATCGCAGCGACATTGTCATGGTGGATGCCATGTCGACCGGCTACTCGCGGGCCGCGACCGCCGAACTTACCAAGAAGTTTCTCGGTGTCAAAGGCGATGTGCAGGCCTTCGGAGAATTCATACGCCTTTACCTCTCGCGCTACGAGCGTTGGAGTTCGCCTCTGTTTCTGTTGGGAGAAAGCTACGGCACAACGCGCGCCGCCGGCCTCGCCGGATATTTAGCCGATCATGGCATTGCTTTCAACGGCGTGACTCTGCTCTCGATGGCGGTGGATTTCCAGACACTGGAATGGAACAAATCGAACGACCTGCCCTACCTTCTGCTGGTGCCCACGTTCAACATGATCGCCGGCTACCACCACAAGCTTGCCGCCGATCTCACCCAGGATGCGGCGAAGACGCGCGAAGAAGTCGTACGCTGGTCGAACAACGAATACGCGCTGGCTCTCGGCAAAGGCGACGCGCTCACGCCCGACGAGCGACACAAGGTTGTCGAGCAACTGTCTCGCTACATTGGGATTCGTCTGGAGGTCATCGAAGCGCACAATCTGCGCATCGACGTGCCGACCTTTAGCCGCGAGTTGCTGCTCGATCAAAAGCTGATCAGCGGCCGGCTCGATGGCCGTTTCAGCAGCCCTAATCCCGACGAAGATCACGATTCCTATGATCCGACCAGCGCCGCGATTCTGCCGCCCTATACCTCAGTATTCAACAACTACCTGCGCACTGAACTGAATTACAAATCCGACATGCCGTACAGGGTCTTCGCCTATGATCAGCCTGGCTTCCGAGATTGGGAGTGGGGCAACGCGGTGGAAGGCTTTCCCAGCACGGCGGCCGGGTTGCGCGCGGCCATGATCAAAAATCCGTACATGAAGATTCTGGTGATGGAAGGCTACTACGACCTGGCCACGCCATTTGCGGCGGCTAACTGGACCATGGATCACCTGGACCTCGGACCGCAGTTTCGCCAGAATATTTCTTACGGCACCTACAACGCCGGGCACATGGTCTACATTGATCGCGCCGAACACGACAAGATGAGAAAAGATCTGGTCGACTTCATGGG
>JBEKLO010000058.1:0-25766 GCA_050010155.1 Terriglobales bacterium
GGTTCTATCAATGCTTCGTGGCGTGCAGGACTCTATGTCAAGTTTGTGCACGTCGGTGGTAAGAAGATCACGTTTCAATTCGGAACCAAGAATTTCAAATCGAACCTGACTGATCTTCCCGAACACACAGTGTTCTCTTTGTATGCTCAAGCGATTTCGCTCAACAAGCTAACTTACTTCGGATTGGGTCCGACATCGACAGAGGCAGGTCGCTCCTTCTACGGTATGCGTGAGACCATAGTTGGCGGGAATGCCGTCAAATCTATTTATCAACCCTTGAAGATTTCGTTGTATGGGGAAGCCAACGGGCGTTTCGTGGCTTTGCGCCCCAGCGACGGACAGCCTAGCCCCTCGATTGAACAGTTGTACACAGAAGCCACAGCTCCGGGCCTCGTGTCCCAGCCCGGAACTCTTCAACTCGGGGAAGGCGTCCGGATGACACCGGTACTCGCGAATGATATCGTCCGCTTGAATTACAGTGTGATGTATCAACAATTTGTCACGCCAGGATCTTCGTTTTCTTTCCAAAGGTTCACATTTGACCTCGGCCATCAGTTTGCCATCTACGGAAGAACAACTCGACTCCTGACTCCAAGAGACGGGAACGGGCCCGACGACTGCTCGCTCGATCCGGGTGCGGAGCATTCAGAATGCCCGAAGGCTTTCACGAGGAACTTGGAAGGCAGCTTTGGATTGCGGTTGGTCAACGTGCTTTCCATGACGCCCAACGGTGACCTTGTGCCGTTTTATTTTCAACCTACCCTGGGCGGAGGAGACATCAACGGCAACGCGTCACTGAGCAGCTACCAAGACTATCGTTTTCGCGCCCCAAATCTCTTATTCCTTCGGGAGAATTTCGAGCATTCCATCAACAAATGGCCGCTCGGTGTCGCCCTCATGGCAGACGAAGGCAAATTGGGCATGTCACGTAGCGACCTTGGCTCATCCCATTGGGTGCACAGCTTCGCTGCCGGGCTGACGTTGCGAGCCGGTGGGTTCCCACAGGTGTTTCTGCTATTCGCCTTTGGAGGACATGAGGGGACTCACACCGTCGCCAATGTGAATACGTCACTTCTCGGAGGATCCGCTCGACCGTCTTTGTTTTGAGATGGCATCGGCCAAGAAGCGCCGCTAGCGACATTTGAACCTGCTAAAGAGGTTACTCCCAAGAATGGCAATTGCGCGGATGGTTGGCGGAGTCGATCGTTCCGGCCGGGCGTTTCGTACCTTCTATTTTCAGCCCACGATTGGGGGCGGCGATACTAATAAGGAGCGCACGGCTGGCTAGTTTGCCGATTCCGACTGCCCGACGCGTTGCTGCTGCGGGCCCAATATGAGCAACCCCTGCTCAAGTTCAGTTTTGTGAGATTGATTTTTCGTACACATTCAGGGAAGGTCGCCGATAGCCGTGGAGATATTGACATTTCGCACTTACGCCACAGGACGGAGCAGGTGTGACCTTCCGGGCCGTCAATATTCCTTACGTCACAGTGATGTATTACGTGGGCTGGAGGCGGAGGTCATCGCACCTTCGGAGATTTAAACCTATCGGCGATCTCGCCCGGTGAAGGCGCCGCTTCGCTATGGTAATGGGCATTTGGCGTCCGGGACAAACATAGGCTGGTGTCATCATGAAGCAGAATGCAGGTCTGATTGCAGCCGCGACGGTTTTTCTGGCTTTCTTCGGCTTTTCGAATCTACCGAAAGGCGCGCCCAGCAACGGAGTGCCGCCGGGGGCTGTAGGCAAGGTCACATCCGTCACCAAATCTGGCGCCGCTGGCAAATCCGCTTCGCCTTCTTCCCCTTGCCAGGAAATCGGAGAACGTCTGCAACCTTTTCTCGAGATTCCGCTGCCAGAGAAGACAAGTGCCAAAAAAGATTGGGAGCATCCCGGGTCTTGTTATGAAGACGGCGTTAAGCGAGGAAAATTCCAACCCACTCTCCCTGCCGCAGTAAAGCTGGTCATAGCGACGGTCCCCAACCCAATCTTGACCCACCTGCCTTTGGTATTCGACCGAATGACCGAGGTGATCGAGCAAGCGGCGCAGGATGACCGATACGCCTATGACTCATCCTGGTTTCCATGGGAAGAAGCCAAAGGTTATGAACGGTTCGCCGATCAACTGCCAGCCGACGAAGCGCAAAAGACACAACAACAACAGCCCGGCGTGATCTTGTTTCGTCGCGCCGTAACCGAAGACATGGATAACCGCAACGCCCTCACTCCTTATGGCGGCGGCTTGATCGTGTTTGTGGTCGCGGAGCTTCCAACCGGGGGCATTGACCGGAACGAATTCGCGAATGCGCTCGAGTGGATCCAACTTGTGGGAGGATTGTCTCTGGGGCGTTCGCTCAACATTCTCGGGCCCTCGTTCTCCGGTTCGCTGCCCTCTCTCGATCAGGCACTCGATCAAGCCCTAAGCACGAAGAAATTGCAATGGCTGCAGGGATCGCCTCATATCGTCGTTTCCAGCGGCTCCGTCTCGTCGCAGTCAAGCTTTGTCTGGTTTCAAAACCGAATGGAAAGGTACCACTTCGGAAGCTTTCGAACTGCAATGGAGGGCGATCACCTGATGGTCGACAGGCTATTGCAGTATTTAAATTGCCAGGGATACAACCTGGGCAATGTGGCGGTGATCTCGGAAGATGAGACTGCTTTCGGAGCTCGAGGGAGCCATTATGATCGGACGACTTGCGATGAGAAGAAGACTGATGAACGAGACGCCAAGAAGGAGAAGTCCGACGAACAGGACGCGGAACGAGATTATCCAATCTCTCTTTACTATCCTCGAGACATCGCCACTCTGCGCTCAGCATATGAACGGCAATCCATTCTGGGCACAGGTAATCAGCCCCCGAGTGGCAGTGCAACCTCGACTACTTTGCGTGGAGATCTGAGCGAGCCAAATAGCAGCGATCACGATACCGTGCGCAGCTACGGCGGCGAATTGACCCCACTAGCGCAGGAATCCGTGCTCTTGAACATTGTCAATGTCCTCAAAGAAAAACGGATTCAGTTCGTGATCTTGCGCAGCACAAACTCACTCGACCAAATTTTCCTCGCTCAATTCTTACGGCGGACCGACCCGGCCGCCCGCATAGTCATCGACGGGACCGATCTTCTCTTCCAACGCGGAGCCGAAGGCGCCTCCCTGCGCGGCGTTATGACCTTATCATCGTACCCACTGCTGACCTGGCAGCAGGACTGGACCGAGACGCTGGTGCATTTCAAGAATGGATCGTATCGGATCTTTGGCGAAGACCTGGCGGAGGGCCTCTATATCGCAGCACGCGACATGTTCCGCGACCCGCAACTGGGCACGGATGTCGCAATCAGCAACTATGCGTCTCCTTCATGGGCATTTACGCAGTACGGCAGAGGTGTCGACCCGCTTCCGGCAACGTGGCTGTCGGTAATTGGCCACCACCAGTTTTGGCCGGTGGCTGCAATTAAC
This sequence comes from Terriglobales bacterium, assembly GCA_050010155.1. GTDB lineage: Bacteria > Acidobacteriota > Terriglobia > Terriglobales > Acidobacteriaceae > Acidiflorens. The sequence continues at coordinate 3,456 of JBEKLO010000058.1, forward strand.
TCGCAGCCGGCGAAAAGCAGTGGCCTCGAACTTTTGCCCACCGCTAGCAGCCGGCAGGATCTGCCCGTCTTCGACGACGACGAGCAACACCCAGGCATGCCTACCGAGTTATGCGTCGTGCTCCTCGCCTGCACGCTATGGAGCGGGATGCATCTGTTGTGGTGCTGGCGGGGTTCCATAAAACCATTTCCCTCGCCTCTCCAGTTCGCTCATTTTGCTCCGCTCGGGGCGAAACAACATTCATCCCTTATCGCCTTTGGCAGCTTTCTGCCCGCCGCTGCGGCGGTCGTAATTGCAGCAACCTGCGGACTGTTGGAACTGGGCTCCAATGCGCCGTTCCATGAAACGCCACTTGGTGGAGTGCTCCTCCGCGAATGGCTGTTCTTGATCTTCGCGGCCTCATACTTTTCCTGTCGAGAGAACTTCAGATTGCCGGTGGTTTCCGGCCAGACTTCTCAGTCATGGCACCGATCCGTCGCGGCGGTTGCGCTGGCAACGTTATTCGTTTTTACTCTCGCTCACTATTTCGTCGCGTCGAAGCTCAACCCGCAAAACGAGATCCCCGCCTATTGGCGCAACGCACATATGCTCAGTGGGGTGTCAGCGGCGCTGCCGCAATTGATTCTGATGGGGGGCATGTATCTTTGGTTCTGGTTTTCGCTCCGTGGGCTTGCTCTATTCGGCGATGATTGCCCCCTCCTTCCCCCATTGTCTTCGCTTCCTGTGGATCCGGAGAACGGTCAATCTCTGATGCCAATGTTCAGCCACGAACGCACGGCTGATCCGACGAAGGAGGAAGCGATTCCATGGGGGCGGAAGTATCTGGGCCGGATGCTGGGCTTGATTTTTGTAACTCTCCTGATTTTCTTTTTTGTTCCGCGGGATTATACCTTACGAACCATCGGTGAACGAGATTTCGGAAAACTGATGTCCGTCTGGCTCGCCCTGTGTATGGTCCTCGTACTATCCGACACGGCGCAATTATGGACGACATGGAGGAAGCTTCGCCCCTTATTGGCGTATCTCGATCGCACCCCGCTGCGCCGTACTTTGGCCGCACTTCGCGGGCTTTCGTGGGGATCAGTCTGGGCTGTCAGTGGCAACACACTCGAAGAGCGGTACCTGCTCTTATCGCGGCAGTTTGAAAGTTCACTGCATTTGACCAACCTGCTTAAACAACGTCCCAAAGAAAACTCTATCGGCGAGAGCAAGGTACTGGACACCCTCTGCCAATGCCTCGAGGTAGAGCGAAGATCAGTCACGAATTGGTACGTGGATCCCAAAAACCGGTTCGAAGGCGTGAAGCCCTTGCAGAAGTTTCAGACTGAGTTAGCAGCGATCGCCGGACTCGTCATGACGAACGTTCTTGTGCCTGCATGGAGAAGCGAAACCGACTCGCTCATTTTTGACCGAGCAGGCGGCCACCCGGAGGCGCGCAACAAGGATCAAGAGAATGAACCGACTCGTGCCGCCGTTCCCGACGGCGTGCCCACCTACGTTCTGGCGGCGGAGGAGTTTTTTGTGCTTCCCTACCTGGGCTTCATCCAGAACATCCTCGGACGGATGCGAACCATCATTCTGGGCAGCCTTTTTCTTTTTGTGGCAACCACGTTTGCTGTGTCGAGCTATCCCTTCGACCCGTTACCCGTGCTTGGAGGCATCTTTCTGACCGCTTTCATAATAACGGGCGGAACCACAGTTCTGGTTTTCGCCCAGATGCATCGCGATGCTACCCTCAGCCACATCACGCACACCCGGCCCGGAGAGTTGGGAGGCCAGTTCTGGCTGCACCTGATAACGTTCGGTGTCGGTCCACTGCTAGGACTACTGACCACTCTATTTCCAGCAATGACGGACTTCGTATCCTCCTGGCTGCAGCCGGGCATGCAGGCCCTCAAATGATTCGCTTTTCCAGCAGGGGGTGGTCGAGGTATTGCTTGGAATCAAAGCCTATTCTTGTAAGTGCGCCGACTAGGGCCCAGGCTAGGCGGCCGAGTGCTCCCGGCTTGAACCGCCTGCTTCCCAGAAAGCTTGCGTTCCAGGTTCCTCTTCGCTCCAGCCCTCGGACAAGTGTCGTTATCGATTACACAGTCCATGAGTAACTGGAATGGGGGTAGCGCCCGGAATCGGTTTGACGTCTGTTTCCAGAGATTTTTCCTTGACATAAGAGTCTGGAGGAATACTATGTGTGCGTATCGCCGACGTATGTGTTGTGAGCCCGAAACTCTAAGTCACAGACCCAAGCTTTACTCTTCCCCGTTGATTTTTCGAAGCTAGCAATATCTCGAGTTTGGCATGTGATGCTGAACTGCGAAGAGGGTTTCATGAGTGTCATTTCGGTCCCGCCAGTTGTCGACAAAAAGACGTCTGTTGTCCTGAGAGACGGGAAATTCGACCTAACTACTAAAACCGATTTGGACTCGATCTTTCAGCAGATCTCGCGAGATCCTCTGCGGGAACCCCTTCCGATCCGTTAAAACACCGTCCTAACGATCAACTCGCTCGCGCCGAAAATGTGATCGGGGTTATCCGTGCGGTAGGCTTAGTCCGACTTTGCGATGTTATATAGGTCAGCAGTCGCCGACCAATATGCGAGCCTGCCGATTCAGCGACACATCTCTTCAGCCGGTTCGGACCACCTGAAACAGATGCTCTCGGATTGTTTCCGCCTTGAGCGATCCGGAGACAATCGCCGAGGACGGAGGTTCTGGCACACACAGCATTGATGCGTACGGGCGATTTTTCTCTCTGATTGTGTTCGACCTGTGGTGTAGAATCTGGCGTTGTTTTTAAGTTTGCCAAGATTAAATATATGCGCAGTACGGTTCCTTTCTCCAACCTCCGTCGTTTGGCAATATCGGCCTTCCTGCTCGTTGTCGTTTCGTGTGGGTGCGGCGGCGGATCTGGAAGTTCGGGAGTTGGACCGCCACCTGAAAACCCCGTACCTGCCGTTGTCTCTCTGAGCCCGGATTCCACGACTGCGGGCGGCGCTGCGTTTACATTGACAATCAAAGGGAACAATTTTATTTCCTCGTCTAGTGTCCAGTGGAATGGTGGCACGGTGCCGACCACGTACTTCTCAAGTGGTCAGTTGCAGGCTCAGATCAGCGCAGCCGACATCGCGAACTCTGGTACGGCGGCAGTCAGTGTCTTTAACCCGGCCCCCGGGGGCGGCTCGTCAGGCACGACAGAGTTCACCATCAATCCAGCTTCCAACCCCGTGCCCTCGCTAATATCCCTTAGCCCCTCTCAACTCAACGCTGGCAGTTCCCAGTCTCTGCTGACGGTGGACGGCGAAAATTTCACGGCTTCATCCGTTATAGAATGGAACGGTGAAGCTCTTCCGACTACTTATCTAAACGATACTCAACTTGAAGCCCAGATTCCCGCGTCCGATCTTACTAGCCCAGGATTCGTGGATGTGGTTGTCTTCAATCCGGCTCCCGGTGGTGGAACATCCGCACAGTTGGTGTTTACGATCTCTTATGTACCCATCGTTGTAAGTCAGCTGGCGAATGATTTGGTTTGGGACGCGACCCACCAGCTAATCTACCTGTCCGTGCCCAGCCTAGCTTCATCCAATGGGAATACGGTGTCGGCGTTGAACCCAACCAACGGGAATGTACAGTCATCTCAGTTTGCCGGCAGCGAACCGGACGTGCTTGCGATTTCTGATGACGATCAATATTTGTACGTGGGGCTGGACGGCGCTTCATCGGTTCAGCGTTTTACGTTGCCCGGCCTTCTACCTGATATCAATTATTCGCTGGGGGCGGCTGGGGATTTGGGCCCATCCTTTGCGGTTGACCTGCAGGTTGCGCCCGGTCTTCCCCATACCACGGCCGTGTCCCTTGGTGTGTTCAACGCAACGCCCTACGCAGATGGCGGGATGACGATCTATGACGACGCCGCTCCGAGACCGACCAGCGCCGATTCTCCCGGGGAGTTGTTCGATTCATTGCAATGGGGATCGGATACGGCCATATACGCGAGCAATAGTGAAGTTAGCAGCTTTGACCTTTATGTTCTAACTGTAAGTCCTAGCGGTGTGGTAGTAAGCGACGATTATCAGAACGAGTTTTCGAACTTCTCTGTCAAGATTCACTACGACAGCGGCACTAGTTTCGTATATACCGATGATGGTTACGTGATTAATCCATCCAATGGCGAGCACGTTGGGAACTTCCAGGCGGCTGGTCTAATGGTCCCGGATTCCAGCCTTAATAGCGCATTTTTCCTTGGGCAGACGGCATCGCAGTCGGGCACTCAAAGTTTCACGATTGAGTCGTTTGACCTGACAACATTCGTGCCCATTGCCGAGATTGTTGTACCTAGTGTCAAAGGGAATCCCCGTGGATTCATTCGATGGGGCACAAGCGGTCTCGCGTTTAACGACGATGCAGGCTACGTTTACATCATCAACAGCTCCTTTGTCGGGGCCAGTGCTACCCAGGAGAGAACACGTCAGCGTTACTTGATGCCGGTGAAAAAGACCTGGCCCACTCGGAAAATAAGTCAGCGGCTAGAGTCAGCGACCGGCGCAAGCAGAGCGAACGTCAATTCAAAATCTCGACGGAAGTTCTCTCACGTCCCCAATGCAAATCCTGTGCCTCAAATCACTACCCTGAGCCCAAGCGAAGTCGAGGCGGGGGTGGACGGTTTTACGCTGACAGTCAACGGTAGTGACTTTGTTGCGCAGTCGGTCATCGAATGGGATGGAATTCAGTTCCCGACTGAATATGTGTCGAGCACCCAACTGCAGACACAAATCAACATTTCCTACACCATAAATCCTGGTTCAGCTTCGGTTACAGTGGTAAGCCCGAGTCCCGGAGGCGGAACTTCGAACGTAGCAACTTTCACAAGTGTTCCTGCGCCAAATCCAGGCCCATCCATCATATCGATTGACCCGCCCGCCGTAACTGCCGGTAGCCCAGGATTTGCCCTGTACGTGAATGGTTCGTTTTTCAATCCATCGAGTGTGGTGTTGTGGAACGGCAGTCCACGGCCGTTCTATTTAAACGGTTTGGGACAATTTCAGGTTCAGATCAGCGCCTCCGACATCGCGACGGTTGGTTACGCTCAGATCACGGTTTCCAACCCAGGCGCTGGCGGAGGCATTTCGAATACAGCCGAATTTCAGATCCTCTATCAGCCAACGGTTGTGAGTCAGGCGACGAACGATCTGGTTTGGGACCCGCTCAATCAGGTCATCTACATTTCTGTGCCCAGTTCCGCGAGCACGAATGCCAACCAAGTCTGCATCCTCAACCCTGCAACTGCGGCGATCGTGAATTGTCACGCGGCGGGTAGTGAACCGGACGTGCTGGCAATTTCGGATGACAGCCAGTTTTTGTACGTAGGGGAGGATGGAACGGGTTCCGTTCAACGCTTCACTTTGCCTAACTTGGTACCTGATATTGGCTATTCGCTCGGGAACTATGAGAATGGAGCCCCATACTACGCGCTCGACCTTCAGGTTGCACCTGGCGCACCCCACACGACGGCTGTTACAAAAGGCGTCTTAGACCTGGATCCCGCTGCGGACGGCGGAATTACGATCTTCGATGATGCGACGCCAAGACCGGATAGCGTACAGGGGTGGGGGCCAACCGATCATAGTTACGACTCGCTCCAGTGGGGATCGGACGCGACAGAGCTGTATGCAGCCGACACCGAGGTCGTAAGCAACGGGTTTGATTATTACACGCTTACCGTAAACTCCTCAGGAGTAGTTCTCGACCAGGATTTCCCGAATGTCTTCTGGAATCCGGGCCGGATTCATTACGATTCCGCGAACGGCCTCGTCTATTCCGAGGACGGTTTCCATGTTCTCGACCCGTCCACCGGCCTCCCCGTCGGAATCTTTGACTCGGGGGGCGCTCCTATGGCCCCGGATTCGATATTGAATACTGCATTTTTTCTCGTGCAACCATTTGCCCAGATCGAGTCCAACAATTATACGATTGAGTTGTTCGACATGACCTCCTTCGTTCCCGTGACCGAGATCCCCTTTTCTACCGTGCCGAACGGCCTCGTCCAGTTCAAGCGGCTCGTCCGCTGGGGGACCAACGGATTGGCGGTGAACGATACCCTAGGAAATCTCTACCTGCTTTCTGGACCATTTGTCAGCGGAAATGCTAGGCGGGGGACAGGGCCGCAGATGAGGCCAGTTCATCGGCCAAGAGAGCACAACGCAGCCGCGATTCCGGGGAGACGAACGCGCTGACTTTTGGCGGCGGTGTAGCGGTCCGCCGTGACCGTTTACGCGAGTCGGCCTCGGTGTGGTTATTGTGATCACACCCAACCGGTCGCTGGAAGACTCCTCCTAGTCGTGTGTTCGGAATTCGTAACCGCGTCACAAAGGCGTGTGACGGAAGAAGTTGCCGAACAATCTGGTAAAACTAACAAATCACAGTTGTCTTCGACCATTGTTCGGAGTTCGTAAAAAGAAAAATCCGCAATTGAAGCTCCGGAAGTTTTCAATTAGAAACTTTAGTTTCTTTAAGAAATCACTAAGTAGGAACCTGAGTAGCAGAGGGTGAAAGGCAAAATTCTTCGCTCTAGGCGGTTTGTTGATGGACAGCGGTGAAATGGGTAACTCCAGGTTCACCTTTGCGTAGTGTAACTGCGTTTCGTTGAGAACCGGAGGTTCTGTACCCGAAGCGCTAACTGCACGCTGAAATGTCGCTTCGAACGCTGATTGGAAGTTACTGAGCGCTGTGGTCACCAAAGGGAGGATTCGATGCGTACCCGTGTTCATTGCTATTTTCTTCTGTCCTTCGCAGCTTTTCTCGTTACCTCAACCCTCTCATTCTCGCAAGGTCAGCCGCAAAGCGATCCTCAGGCGGTGAGCCTCGCCGCTCAGTCGATTGCTGCGCTGGCAGCCGGAAAAGCCATTAGCGACGTGACCCTGAGCGGGAGTGTGACTTGGAATGGATCGGACACCGGTACAGCCCTTCTGCGGGCACTGGGTACGGGCGAGAGTCGAATGGACCTTACGTTAACGAGCGGAACGCGCACGGAAATTCGTGACGCTCAGACAGGATTGCCACTGGGCGAGTGGATCGCCCCGAACAACTCATCCGGCTACTTTGCTTCCCAGAATTGTTTGACCGACGCGGTGTGGTTCTTCCCCGTCCTCGGATCCTTGGCAGCCGGCCCGAACGTAATGCTTTCCTACATTGGTCTGGAGACGCGGAATGGGGAAAGTGTTCAGCACATCGAGTCCTACGTTTACCAGTCCAATCCGCTTGGATTGACCCCCAGCCCGCAGCAACTGAGCACGATGGACTTCTACCTCGATGCAACGACCTTTCTTCCCGCAGCGGTGACGTTTAATGCGCATCCTGATAGCAGCACGACAACAAACCTCCTCGACGAGGTTGATTTCTCGAATTATCAAACGGTTAGCCGCATGGTTGTACCCATGCACATTCAGAAATACCAGCAAGGGAACTTGATGGTGGATGTCGTTGTGACGGCGGCCTCGTTTAACACTGGCCTATCCCTCTCGATTTTCGCGATCAACTAGACGCCCGTGCAGTGCGCTCAGGAGAAGGATGAACATGAAAGTCTCTTCCAAGCATTTCTTGCTGATCTTGGTTCTATTGACTCGTGTTGCATCGGCTCAGTCATCTCAGGTGGCGACGGGCACACCAGCCTTCGGCAGCTTCGGGGGAGGGCCTTTTGACACCGTCAACCTCGGCAATCTGAACGTGCACTTCGTCATTCCCGTGGTGAACAAGGCCGGGCGCGGCATGTCGTTCTCCTACAACTTAGCCTATGATAGCTCGATTTGGGAGCCCGTCACGTCGAATGGCACCACGAGTTGGACGAATGTCACGGACACCAACTGGGGGTGGACCACCTCCCTTCCGCGCGTCGGCCACACGAGTATCAAGATAATATCGATCCAACAAATAGGGACGTGCAAGAGCGGAAACATCCAACTGCCTGTGTTTAGAACTACTTATAGTTGGTCCTATTATGACGGTTTTGGAACTCGGCATACGTTTCCCGGGGAGTCGTATGCGCAAAGTGGACAACCTGGTGGCAATTGTACCCCTTCTTCCGGCGGATTTACAGCTACCGCCTCGGACAATTCCGGGTACACGATGACGGTGAATGGCACGACGGTTAGCCTCCTCACCGCGGTCAATGGGGCCCAGATTAACATTCCCTCAGGAGCGATGACACTTCTGGATGCAAACGGAAACGAGATAACGTCAACCACCTCGTCAGGCACGACGACGTACACGGACACACTCAATACAACCGCTCTAACAGTCTCGGGGAGCGGTACTCCTGCAAGCCCGACCACCTTCAAGTACACGGCTCCGTCAGGAGCGAATGCATCCTACACGATGAATTACACGCAGTACACTGTGCAAACTGCCTTCGGAGTCAGCGGTATCACGGAATACGGCCCGCTCAGTAATCCGCTCGTCAGCAGCATTCAGCTACCGGACGGGAGTAGCTACAGCTTTACATACGAGGCAACTCCCGGCAGTTCGTGCACGCCGCTGCAAGGCACCACGAACTGTGTCACAGGGAGAATCGCCTCGGTCACGCTGCCCACGGGCGGCGAAATTACATACACATATGGAGGCGGAAACAACGGAATCGAGAGTGACGGCAGCACCGCAGGCCTTACACGCACTCTCACTCCTGGAGGCGAATGGCAATACTCGCGAGCGCTTCAGGGATCAACAGCGCCCGGGCCGGGGTCGCAGTGGATCAACACGGTTGTGGATCCAAACGGCAACAACACCGTCATCAATTTCTCTGGAGATAGCACTACGACCAACGGTACGACTACTGCGACGTATAACTTGTATGAAACTCAGCGGCAGGTATACCAAGGGAGCATTTCGGCGAATTCCTGCTCCACTACCGTTACGAACAATTGCCTACAGTTAACGACCATCAAGTGCTACAACGGCAGCTATGGCGGCGGGTTCCAGGAGCCTTGCTCCACTGCCGCCGTTGGCTCGCCGATTACGCAGACCGACGCTTATAGCGAGCTTCCGAACAATAGCACGCGCCTGTCAGAGGTGCTGTACAACGGCAACGGTTTAGTCACCGACGACAAAGAATATAACTACGGAGTCACATTAGGTGCAGTGCCATCCTCGACGTATCTTGTTCGCGAAACCGCTATTACATATGCGAGTTTAGGCAATAACATCAACAACAAGCCGTCGTCTGTGATGGTTTACGATTGGACCAGCGGCTCAAAAGTGACCTTGGCATCCTCGTCCTACTCGTACGACCAGACGGCCACTACGGCAACCTCGGGTACGCCGCAGCACGTATCAATTACGGGCTCGCACGGCAACCTGACCACAACCACCACCTCAACCAGCAGTTCAGCCTCCCTTTCCAGGACCTACACATACTACGACACGGGCAATCCGTACGTTGCCACTGACGTGAACAGCGCACAGACGACCTACGTGTACAACGTGTATTCCTCGTGCGGAAATTCGTTTGCTACGACAATCAATGAGCCGTTAAGTCTCTCCCGCTCGATAACATGGAATTGCACAGGCGGTCTCGCCACGAAAGTGACGGACGAAAACGGCAATAATGTCACATCGAATTACACCGACCCAGATTTCTGGCGGCCCGCGAATGTCTACGATCAGGAGAGCAACGAAACAACGATCAGCTACATTGGTGAGACTGCAGTGGAAACCACGCTGCAGAATTTTAACGGCGGCAACTCGGCTTCCGATTTCCGAGCATGCGTGGATGGCTTCAGGAGGCCTATTCTGAGCCAACGCCTACAGGGGCCAGGCGCCACAAACTACGACACCGTGGAGACGGACTACAACAACGTGGGACTGCCTTCTCGGTACACAATGCCATTTAGCGCATCAGCATGCAGCACAAATTCTTCGGCTCCGGGGGGCAACACGACCTATGACGCTCTGGGACGTGTGCTCACAACTCAAGACGCGGACGGAGGAAAAACTTCCTACACTTACACGAACAATGACGTGCTGCAAGCCGTGAGTGGCACGCAAACATTTCAGAAGCAGCTTGAATATGACGGGTTGGGAAGGCTTACCTCTGTCTGCGAAATATCGTCCACGCTTCCCTTGGCTGGAGCCTGCAATCAATCTAACGCCAACAATGGCTTGTGGACCAAATATACCTATGACGCTCTCGGCCATCTACTCACGGTCACGCAAAATGCGCAGGCTGCGCAGGGCAGCCAGCAGACTCGCTCTTTCGTCTACGATTGGCTGGGCCGCATGACTTCGGAATCCAATCCGGAGACCGGTAACAACGGAGCGAACGGCACGATCAAGTACACATGGGATTCGATTAAGCCATGCGGCGATGGCACGAATCATGTTTTTCCCGGCGATCTGGTGCAGAAACAGGACAACGCCGGGAATCTTACGTGTTATTCGTACGATGGCTTGCACCGAATCCTTTCGGAGGGCAACAGTAGCGTCACCAACGCGACCCTCCGAAAGTTCATTTATGACTCGGAGAGGTCCTACCCCACTGGTGTAAGTGTAAGTAATGGCAAGACGCACATGGTGGAAGCCACAACATTCAACACCTCGAACCTCTACGTTTTTGTGACCGATGAATTCTTCAGCTATTCTCCACGCGGCGAACTGACTGACGTTTACGAAGCCACGCCGCACTCCGGGTCGGGGGTTTACTATCACACGACGGCCGCCTACTGGCCTACAGGTGCGCTGCAGTCGCTGAGCGGCATTCCAAGTGTTCCGACGATCTATTACGGGGCTAACGGGGCAGGACTCGACGGCGAAGGACGATACACGCAGGTCACTGCAGCGTCCGGAACGAATCCCGTTACGAGCGTTACCTATTCAACGAGCAGCACAACCAATCCCTTGGGGGCGGTGACCGGGGTCACGTTTGGCTCGGCAGACAGCGACAGCTTCACCTATGATCCCAATTCCGGGCGCATGGGGAGCTATACTTTCAGTGTGAACGGACAGACCGATACGGGTACTCTACATTGGAATACAAACGGAACCCTGCAAACGCTGGCGATTGTCGATAACATCACCGGCACCAGCGATACTCAAACATGTAGCTACCAGTACGATGATGTGCAGCGGATTTCCTCCTCGACCTGCGGATCAATCTGGACGCAGACCTTCAGCTACGATTCTTTCGGCAACATTACAAAGAGTGGTAGCTTGACGTTCTTGCCGACCTATTCGCCAACCACAAATCAGTTCACAACACTTCCCGGCGCTACTCCTAGCTACGATGCGAACGGCAACTTGTTGACCGACAATCTGAATAGTTACACTTGGGACCCGTTCTGGGGCAACATGATCACTGTCAACAACGGGTCTACAGTGGTCACCTCGACCTACGACGCGCTGGGGCGGATGGTTGAGAATAACGCAGGTGGCACGTGGACGGAGTTTGTCTACGGGCCGACAGGTGCAAAACTCGCTCAAGTCAATGGAACGACACTGATCAAGGCTTTCGTCGCGCTGCCGGGCGGCGCCAAGGCCATCTATAACTCGACCGGCCTAGCATATTATCGGCATTCGGACTGGCTTGGCACTTCGCGGCTGACTTCAACGCAGGCGCGAGGATTATATTCGAGTACAGCCTATGCGCCATTCGGAGAACAGTATGCGCCCGTGGGCACCGCAGATGCATCGTTCACCGGGCAGGATCAGGATACTGTCAGCAGCTTGTATGACTTTCTGGCCCGACGCCAAAGTCCCAGCCAAGGCCGCTGGACCTCCCCTGATCCGTTCGGGCGCGGGGCGGTAAACTTGGCTAACCCACAGTCATGGAACCGCTATGTCTACGTGGCCAACAATCCGCTCAATTCGGTCGATCCCTTTGGGTTGTACTGGGCCTGTGTCGATGCTGGTGGGGATACGACCTGCACGTGGGAAGACGACGGTGGTGGTGGCGGTGGTGGAGGCGGCGGTGGTTGTTCGGTTACGATTGATGGAATATGTGATCCTGGCCCCCAACTCCCAAATCTGCCTGGTGGCGGTGGCGGTGGTGGTGGTGGCGGCGGCGGAGCAGGTAGCGGCGGTTGCTTGGGTGCGGGTGCGCCTCCGCCAAATCCCTATGGTCCGCCCCCGAGCAATGACCCGACTGCTCCCGCATCGCTCGTGCCGAACCCCGACAACCCCGTAAGCACTCTTGAGAATCAGCTTGGTACGAATGGGACCTTCATGACCGGAGGGCTATATCAATACCAGCTCGTCGATGGGTTGGGTGCAAATATTACGCAGGCAGGTATTCCTGTCTCGGAAATAGTTGTCGGTACTTACCAAGATGGATCTCAATTTTTACACACTGCAACGGGGAGCACAAATTCGATGGGGGTGGTAACAGATTTCGTCGGTGAATACACTGATATACCAAGCTATTCTTTCCCCTACTCAACTTTAACTACAGCCCAGAACTTCTTCGTGACTTGGCAGGGTCAAAACATTGGACTGACTACCGTTAATAATCAACAGACGGTGACAGCGGCTTCTATTGTGCTCACGTGTGTCACAACCGTAGCTCAATGAGTTCTACTCGTGGAGTAGCAGGTTTGAAGGTTCTGTGAGCGCCCTTTGGGAGAAGTTATAATGTTCGAGTCTGCACTGGGAGGCTGTTTGCTATGAAATCGGTACTGGCCGTAGTCTCACTTGCCCTGCTCTTTGACATTGCAGCAGTCGGGCAGCAGCCGCGGTTCGGCGAAGAGCGTTTCGGTGAAGGCTTGCGTGCGGCGAAACTCATCTCGAATGTTCTCGCGAAAGGACAAGTTTCAGCATCCCTTGAATTCAATGGTAAATGTGAGCCTGGTGTTCTCGTTCCCGATTTGCCATCAATTCGCGAGCCGCAGAAGCCCTACGCACAAGATTCAGCCAATACCTTCCGGTCCATGTTCTCAGTTGACGGTCGAATGGTGGTTTCTCAGGAAGCCAACGGGACTATCCGGGTAGTCGAAGCTGGAGTTCAGACCGATATCCTGCATGTTCGGATCAATCACCTTTCGTTTAATAAGGTCTCCGACCCAGATCAGGCATTGGACGTGGTCCTCGGTACACCGGAGGTTCAGTCGTTCATACAAACCCATGGTATTGGGCAGCCCTTCGACAGTAGCGGGGGGCTTCTCAATTCGTTGCCGGGACTGAGCACATCACCCGTGCTCGGAGTGCGGAGCATCTCGGGTGAATTGAATAACGTTACTCTGGCTGATGCACTTGACTATGTACTGAAGACATTTCCCGGATTCTGGTTGTACCAAGACTGCGAAAGTCTCGATGGGCAGCGGCTGGTCTACTTCGGTTTGTTTCCACTTCCGGGGAGAATGTGGAACTGGGTAAACGGTCACACATTGGTGAAGTAGCAGCGCAGGACCACCTTTTTGCAAGTTGCCATGTATGCGAGTTGCACGAAATCAAAGGATGACCGTGCCCTCATTACTCTTGAGCTCGAAACTATACATAAGCGGTGCGATCCTAGGTCTCATAGTGGCAGGGCCTTTCGCTTCCGCTCAAACATCTGGCGGCCAAAAGCCAGTTTTCATTCACGCAAACTGTGATGGACAAACCACCGCTTCCGTGCTCGCATCTTTGAAGGAACAAATCGCAGCGTCACGAAGGTATGTCGTGATCCCAAGATTGGAAGACAATGGAAAAATGGATGAGGTTCTCGAGATTTACATGCACTGCACCCAACGGGACGATATGGTGGCGGTCGCAACCAGCTATGGCAAAGGCAGATGCCTGAGTTGGAACAAATGCGGCTCAATGGTAGACGGCAGTTCTATCAAGTCTACGCTGTGCGACGGTCGCGGAGCGGGCGAATGTGGGAGGGCCCTCTTTGTTTCTTTCGAAGAATACGCATCGGGTCAAAAAGAACCTCCGCCGTGACCGGCTGCGCCCGGGCCTCTCCATGCCCAGAAGATCGAACGCGACGAAGGCATCTTGATCGACACGAGCGGCTCGATCTGATGTCTCCACTCAGTGATCAATACCACGATCACGCGAGATATCGGCTTTAGAAGTCCTTAATGATAGGTAGCGAATGGGCGCATATATACGTGAGGCATCAAGAGCAAATTCCTTCATTCAAATAGATTACCGGCGTCAGGCGCCGGTTCCTAGTGGTCTTGACGTAGTACAGCACTGATAATCATCGATCCGGGCATCCAATCGGGTCCTCTCGCAATTAACTTCGCACCTAGATTTGACAAAAAGCACGAAACACCAAAGGACAACGACTCATACGCTTTGCCTGGAATTGATTTTTATATTTCCTACTGTGCCTAACGAAAATCTCGCAAGGGCATTTAGCGCACGTCTCCTCCAAGATTAGATTCGTATCGCGATCTGGATTTGGAGGTTGTTTGAGTTCGCGAACGAGGTTGGCAAAGCCAAAGGTGGGGTTTGACCACAGTTCAGACGGAGAGCCGCCTGCACATTCTGCGATGTTAGAGAATCTGGTCGTTTCAGGCGGCGCGGGGTTCGTAGCGATGATGCAGTCCAACTGTGTGCTGTCCTCAACACGAACACTAGCGGTTCTTCTTGATGCAAATTTCTGATTCACCTTTCATTCGCTTTTGAAAATGTAGACGATTTTGTAGCTATCGAAGCACCCAGAACCCAACAGAGTTCAACAACTTTCCACGACCGATGCGCAACAGGTTCCACAGCAATCACTTATAAGCCACAGAATTCTACAAATTCCAATAGGCACTAGAATCTGGTTCGGGACCAGGGGGTCGGAGGTTCAAATCCTCTCTCCCCGACCAATTGTTTCCAACTACTTACAGCAGCGGCAGGAACTCCAAAACCGACCCACCTGGTTTTGCCCCAGGGGCTCTAGCGCGCCAACCCGCATAAACATTGAGGTTTTTGACCAGCGAAGAGCGCGGGACTGTCTACAAAATCGACTACAGCGATGTGTTTGTATTCGATACATGGCAGGGTCAATCGGCTTCGGTGAAACTTGATTCGGGCAAAGCGGGTGCGGGGCGGGCGGTGACGACGCAGTCGGGACCCGCGCGCTTGGCCTGGTAGAGAGCGTCGGCGGCGAAATTGAGGAGGAGATCGACGCGATCGGTGGTTTCATCGCGCATCAGTGCCCGGCAAATCAGCGCGTCAGTATGGGTTCAGCGGTCGTTGGGTCGATCACCGATCTGACTTCCGCGATTCGGTTCGCCGGGAATTGTCCGCGCTGGGCATGCTCGCGGATGATTTCGGCGTTTGGGGGCAATGTAGACGCAATAAATCTTGTCGTCCGCAATATAACTTTACACCCACTGAATCTGCGGTCCGAGCGTTTGCACAATGCCGCAGGAGGCCTGCGAAATGACTCGGAGCTGCTGGGAGGTCAACTTGCCTGCTCCCGGGATTTCACGCTCAATCACGTATTTCGGCACTCGATTGCCTCCTGAGGATTCCTCTATCAACCTGTTTTCGTCGCGGTTCGTTGAGATGCTCAAGCGGCTTTCCCGACCGCATTCGCGCCTTCCACTTCAATCAGCTTGCCGGAACGAACGTCGTAGACCAAACCGTGAATCGGAATCGACTTGGGTACGAGCGGATGGTTGCGAATGCGCTCGACATCGTCAATCACCGCCTGGGCTTGATCGCGGATGGTCAGCCACTCAATGTAGGCGCCCTCATTCGACCCTGGGCCACGGCCGATATCGCGAAAGCCGTTGGGCGTCAGTTCCGCGGTCTCGAGACTTGAAGCCAGCAGTTCGCGCATAACGTCATTGGAGAAAAACTCCATGCCGCAGTCTGTGTGGTGGATGACAAAAAATTCGCGCGTGCCGAGGAGCTTGTAACTGATGACCAGGGACCGAATCGCGTCGTCGCTGGCGCGGCCTCCCGCGTTGCGGATCACGTGAGCGTCGCCTTCGGCGAGGCCGGCGTACTTCGCGGGATCAAGCCGGGCATCCATGCAGGTGAGAATTGCGAAGCGGCGGGCCGGCGGCAAAGCAAGTTTGCCCTTTTCTCTGAAATTGGAGGCGTACTTTTTGTTGGCCTCGAGCACTTCCGTCAGAATCTTGCTCATCGGAATCTCCTTAATGTCTTGAAATATCAGGCAGCAAAGCGAGCCGCCGGGGTGACTACATCTTCAGAACTGGGCCGCTACCGACTCGTCTTCTTTCCAAGATGATGAGTCGGGAATCTTCGGTGCAAAATCTTCGGATACCATGTGGGATGGCCGCAGACATCCACCATAGAGACCAGTTTTCCTTCGAAGAACGGGATCGTGGGAATCATGTTGGTGTCCCTCCCCCAAGCCCCAGTGCACCTCCGGCGGCGCGCTTGAAATAATATTATACTATAATGTCCATCTACATACTATACATACTTGAATAACCTTCCCTCTAATTGCGGCGGGGCATGGTCAAGCTAAATTGAGCGTGAAACGGCCGGGAATCCCTCTACATACTTGCGCCATCGGCACTACCTTCGAGAAAGTAGTCGTATTTCATTGGCCACAACTGGGCCTGGGGAAGAAGCCTTGGAAAATGTACGTTGCCTGCGCTGTAACCGGGAACTGGAGTCGGGACGAAAATTCGTCGCGATCTATATGTTCGCGCAGACGGTGGGAATCAAGCCGCGGCAGAAATCGGCGGCGCAGCGGATTGTCTTCTGCCCGCAGTGCTCCGTCTCGCTGGCGCTGGGTCTTTCGCCCGAGGGCGCGCTGAACATTGCGGCCTGGGATATGATCCGTGATCTGGTCAGCTCCGACCCGGCGTTGAATCAGGCGGCGTGGGAAAATCTGCGCGGCGTCGTCGGCCTACTGGAAGCTGGCGAATCCGAGCTCGAAGAGCAGCGATCGGATGCCTGGGTAAACTTCAGCCGCGCCGGGTAGCGGGAACCGCTCCCGGACGGACAAAAATTGGTTATGGTATGTCCTGCTCGCGATCCCGGGTTCAGTGCAGGACAGATAATTTCTGAGTCTGCTGTCGCTCCCAGGCGGGCGAACCCCAGCAAATTACCAGTTAGCTGGAAAATCTTGCGCCTGTGCAACCGCCTTAACCCCTACATTACAAGGGACCTGACAGCCCGCGCCTGCGCGGCAGCTCAATTGCAATCCAGACTAATATGATAGACTTACTGCTTTGAGACCAGTTCCTGAAAGGTGGCAATGATGTACTTCGAACAGTATCACCTGGGTTGTCTGGCTCTCGATTCTTACATGCTGGCCTCGGAAGGGGAGGCGATCGTGGTCGATCCTCAGCGCGATGTGGACATTTACGTGAGAACCGCTGAGCAGCACGGTGTCCAGATCAAGCACATCTTTGAAACCCACCTCCACGCCGATTTCGTTTCTGGCCATAAGGAGCTGGCAACACGCACAGGGGCCAAGATTTACATCGGTCCCAACGGGGGAGCCAAGGTTTCGCACGTGGAAGTACATGATGGGTTCGAAATGCGCGCAGGAAAGATCCGGATCAAAGTTCTCGAAACGCCTGGCCACACCCCCGAGAGCATCTGCCTAGTGGTGATCGATGAGGAGAAGTCGCCCAACCCCTGGGCCGTTCTGACTGGTGACACGTTGTTTTTGGGCGATGTCGGACGCCCCGATTTGTCTGCGACGCACCCTTCCGCGGTGCTGGCGGGAATGCTCTACGACAGCCTACACAACAAGGTGCTCAAACTTTCCGACGACGTAATCGTCTATCCCGGCCACGGAGCCGGTTCGCTTTGCGGGCGCAACATGCGTGCCGAGCGCTCCTCTACGATTCGCACCGAGCGGCTCACTAACTACGCATTGAAGATTGACAGCAGGGACGAGTTTATCCGCCAGCTAACCACCAACCTGCCGCCCCGTCCCGAATATTTCCCGCAGGATGCGGCGATCAATCGCATGGGCGCACCTGCGCTGTCAGACTTGCCCACGCTGGAACCGGTTTCGGCGCGCGGATTGCAGTCCTTGCTTAAAGAAGGAGTGTTCGCCATCGATATTCGCTCCGGCGACGATTTCGCCTCCGGGCACGTACCGGGTTCCATCAGTATTCCGCTCTCTGGCGATTTTGCCTTCTGGGCCGGGAGCCTGCTGGGCTTATCGGCGCGGCCCGTGTTGGTCGCCGCATCTGATGAGCAACTGGCGGAAGCGCGAACGCGGCTGGCGAGAGTTGGTATTGACGACGTGCGCGGATACTTAAAGGATGGGGTCGAAGGTTGGACCAAGGCCGGCTTGGCGCTGGCCGAATTGCCACAGATCAATCCCCGATTGTTGAGTGAACTTCTGCGCAAAGATAAGGCCCAGGTACTGGATGTGCGCCGCAAGCCGGAATGGGAGGCGGGGCACATCGAAGGGGCGACATGGCTTGCTCTTGATGACCTCAAGGACTCATTATCCACGATCGATCGCAATGCGCCGATTGCTATTTTCTGCAGGAGTGGCTATCGCAGCCTGATTGCCGGCAGTCTGCTGCAACGAGCAGGCTTCGAGAACATTTCAAATGTCACTGGCGGGTTTGTCGGCTGGGAAAAGGCAAGACTGCCTGTCGTAACCGAGGTTGCGGCTACCGTTTAGCAGATTTGGGCGGAGCGGTCGGCAGTGTCCCTGGAAAAGGCTCATGAGTGAGGAACTCTCTCTCTATCATGGACCTTCGTCTCGCGCCACCATCGGTAGCGTGCGCTCGCCTTTCCTCTTCTCGTTGAGAGACTTCGGACGTGAATCCGTCGCAGGGCCACGACTGATCAGGTCAGCCAACGTCGTACCATCGAGAATCCTGGCCGCCGCATTCCGCACGTCAAGAAACACTTTGTAGAGGGCGCTGTGGTTCGTATCGCGATCAATCAATATGCGCAACTGTCCCGCATCCCCAAACGGCGCGAGCGGTCCGTCAATCAAACGGATGATTTCGCCCAACCGGATCTCCGATGGCGCCCGGCGCAAGCGGTATCCGCCCTTGGCGCCACGCACGCTCTCGACGATCCGCGCGTTCTTCAGTTCCAGCAGGATCAGCTCCAGAAACTTCTCGGGGAGATTTTCTTCATAGGCAATATCCCGCATCCTGATCGCACCTTGGGTATAGCGCCGCGTTAGCATCATCAGTGCCTGTAACGCATACAGTCCTTTTTGGGAAATCTTCATAACGCTCGATTTCTTGGAACCGGGAACCTGAAGCCGTGTGCGCTTACTATGCAGTTTTGAGGACGTGACGCGACCGGCCGGGGCGCCCAAGCGCTTCCGCCAGCCGTTGCCCCAGAGCTGCGGCTTGGACGCGAATCTCCGGCATTGTCGTGGTTTCCCACAGACAGCCTTTGCGCGTTGGCCCGATGGCGTACAACCCCAGCGACGAATTCCCTCTGTGGTCAATCAACGCCCCATGCTCGTCAACGTCGAGGCCGAGGAAAACAGGATCGGGCCGCGCAAATCCCTGCACGAACATGCTGATGATGAACGACTCGTCGATCCGGCGGTAATCGGATTCGGAGCCCGTACAATTGATCACGCGGCTGGCCTGCAGCACCTTCTCAGTTCGGCTTTCCCGATCCCAATAATGGACCTCGGCATGGTCGCGGTCTTCCGAATATCGGGTGACGCTTCCGGTATGCATGCAAACCTGGCCTTCACTCCGCATGTCGGCGAGCACGTCGCCGATCTCCGGCGCAAGGCGGTGACGATGCACATCCCAAAAGGCACGGGCGTGACGCAGAAATCTTTTTTGTTCTGTGAGCGGCAGAGAACGCCAAATTTCCTGCGTCACCGGCCGCAGGCTGTCAATGACTCCGCGCCAGTCGATCCCCTTTTCGGCGGCGGTCTGCACCTGGTTGCGAATCAACCGCAGCAAACCGCGTACCGTGCGCGGAGATGTTTCGTCCCAGAACAACGGCCACGACTCTGCCTGACGCTCATGGCGGCGCGGACGTGGAAACAACCCCTGGCGCGAAAGCACGTGAATGTCGCCATGGAAACCCTTCGACTTAAGGGCCATGATCAGGTCGACGCTGGTGAGCCCCGAACCAACCAGTAAAACGCTGCCGCCCGGGGGGAGATTTTCCAGCGCATCGCTGGCCCATGGAGACTCGAAATACAACCCCGCCGAGGCTTTGCGCCCCCGCATTCTCGGACTCGCCGACGGCAAATCTCCGGTCGCCAGCACCACCGCCCGCGCCCGAAATTCCCGCCCTACTTTTGTTTGGACGGCAAGTTTCCCTTTCCGGCGATGGAGGGAGAGCGCTTCGTCCTGAATCCACCGGAAACGCTTGCGGCCACAGTCGGCCAGAGTTGTTTCCAACAAATCGCCGACGTACGCTCCGTAAACAGAGCGCGGGGGGAAACTGCGAGCCTGCATCGAGGCATCGTAGTGAATTCTGGCCCAGCTCAGGAAATCGTTGGGAGCGTCCGGCCAAGCGCTCATCTCACCCGCGGGCTCGTTAAGAAGGTGAAATCGGTGAGGACTGCTGTAGGCGAGGCCTCGCCCCGGCAACGTCCCCCGATCGACGATGGACAAGGACAAGGACGAGGAGTTGCGGAGCAGTTGAACGGCCAGCATCGTCCCGCTGAACCCGCCGCCAACAATCAAAACGTCGAACTGCGACCCGTTCACTGGCAACCCCATTTCTAATGTACAGTACAACAATAGACATTATCATATTTAAATTGCAAGCTAAGGGCCTTTCTTTGACCGCCCTTCCCGGGTGGAAGTAGTTGAATCTGCGACCTTGTGCTTCTGCGTCCCCGGCGCTCGGCACGTGTTGCAGTGAAAACGCTTGCACGCGATGCCACCTGACCCAGTCAAGAAAGGCGAACCCTTTGCGACGAGGTGCTCCGCCCCAGCCGGAACTTCACATATTAGGAACTTCCCTGATGTTCCGCGCCCGTACGCCAGAGTTGTGCCCGTTTCCAGAAGCGTCAAGGCTGTGGAAATCACCGCAGAGCATCATTGACCGTTTTGTGGAATAATCCCCGCAACATGAATACCTTAACTCTTGATCTGCTGTATCTGGAGAGCGACCCGAGAACTGGACAACCGTCCGCTTGCATCTGTACGACAGTCAGCAACGGCCAGGACTATGCTGGCGTGAAGGCTGAAAAGTTGATCACCGCGCAGTGTTTGAGTTTTATCGAACTCGATGCCGAGATCAGAAGGCTGCACGCGGAATTGGACGAGATCCGCGCCCGGGCAAAAAAGAAATTCTACAAGGCGCATGCCGCCTCAGCAGGTGCATAGTGCCGCTGGCTATGAAACCGGAGGCGATGGCGATTTACTATAATGTCCATCAATAAAGTATGATTTATACTTGACATACAGCGCCTGAGCTGGTTAATCTTCTGCGGAATCCCTTGTCAAACTTTAACTCGTTTCGTGCGCCGGGACCTTTGGCTTCGCGATGCTTTCCGTCGCCGGAGAAACTAAATGTTTTCAGACTGAATTCGTGACTGCTGTCATTTTTGCAGTAGAAAGTTGAAGCTCTTGCAAGATTGGCTCACCGAAAACGCCGCCTATTCCGCTTTAACATTTTTTCCTATTCACTGAGGAGCAACTGCTATGGCCGAGAAAGCCGAAGTCCGTCATACGCTGAGCGAGCAACAGGCACGCCAGCTTGCGAACGTCACCAAGACCGTCCCTATGATGGAGACGATCACGCCGCGCTGGCTGGTGACTTTTCTTTCGTGGGTTCCGGTTGAAGCCGGCACCTACCGCGTCAATAATGTAAAGCCCACCCACCCCGGCACCCGAACGATCGAGTGCAGTCCCGATGAAGAAATCGATCTCCCCGAGATCTATGTGGACTACGAAGAGAAGCCGCGCGAGTACACGCTGAACGCGGTCACGACCGTGCTCGATGTGCAGACACGCATCTCCGATCTGTATCGCAGTCCGCACGACCAGATTCGCGAACAGTTGCGGCTAATGATCGAAAAAGTGAAAGAGCGCCAGGAGAACGAACTGGTCAACAACGCCGAGTACGGCTTGGTCAATAACGTTGCCTCTGACTTTCACGTTAAGACTCGCAAGGGAGCGCCCACGCCCGACGATCTGGATGAACTGATCGCGAGGGTCTGGAAGGAGCCGGGCTTTTTCCTGGCGCATCCGCGCGCGATTGCAGCGTTTGGCCGCGAGTGTACACGACGCGGTGTTCCGCCTCCAACCGTGAACCTCTACGGCACACAGTTCCTGACTTGGCGCGGAATTCCCTTGGTTCCTTCCGACAAACTCGCCGTCAAGGGTGAGAAGACGAATATTCTGCTGTTGCGCACCGGCGAGAAAAAGCAGGGCGTGATCGGTTTGTTCCAGCCGGGGCTTCCCGGAGAAGTGACGCCGAGCTTATCGGTTCGCTTCATGGGCATCAATCACAAGGC
>JBEKLO010000059.1:0-35545 GCA_050010155.1 Terriglobales bacterium
GTTGCTGTTGGGAGCATCCTGTTATGGCCCCGCAAACTAGGAGGCCGCCATTATCTGTAAATGAACCCGTACACGGATTGCCGCTGAACCCGGTATCACATTGTCTGAGATAAAGAAGCTCGCCCGCGACTAGCGCTGGCCCCGTGCACGAGTTCATCGTGAGAGAAGTTGCTCCAACCGAGTAGCCCGAAGTCCACGAACAACTTCCGTTATTCCACACGATGCCAAATTGAATGATTCCAGAACCAGTGAGCACTAATTTGGTCGATTGCGCCCCGCTCCCTCTCAGCGACACTCCACTCTGGGCGTATAGTGTGATAGTCGCACTATTGACCGTGAACGTGCCAGGACCGAGAAGGACATATGTGCCCGTCGAACACGCGGCAAGAGCGGCGTTGATCGTTGATGGCGAGGCACCGGCCGAGATCGTCGAGCCGCACTGTGTCCTAGAAGGTGGCGTCCAAGGGTTTGTCGTTGTCTCTCCGTCGGGAAGGGTTGCGGGAAGCCCGGCATTGCCCCAGTTGATCGCCCGACTGGACGCGAGTATAGCGGACCATGCCTGCCCATACGAAAGTGTAGAAAACAATAGCAATATCGAGATAAGGGGGAATACATGCGACCAATCGCGTCTCATTTACCTCTGGCCTCCGACGACGAGGTTCTGCGTCGTAAGTAGAGTTTAGCGACACAAACAGGTGCGTGCTAGACACGGAAGTGCACCGGCCAGCCTCCAACGATCAATCCTCGTTCTTCCCTTCGGCCATTGGCCGTCCGCGCGACACGGATCGCGTATCGCGCGAATGACATCGTTCGTGGTACCCCCACCAAAGTTGGCACGAAGTCGCCCCGCCGCATTCGTCGTCCAATCAGACTCTTAGAAAGCTTTCCTCGAATTTACGACCTTCGATTTGGAACAGCGCCTTGTCCCACCGGCGTATCAACGACCACTTGAAGCTCGGCAGAACTACCTGGGCCCACTTCGCCTGCCGCCGTCCAAAAAGAGCCGCGATCCACGAATACTTCCAGGACAGCCGCGGAGGCTGCAACTTTCCACCGATGCTCGCTGCCATATCCACCGCTTGTTTCACTAGGTCGGGCCTATCAGGATAAAAAAAAATCAGCCAGTTTTGCAGATAAGTCACGCAGGCGTCGCGCACTCTTTGGCTGTCTTCGAGCGAACGGATGTAACGGATATGCAGATCCATCGAACACAACTGGGCGACCATTTTCTTGTCCGATTTGCCGATGTAGCTCAAGCTGCTCGTTCCTGAAGTGCGATAGTAGACCTTTGCCTCTGGCACAAATCGCACGCCGTCACTAGCCAGCAGAACGCGACAGAAGTATTCGCCATCGTCATCCCCGAGCAATCTCGTATCCCACGGGCCCGCCGCCTCCGCTAACTCGCGACTGACCAGCCACGAGGCCGTCTGCATGTAGAGATTTAATTGCATCTTGCGTATCAGCCATTCGACGGGAGACAGATCGCACCATAGCGCGCTGGGTTTAAATTTCGTCCGATAATACCGGTACATGAAGTTTCCCCAGCTTCCAGACAGGAGCGTCCGCTTATTTGGTGATTGCCCCAATGCCTCCATCTGCCTGGCAATCTTGTCCCGCCCCATGAGATCGTCCGCATCCAGAAACTGGATGTAATCTCCCTTACACATCGAGTAAGCGTTGTTGCGGGTGGCGGCTGCACCCTGATTCTTCTGCGTCACCACGCGGAGTTGCTCAGATTCAAACTTCCGCGCCACAGCCAACGTCTGGTCCTTCGAGCCATCGTCAACAACGATAATCTCTTTCCGTTCCCACGTTTGTGCAATCGCGGAACGAAGAGTGTCCGAGATCCATGCCTCGGCGTTGTACGCTGGAATGAGGATTGATACAAGCGGTTTCATGATGCGTTCCTCCCCAACATTTTCGTATATGCGTTACGGGTCAACTCGGCGACTGCATGCCACGAGTGGTTTGCGTTGGCATAATTCTTTATTTCCTGTCGGCGGGCCTTCAAGTTCCTAAAAAGATCGCTTTTGAAGTACGTCTCGATGGCTTTGCCCAATTCCGCCGGATCGCCGGGTTGGCACAAGAATCCCGTGCCGCCTTCGACAATTTCTTCACGAAAAGATCCGACATCAGTCGCGACGACTGGCAGGCCAAAGCTATATGCTAAAAAAAGCACACCACTCTGGAATATCTCCTTGTAAGGAAGAACCAAAACGTCCGCCCCTTTTAGGTAGACTTCCATTTCCTCATCGGGAATGAATTGGATCCTCAGGATGACCTGCCCCTGTTTGAAATCTCTTTGAACCGAGCCTTGAATTTCATGCAGGTAATCTTCCGACCCTTTCTTCGGCTCCCCAGCGACGATTAACCGGTAATTCGCCTGCTCGTCGGCCGAGAGCAGCCGAAAAGCATCAAGCAGATATTCGATACCCTTGTAGGGCCTGATCCGGCCAAAAAACAAGATCGACTTTTCGTCATCCCTCAACCCCAGACACCGTTTCGCCTCCGCCGGTGTGAGTGCCGTATCCGGGAAGGCGTCGTTAACCGGATGCCGGATCACGGTGACCGTCTTTTCAGCCACGCTAAAATCTTGGCAAAGCTCGTCTTTCATCTTTTGCGTATGGACGAAAATGTGATCACAAAGCTGATACTGGATTTTGAGCGTGGCGCGATTGAGCCACGAGTCTTTCGAATCTCTTCTCGCCTGGTTCACATTGTGCGCGGTCAGCGCAATTTTCTTTCCTAGCAACTTGTAATACATCATCAGGATTGTGCGATCGAAGAACTCGAACTTGTTGTTCCATAAAATATGCAATACCTTTGGCTTGGAGCGCGCGGCGTATCGAATCAGCTTGCCGTAGTAGGCAAGCAACTTCGACAACTTATCCGCGAAGTTAGCATGTTTCTTCTGGTTGCCGCGAAAGTTAAGAAAACGTAGATTCGGCGTAACGTGCAGCTCGGGGCTGTCGATTTCGTCGCCACCAATGATATCTAGATCTATGCCTTGCGAAGTGAGCGCCATCGCCAGCCCGAATGCATACGGCCTGTCCTGGCACCCCGTCAGCAATCCGATCTCGATTCCCAGCGGTGAATTGGGGATTGTCTGTTTTCTAATTCCAACCTCGTCGGCAGAGGACCTCTCAGCAACACTACTCGTTTGCATCGTCATTACACTCGACCTTCGTTGTATGCTAAGTTCTGCCCGAAGGAGCCAATACCGGCAGCCAGCATCTTCGGTGGCAGAAAATCTGGTTTTGGACCCAAGCCAAGTGCCCAATGCAGGACTTTAGTCGTGTCGTCCGCCTTCGCTTCCCAAGTGAGCCGTTCTCGCGCATAGATCATTCCCTGCTGCCGTAACCGCCTGAGCCGATCCCGATCGTGGGCCAGTTCCGTCAGGATGTTTTCCATCTGCATGACGAAGTCGTTCTCATTGGTTAGAGGCACCTTGTAGCCAACCTCTGGGTGAACGATATCTCCGGGCCCACCGAAGTCCGCGACTACCGGCACAGCACCAGTCGCCAGAGCTTCAAAGACTACGCCTGCGCCGAAGTCGCGAACTGACGGAAATACCATCACATCCGCGGACCGTAACCGAGTGAGGACCTCCTCATGTTTAACCCAACCGCAGAAGGAAACATCCTTCTCGATCCCAAGGGACCTCGCAAGCTGCTCAAGGCGAATCCGCTCAGGACCATCACCGAGCACGGTGAAGCGAGCTAACCCGCTTCGCAGCAGGGGAGCAGCTGCGCGCAACGCAAGATCGCAACCTTTACAGGGGATCAGTCCCCCGACGAAAATCAACTCAAACTTGGCGCCGGTCTCCGGACCGCGCGTGTCAGAGAAACAAAGGGAACTGGCGATGCCATTCTCCGGGACAAAGAACAGTTTGTCGCGATACCCGGCGAACTCGGCGTAGGTTTGGGATGAAGCCGCTATGATCGCTGCCGCGTGGCGGTAGGTGGCGCGCGCGAAAGGCAGATATCGATACAGATTCCGGAGGCTGGAGAGCCATTCCTTTTGCTTCTCGGCCTGGCTGAAACCCTTGACAAATGGAAGTCCACCACTAATTGGCCCGATGACGATCGGTATAGGTCCCTTCCGCAGAAAGAAAGCGAAAGGGCTCGGCACGACCGCGCTCATCGGTAGGATGCGCAGAACGATGTCGAACTCTCCCGCGAACATCCGATGCCGCAGCTGCCGCCAGGCACGCCATTCAAAGGCAAGGGAAAAGGGATAGCTAAAAGCTGTCAACGCTTGGCTCGCAAAGTTATTTTTGAAGATCCATCGAAAACTCCACGCATGGATGCGATCGAGCAACGGCATGCGGACCACCTCGATGGTTCGAAACCGCCCGTTTGCTCGGCGTACTTTGTCCTCACGAGGTGATCCAATCACCAAAGCCACGTCATGGAGTTCGGCAAGCGCCGCCGCATGGGAATAAGCGACATACGGCATGCTGACCGCATCCGGATCGCAGAACGGCGCCAGCACCAAAATGCGCAATCGACTCACCGCGTGATTCCCTTTTGAAAAGTCGCTTTCAAGATTGGATTGTAACCACCGGCCCCTGATCTAAACTGCCGACTCGCAGACTTCAGCTTCTTCGACACGTGCCAGCGTCCGTTCCGGCAGCAGGTCGCGCAGCAGGCCAGCGGTCTCACGGAGAGGCTTGAGCCCTTGGTGGAGCAAAGTCACGCCGGCGATATAGAGTCCGAAAAATATCATAGAAACTAAAACCATCCGCACCAAAGCGCCCGTGGTCCCGATCATCGTCGCAAAATACGGTGTCGCCCGGACGATGAGAACAGTTCCCAAGCCAGCCCCAACCGATGCTGCAAAGAATCTCCAGATAACCGCGAAGACCGGCCCAATATTGAGTCCGATCGGCTTTCCGGCATACGAGAAGCCGGGAAACATCAGCAGGAAATATGAAATCGTCCAGGCCAAAGCGATCCCAGAAGGGCCCCAGTGTAGAGTCAGCGCGAAGAGACTCACGGTACACACAAACTCCATTAAACCCCAGCGGAACCATCTCTCAGGACGGCCGATCGAAAGATGAATCCAACCGTGCGTGTTGTATAGCAACATGACTCCGATTCCCGGGCCGAACAAGGCAAATATTCGACCAGCCTCCTCCCAGCCTGGCCCAAAAAGAAAACGAAAGAGATCTTGTCCCACTAAAGCAAAATCCGCTCCGATTCCCATCCCTACCAGCGCGAGAACCGATATCGGCCGCAGAAAATAGCGTTGGAATTGTTCGCGATCCCGGCTAACGCGACTAAGTGTGCTCACTACTACGGCGGATAATGGTGCCAATAGCTGCGTTTGTGGCATAACGAACAAGTCGTACGCCCTCTTATAAAACCCGAGGGCGCTAGCGCCAAAGCGCCAGCCCACGAGAAGATTATCCGTGTTGTGAGTCACGTAGCTGAACGCAAAATGCGAATAGACGTTTATCGCGAATTGCAACCCGGAACCGGTGCCCACGGCGCGACCCGGGCGACTCGGTATCCATTGGCACATCAGCCACACACCCGCTGTCACCACAGCTGTCTGCGCTATGCTGCCCCAGACCAGCGCCCAGTAGTGCCATCCTGCCAGCGCCAAAGCGATCGAGACAATAACTTGGAGCACCTGCCCAACGAAATAAATAACTGCTGTATTCCTGAAATGCATGGCACGCTGCAACAACCCCAGATGAATGTACCCCAGGCAGCCAATCACGATCGTCAGCGACATACCCTCAGTTACTTGAACCACGTCCGAGTTGTGGTAGAAAAGCGCCAGCAGCTGACCCGAGCCAGCAAACGCCAGAGTCAGAACCGTGCCGATGCCGAGATTAATCCAAAACAGATTGCTGGCGAGAGAATCTGTGAGTTCCTCGCGCTGCATAATCAATTCCGTGAATCCGTTCAGACCGAAGCCGCGAAACAGAAGGCTAAAGGTCGTAACCATCGTTACGATTCCGAAATCGGACGGAGTCAGCAACCGTGCCAGGATCATCACCGACCCGATCTGCACAACGAAGTTGCCCGCTGAACCGACGATGGCAACTCCGGCGCCACGAACAGCGGTCCTGCGAAGTCCCTTGCCTGTGGCAATCGGGTGGAACGTGCCGTCTGTCAGAAAAGGCTTCAACTATTCTTCCTTGGGGTGAACTGAGGCATTAGCAGAAATTGTTTGCTCGAGTGATTTCAGATTGGATCAAGCCGGCGTAGACAGTCTCTCTCTCTGGAACGGATCCATTGGTGGCGGAATTTTCGGTTGTGTTACGGCCTCGCAAAACAAGACTCCTGGGAGATCCATCGACGAAAACACCAGTGACGACGCCACTAGCGCTGACCACGGCCAGTAGCAGAAAAATCCAGATCGGATCCAGCATTCTGAATCCAGCCTCGGTTATGCTGTAAACTGCCGCCGCGACGATATACGCCAACATCAAGCCACCGACAGAAGCATTCAGCCGGAATGCTGCTACGGCACGCCTATAGCCACTAATTAGAATCAACGAGATCAGGCACACGCCGACCCACCCCAGATTCAGGTAAGCCTCTATGTAGCCATCGTGGGCTTCGTTCAGACCTTCCGGGTGCCACCAACCCACAAGGGCGCTCGACACCTTCTCTACGCAAGGGCTGATCCAGAAGCTTTCGAAACCAGCGCCGACGATCGCGTTAGGCGCTGCGGAAATCACAGCGGCCCAGATTTCCGTTCGCCCGGAAAAATTTGATTTCCTTCCCAGCGCACCCGTCGCCACGGACTCGCCGCCCGAGAGTAGGATGAGCGCCCCAGCGAGAACGATCCCGCCGCAGAGTGCATGCACCCAACCAGGCCGCTTTCTTACGGCTCGGAGGCCGGCCGCAAACATGAGCCCACTGCCGAGCATGAAGCATGCGGTACTAGTTGCGGAATCGGCCATCTCCAGAAGGGAGATGCCGAACGCCAGTAATACCCCATGGGCTAACAGACGCCGACCACGATTCAGCTGCCCCTTAACACGCAGGAGAGTCACTAAGTGCCATAGTGTGCCCAGCGAAACGACAAATACTACTACTCCGAGTATGTTCTTGTTTGTGGATACTCCTGTATTCGACATCCCCCCGCTCGGGTCGTATGCCCTTCCGAGATCCCCGTAGTATTTGATCAATAGCACTGAGACGGGGAACAAAAGGAAGCCTATGCGAGAGATTAGGCGTCTGAAGGCGGCGACCGGCTGTCTATCTGTGACGACCACTAGAACCATCGCCACGTCGCCGATGCCTTTAACCCAGCGCTTGAACGAAACGTCCGGGTGATACGACCAAGCGACGCTGACAAGGCAATAAAAGAAGTAAATCAAGATCGGCCAGTTTGCTGCCAACAGGGTGCGCGACCGCTCCCCGCGGCGAATCAGGACACCGACGGCGGCGGCCGATAGAAGACCGAATACGGCGGCGTCAAGTGGACTACCATCAAGTTGCACGTTCCCCCCGGGGGTTACACCGAACCACACCGAGACTGACCTTGACCCAACGATCCACAGCCAAATTACGGGGAGCCATAGAGCTCTGGAAGTGCGAACCGTGCTGTCTCTACCGAGGTAGAACAGGCCCGCGACGCCGCAAGCGCAAATAAGGGTGGCGAGTGAGGGATTCATTCTGGATCGGTCAGTCTCGGTCGAGGATAGTCTGCAACATCAGCCGGCGTCCACGAACAGCCTATGGATCAACTCCAGCGAAAGCAATCGGTGAATCTCGGTGGTGTAGTTGCGATTCCCTTTGAGATGTCCCCGGACAATCGCCTCGACACCTTTCCGCTCCAGATACGGACGCAACAGCGTGCGCGAATCGAGTAACATTTCCTGGACGTAGCTTGCCAGAAGATCCCGGTACCAGACACGGTAATGGTAGACCTTGTGGTTCCCTAGAAAGAGACGCTGCAACTTCAATGGCGACAATAAATGATCAAGCCCGGCCAGCCACTGCGGCATGCCATAGTCATATGCGTATTCGGCCTTGAAAGTGAACTCGAGGTAATTTCGCAAGAGCCAGCTACGAAGGCCCGGATTGCCCCCGAAACCGCGATCTGTAGGAATTCGTTGCAGCACCGTATTCCCTTCGCCGATCAAGCGTACCCGCAAGTCGTTGTTCGCCATTGCCGACGCGGGAGCTCGAAAGACGGTTTGCAGAAATTCGTTGTCGAGGAATGGTGTTCTTACCGCCACCTGAGTCTGCTCAAGCGACAGAATTCCGAAATGGTGCCAAGGGGCCTGTCGGAAAGCTGAAAAAGACGTTGGATGGCACTTGATTGCTTCGTTATAAGTATCGCGAGCTGCACGAACGTGCGGAAGAAAGTTCGGACTAAACACTTCTGGCGCGGGATCCACCGGCTTGAACGCCCGACGATGGGGCCGAAGCACTTCATCCCCATAGAGTCCTGTTATCCTCACCGGGGCAATCTCGCGAGCCCGCTCGCTAAAATACAAATCCGGAGCCCGGGTAACGTCAACACAGGCATCCGTCAGGTACATGCTGCGCTCGGCATAGTAGGGAAAACGAGCCAGAAACTCATCTCCGATAGCGATCACCTGATGGGACTGCTGACACTCCCTGGCAATCCGCCGGGCCACCACAACATCCTGACACTCCCGTCCCGCCTCTCCGTAGGTATAACAAGGCAGCGAACCCGGCGAAAACCTCTGCCACGCCATCACCGCGCGAGTATCCAACCCGCCAGTGAGAGACACCCCGATCCGCTCTTTGCCATTCAGGTAGCGGGGCAGGTTCCGCGAAAATGCGCCGCGCAGATTTTGGTGGTACGTCTCGGGGCTCGAAGTATGCGTTCTTGCTTTCGACAGCGCCGGCTCGAAAATTCCACGCTGACCCCGGAGGCAAAACGCTGACTCCCTCGAAAAGCGTGCGGTTCTCCAGTACGCATCCACAAGCAACAAACTCACCTAACCCACGCGGGTCAGCGTGCCGCAGTTCAGCGCGGACCTCTAAAATCGCCTTCGCTTCGACCGCGAAATAAAAAGCTTCTTTCGATTCGTGGTAGTAAAGACGATTCATGCCGAAGCGGTCGTTGAACAATATCGTCACGCCGCGAACGTTATCGACGACTAACCCCTGAAATCGTCCGTTTAGACATTTTGGAAAAGAAGGATTGTCTTCATAAAGATGCACCAGATAAGACGGCCCGCTAGCGGCGAATTCGTGGCCGCTCTCGCGTAAGCGGCGAACATTGGTGGGATCAGAGTATTCCTCGCCGGCAAAAACGAGAACGATTTCTCCCCGTTCATTCCGGATCGGCATCCCGGCGGAAAAGGAATTCTCTCGTGCGGTCCAGCCGACATAAACGCCAGCATGCTCGTCGATCCAGATTCCCGTCTCGTAAAAGGACTCATGGCGAAGCACCTTGAGCATCCGCAATAATTGCGGCTCCGCCCAAGCGCGTGGCATTTTAGTGATCAGGCCGAAAATTCCGGGCATAGAGGGTAGGCAACCTAGACCGGTAGAACGTCGCTGGTCTGTTTGCGCGGTGAAGACTGCATTTTGCGGCTGTACCAGCCTGCTCTGTAATTCCGAATCTTTTCGATGAGCGGTTCAGGAAGGCGTTCAATGAGCTTGCGGTGCATTCCCATGCGAAAAGCCAAGTCACCGATCCGCGTTAGAGGCACATAGTACCGAGGTATATCAGTGCGTTGGAATCCGTTACGCTCTTTAAAATCACTCAAGCTATCCCGCTGCTTGTTTCCGTAAGCAAAATTCGAATAAACCAGATATGGAATGTGGCGATCAGCGCAGGATTTTACCGCCTGAGCAATGAGTGCGTTCGTTGGAGCCTTATCCCTATGGTCAATCGTTGAAACGATGTGCATGAGTCCTGCCTGCGTTCGGGTTTCGTCGATAGTCAATTTAGCGAACCCAATCAGAGCTTCCTCGAAAAACGCTCCAATGAAGACGCTTTTGTCCAGAAACGTTCCCGCATACGGCCGTATTTTCTCAAGAGACATTCCAAAGTGAGGAAAGCGCTTCCCTTGGCGAATCGGACTCTCGTTGTAGATCTGCCAGATGCCCTGGATGAGCACATCGTCGAAAGGTATCTCGCGCACCTTGACGCCCTTTTTCTCTGCTTGCTTGGCCTTATTGCGAGCCTTGAATCCGAGCACTTTATTCCACCAGTGATCGAACGTGGTGATCGGGAGCGCGGCAAAATTATCCCATTCCATGGGATAAGCGAATTTCGGGCTGGTGTCTGCGATCCGCAGTGCCTCAAGCCATCCACAAGAGACTGCGGATCGTCAAGGAAAAGGTACTTATCGCCCTCAATCGCGGCGATCCGTAACCAACGTCCGCGAATGTTGATGTCTCTTCCGCAAATATGCAACGCCGAGCTCATAAGCAAAACAATCCTCTGTGTCCAAAGCCAAGCAGGAGAAAGGTGAAGTGGAAAATCTGGAAGGAAAAAAGTGGCGGAGAGGGAAGGGATTTGAACCCCCGGATGGTTTGACCCACCACAGCCAATGATCCGACTGCTGCCTTAGCCAACGGCGACCTCTCCGCGTTTCGAGAAGCAGTTCAATTCTTCGGCCGCGCCTTGGGCCGAAAAACAATTACGGTAGGCCGCCCCGGTTCTTCATATCGGCATTTTTCGAGCACGTCAAATTCCGCTTCCATGATGCCGAGCATCGCCGCCGGCCTCTGCTTGTCCTTGCCATCGGCACGGTCGCCGCTCGAGGCGAACAACCTCACAACGAAGACTCCTCCATCTTTCAAGTACACCGAATAGCGGTCCAACGTTGCCTTAACTTTACCCAGCGGGACGTGATACATCGACTCCCGGAAGAGAATTACGTCGTACTGACCGGTTGGAACATAGGTAAGAAAATCGCCGCATTCAAAATGATTCTTGTCCTGGCGTCCGCAGTCCACGCTCCGTTTTCTCGCCTTCGCGAGCGCCGCCTCAGAGATGTCCACTCCGAGATAACTGCGGTACGATGCCTCGGCCATTTCTGTAGCCGTATTGCCAGAGCCGCAACCAATGTCCAGGATGTCGCCGTCCGCGGAATACCTTTCCAGGTGAGGATAAACGCAGTCCCCAGTTGTGTCATAGGCAAAGGACCACTTCTCCGCGGTGTATTCTTTGTCCCAAAACCGTCTCTTGATCGTTGTCGGCCCATAGCTCAAGAGAAACCCACGTACGAATCTCAAACTTCGATCCACAATATACATTTCCTAATCTCCACCCAAAATTATTGCGTACGAATGCAATCCGCTAGCTTTTAGGACCGCGTGACAAACTTCTTCAGCCGCTGCATCTGCTCGCGCCGTGTGAATTTGATCAGATCCTCGGAAACTGAAATATCCGCCCGTCGTGCCATTGACCAAAAATAGCCCGCGCCTAAGGCCAAGGCTCCCAGGATGAATGGTCGATTCTTTGCCTGATAAACCGTCCGGAACAACTCCCACACTGGATGGTTTCCAAAAGCGTAATCTTTGGCTCCCAGCTTAAACTTTGCCTTCAGCGCGCCTTGCTGGGCGGTATTCATCGTCCGATGGTGTATGCACACCTTATCGGTATATGTCCTGGTCTTCCAGCCCTTCAGCCTTGCGGAAACGACCGCGATATGATCGATGCCGCCACCTTTCACCGGCGTATATCCCCCAATCGCTTCGTAGCAATCGCGCCGGAACAGTTGGCATCCTCCCCACACATTTTCAACGTTCGAAAAGCGGTAGTCGTACTGGAGCGATCCTTCTTTGAAAGGCGATCCGCCAACACCGAGTTCAGGGTTTTCCGCAAACTTGCTCAAGAGATATTGAAAATGCCCCGGTTCGATCGAAACGTCGGCATCTAGATTCCCGATCACATCTGGGTTTAACTGCTTCGCTTTGGCATAACCGGCGTTGAAAGCATAAACTTTCCCCGCGAAGTGCCGCTCCGATCGCTCCGGCATCCGCAGCAACTCGATCCACAAATTGTCTGCTGCATATTTGTGGACCAAGTCGTCGGTGCCATCGGTCGATCCGTCGCTGACTATCACCCACTTCAACGGTCGGTAAGTCTGTTCCACCATCGATTGAATTGTGAATTCGATGTACTGTGCTTCATTCCGCGCCGGCGTGATTAGGACGTAGGTGGGAAGCGCCGCCATACTCGAACTGTAAAAACGAGGCAGATGTTGAAGAAGCGCCATAGACTGATGTCTGTCTTAGGTAGTAAGTGATTGTGCCACTTGCGGAACTGCCGCGATTCCGCCAATCCCTATATAGTGGAACCCATTGGCTGCAACTTCTTCGCGGGACAGAGCATTGCGCCCATCGATGATCAACGGTCTATCGACCAATGCGCCAAGTCGTCTCCAATCGAGATTCTTAAATTCGTCCCACTCGGTAAGCAGCAGAACAGCATCAGCGCCTTGGGCTGCCTCATATGCATCTTGGCAGTAGGTTATGTCCGGAATTTCCTTCTTCGCCTTTTCCATGGCCTCGGGGTCATAGGCGCGAATCTCCGCTCCCTCAGCCTGCAAGAGGCGAATGATCAAAAGCGCCGGCGCGAAGCGAATGTCATCGGTATTCGGTTTGAACGCCAACCCCCACACCGCAATTTGTTTCCCCCGCAGAACCCATAATTCTTTTCGCACTTGTTCAATGAAGCGTTCCACGCGACCCTGATTGATCTTCTCTACTTCTTTGAGTAGGGCAAAATCGCAACCGGATTTCTCGGCGATGCGGATGAAGGCCTGCACATCCTTCGGAAAACAGAAACCCCCAAACCCGATTCCCGGATTCAGAAACGCTGGACCGATTCGCGGATCCAGGCCCATTCCGTGAGCAACCTTCGTTACGTCCGCTCCGACCACTTCGCACAGATTTGCCACCATATTGATGAACGAAATCTTCATCGCAAGAAACGAATTGGAGGCGTGCTTAATCAGCTCTGCTGAATTCGTATCTGTAGCCAAGAAGATCGGTTGATCACGCTTCGGGCAAGCCGCATGAATTGGGCAGGTGAACTTCTGCGCAACAATCGGCTCGTAGATCTCGCGTAAGACTTCTGCGGCACGTGACGAATCGGCCCCTACCACGATCCGATCAGGATGCAGGAAATCCTCCACCGAGGTTCCTTCCCGCAGAAACTCCGGATTGGAGGCGACATCATATTTCAACCCGTTCGTACTGTGTACCGAAAGGTGTTTTCGCAGTTGGGCGCCGGTCTGGACAGGAACAGTGCTCTTCTCGATGACCAGCCGATATCCCGTCGCACGTTTTGCAATCGCTCGCGCGACTCCCTCGATCGCCGATAGATCGGCGTCGCCATTCGGAAGTGGCGGCGTTCCCACACAAATGAAGATCGCATCGCCAAACGTAATTGCCTCTTCCGTGGATCCGAAGTGCAAGCGGTCAAGTTTTCGGACATTCTCGATCACATCTTCCAGATGCGGCTCAAAAAGCGGCATCACTCCATTCTGGAGTTTCGAAAGCTTCTCGGCGTCGCTTTCACTGCAGAAAACCTCGTGACCGACTTGTGCCAGGCAGGCCGCCGTTGTGAGACCAACATACCCCGCGCCAATGACTGAGAGTTTCATCTTGTTTGGTATTCCTTAATTCAGAATTTCCGAGCAGTTGAAATAACTTGGCCTAAGCGGTCTGATCAGCTACGGCTAAGGCAGTGACATCCGTCTCGGAGTGCTTGCGGCCCAATCTTGCGTTGAACGCCGCGATCTCCCGAACCACTCGTCCCTGCTGCTCTGCGGTGAGGTTTGGGAA
Source organism: Terriglobales bacterium (assembly GCA_050010155.1). Lineage (GTDB taxonomy): Bacteria > Acidobacteriota > Terriglobia > Terriglobales > Acidobacteriaceae > Acidiflorens. The sequence continues at coordinate 13,752 of JBEKLO010000059.1, forward strand.
CATCGGCAACGAGACGATTTCGGCTGCAACCTTTTCGCAGATCGGGAAGTCTCCTGCTTTGTAGCCGAGCTCCGCATAAGCCCGCTGCATATGTAATGGAATCGGATAGTGAATCCCGGTGCCGATGCCGGCCTTTCCCAGATATGTCATTAGGCCTTCGCGATCGTCAGTCCGCACAACATACAGGTGATAAACTGCGCGCGACCAGGAAGGTTCGCAAGGCGCTTGGACTCCCGCTTTGGAAGCCGCTAGCAGATGGTTGTATTCCGCCGCTCGTTCCCGGCGCTTTGTGTTCCAATCGGCCAAATGTTTCAACTTCACGCTCAGAATCCCCGTCTGGATCGAGTCGAGACGGCCGTTGTACCCCTCGATGTCGTGGTAGTACTTCTTCGCCTGGCCATGGTCCCGGATCATCTTGCTAGTGTCCGCCAGTTTCGAGTCATTCGTGGTGATGGCGCCGCCCTCGCCGCAGGCTCCCAGGTTCTTCCCGGGATAAAAGCTGAAGGCGCCCGCGATCCCCATCGACCCTGCGCGAAACCAGCGATTCTGTTTGCGCGAAAAGTATTCGGCTCCGTGCGCCTGGCACGCGTCTTCCACGACCAGCAACCGATACTGTTTGGCGAGTTCCAGAATTGCGTCCATGTCCGCCATCTGCCCATAGAGGTGCACCGGGACAATAGCAGTGATCGAACGCTTGCTCCTTTTGCTGATGAGCTTGCCTTCTTCCGACACGGTGCACTGCGTCTCGAGATATGTGCGCAGTTTCTCCGGATCCATGTTGTAGGTCCGCTCGTCGATGTCGACGAACTCGGGCAATGCTCCCGCCTGCGAAATGGCTTCGGTCGTCGCGATGAACGTATGCGGAACTGTTACCACCACGTCGCCCGCTTTCACGCCCGCGGCCATCAGCGCGAAGCGGAGAGCATCTGTGCCGCTGTTGACGGCTACCGCGCGTTCGGTCTGGCAGAATGCGGCAAACTCTTTTTCGAAGTTTTCTACCATCGGACCGCCGATGAAGCCGGCAGTGCGAATTACCTGCTGAAAAACCGCAGTCAGCTCCTGCTCTAGCTCGACATGCGGCGTGACCAGATCAAGAAAAGGAATATTTTGCGAATGATTATTTTGCGAATGACTCACTGCGCTACCCCCGTTTCAATTTGACGAAGAATTCTGGCTGGGTTGCCAGCCACAATGGTGTTGGCCGGAACATCTTTCGTGACCACCGCGCCTGCTCCCACAATGGCGTTTTCTCCGATGCAGGTATTGGCGAGGATGGTCGCGCCGGAGCCGATGGAAGCTCCCTTTTTCACCACCGTGCGTTCCACGCGCCAGTCCGCTTCGGTCTGCAAGCCGCCTGTAGCAGTGGTCGCGCGCGGATACAGGTCGTTGATGAACATCACGCCGTGTCCGATGAAAACGTTGTCTTCGATGCTGACGCCTTCACACACGAAGGTGTGGCTTGAGATCTTGCAGCGTTTGCCAATGGTCGCGTTCTTTTGGATCTCGACAAAGGCTCCGATTTTTGTCTCGTCGCCAATTTCACAACCATAGAGGTTGATGAACTTGGAGAGCTTTACATCTCGTCCAAGCTTCACGTCCGGTGCGATGCATACGTAAGTGTCCATAATGTTTTGCAGACTCCCTAATCGGCCGCCGCTTGTTCGGGCTCACACTTCCAGATCGCTGTCGGGCTGGCAGCATCAGAAACGGGATGGCGAGTCGCAGACAGAGTGTTCAGTTCAAGCTCGCGATGGAGGCTAGCAAGCGCGATTTTTATGTCCTGTTGAGGCACCACAAATGACATGCTGCAGTCGGAGGATCCGTGCATGGCGGCAATGATGTCTACATTCTCCTGTCCAAGCGCGGCGAATGTGCGGGCTACCGTTCCAGGCGCAGTTCGCAGGTTCTGGCCCACCAGCGTGATGACGGAAACTGCGGAATCAAAAACCGTGTGTCCTACCGTTTCGCGCATCAGGTCTGGCGAGAATTCATGTCGCAGCGCTTCGACGGTACGCTTCGCGGCCGAAGATGACACTACCAAGCAGATGTCATTGTGTGCGGAGGCTTGCGAGACCAAAAGGACATCGGCTCGAACCGCCGCCGCCGTGGCAACCGTACGTGCCAACGCGTCAGGAACGCTCTGGGTGCCGCCTTGAGTGTGATTTCCTGATACCGTCACCGTGATCAGCGCGGCATCGCGCATCGCCGTGAGCGCTGTGACTCCGCCTGTGTGTAGCGGGCCTGTGGGCGTGATCTTTGTGCCGGACTGCTCTGGGGCAAACGTGCTTTTGATCCAAATCGGAATACCGCTTTCGATCACCGGTCGAAGCGTCTTCGGATGTAGAACCTTCGCGCCAAAGTAAGCTAGCTCGGCGGCCTCGCGATAGGAAATTTCTGCGATCGTGCAAGCATCAGCGACCAGCCTCGGATCCGCTGTCAACAAACCTGGCACGTCGCTCCAGATAACGACTTCGTCCGCGTCGAGGGCGGCGCCGAGTATGGTTGCCGAATAATCCGACCCACCGCGACCGAGTGTGGTGAGTATGCCTTCGTCGCTGGCGCCGATGAAGCCGGTTACGACCGGCACGATGCCAGCTTCCAATAGCGGAGAGACACGAGCCTGGCAGCGCGCGCGGGTCAGGTCAATCCATGGCTCGGCGCCGCCGTGATAGGAATCGGTCACAACCAGTTCGGTCGCCTCGATCGACTCACTGGCGACGCTGATTTCTGCCAGCGCAGCTGCGACCAGCGGGGCACACAGGCGTTCGCCAAGCCCCGAAATCGCGTCCAACGTGCGCGGCGTCAACTCGCGGAGAAAAATGGTGCCCTGGCACAGGCGTTCGCCGTCGACAAATAGCTGGTTGAGCGTCTTCTCCAACCGAAGGCGCCCTTCCTCTGAGTGGATCAAGGCCGTGACGACATCGTCGTGTTGCTTTCGCAAATGGGCAAAGATCTCGGCGACCGCGGCCTCATTTCCAGATTTTGACTCATTCGCGGCTTCGATGAGTCGGTTGGTCACGCCACCCATCGCAGATACAACTACGGCGACGCTACATTGCCGCGAAGCAGCTGCAATAATTTCGACGACGCTTCTGATGCAGGACGCGTCTCCCACCGACGTGCCGCCGAACTTCATTACCTGGAGTCGCTTCGTCATCGCGCTGCAATCCTCGCTGCGGTACTGCTCTCGGACGGAGTAGTGATCGGTGAAGACGCCGGCCCAACCTCGCGGTTCGCATCGCCGCGGGAATACCAAGCACTCTGCTTTCGACTCCGATGAATACAAGCGTGGACTAACTCTGGCGTGTCCCAGGGAACGTCGTGATATCCCGTTCGCAGGAATTCGCTTTGCGGATCTCTCGCCCATTCGTGCGGGAAAAGCGCGATCGTGTCGTTCTCTGTAATCGCAGCTGCGACGCGGGCCGGATGTCCGGAGACTGCACCGTACAAGGCTGCGGGTAGATCGCGCCCTGCGCCAAGGGTGATATGTCCAACCTGCGTGGCTCTGGGATTCATTTCGATGAGGTACGCGTTCCCTGTACTTGATTCCAGCATGAAGTCGAACCCGCATATGCCCGAGAGCTTCAACCGACGAACAACTTTTTCGATGGCAGTTGACATTTCGGCGTTTTCAATTAACCGCACGACGGTCGCGTGCCCGGCAGCACTACACTTGCGGAGCACCTCGAAATGCAGACCCGCCATGACAGTTCTCTTCCAGCAAACAATTGTGCTGGTTGCTTCATGTCCGGCGACGAAAGTCTGAGCACTCACCGCCGGTCGATGACGCCGTAGCGCGGGCCACATCAGAGTCCGGTCCTGATCCAGCAACGCTCTCTTGAACGCTCGAGCTATGCGCGGCGGGCCCTGCAGCTGGCGAAATGCGCGCTGCGCATCAGCCATCGTGCGCACCACGCGGACACCCTCGCCTCCCGAAGTGCCGTTGGCTTTGAGCACAGTTGGAAGTCCTGCACCTTCGACCCAATTCTCCAGATCTTCATGGGTCTTCAGAATCTCAGTTCCGGGAACGCGGATGCCTTCTTCCCGCGCCAGTTCCATGAATGCAGCGCGCGAGTCGACGATCGGAAAGGATGCGGGCGATCCCAGCGAGTGCTCGATGAGAGAAGCGAGTGTCGCGCTCCCCGAAAACGTCTCGCACCGCCGGTACAGCTCATGCAGGTGCGCGGTAGCAAGATCATCGCCGGGCAGAACGAGATCAGGCTTGGCGATAGCGATCGCACGCGACAGCGATCGCAGGGGTGCCAGTCCTTCATAAACATGAGTGCCACTAGCAGCGTCGGTATGACGTATTGGGTGTTGAGGCGGACAAAGCGCCTCGACCCGAAACCCGGCATTGGCAAGAGCCACCGCCAAGCGGGCCGTCGGCACCCAATTGTTTGTGGTTACGACTAGGACAGTTGGTTTCACAGGAGGGGTTCTTGGATTGGCCGTTGCGTATGAGCGCGGTGATCAGAGGTAAACGAGTTCGCCACGCTTTGCGAGAGATTGACTGGCAGCTTCAAGCATGCGCACCACTTTCAGTCCAGCACAGCCACCGTTGAATGGTTCCTCATTTTTCTTGATGCATTCCAAAAAGTATCCAAGCTCCAGCTTGAGGGCCTCTACCTGCTCAACCTGCGGCGCCCACATGTCGCCCGAGCGGTAACTGACAAGCAGGTTGTATACGCCTTCCTGGTTCTTCACGTCCACACCCTTGTCATAGATCTTCAGCTTCTCATCCACCTCGAGATCGTTCCAAACCAGCATTTTCTTTTCGCCGCCAATCAGCGTGGTTCGAACTTTAACGGGAGAAATCCAGTTCACGTTAATGTGGGCAATCACATTGTCCGGGAAGTACGCGGTCATAAACGCAATGTCCTCGTGACTGTTGAGGTGCGCCTGGCCAGTGGCGGATATCGCCTCCGCATCTTTGTGCAGCAAGTGGTTCATGATGGAGAGATCGTGCGGCGCAAGATCCCAAATCACATTGCAATCATGCTGAAAAAGACCGAGATTCACGCGCATCGAATCGTAATAGTAGACCTTGCCGAGCGTTCCATCGCGGAGCAATTTGTGTATCTTGCGGACCGCGCCAGTGAACAGGAAGGTATGGTCCACCATGATCTGGAGGTTCTTCTGTTGTGCAAGGTTGATCAGTTTTTCTCCTTGAGCAACGTTACTGGTAAATGGCTTCTCCACGAATACATGCTTACCGTTTTCAAGCGCGGATTTGGTTAGTTCATAGTGTGTCCAAACCGGCGTAATCACCGCGATGGCGTCTACTTCAGGTGACTCTAACAATTCCCGGGCGTCGCTATGAACCGGAACTCCTGGATTCGCCGCCTGTATGCGCTTTCGGGCCGCGGGAGTCTGATCGCAGATCCCAACAACCTCGCAACCTTCCAGGGCGCGCAGATTGCGGACAATATTCGGCCCCCAATACCCGTAGCCGATTACTCCAAACTTAATCATAAGAATTCACCTGCTGATGTGCTTCGTTGGAACCAGGAAGGTAAAGCTGACCTTTGTCACTTGAAACCAGGGTTGGAGAAGTAACAGCAGTCAAAGAGGAATTAGCAAGCGCCGCTGCCGGCGATCACTGCCTTGGGAGTTTGCAGCAATATTTTCAGATCGAGCAAGGGCGAACAATTACGCGCGTAGTGCAAATCGAGACGCACCATGTCGTCGAATCCGACGCGGCTCCGGCCCTGGACTTGCCAGAGGCCAGTGATACCCGGCTTGGCTTCGAGCAAACGGCGACGGTGCCAGGTCGCATAAGCCTCGACCTCATAGGGCACCGGCGGGCGCGGCCCGACCAATGACATTTCTCCTCGCAACACATTGAGGAATTGGGGTAGCTCATCAAGACTCGTGCGTCGCAAGAAGTTCCCCACCGTAGTGATCCGAGGGTCGTTGGTCAGCTTGAAGATCGCTTCGCCCTCGCCATTCGATTGTTTGGCAGCTTGGCCCGCAATCAGTTTACGGACGTACTCTTTGTGTTGGCTGGCATCGTTGTTTATGTACATCGACCGGAATTTCAGGAAAGTAAATGCAGTTCCGTGTTCTCCAATGCGCTGTTGACGAAACAGAACCGGCCCTCGCGAAGTCAGCTTAATGGCAGCGGCAATCACGAAAAAGACAGGTGACAACAGCACAAGGAGCGCCAAGCTACCCAAAACGTCCATGCCACGCTTCAGTGCCCGGCCCACACGGTTCGCCCCGTCCCGCTTGTGCAGATCGGGATAGAGTGTCGGATTGCTCTGGCGTTCTGGGTTGCTCGAATCCCACTCCTCTGGGAATAGATGAAACGAGAACTTGATCTGGTTGAACTGTTCGCTCGTAAGTCGGCCACGGAGTACGTCGCTGATCCGGCCAAGCAACGTGCTGAGGATGAGATTGTTTTCCAGCGTTATCTCCGTAAACATCACGCCCACGGCAGCGTTCGCCTCATACCAGCCCATCACGTCAGTCTCGCGGGTCGCAGACTGAAGCGCCGAGAGAATATCGAGCAGAATCCGTCCATTCTTCTCGGTCGGCTTCGTGCGCCCCGTGTCCATAAGCAACAGGACAAACGGACGTTGTGTGCGCTCACTGCGCTTCCGCTCCATTGCGATCATCCGGCGGAAGATCTCCTCGGTGAGGACTTCCTTTAGGGTCAACCCGGTCTGCGGCTGGGATAATCGGCTAGCAGACCGTGGATTTGCGGATGTGGACGACACGGTGTATCTCCTCGAGCCAACGGGGTAATAACAGCAGCCACCGTAGCTTCACTGACAGGTTGAGTTTCTCGGGGGAACTCTGAATTAAGAGAGGGTCAAAGCTGTTATTTCAGTTTTCGGCTGCTGGGAGGGAAGATTCAACGCCATTTGCCGCCGATCCGTATCTTGCATAGTAATACTTCTGCTCATTGCTATCACAGCTGTTTACAACCACTCCTAGCATGGTAGAGCGGTCGATAACCTCTACCGTTCGCTCGAGCTGTTTTTTTTCGCAAACACCTTCGCGAGTTACCAGCAGCACTCCATCTGCTAGCTTCATCCAGAGGGGCGTATCCGCCAAAGGAAGGACAGGAGGGGTGTCGATGATAATCCAATCGAAAAATGTTTCGAGTTGTTCCAGTAACTGCGGAAGCCGGCCCGACTGCATGACCTCAATTGGATTCTCGGGGGTCACGCCCGCGGGGAGGAACGATAGGCCGGTACCCTCAAGCTTGTAGACGACTTCCGATAGTTGGCGCTCTCCCCGAAGAACTTCACTGAGTCCCGGAAGATTTCGACTAAAACCAAAACGGGTGCCTAGCTCCGGTCGCCGCAGATCACCATCGACAAGCACGGTATTGAGAACCTTGCTTCGAGATTGATTGAGAGCCAGGTTCGAGGCGATCAGACTCTTCCCTTCCTGCGGAATGCTGCTGGTGATCACGATCCGTTTGAGCTTGCGGTGCTCACGCAGATGTCGGAGCTTTAACCCCAACACTCGAAATTTTTCAGCGGCTAGGCTGCCCTGATCCGTCAAACAGACCAAGCGTCCGTATGCCGCCGGTGTCGGCAAGAGCACTTTCGCAGAGGCGAATGCATCCGTATTCGAAGCCTCTGTTTTCGCAGGTGGCAATTCGGCCGGCGGCAATTCCGAAACAGCTAGCTTCCGATCAATTTCTTGTTCAACTTTTTGCAGCAGATCTGCGACCGAATCGGCATCTGTCGGCACGCTTCCGCCCGACCGCTCGGCTTCTGCCCGCTGCAACGCTTCATAGATATAGCTCATGTGGAAGAAACCTTACCTATTGCAGCCGACCCTTGGTCTCGGCCCCCTTCATGCGATCGTGGACATCAAGTAGCGTCTTTACCGCCAGCAAGAGTTCGTTCTGCTCCTGCTCGTGGGACAAATGAACTCCGCCGTTGCCCTTCGGCTCCGCAACCACCACGCCGAGCCGTAAATCGCGCGCAACGCCTTCAATGATCTCGGATGTGATCGTGGCTGCGTGTTTCGCATAGCCTGCAAGCAGTGCGTTCTCGCAAATAGTGTTGATCAGCCGCGGGATTCCGCGCGAATGACTGAACACAGCTTCGGTCGCGGGCTTGGAGAAAATCTCGACGGCGGCAGGCGCCCCAGCAATCCGAAGACGACGCGCCATGTACTCCCGGGTTTCGTTCACATTGAGCGGCTCAAGGTGACAGCGCAGCGCAATCCGCTGCTTAAGTTGCCGCAGATGATGAGAATCGAGCTTCTGGTCCAGTTCCGGCTGTCCCGCCAGCACGATCTGCAGCAACTTTCGCTGCGATGTTTCCAGGTTGGTCAAAAGCCGGATTTCTTCGAGTATTTCTGGCGACAAGTGGTGAGCCTCGTCCACCACCAGAATCGTCGTCAATCCCTTTTGATGTCTCTGCAGGAGGAAGCCATTCAGCAGATGGATCAACTCGTCTTTGGGCTTGTCGCCGACCGGCAATCCGAAATCGCGAGCGATATAACGCATGAATTCAAGCGGCGAAAGGGTGGGATTGAAGATCAGGGCGAAGGCCACATCGCGGCGCTGCAGCAACCCCAGCAAGGAGCGCAGGATCAGCGTCTTCCCTGTGCCCACTTCGCCGGTCAAAACCACAAATCCCCGATGCGACGTAACTCCGTAGTACAACGATGCGAGCGCTTCGTTGTGCCGCGTCGTGGGAAATAAAAACGTCGGATCCGGTGTGATCTCGAACGGGTTGCGCTGCAGATTGTAGAAACTCTTATACATGTTTTCTAGCCGTACAAATACGTGACTGCCGATCCTAACAGGATGAAACCAACGATCACGACCGCAGCTACGCCTGCGACCCAGATCCCACGCCGATGGGAGCGTTGTTCCTCCAAGCTTTCGATTGGCGGAATTTCCGCGATCACATCGAAAGGAACAACTTTCTTGATCTCGCGCTCACTATAGATCTTGCCGCCTAACTTCTCTTTTCCAAAAGCCAAGCCTCCGCCAAGCACCAGGCCAACTGCTAATCCCGCGCCGCATAGCATCAAACGGTTCGGTTTGTAGGGTCTCACCGGGAGATTTGGTGGATCCAACATCCGAAAACGCTCGCCCTGCTGTGTTTTCTCGAGGTCGGTCGACATTTCTGACTGATTCTTCTTGGCCAGCAGAGCTTCGTAATCGGTCTTCGACTGATCATAATCGCGCGTGATATCGGCGAACTGCTGTTCCATGACCGGAGCCATATTGAGGCGTGCCTGGTATTGGTTAATCTTGTTTTGCTCGTCTTTGATCTCCGCCTCGCGGTTCGTGATTTCCAGACGGTTGGCCTTTAGCTGACTTTCCATCTCCAGCATCGGTGCGGTTTTCGGATCGAGTGAGGCAGCGGCAACCGGGGCTGTAGTGGATTTAGCCGCTGGATTGTTCATCTCAGCGATGACCCGTTCCCTTAGCGTTTCCGTTCGAGCGATTTGCTCTTTGGTTTTCCGGACGTCGGGGTGCTTGTCAGTGTAGTGAGAAGTTAAATCCGCGAGCTGCGCCTTTAATTGATCGAGTTCTTTGTCGATCGCAGCGAGCCCGAGTGGGCTGCCCGCTTCGCCTTGCTTGGAACCGCTACCATTATCCATGGCACGGTATTGAGTGATCAGCGACTCCAGATAAGTATTTTGCTGCTTGGCCCGGTTCAGAGAGTCCTGGTTCGCCTGCAACTGACTCTGAAGCCCGGTCAGGATCTGCAGGTTACTCTGAGTCTGAGTTGGCAACTCGCCTAGATGCTGATCTTTGAATACACGCAATTTCGCTTCTTGCGCTGCGAGTTTTGCGCGGGCTTGGTCCAGTTGATCTTCGAGGAAGTTAGTCGTGTTTTCCGAACGCTGCTCGCGCTCCTCGAGATTTTCTGTGATGAACAGATTCGCCAGTTCGCTCGTCGCCTGCTGTGCCATCTTCGGATCGCGACTTGCATAATAAATGTTGAACGAGGAAAGCTTCTTATCGTCGCTATGCGTCAGCTCGATTTCGATGTCCTTGCGCATCGTCTCGACCAGATCATCCGGGTTCTTGTGCTTCCGTTCCTTGGCATAAAGGCCGAGATTATCGATGATGCGAAGAAGTCGCGTGCGGCTAAGGATTTGCTGGGTAATGCTATCCAGTTGATGCTGGATGTCGCTATCGATGTTCGACTCCACGTATTTCGACGACACCGAAGGCTGCTCAACCAGAATCAGCGTGCCAGACCTGTAGGTTGAAGGGATCAGCCAACTCGCTCCCCATACCAGCAGCCAGCCGCAGAAAAAGGGAATGAGAAATTGCCACCGTCGGCGGCGGACAATTCCCTTGATCTCAGCGAATTCGAGTGGCGCGCTTGATTCTTGTAATTCTTCGTCCATGCTTACATTCCTAAAGGTTTGGCCCACTGATACGATAGCGTCACAAAAAATCGATTCCGGTTCGCATCGAGTGACTGAAGTGGACCATTCTGGAAAACACCAGGCAGCCCAAACTGCTGTTGAAAGTCGTGTTCGTAACCCATCCGGAAACCGAGGCTCTTCGCTACGGTACGCTCCACGGAAATGCCTGCCGAAGTTGAATTGATTGAGCTTGCACTGTCTGCGAAAGGCACAGTAAGTGAATCATTGGTTCCGTGGCTTGCTGTGAGGGCAGCCGCCCATCGTGCCGTCAGTTGGCGGCGGAAGCTGCCGTGAACCGTCTGCAGTCGCACCGCGCCCAAAAGACCGCCGCCATCACTGATGATCCGTGAGTACCCCGCGGACACGCTGGTATGCTGGTTCTTCCAGCCGAATTCAGCCCCACCGGCGACCGACCATGCAGTCGATTGCGTAGGCTGAACCGCACCGGGGATCAAGCCCTGGTTGTTCGAGTACTGTGGGCCTACAAAACCAGTCAGCGTGAATTGCTTCGAGAAGTTCACCGTATCTATCGCCAGAAAACTGTGAACCAGGGTTTCGCCGCCGGGATTAAAGGTGATGCGCTGGAAGCGGTAACTCAGGCCGCCCCAGTCTCCATGGAAAAGCTGGTGCAGCCAGAATGCTGAACCCGTCGCGGTTTGCGTGTTCGCCAGTTGCGCTCCTGCAGCGGCATTGCTGAAATGGGTGTCAAAGAATGATCCGCTGGCTCCGATCAAATCATTCAAGGCAAAATGATAATTCGTCTCGACAGTTGTCGTGTCGGATTTCTGTGTGGCCAACGGGGTAATCAGGTTCTCGTTCGGGCCGCCGGAGCCGACGGTACCTTCGGTCCCGTTGCCGGCATCGAAGAATCCGGTGGTCATGGAAAAATTCTCTGCAACTCGCAGATTCACGTGCGGACTGAGCCGGTATTGCGAGTCGAAATTCAGGTTGTGCGATCCTTCATTCTGGCTCGTGAATTTCTGATTTACCGTGAGGCCGCCAGCGTACCCCAGCGTCCAGTGCATTCGAGACGACGTTTCATCAATCTTGATATTGGGAAAAATCGACTCGCTGGTGTTGCTTTCCGCCCCGCTAGAAACCAGCAGAGGATTCGAATCGTAAACTCCACCCACATTCACGCCGCCTCGAAGATAATTCGACTTTTCCATGTCGGAAAGAAACGCGGGAGAAATCCCTATCCCGCCGAGCAACCCCGGTATCGCCGGCAAACTACTAGCGGTGTCGCCGGTATCAGATTGATCCTGCATTCCTGCGATGCCCGAAAGTGCGGGCGCTGGGGCCATTCTGGCGCTATTGTCGCTGCTGCCTGAGTCTTGGGCCGGTGGGTTCTGGGCGCCCGAGGGAACTGACAAGCTAGCCACCGTCATCATGCATCCGAGAATCAAACAGCGTCGAATACTCATTGATCGCAACTACGGGACCACGACGGTATCGCCAGCTTGCAACCGAATGTTCTGCTCCGGATTCTTGCCCTTGATCACGTCTTTGTAGTTGAACGCAAGCCGCTGTTGCGTTCCGTTCGGAGCTTGTCGAAGAACGTAGATCGCCTTCTGCTTCGCGAAGTCCTTGAAACCGCCCGCCATTGCAACCGCGTCGAGAACCGTAGTTGAGCTCGTCAAGAGATATTCTCCGGGCCGAGCCACCATCCCCAGGATGTTCACTTTCTGACTCTTGCTATCGGTAACAATGACCGTGACTTCAGGCTCGGAGATATAACTCTGTAAGCGCTTTGTGATCTCTTGTTCCAGTTGCCGTGGTGTCTGACCACTCGCCTGTAACTCCCCAACCAATGGCAAAGAGATCTTTCCATCGGAACGCACAGGAACCGAACGCGAAATGTCCGGTTCTTTCCACACGTTGATTGCCAGAACATCGTTAGCGCCGATCACATAAGAGTCGTCGGAATGCGCGGCTGACGAGCCTTCCGCAGACTTGTCGCTGGCTTGTTTATCAGCAGGGGCAGCGGGAGCCGTCGGTCGCGCGGCGGAACCGGATTGCGCGAACGCGCCGGCAGACAACAGCACCAAAAGCGTCAGAACCGACAGAATTCGATGAGACGCCACAGGTTCCTTCATAAGCCAAACCTCTCAGCCATTCCCCGGATTAACTCGGTCGGGTTCCATCGTAGCTGATTGATGTTGCTGAGTTTAATCGCAGTGGCCATGGCAATGCTACTTTGCCTGCCGTATATAGCTCGCCGCTAACAGTCGTGTGGACTCTGCCGGCGGTGCGAGATGGTACTCCTGAATCTTGTAAAGTAGCGCGCGATAGCTGACATGCAGTAAACGAGCGGCCGCTTTCCGGTTCCAGTGAGTTTCCTCGAGCGCCTGAGCGATCGCACTGCGCTCGGCCTCCCCTTTTGCGTTTCTTACCAGCAGCTTCAGAGACGATTTTTCTTCCGGCGGGTACGAATTCGAAGAGCGACCGTTCGAAGGCTGCCCAACCGGTTTCGCGTGCCCGTTTCCATTTCCGTTCCCGTTGTCCCTCTTAGTTGCGGAACCGTAACCGGGACTCGCACGTAACTCCCGCAACGCCGCGGCCTCATCGCCGTGCGCCAGAAAGCGTTTGGCGAAATTCTCCAGCTCGCGCAGGTTGCCGGGCCACGGATACTGCTGGCAAGCATCCAGTAACTCGCTTGAAAAGCGCGGAGCCGGGACGCCGTAGCGACGCGTCAGCCGGTTCATCAGGTGCCCCAGCAGCAGCGGAATTTCCTCGCGCCTGTCCCGCAGCGGGGGTACTCGCAACTCGAAAACACTCAAACAGTAGAACAGTTCTTCCTGAATTCTCTTCTCCGTCGCGGCCAGTTCCAGGTCGCCGCTCGTGGCCGCAATGATGCGGACATCAGCCCGAATCGGATTCTGGCCGCCGCACCGGACAAACTCTCCCGTTTCCAATAGTTTCAAAAGGCGCCGTTGCACAGCGTCCGGCGTCGCGTCGAAGTCGTCCAACAGGATCGTTCCCTTGGCGCACTGCTCTAACTTCCCAATCGTCGATTCCGGACGCCCGTTGCCGGAGGCGTGCTCATAACCGAACAGTTCATTTTCGAGCAGGTCCGAGGTGATAACCGCGCACTTGATCCGCATGAAGGGGAAACTGGAACGAATCGAAAGCGAATGGATCAGCTGGGCAGCCGTCGTCTTCCCGCTACCCGGTTCTCCGGTAATCAGCACCGGCACATCAGTCTGCGAGAGTAATTCCGCCTGCGTTCGCAGCCGGCGCGTGGCCGGACTGGCAGCGATAAAAAACAACTCTTCACTGATTTGCTCGATCTCTGGCTTATACATTTTCAAGAGTGGCCCGATGGAACGTGGTGAGGAAATGCTGGATCGTTTAGGAGGAAGTTGCTGGATTGGCGTATTGCAAACTTACTTGATGAGTTTTAGCACCGGAATTTCTTTCAGACCGGCTCGACGTCGTATCCGTTAATTCTTACGGCCATCGACCGCTGAATTGCATCGATGGAGACAATCAGGCTATGGTCGCCGTTCTCCGACAAGAACACGCCTTCCACACCGTCCATCGCCCCACCGCGTATTCGTACTCGCTGCCCCACCTTGAGAAATGGGTACGAACGCCAGGGTGCCGTCTGCGCCAGAACTTTCTGGATGCTTTCGATCTCATGATCGGGAATCGGAAGGCTCGATCCGCGGGAGCCCACAAAACCATGCACACTTTCTACCCGGTACACTCGCGTCCGGTCCTCTTCGCTTAAAGCGCATCGGACGAATACGTAACAGCTGAACAACGGCACTTCAACTTTTTTCTTGCGATCGCTCCAGCGATGGACTTCCATCGTCGTGGGTACGAATGTCTCCATACCTTGATCACGCAAACGCTGCTCGACCGTTCTTTCATGGCGCGCTCGAGTGTGCAGCGCGTACCAGCGCAACTCGTCCTGCGGCGCCCACAGGCTCGATCCGCGGCCCACTTCGTAGCTCTGGTTAAAGGAACTCATAGCTTCGCCCTCTGGGTCCCATACACTGGGTCCGCTGTGTCGCAGATACACTTCGATTCCTTCGGGGGACTAGGAATAACTGGGGGGAAGTGATACTTGGTTAGTAAGACACTAACGTCACTTGCAATAGCGTGCAAGTGGTAGGACTTCCTTGAACATCTTGACCCTACTGCGGATGGGCTGACATTCTTACTACAGGTCCATGCACCTTGGAGACGTTTTTCTTTAGCACAGCGGTGGTATATCTAAGTTTGCAGGATTGAAGAGTGTTCTTTACACATTCACCGACCATCAAGGATATTTACAACATCTTATTGATAACATTAGCGTTGTGGGGGATGTTGCGACGCTTAGACAGCAGCTGTCGAGAGACTGAAAAGGGAGCGGTTCCTTTGCACTGTCGTGCAACCGGTCAGTCCGCGACACCGAGAGCCGCGGGCAGTGCACTTTTTTGCGTAGGTTGCAAGCCTTTGCTTGTCGATTTGAAGATTTGGTGATACATTTTCACGTACTGTAGGAAGAAACTCTGGCCTGTTTGTCTTCATTATTCTTCCCCCCAGACCATAGTTTATTAGCGAACCGTTCTTAATCCCCCTCGGTTCGGAACGACGAAATATTTATCAGGAGATTCGATGTCATCCCATGAGGCAGTGGGCACGGACTTCGTCAGTATCGTTGTCGCTGACGGCACGCGCATCCACACCCAGCTCTTAGCCGATGCTTTGCGCAACGATCGCGGCCTGCAGGTTGTGGCGGCGGCCTCGAATTCCGAGGAGCTGTTGGCCGCCATCAGTCGTGTGCCGATTGACGTCGTGGTCATTAGTCACGACTTGGACAACCAGCCTGGACACGGCGCCCAAGTGTTACGCGAGATGCGCGCGCTCCGACCCCAGATCAAGGGAGTCATTTTGCTGGACTCCTCCAAGCCACAAGACGTGCTGGAGTGCTTTCGTGCGGGTGCCAGGGGCATTTTTTCCAAACAAGAACGCCTGGAGAGCCTCTGCAAATGCATCCGCGCAGTACATGAGGGGCAGATCTGGGCGCGGAGCGACGACCTGGATCACGCGCTCGAAGCGTTTGCCAACGCGCCTCGCGTCTGCTCCACCAACCACAAAGGAATCGAATTGCTTTCCGCGCGTGAGCGCCAGGTCATACAACACGTCGCCGGGGGCATGTCCAATCGCGAGATTGCTCACGCTCTCGACCTGAGTCCGCACACGGTCAAGAACTACCTGTTCCGTATTTTTGACAAGCTGGGCGTCTCCAGCCGCACAGAGCTGCTCTACCTCACCATGAACAACGCGCAGGCCCTGCCCGCCCCCAACGCCAACGAAGGGAACTCATTTTCTGCCGTCATCAAAGCCGCCGAGGGCGGAGACCCATGTGCACAGCTTCGCCTGGCTGAGCATTTTTCTCAGATCAAAGAAGTTCCGGACACCGAAGATGGGCAAACCACGAGCGTGCAACCTGCATCCGTTTCCGCTTACATGTGGTACTTGCTGGCTGAAAAAAAGGCAGTCCCGATGCTGAACCAAATCGAAGAAGGCAAGAAAACCATCCGCCTGACAATGTCTCCGCAACAACTGGCTGAAGCCGAAGACAGGGCTGCTGCGTGGTTGAAAACCACCAAGAAACATTCCAGTTACGCAGACGGCGGTGATATCCCGAGCGATGAATGGCGCAAAGGCACTGTCGCCCGATAAAGCAGTTTAAGTTCCCTACTTGGGTTGCGGCTTGGATTCCAGTTTCTTTCGGATGCGGCGCAGCTCCATAAAGCACAATGCGGTCATCGCGCATACCACCGATCCAAATGAAATCAGAACAATCGTGTCCATCGGCGCGGGCTCCTCTCCTGTTTACGGCTCGTTTACGACTCTATCAGGCACCTGCGGCAACAGATATGCTGTAGTAGGTACGCTGAACCGGGCGTGTCGGCACAGCGCGGCGGATGGCACCGGTTCCGGTCCCTGTTGCGAGTGTCGGGCCTGAAGTCCTCACGTTAGGTAATCCGCCCACCGGCCGACCCTAGCGTCTCGGTTCGTCGTTCACACAGGTCATTGAATGGAACTGGCTACCTGCGAAAATACGTTGTTGGCATTGCCGCCGACCAGCTGAATCGTACCGATCACGATCACCAGGATCACGGCTAGCATGACCGCATATTCGGCGATGTCTTGGCCCTCGTCGTCCCGCCACCAGAGTTGTCGAAGAAGATGACTCATATCCTGCACCTCCGTCACACCGCGGGATTGTACACCTTATTGTCAAATGCGAACGGAGAAAGTCGGCTCAGGGCGAGACAGTGCAATCGCGACCCTACACGCCCTTGATGAATTGCGATCCAGACTCTCCTCGCCCCTAGGGAGCCGGAATGATGGCCTGGGCAATATTCGAGTACGTACTTTCGCCGTTCGAATCCACCGCCGTGGTCGCGTAGCAGTAAGTCGTACCGTCGGTTACTTCACTATCGGTATACGTAGTCACTGAACCCGACGTGGAGCCAATGGTGGAATAGCTACCGCAGGAACTCGAACCGAAGATCGCCCGATAGACGTTGTAACTGGTGATCCCCTCAGTCGCACTGGGATTCCATGTCAATTGGACCGTGTGTACAGGCACTGGCATGCCCGTGCCGGTCAGGGTAGCGACCGTCGGCGAGTTCGAAGCATTGCTGGCAAACGAAGCTGATGCCGAGGCAGCGCCGGTGGCGCCAGGCGAGAACGTCACGGTAAAGGATACTGGTTGGCTCGTGGTCACGGTCACAGGAAACGAGAGGCCGCTGATTGAGAACTCCGCCGGGTTGGCGCCACCCAAGTTGACCGAAGAGACCTGTACAGTCCCACCGCTGGCAGTCAAAGTCCCGGTTTGAGTGCCACTCTGCCCCACCACCACGTTCCCCACGCCAATTGGGCTGGTCACGCTTAATGTGGTCTGAGGCCCACCCACCGCCGATCCAGTCAGCGGCACGCTCAGATTTGAATTCAAAGCATTCGATGTGACCGACACGTTGCCGCTGAAGTTTCCGGCTGACTGCGGCGCAAACGTGACATTGAACGATGTGCTTTGCCCCGCTGTCAGGGTGACCGGCGTAAATCCCGAAACGCTGAACCCGGTTCCACTGGCCGCAACTTGCGTGACCTGGGCGCTCGATCCGCCCGTATTGGTCACAGTTTCCGTTTGCGTCGAACTCTGGCCAACCTGCACGTTCGTGAACGTCAGGCTGGTGGGATTTGGTGTCAAGGTTGCAGGGGCTACGCCCGTTCCCGACAATGCAATGTCAACCGACGTCCCCGATCCGCTGACGGTCAGCGATAAACTACCGCTGCTGGCGCCTGCGGCCGCAGGTGTAAAGCTGACGCCAAACGTCGAGGCCTGATTTGGAGCCAGCGTCAGCGGCAAAGTCAATCCGCTATAACTGAAACCCGTGCCCGAGACGTTCGCCGCGGTAACGGTCAGAGCTGTGCCGCCGGTGTTCTTCAAGGTCTCCGTTTGGGACGAACTGTTCCCCACCGTCACATTTCCGAAACTCATGCTAGTCGGGTTTGTGCTCAGGGCTCCCGCTTCGACCCCCGTCCCTGAGAGACCGACATTCACGGTACCGATGCTGCTGCTAAACGCTACGTTGCCGCTGGCGCTTCCTGCACCCGTCGGAGCAAAGAGCACACTGAAATTCGCGCCTTGCCCAGCCGCCAGCGTCAAGGGCACGGTGATGCCACTCACGCTGTAGCCGCTTCCACTGGCCGCCACCTGGGTGATGGTGACGCTGGATCCGCCGGTATTTGTAATTGAGCCAGCTTGGGACTGATTGGTTCCGATCTGCACGTTCCCGAAGCTGATGCTGGCCGGCGAGGGAGTCAACTGGCCCGCCCCTTGAGTTTGCGGCTTCGAACCGAGTCCTTGGCAGCCCAAAAGGGCGGCCAGACTAGCCACCACGAGCATCACGCTCCAGCGGTGTTTGACACGATTCATAGGGAAATCTTGTGTACGTCTCCAGAAGTGCATAACTGCAGCTAGTGTGCCCGTAAGCACGGCCCGTCGTAAGATTCCAGAAGTACATTCCGGATCTGGCAAGAGGCCAGCCGCGTGCGATTAAACATTGACTTGCTGAGGGGACGTCAGGTGATTACTTCGGTTCTACGTTGCGGGCCGGACGGCCCCAAATCCTCTCCCACGCTGCTGGGATTGCGTACGCAAACTGTTGAAGCTAAACGGTTGGACTCGGCGTGTCAGAGATTGCACTCTACCGCTGACTGAGGAGCGGTGGGAAAGGCAGTTAGCTATCCTTGCGATAGAGAAGGTCACGCATCGCCTGTCTCCGCGCTTCGTTCGCTTCCATCAGGGTTTTGCGTTCGTCCGCATCCACGCTCTGCTTCGTCGTTGATTCAACGTTTTCGGGTTCGCTACACGCCGGGCAACGGTTGGCAAAACCGGGTTTACCCGGCCGCAACTCGAACTCCTCTGAACAAACGACGCACACTTTGATGGGAAATGCCATGCCGCCACCATGATATCAACCCGCACATTAGACCCGCAATATTCGCAGATTCGTCTCACTGGCACTCTAAAGCTGCCTTTGTGAACGCACCGGCGAATGCTCCGTCCCTTTAAAAACGTAGTACTATATCGCAATCCGTCGTATGGCTTTATTCCTAATCTAGCTAAACCGGGAGTAGCCATGCCCAACTCATCTTCTAGTAGTCGCAAGTCGATCGTTCTGGTCTTCGCGGTTGTCTGTGCTTTACCGCTGGTTGCAGGGAACCCGCAAGAAACCAATCGCCCGAAATACGACCTCAGCACCGAGAGCAAGATGAAAGCTACGGTCCAAGAGGTGAAGCTGCCCGCAAAGGGTAGCGAAAAAGAGATTGCCCATTTGCTGGTGAAGGTTGGTACAGACACGCTCGACGTGTACCTCTGCCCGAAGGTTTTTCTGGACGATATGGGGGTGACTTTCAGCCAAGGCGAAGAAATTGTTCTGACAGGATCACGAATTAAGCAGGGCGAAACCGAACTCATTCTCGCCCGTGAAATCATGAAAGGAACCGATACCCTCGTTCTTCGCGATGAGAAGGGGAATCCCGTCTGGAGCTGAGATCGCCAGTCTAACGAGGTTTCAACAGAAACTTCTCGGATGAGGAAAATGGGAAAGCCTGCCGCATCTGCGCAGCAGGCTGCCAATCTGCTACGCCGCCCTGAGCTTCGCCCACCTCGCTCGTTGCGCCGCTGCGATTCTCTTTCTGCCTGCGGCTGAAATTGTGCGCTTCGGTTTCGCGGCATCACCTTTCGCCGTTGCCCATCGCGCTTTCTGCGCCAGCGCCATTTTCCGGCGTGAAGCTGCCGATATGATTCGCTTCGGTTGGGTCGCATTGCTGGACACTGCTCGCGTTCCATTCAAGGATTCAATACCAGCAATGATTTGGTCTAACTTATCAATTTCTATCTGGGCGTGACTACGCTTCTCGCGAAGCTCCCGTAGTGCGTTCTCTAGATTCGACATTGTTACCCCCTCGGGTATTTTGTTGCGGCCTAATTGTATAAGACTCGCACCGGACGCGGGTTTTGGGGGCACAATAGTCGGCCGTCCTCGATTCGCGGGCGAGTAATCCAACAAGATTCAGATCGTGGTTGTTTTACCCTGACACTCGCGTCAGAACGGGAGCGCAGTCGATTAAACGACATGACCACGGACGAGAAGTAGCGTGTTATGATGATTTTGCCGCGAAACAGTGGGCGCTTAACTCAGCGGTAGAGTGCCATCCTCACACGGTGGAAGTCGTAGGTTCAAATCCTACAGCGCCCACCATTTTTCAATACATTACGAAGCTTTCCGTGCCGTCTCCGTGCCGTTAAAAGCTAACCGTGTGACCTTGCCACTAGCCACCACCTCTTCATTTGTCACGATGTCCCCGTAGTGGTTCATCGTGGTCGTAATCGAAGCGTGGCGCATTAGCTTTTGTTGCACCGCTACCGAAGCCCCCGCAGCATCTAGCCATGATCGGTACGTATGGCGCAGCGAGTGGGTGCCGAGCCCGCCGATACCAGCTTGCGCACCGGCTTTCTGATAGGCCCGCCACACATGGTCGCGTGACCACGGCAATCGGCCGAGATGTGCCGGAGATGCAAAGATCCAATCCTCTTGGGCCGAGAACTGAGTCATTTGCCTCCACTGCTTTAGTGTGTTCAGCATCTCGGCGGTGATGTGAAGAGCTCGCCGGGAGCCGGTTGTCTTTACCTCATCTACGTTTTGCTCTACGATGCCACGCTCCACGCGAAGTAAGCCGTTGAGCCAATCGACATCCGACCACCGCAGCGCCAAGCACTCGGAGATGCGTAGGCCGAAGCATACGCACATCAAAGCGATTGTGCGGAGCGGTTCGCCCAGGTGAACGATGAACCGTTGAAACTCTTCCACCGTTAGACTGCGCGGCTTGCTGATTCGTTTCGATGCGTCCTTGACTGTGACCAATTCCATCGGGTTGCGTTGTGTGGGCACGTCACCGCGCCACATAGCGTAATCCCACAGGATGCTAAGGGTGCCACGGATGTGGGCCCGGCTCTTCGGAGCCAACGCGAGCGAGTCGAGCCACAGCTCTACAGGTCGCGCCTGGACATCGGTTAGCGCGCAGTCGCCCCATTTCGGGACGATGTGATTACGTAACCAACAATCGTAGGTGCGTCTGGTATCGCGGCGTCTCGGCATTTTTTCCACTCGGTACTGTTCTACCAAGGCGGCCACGATGGGCACCGCGGGCGCGCTGGGCGGTTGTGGTTGAGGCAGTTGGACCCGGAACACCTGGGCCGCGTCCCAGGCCGCTTTTTTAGTGGGAAAACGGCCAAGTGTCTTACTATGCCGTTGGCCATCGGTCCACCAAAAAAATTGCCATGACTGAGTGCGCTTGTCTTTGACAATACTTCCTGTGGTGCTTCTACTTCCCCGTCGCATCGAATGACTCTCCATTCTCTGCGGCAGATGGCGCGCTCATCATAGCACCGTCCAACTCGTCGGCGCGGAAACGCCATGTACAACGTAGAGTCCCTGACAACCGATGGCATGGAATCAGGCCCTTCTTGGCCCATTCCAAGATTGTGCGGTGCGCCACTCGGAGATATTGCGCGGCTTCCCGGCTAGTCATCCAAGGTGAACTAGCGGGGTCGTGGCTAATCGTCGTCATACACCTCAACCCTTCGGTGTCCAACTGCGAAAGTACAAAGCTTGAATTTGTTCCCTGGGACCAATCTCGATGCGGTTCCCTATCCTCACTTGCTGAAGGACGCGCGCCCGGCACAGCTCCCGAATCGTGGCGCGCCACCAGCCGCGCCCGAAAGGCCGACAGGCCGAGAGTGACCGCAGCATGGCCAGATCCATGCACCTGGACTTGCGAAGTTGTAATGTGTTCAAGATTTCATCGCGTCGTTGCTCAAACGGCGCGAGCACGGGCGGGTCCTTCTTAGTTCTGCG
>JBEKLO010000060.1:0-25179 GCA_050010155.1 Terriglobales bacterium
AGTGGAAGCGCGGCACCTACGACAGCGCTGCTTGTCTTTGGAACTGGAACTGGAACCGGCGCTGGAGGAACTGGAACACGAATTTCGGGCAACAACTCGACGGCCTTTTCCGGTCCTCGCCTTGCCGCTGGCGCGGGTGCGGAGTCCTGGCGTTGCTCAGCCAGATCGAGCGCCGTCAACGTAAGGCCAGCCATGCGCTCAAGTGCGACCAAGTCGCGTTCCTCAAAAGCGTAGGGATGATCGGAGAATAGTTCAAAGAGTCCGCGAACTTCGCCATTCCGCCGCAGCAACGGCAAAACCACGATCGAGGCAATGCCCAGCGCCCGGCAAGCCTCCAGATTCACCCGCGGATCGGTTTCCGCGTTGTCACAGCGCAGCAACTGCCGCCGCGCAATACTTTCGCCGGTTAATCCGGAACGAACCTGCAGACGCGCCCCGATTGCCGGCGCCGAACCACCAGCGCTGGCACGGCATACCATCTCTTCACCCTGCGGCAGAGCAAGCGCCGTTCCGGTGGCGCCGGTGATGTATTGCGCGCGTTCAACCAACAACTGCAGCGCGGAATCCAGTTCCGTTTCCGCGAGCACACGGCCGTCAAAGCTATCGCCCCCGGCGGGGCGAGGTTCGGGTTGGGCGGATCCAGGCATGGGCGAATGGGCTGAATCGAGTCTCGCCTTGGAGACTTCCGCTGTCAAGACCTCACGGGCGATCTCATGGACGACGAACAGGGTCCAAAATTCATGAACCACCAAGCAGACGAAGGGTTTCCCTTAGTGAAGCTTCGTGTCCTTGGTGGTAAATGAATTTAAGAAACTGGAGCGATGCAGGAAGTTACTTCTCGTCTTTGTGCCGCAGCCATTCGATAAACATCTGCTCTTTGGGTTTGTCGTAAGCCATGAGCACGTGGCGAATGCTCCGCCCGCTCACGAAGTGGCAGACTTCCTCGGCCAGGTTCTTGGCATGATCGCCAGCCCGTTCAAGAGATTGGGTCATGAAGATGACCTGCAGGCTGGAGTGATGCGTGACGTTTTCCGGATTCTCAATGTGTCGCAGGAAGATCAGGTTGCGCAGGCGATCCATCTCGGCATCGGCGCGCAACACGTCGATGGCTTTCTTGACATCCTTTTGGGAAAAAGACTGGCCCACATCGGCCAACATTTTCTCCAGGATCGTAGCCATCTGCGTCAACTCGCGAGCATCCTGCGCGTCCAGTCGTTCTCCCGCCGCCTGCGCGCTGGTCGCAAAGCTCAGCAGCAGATCCCCGATTCGCTCCAGTCCGATCATGACTTTCATGCAGGCAAGCAGTTGCCGGGTTTCAGCCTCGGGAACCTGAGTGATAGTCGAGGTCACTCCCGAATCCACTTCCAGGTCAATGGCGTCCAGTTCTTTTTCGCACTGCCGGATGTCATTCAAGCGCGACATCGATCCCGTAGCGATTCCCTCGGCCGCAATTGCCGCGGCTTCACGCGCCAACTCGCAGGCTTCCACCGTCCGCCGCACCAATTCAGCGTGCGATGGTTCTGGCAAAGGTGTCTTCACGCTGGCTGTGCTCATATACAAAACCGCCCTACTCACTTGGATGCTAGATCCGTTTCAGTGGACGCAACCGGTATCAACCGAGAGTGTGGCACACACCCCCATGGAAAGCATAATTCCCCGCGTCTCAATGCAGGTTACGACCCGGTGAATTTCTTGTCACTTGGCGAGTGAAAGAACCCAGCCCTCCCTAGTAAGCGTTACCGTCGTTATCTCGCTCAGGCTTCCCGAACGTCGCACAATGTTGCCATGCAGTTCAGTCTTCTGTTTCTCGGGTTTCTCCAGAAAATCGCCGTCGGAGCAGCCTCGGTACTTGCTTTACTCCTGATCCTCTGGCTAGGAATGCCCCGCCGTGCCGGAATCGCCGTCAGCCGTCGCACTACGCGCTAATCACCGCACCACACAAGAAAAAGACCATCGAGAGAATAGAGAGAAACGAGAGAACCTTCGTGTCACTTTGTGTCCTTGGTTGTTAAGGTTTTTCCGAGGATGCATCGTCAAAATGAGCCATTCCACACCGGGCGACCATTTGACGCAATTCCATGCCGCGTGAGATAGTTGCCTGCTCCAATCACTTGCAACTGACTGTCAACGCAAATACTTATCGCTGCTCCCAAAATGTTCAGCCTCGTTCCCAAGGACAATACCTTCTTCGCCATGTTCGCGGCGATGTCCGACAATCTTATCGACGGCGCTCGCACCCTGGTCGATCTCTTCGCCAACTACCACGACGTCGAAACTCAGATCGAACAGATTCACCGTATCGAACGCGAGGGCGACGAGCTCACGCACGCCATCCTCACCAAACTTAACCAGACCTTCATCACCCCCTTAGACCGGGAAGACATTCACGAGTTGGCTTCCAAGCTCGATGATGTCCTCGATTTCATCAACGCTTCGGTCGCCCGCATCCAGATGTATCGCATCAAAACTCCGCCGCCCGCCGCCGGACAACTGGCCGCGATCATCCTGATGCAATGCCAGGAATTGCAAAAAGCCGTGTCTCTCATGCAGAAGAATGGCAATATTCTGGCCCATTGCGTCGAGATCAACCGCCTCGAAAACGAAGCGGACCAGGTGTCCCAGCAGGCCATCGCCACCCTGTTCGACCACGAAAAGGATCCCATCAATCTCATAAAAATCAAGGAATTGTTGGAATGCCTGGAACGCGCGACCGACAAGGCCGAAGATGTTGCGAACGTGTTGGAAACGGTCGTTTTGAAAAACACATGATGTGCAATCATCTGTCCCGGCAGGAAAACTAGTGAAGCCTGATCTGCTTCTGCTGATCATCACGATCCTGGTCGCACTGACTTTCGATTTCCTCAACGGATTTCACGACGCCGCCAACAGCATCGCCACCGTAGTCTCCACACGTGTCTTGTCCCCAAAGCTGGCCGTGCTATGGGCAGCGTTCTTCAATTTTGTGGCTGCATTTCTTCTCGGCACCGCCGTCGCCAAAACCATCGGCGGAGGCATGATCCACGTGGAATCGGTGACCCAGTATGTTGTGATCACCGGATTATTCGGTGCCATCGTCTGGGACTTGCTCACCTGGTGGTGGGGGCTGCCGACATCCTCTTCCCATGCCTTGATAGGAGGCTACGCCGGCGCGGCCGTCATGCGCTCCGGATGGCACGTGATTATTGCCGAGGGTTGGTACAAGACCCTCATCTTCATTGTGGTGGCCCCCATCATGGGGCTCGTTCTCGGCTTCACATTCATGCTTGCGGTCTATTGGCTTCTCCGGAATAAAGCGCCCAGACGAATCGACGCCTGGTTTCGCAAGCTGCAACTCCTCTCCGCGGCGGCTTACAGCCTAGGTCACGGCGGCAATGATGCCCAGAAAACAATGGGAATCGTCGCCTCCGCTCTCTACGGTGCGCACTATCTGAGCTCGAAGGAACTGGCCGGCAACTGGGGCAAATTTCACTGGCCCATCATTTTGGCAGCACATCTGTCGATCGCCCTGGGAACGTATTTCGGTGGTTGGCGGATTGTCCACACCATGGGTTCGCGCATCACTAAGCTCAAGCCGGTGGGAGGATTCTGCGCGGAGTCAGCCGGTGCCATCACCTTGTTTTCCACTGCCCTGGCCGGGATCCCGGTAAGCACGACTCACACCATCACCGGTGCCATCGTCGGCGTCGGAGCCGTCAACCGCCTCTCGGCCGTGCGCTGGGGAGTAGCGAGGCGCATCGTCTGGGCCTGGATCCTGACCATCCCCGCAGCCGCCCTCGTCGCTGCAGCCGCGTTCTGGCTGGTCCGATTCATTTATCCCGCAGCCTAGCGTCAGTGCCACCGTGATTTTCAACGATAATCACTGGAGACGGAATGTCACCTCAATTTCGACCTGCGTCGCGACCGGCACGCCATCCTTCGTTCCAGGCTCAAACTTCCATGTCTTGACAGCGTCGATCGCCTTCTCATCCAGTCCCTTTCCTAGCGATCTCGCCACCTTGATATCGCGTGGATTGCCGTCGGTCCCAACGATCACGGAAAGCACGCATGTGCCTTCAAACTTAGCCTTGCTGGCCTCCTCTGAATATCCCGGGGCCGGTGAATAAAGCGGCCGAGGAGCGCGAATGCTGCTGCCCGGCAGTATCGCGCTGATTACTCCCTCCATTCCGCCATCGTGCTCGGCAGCCTTCTTGTACCATGCTTCCGCTTCGGAATGATCTTGCGGAACGCCAAGACCTTTATCGTAGAGTGATGCGATGTTGCGTTCCGCAAAAGCGTTACCTTGATCTGCTGCCTTGCGGTACCAAGCCATCGCTTTCACGTAATCCTGCGTGACTCCCCAGCCCTGCTGGTAAAGGTAGCCAATAGCGTTCTGCGCTTCGCCGTCCTCTTTATCAGCGGCTCTCGTGTACCAGGCCATCGCTTCGGCATAACTTTGCTCAACTCCCAATCCACTTTGGTGAAGCCGACCGAGGTAGACTTGCGCCTTAACGTTCCCCTGCTCGGCGGCTGCGCGGTACCAAGTCTCTGCCTCGGAATAATCTTGTTTGACTCCGAGCCCGTTGTTGTAGAGGAACCCTATGTTTGTGCTCGCCCTCACATTCCTTTGATCGGCCGCCTTGCGATACCAGGTCATTGCGTCGCCGTAATCTTGTTTCACTCCCCACCCATTTTGAATGAGCCAGCCGATGTTATTTTGGGCTTCCGCATAGCCTTGATTGGCTGCCTTGCGGAACCAGTTCATCGCCTCCGTATAGTCTCGCTGGACTCCGAGCCCATTCTCGTAAAGCCATCCAATATTGTTCTCAGCAACGGGATTCGCTCGCTCCGCCGCCTTGCGAAACCAGGTCATGGCTGAGGAATAATCCTTCTTGTCCAAATAATTATTCCCGAGCCGTACTTGCGCTTCCGGCGTTGTCGGTTGCGGTTGGGACACATTCTGCGCAATTGCTTCAATGCAGAGCAGCACCACGCAAATGCCCTGGAAGTAATAGCTGTTCGTCACAACATTGGATCTCCGTGTTAACGCTCAAAACCCCGACCGCCGGCATGCCGCGAATCACGGCCAGTTCGAAATCTTCTACGTTATCAGCATCTACGCCGCATCCGCCTCGCAGGCGGTTAAGATAAACAAAAAGCTTGATCCGTGGTTGAGCTCGCTCTCGGCGCGAATCCAACCTCCGTGCGCCAACACAATGTGTTTGGCGATGGCCAGTCCCAGCCCCGTGCCTCCCGACTCCCGCGAGCGTGCTTTGTCGACGCGGTAGAAGCGCTCGAAAAGCCGCGGCAGGTGCTCAGAAGAAATGCCGGGCCCAAAATCGCGGACGTAAAATTCGACGCCGTTTTCGGCCGCGCGCGCTCCGAGAACGATCCTTTTCCCCGACGCCGCATACTTCAACGCATTTTCAATCAAGTTGGAAAAAATCTGGTGAATCGCTTCGCGATCCGCGTTCACATGGGCGTCGGGAACTGCGTTCTCAATCGTCAGTTCGACGCCATACGATCGCGCCGTTTCGCTGAAACTTTCCCGAGCGTCCTGCAGCAATTCTTCGGCACTCACCCGCTGCACATCGAACCGATGCTCCCCCGATTCCACACGGGCCAGAGTAAGCAGGTCTTCCGTAAGGCGCGACATGCGTGCCGAATTCTTGCGAATGATCTCCAGAAAATCGCGCACGTGATTGTCGACCAGAGCGCCGTCGAGCAGCGTCTCGGTGTATCCCTGAATGGAAGTCAGCGGCGTGCGCAGTTCGTGGGAAACATTGGCGATGAAATCGCGACGGCTCTTTTCCATGCGCTCGGTCTCAGTGAGATCGCGCAACACCGCGACCGCGCCGCCGCCCGGCATCGGAGCGGCGGTAACATCGAACGTGCGGCCGGGAGCGATAGTATTCGACCGTGCCGAAGTTACCATCTGGTCGCGCGCTGCGCCCTGAATCGCGGCGAGAAAGTCCGGATCGCGAACGCTGTCGATCAACGGCGCATTCAACCGCGGCCCCCGCTGCAGCAGCCGGTCCATGCCCCGATTGGCCCACTGCACCCGCCCCTCGACGTCGACCGCAATCACCGCGTCCTGCATGCTGTTGAGAAGCGTCTCCAATTCCCGCTGGCTGGTTTGCACCCGCGCATAGCTTTCTTCCACCCGCCGCGTCGTTTTATCCAGGGCCGCCGCCACTTGTCCTATCTCATCCGTTGCCGAAGACGCGATTCGCGCCGTCAGATCCCCGCTGGCTACGCGCTCCGCGAAAGTTACGATTCGCTGTAGACGCCGACCCACGTATTGCGACGCCATTGACGCCACCAACATCGCGAAAATGAACGCGCTGAGCGATCCCCAGAACAGGGCCGTGCCCAGCGGACGATCCGTCACTTCGATCTCGGGCAAGGGATACGCCAGCCGCACCGCTCCTCCCGAAATCGGCGCCGCCACATACACAAAAGGAATCCCGAGCGTCTGACTCTTGCGCTCCTCCACTCCGATTGCCCCGGCGAGAGCCGCTACAAATTCCTTGCGATGCGCGTGATTCTCCATCGTGCTCGGATCCGCCTCCGAGTCGGCCAGCACCTTCCCCGTGGGATCAATAACTGTGGCCCGCGCTCCCGCCGCCTGTCCCTCCTGCGCGGTAATGTCGGCCAGAGAGTGCTGGCGGTCCGTTTCCACGCGCTGCGCGAACATCAAGGTTTTCTGTTGGAGACCGCGCTCGATCTGCTCGCGCAACGTCCGTTCCCAGACCTTGCGTACCGTCAACTGCAGGGTGATCGCCGTTACGCCAATCACCAGCAGAAAGACAACCATCAATTTGAAGAAGATGCGACTTCTCAACGCGCAACCTCAAAACGGTAGCCGGCCCCTCGCACGGTCTTCAAGTAGCGCGGGTTTTCGGGATCGGGCTCAATCTTTTCACGGATGCGCCGCACATACACATCCACCGAACGCGGCGTCACATACGCCGTGTCTCGCCACACCGAGTCGAGCAACTGGTCGCGAGTAAAAACCCGTCCCGCGTGCCGCATGAAATGGTCGAGCAGCCGGAACTCCGTGGCCGTGGTCGGCACCTGTTTCCCGCGAACCGTCAGCGTCATTGCGCTCGGGTCAATGTGGATTTCGTCAATCTTCGTGGGCAGCGGCGGCAGCGGCCGCTCAAAACGCCGCAGTACCGCTTTGACCCGCGCTACCAGTTCGCGTGGGCTGAATGGCTTGGGAATGTAATCGTCCGCGCCCAACTCCAGCCCCAGCACGCGATCCGCCTCGCCACTCTTCGCGGTCAGAAAAATCACCGGCACCGAGGCCAGCGCCACTGACTGCCGAATCTGCCGGCAAAGCTCCAGTCCGTCTTTTCCCGGAACCATGATGTCCAGCAAAAACAGCGCCGGACGCTGCCGTTCGGCATCGGTCACCACCAGGTTCCCGGTCGAATAAAGTCGCACGCTGAAACTCGCGCCTTCCAGATGATGGCGCACCAGGCGCGAAATATCCGGGTCGTCTTCCACTACATAAATCGTCGGCTTCATCGCGAACCATTGTAGCTGGGAAGTGTTGCGATTTCGATACAAGCCGCCGGGGAAACTCAGTGAATAGCCGCGAAGCGGCGCAAGAATGCAGCCCACGGCGTAAGCCGTGGGTAAAAGCGGGAGGCGACCCAGCCCCGGAGGGGCGAAAGACCGGCTATGGCACGGACTCGGGAGGGTCGACCGAGCTCTGACGTACGCTCTCACCGTCGCAAGGAACGGGTCAGCGCAGCGCCATTCCCGCCTCGGCCGAAAAATCCATGCCCACAAATTCCCGCCGCAGAAATTTCGGAAACGCAGCCGCCGCAATCATTGCCGCGTTATCGGTAGAAAGCGAACGCGACGGGAAAAAAACAGGAAGTCCCTGCATCCCCGCCTCCCGCTCAAACGTCGCCCGTAATTCCCGGTTAGCAGCCACACCTCCACTGACGAAAAGGGTTTGCACCTCATACGCGCGCGCCGCCGTCAGCGTCTTCGCGACCAGATCGTTGACCATCGTGCGCTGGAAGGAAGCCACCAGGTCAAGCGTTTGCCGATCGCAGAATCTCAAGAGGTCGTCGAGCGTCGGCTCCTCGATTCCCGCCAACT
The DNA here is from genome assembly GCA_050010155.1 of Terriglobales bacterium. GTDB lineage: Bacteria > Acidobacteriota > Terriglobia > Terriglobales > Acidobacteriaceae > Acidiflorens. The sequence goes on from JBEKLO010000060.1 coordinate 8,095, forward strand.
CCCGGCGCCGAGCTTCTATCGAGGGTTTCAGCTTCTCGGTCTCTACGTAGCGCAAAACCGCCGTCTTGATTCCACTGTAGGAAAAGTCAAACTGCGGCCCGTCGCCCTCAGCCAGAGATTGCCCATGTACGTCCCGCTTATGTTCGTCCTGTGTACGACCCTGCTTATGATCGCGCCGATCCCGGTGCTTGATCTGCGAGGTCTGAAACTTGACCGTCTGCGGATCGCCATGCGGCGCCAGCCGGTCGATGATCGGCCCTCCGGGATAGCCAAGCCCCAGGAGCTTCGCGACTTTGTCGAACGCCTCTCCCGCCGCGTCGTCGCGGGTGTGTCCAATGTTCCGATACGTCCAGAGATTCTCGTCCACCTGGGCAAGATAAAGATGTGTGTGTCCGCCCGAAACCACCAAGGCCAGCACAGGAAATTGCAGCTCGCCATTCTCGCTTTGCCGCTGCTGCAACAACACGGCATGAATGTGCCCTTCAAGATGGTTCACGGCGATCAGCGGTTTCTCCAAAGCAAATGCCAGCGCCTTGGCATAGCTGATGCCAACCAGCAGAGCCCCCGCCAGTCCCGGCCCTTGCGTGACCGCAATGGCATCGACGGACTGATAAGTCTGTCCAGCTTCGGCCAAAGCCTGGCGCACGACCGGAACAATCGCCCGCAAATGTTCCCGCGATGCCAGTTCCGGCACCACTCCGCCGTAAGGCTGGTGAGTAGCAATCTGCGAAGCGACGACATTCGACAATATCTGGTTCGACAAAATCTGCTCGCCCGAGCGCACCACGGCCGCGCCCGTCTCATCACAGGAACTCTCGATGCCGAGGATGCACACGTCAGGCATAATTGGCTGTCAGCAATCAGTTTCCAGTGTAGACGACTCGAAGTTGGTGTTGCTTTACCTGACGGCTGATGGCTGATAGCTGATCCTGAATGTCGAATGCCAAACAACACGCCGCCGAAATCGTGCGCACCCTGCGCGAGCAAGGACACCAGGCCTACCTGGCCGGTGGATGCGTCCGCGACCTCCTGCTAGGCGGCGGGCCCGCCGACTACGATGTAGCCACCGACGCGACGCCGCGCCAGGTCATGCAAATCTTCCCGCAGACCTTCGCAGTCGGCGAGCAATTCGGAGTGGTGCTGGTGCCAGAATCGAGCGGAGCGACGGACGACCACGGGAAGCGCATCGAAGTAGCAACCTTCCGCTCCGACGTAGGTTACTCCGATGGTCGTCATCCCGATGAAGTTCGTTTCACGAAAGACCCGCGCGAAGATGTGCAACGCCGCGATTTCACCATCAACGGCATGATGCTCGATCCCGCCACCAACGAGATTCTGGACTTTGTCGGCGGCCGCGAAGACCTGCAAGCCGGAATCGTCCGAGCCATAGGCGATCCCGAGCGCCGTTTCGCCGAAGACAAACTACGCATGCTCCGCGGAGTGCGTTTCGCCGCGCGTTTCGACTACAAATTCGATCCCGCAACCCTGTTAGCAATCCAAAGGCTAGCGCCGAAAATTCACCAGGTCTCCGCCGAGCGAGTGCGCGATGAACTGACCAAGATGCTGACCGAAGGCCAAGCGAGCCGGGCGTTTCAACTACTGGATACATCTGGCCTTTTACGAGAAGTGCTGCCCGAAATCGCCGCCATGAAAGGAGTCGAGCAGCCTCCGCAATATCATCCCGAAGGCGACGTCTTCGTGCACACGCTGCTGCTGCTCGAGAAACTTCCCGCAGGCTGTTCCAAGACGCTAGCCTGGGGAGCGCTGCTGCACGACGTAGGCAAGCCGCCAACCTTCCGCGTAGCGCCCGACCGCATCCGCTTCGATGGCCACGTAGAAATCGGAGTGAAAATGGCCGCCGAAATCTGCCGCCGTCTGCGCTTCTCGAACGATGACACCGATCAAATTCTGGCGCTGGTAGACAATCACATGCGCTTCGGCCAAGTGCAGCGCATGAAGCAATCCACCCTAAAGAAGTTTCTGCGCTTGCCCGCCTTCGACGAACATCTGGAGTTGCATCGCATCGACTGTCTCTCCAGTCACGGCCAACTCGAAGCCTATGAATATTCGCAAGAGCAGTTGCGTTCGATGCCGCCGGAAGCGATCCGGCCAACTCCGTTGATTACCGGACGCGATCTGATTGAAGCAGGCTATAAGCCCGGCCCGCGCTTCAAAGAAATTCTGACCACAGTCGAAGACGCGCAACTGGAAGGACGGTTGACCTCGCATGAGACTGCAATGGAGTTTGTGCGGAAAGAGTTTCCGGTGTAAAGCAACCGCAAACCTGTTCATCCTGGCAAACCGAGGGACCTCATTTCGGTCAGCATTACTCTCAATCCCTCCTGTGGTTGAGGTCAGCACCCGAAAGTGAGCGCGCCATGAGATTGGTCGAGCGCCCGGCAGTTTGGTGGGCCCGCTAGGATTTGAACCTAGAACCAACAGATTATGAGTCTGCTGCTCTAACCGTTGAGCTACGGGCCCTGAGTTTCGCGCGGCCCTTACAAGGGGCGGTTGATGACAGGCGTTTTTCGGCGTGGCGGAAGCGGTGCCCTGATACGAAGCAATACGATTCCGCAGCCGATCTAGTGCACGCTGGGCGGAGCAGGTGCCGCGGGCGGCGGAGCGGCTTCCGCTCCCTTGCTGCTGTTGACCAAGTCCTTCAATTCCTTGCTCGGCTTAAAGAACGGAATCTTCTTTGCCGGCACTTCCACGCGTTCGCCCGTCTTTGGATTTCGGCCCACGCGCGGCTTCCGCTGGCGCGTGCGGAAGCTTCCAAAACCACGGATTTCGATTTTGTCGCCCACGCGCAGCGAGCGCACCACGCTATCAAAGATCGTGTCCACAATCACTTCGCTGTCTTTGCGGGTGAGCTCCGCCAGCCGGGATACTTCTTCGATCAGGTCAGCCTTCGTCATAATTTCCTCTACGCTCCCTTTGGGGCCGGTTCCTATGCGGGGATCCCTTTGTCCGGGGTCCTTGCACCCCCTCGCTGCACGGCGCCTGCCTATAACCTTCTCAAATTTAAGGGGTTCTGCGCAAGTGCAGTTCTCAGTTCCACCAGTTGATAGCGAATTGTTATTGAATTGGCATCCTGAGAATCAGCCGGGTGCCCCATCCTTGCGCGTTTTTTGCGCAAGGGTGGGATTCCACGGACGCGTCCGGCTCGGCTCTTGCGCATTTTGCTTTTGGGTGGCGCAACACTTCAGCGCTATGCGATCAACGGAGAAACATTTCTGAGCCCAGTCGTGGCTACTTCCAAAGATAGTAGAACCCAACTTGCTGCTCCATTAGATTTTCGCGCGTCGGCAAGTAATCGGAAACGTCGCCGAACAGCAGATCCAGGCCTGACCTCTTGTCCTTCGGCGGATAGACCAGCGTCGGTTCCCCCGAAATGTTCACCGCCCTAGCCGTATCCTTAACCGCGCCTTCAAAATCCGTGATCTGATCTACGAGTTTCAGATCTGCCGCCTGCTCGCCGGTCCAGACTTTTCCGTTGGCAATGGCGCGGATGTCGGCTTCCGAGGCATGCCTGCCGTCGGCCACCGCACGAATAAACTGTGTATGCATGTTGTCAATCAAGCTCTGCATGTACTCGCGCTCCGCGGGCGTCATTTCGCGCGTTGGGCTGCCCGTGTCCTTGAATTCTCCCGCTTTCATGGTGATCGGGTTGAGCTTTGCCCAACGCAGAAGTTCTCCGTAGTTCACCCACTCCGCAATCACACCGATCGAGCCCACAATGCTGCCCTTGTCGGCATATATCTTGTTGGTGGCCGAGGACACGTAATACGCGCCGCTCGCGCCCACCGTCTCAATCGACGCCACAATGCGCTTTTTCTTTTCGTCGCGAATTCGCTTAACCTCGCGATAGATCTCTTCCGACGCGGCTACTCCGCCTCCGGGCGAATTCACATGAATGATGATCGCCTTGATCGAATCGTCATCAGCAAATTTCTTCAGCTGGGGCACGATCTGCTTGGGAGAGAAAATTACACCATCCAGATCCACCACGCCAATTTTGGGTCCGAAGCCGGAAAACGCTTCTTCATTCTGGCTGCCAAAACTGAGGTACACCAGCGTAAACACTCCGACCACGAACAGCGTAAACAACCCGCCGCCCACCAGAACCCATATCCAAATCCGCGAACGCCCTTCCGCCATAATCAGACGAGTGTAACACCGGCTGGATGCGCTAACTGTGTAATCGGTTTCACTCCTCAACTCGGCAAAGCGCCCTACGATCGAAATCTTGTGCTATGCTGTGGGCGCTAAATCTTGCCGGCCTCGCCCCGTGGCCGTTGGATTCTTTAAATCGCCCTCTTTGTCAACAATCGAAAACAACCATCGAAAATGACCGAGGTGAATCATGGTGTGCAGAATGTCGTATCGATCCCGATTCTTTCAGGCCCGCTCGCGCGGCACGCGCGTCCTGTGGGCGTTTACCTTTGTACTCACACTAGTCGCGGCTGCATCCGCAGTCGCGCAGGCACAGACGTATAGCGTTCTCTACTCATTTGGCTCCGGCGCTCACGGTGCCGATCCATGGTCCGGAGTGGTCCTCGACAATGCCGGCAACATCTACGGCACCGCGAACCAGGGCGGCGACTACGGCACTCAGTGCACGAAGCTCGGCTGCGGCCTCGTGTACGAACTCACTCCCGCAGGCAAGGAGACGGTGCTGCACAAATTTACCAACACTAAGTCAGACGGCTTTTGGCCCACCTACGGCACCGTGCTCCGGGATGCCTCCGGCGATATCTACGGCACCACCGTCTACGGCGGGCCCGGCGCCAACGGCATTGTCTACGAACTGAAGAAAGGAGCGAAGAAGGAGACCATACTGCACACTTTTCCCAGTCAGTCAGGCGACGGCGCGGCCCCTGAATGTGGCTTGATCGAGGATGCGGCTGGCAACCTCTACGGCACCACATTCGCCGGCGGCGCTTCGGGACAATTGAGCGCCGGCACCGTCTTCAAAATTACCAACACCGGCGAGGAGAGCGTCCTCCACAGCTTCGACGGGACTGACGGCTTCGGTCCGGTGGCGGGCCTGGTTGAGGATTCGGCCGGCAATTTGTACGGCACCGCTTCCTCTGGCGGTTCCGCAGGCTGGGGAACGGTTTTCAAAATCAGTGCCGCCGGTGTTTTCTCCGTGCTCTACAACTTCCAGGGATACCTGACCGAGGATGGAGGCTTGGCGTCGGCGGGATCGCCCATGGTGCTCGACAGCGCCGGTAATCTGTACGGCGTGACCACGTCGGGCGGCGATGCCGTTGCCTGCCCGGAATTTGGCTGCGGCGTGATCTTCAAACTGGACTCGGCAGGTAATGAGACCATACTCCACATTTTTGTGAGTACCGACGGATTTGCTCCCAACGGAGTGATTTTCGATGCCGCCGGCAATCTGTGGGGGACCACCACCTTCGGCGGAGCTCACGACCAAGGGACCATCTTCAAGCTTGATCCCTCAGGCAATCTCACCACGGTCTACAGCTTCTCGGGTGGCGAGACCGATGGAGAAGTGCCATTTGCAGGCTTGACCCAGGATAGTGCGGGCAATTTCTATGGCACCACTTCCCAGGGCGGTAAGCACGCCGCCGGCGTCGCATTCAAGCTGACACCGTAGTTAGACGCCAGCAACGGGTTGTGATCGGGCGGTTGAGCTCAGTCTCTCCCGCCCGATTTTTGCGTGGAGCGGCTTCGACCCGCAGAGTCCAAAGTATCAGCCGCAAGCGGCGCAAGAACACAGCCCACCGCGTAAGCCGTGGGTGCCAGTTGGAAGCGACAAAGCTCCAAAGGGGCGAAAGACGAAATGTCGCGCGCGCCTCTGCGCACTCTGCGGTAATTCCCACTTTTCGCTAGAATTCAACCTGTAGGCTTTCAAGGATTCAACACGATGAGATTCTTGCGCACTCTTATCTTCGCCATTGTTCTAGCCTCCGCCTTCTTCTACTTCACCACCTATCGCAACGGACGCCTCCATCCGGCCAGCTGGATCAGTCGCCCCCAGCACGTGGAAATCACCGAAGCCGCCGGTAGCGACTCGCACGACGCTGAAGAGCAGAACAACATCAACGTCTATCGCAAAAATATCGGAGCCGTCGTCAATATCACGTCGCGTGTACAGGCCTACGACTTTTTTTACGGTCTGTATTCGCAGGAAGGCCAAGGCTCCGGTTTCGTCATCGATAAAGAAGGACACATTCTTACCAACTATCACGTCATTGCTGACGCCCGCCAAGTCGAAGTGACGCTGCACGATCGCAAGAAATATAAGGCCATCATCGTTGGCACCGACAAGTCTCATGACCTGGCCATCGTTCAAATCAAAGCACCCGATCTGCAGCCCATGACGCTCGGCGATTCGGCGAATCTGCAAGTCGGACAGAAAGTCTACGCAATCGGCAATCCCTTCGGTCTTGCCGGAACGCTTACGCAGGGCATCGTGAGTTCGATCCGCCAGGTGCAGGAGCCCGACGGACTGGTGATCGACGAAGCCATACAAACTGACGCTGCCATCAACCCCGGGAATTCCGGCGGCCCGCTCCTCAACTGGCACGGCGAAGTCATCGGCATCAACACCATCATTGCCTCCAGCGTAGGCCAAAGCGCCGGCATCGGGTTTGCCATCCCCATCAACACCGCTAAAGCTGTGCTGAACGATCTGGTCACGCTGGGACGCGTACGTCGTCCCGCACTCGGAATTCGCACCATTCCCATTGATCCTGAACTCGCTGGCGAACTCGGTTTAGCCGCCGACTACGGACTCCTCATCGTGCAAGCCGTTCCCGGAGGCTCAGCCGATCGCGCCGGATTGCGTGGCGGCACCGAGCGCGCTCAACTCGGCAACACGATCATCATGATCGGCGGAGATCTAGTCGTGGCCATCGACGGAGAAAAAATCGAGAGCCAGCAAATCCTCGCCCAGATCATGAACAAGCATCGTGCCGGCGACACCGTAAAAGTAACCATTTTCCGCGGGAAGAAACAGCTGGAAGTGACGGTAGTGCTAGGCGAAGCCCGGGACCAGGTCTAGTTGATCGTGTGGCGCGGGCGCCCTCGCTCGCGTTATTCTGTCGTCTGCCTATGACTGCCGTCCTCTAACCCGCCTTAGCTCCACCGGCGACACCGCGCCCGAAGTGTGCGCGCTCGCCCCGCATCCTCCACCTACGTACAAGCCACGAAAGGATCACTGCAATGCAATTCGTAGATCGGGCTCTCGCCCGCCGTTTTGAATCCGCGGAAGAAATGCCGCAAGTGCACCACGCTCACGCCGACCAGAAGATGCGTCCGCACATCGGTTCCGTCGTCGAGCCCATTGCCGGAGGCCACATGATCTTCGCCGGCCTCGGTTCGCCCATAGGACGCGCCGTCGGCATGGGCTTCGACCGTCCCGTGACCGAGGCCAACTTCGAGCAATTGGAAAATTTCTATTTCTCGCGCAAAGCTCCGTCGCAACTCGACTACTGTCCCCTGACCGACATCAGCCTGCTGGAAATTGCGCGGAAGCGCGGCTACGGAATCGTCGAGCTCAACAACGTTCTAGCCCGCAAACTCGATCCTATCGAAACCTTCCCGCCCGCTCCCGCAGGCTTCACCATCCGCCCGGGCAAATGTGAAGAAGCGCTAGTCTTCAGCGCGATCGTGCGCCAAAGTTTCTTCCCAGATGGTGGCGAGCCCGCTGGTTTCGACGAGATGCTGGCTCCGCTATTCGCCTTCCCCGGAGCAATCACGTTCGTTGCCGAAGCCAACGAGGCCGAAGGCGGTTCTCCAGAGAATGAGAAACTCGTTGCGGTCGGCGCCGGCCTCATCATCCCCAAGCACAAAATCGTAGCGCTCTTCGGAGCCGGCACGCTCAAACCCTACCGCGGACGCGGTTTGCAAACCGCCATCCTGCAAAGAAGGCTGGAGGTCGCAACCAAAGCCGGCTGCGAGTACGCCGTTATCGTCACCCAAGGCGGCACAACCTCCATGCGCAACGCCGAGCGCCTGGGCTTCTCGCTGGCGTACAGCAAAGCAACACTGATAAAAGACCCGCCGCCTGTATAAGCAGGTAGTGCGCGATGAATTATCCCGTGGGGCGACGGGCGTCCTCGCCCGTCGTGTCCGCAGGACACTCGTCCAGTGACCCGCGCTATCATGTCCCGATGCCCGAAGTCGACTGGGTCCGCAAACTCTGTCTATCGTTCCCTGACGTGACCGAGGACATGCCGTGGGAAGACAATCTGTGCTTCAAAGTCCGTGGCAAGATCTTTACCGGCGTGGTCCTCTCGGACGGCCGCTTCCCGCGCATCACTCTAAAATGCGCCCCGGAAGCATTCCACGAACTGCTGGAGATCGAAGGTATCTCCCCCGCACCCTACGTCGGACGCTACAAGTGGGTGATGCTAGCCAACTCCAGGGTGCTCCCCGCCGCCGAACTAGAAGCTGTCATTCGCCAGTCGTACGAATTAGTAGCAGCGAATGCGCCAAAGAAGAAAGCCGGGCGAGAGAAGGCCGAACGAAAGAAAGACCCGCGCAAACGCCGCGCAGTGTGAAGATTCCCTTGTGGTGAAGCATTAGCCTTTCTCGGCGTCCTCTGCGTTTCGGCGGTGAACGCGTTTGACGCGTCGCAACCCCGTAGTCTAGCCTCGTAGTTTCGCTCTATCCGTGCGTATTCAACGTAATTTTCTAATCTTTTGCGGCTTGTGCCTTCTCGTCGCCGGAACCGTCTCAGCCGCGCCGATGCGGCCGACGCGCGCTCCGCACGCCATGGTCGCGAGCGTCCACGAACTCGCCTCCCAAGCAGGAGTTGAAGTTCTCCGTTCCGGAGGCAATGCCGTCGATGCCGCCGTCGCCACTGGTTTCGCGCTTGCCGTCGTCTACCCCGAAGCCGGAAACCTAGGCGGAGGCGGTTTCCTTCTTCTCCGCAACGCCAACGGCAAAGTTCACTTCATAGACTTCCGGGAAAAAGCCCCCGCCGCAGCCACAGAAAACATGTACTTGGACGCTAAGGGCAACGTCCTTCCGGAGGACAACAAAGACTCCAGCCTCGTCGGATACAGGTCCATCGGCGTCCCCGGCACCGTAGCTGGTCTAATCTATGCGGAAAAACAATACGGCAAGCTGTCGATTGAAAAAGTAATGGCCCCGGCCATCAAACTCGCCCGCGATGGCTTTCGCCTCGATCCCCAAGACGCGCAAGAGTTGAAAGACGATCAATATCTGGCCGAGTTTCCCGCGTCCAAGCGCATTTTTCAGCGCAATGGCAACTACTATCAGCCCGGCGAACTCTTCAAGCAGCCGGAACTAGCCCACACTCTCGAACGCCTGGCCAAAGATCCCGACACCTTCTACCACGGCGCCATGGCCCGCGAACTGGCCGCGGCCATCCGCAAAGGCGGAGGCCTGGTTACCGCCCAGGATCTCGCCGCCTACGAGGTCAAAGAGCGCCTGCCCATTCGCGGCTCCTATCGCGGCTACGACATCATCAGCGCTCCGCCGCCATCTTCCGGCGGAGTCGCGTTAATCGAAATCCTCAATATACTGGAAGGCTTCGACCTGGCGAAACTCGGGAACCGCTCGGCCGAGGCCATCCACCTCGAAGCCGAGGCATTCCGCCGCGCCTTTTACGATCGTGCCGATTTTATGGGCGATCCCGACTTCGCCAAAATTCCCGTGGCGCAGCTCATCGACAAGAAATACGCCGCCGCTTGGCGCGATTCCATCGACCTGAACCACGCCAGCGCCAGCCGCGACCTCAAGCGCCCCTCGTTCGATGAACTGGAGCGCGTCGCCGAATCGCACACCGCAGCAATCCCCGAGCCGCAAAACACTACCCACTTCTCGGTCGTCGATGCCGAGGGCAATGCGGTTGCCTTGACCACTACGCTCAACGACTCCTTCGGTTCCCGCGTCACCGCCGAAGGCCTGGGCTTCCTGCTCAACGACGAAATGGACGACTTCGCCGCTAAACAAGGCGTGCCCAACACATACGGACTGATTCAGGGTCCGGCGAACGCCATTGCCCCCGGCAAACGTCCTCTTTCCGCCATGACGCCGACCATTGTGCTCAAAGACGGCAAGCTCTTTCTGGTTCTAGGCTCGCCCGGCGGCCCCACCATCATCACTACGGTCGCGAACATCCTCATCGGCGTCGTCGATTTCTCCCTCGATATTCAGGAAGCCGTCAACGCAACAAGGTTTCATCAGCAGTGGCTCCCCGATGAGATTCTCGTCGAAGACAGCCTCTCTCCCGATACAATGAATGTTCTACGGTCCAAGGGACAGAAGCTGCACATAAATCGCCCCTGGGGAGACGGCGAGTGCATCATGCTTGACCCCAAAACCGGCGAGCGCCTCGGCGCAAGCGACGGACGCAATCATGGGAAGGCGGTAGGCTACTAATGCTGAAGGCGGTATCGACATACCTCTACGTGAAGGAGCGGCTCCATCCGGGGTTGCTCGATGAACTCGTCAAGGCAGGGGCGCAGTCGATCGAAATCTTTGCCGCCCGCCAGCACTTCGACTATGCCAATCGCAAGCAGCATGTCAAAGAAATTGCCGAATGGTTCAAGTCCACGGGCGTTCCGCTGAATTCCGTGCACGCGCCGCTGTACTCCGACTACGAGTGGGGACGCACCGGCTCGCCGCCTGTGAATATCGCTTCCACCGACCGCGCGGGCCGCATCGACGCAATGGACGAGATCAAACGCGCTCTCGAGATTGCCGAGCACATCCCGTTCCGTTTTCTCATTCAGCACATCGGCAATCCCAACGACGCGTTCGATGACAAAAAATTCGAAGCTGCGATGACGTCTGTCGAGCACCTGCGCGCCTTCGCCAAGCCGCTCGGCGTAAGAGTGTTGGTAGAAAATATTCCCAACGAACTTTCCACGCCCGACCGCCTCGTCGAGTTCATCAAGACCATGCATTTCGACGACATCGGAGTCTGCTTCGACTGCGGCCACGCCCACATGATGGAGGGCATTCCCGAAGGCTTCGCGATTTTGAAGAATCACATTTGCTCGACTCACGTGCACGACAATAACAAAGACAAAGACTCGCACCTCTGGCCCGGCAAGGGATCCATCGACTGGAAACAGACCATGGAATTACTGCGTACCGCGCCGCAAAAGCCGCCCCTGTTGCTGGAAATCGATGGCACCGAAGAAAAGAGCCCCAGCGAAGAAGTGACTACAACCTTCAAAAAGCTGGAAGAATCGTAGCAATTCAATCGCAGAGAACTCAGAGCGCGCAGAGTTGAACTATTGACTTGTTACAGGAATTGTCATCCTGAGCGAAGCGAAGGATCGGTTGTTTGCCGGCGCACGACAGAAAAACGACGTCCTAATTTACTCTGAACCGCGCGACCAATAAGCAAGAGCAAGCTTTTCTCCGCGCACTCAGCGTCCTCTGCGTTAAAGGTTTTGACTTATGCCACCAATAAGCACGATTGCAGAAATCGGCAAGCACGAAGGCCAGTCCGTCACCATCCGCGGATGGCTCTACAACCTCCGCGAAAGCGGCAAACTCCTTTTCCCCCAATTTCGTGACGGCTCCGGCGTCATCCAAGGAGTAGTCCCGAAGAACGCCGTCCCGCCCGAAGTTTTCGATGCGATCAAAGGCCTCACCCAGGAATCGAGCGTCATCGTAGAAGGCAAAGTTCGCGCCGATAAGCGCGCCCCCGGCGGCTATGAGCTCGACGTTGCGAACGTCCAGGTCCTGCAGCGCGTCCCCGAAACCGATCCCTATCCCATCACCCCCAAAGAACACGGCGTCGATTTCTTGATGGAGCATCGCCACCTCTGGCTGCGCTCGCAGCGCCAGGCGTCCATCCTGCGCGTGCGCGCCGAAATCATTCGCGCCGCCCGCGACTTCTTCGACAGCAACGGATTCACCCTCACCGATCCGCCCATCCTGACGCCCGCCGCGTGCGAAGGCACATCGACGCTCTTCCCGGTCGACTACTTCGAAGAGCAGGCCTACCTGACGCAATCGGGCCAGCTCTACATCGAAGCCACGGCCATGGCGCTAGGCAAGGTCTACTCCTTCGGTCCAACTTTCCGCGCCGAGAAATCGAAGACCCGCCGCCACCTGACCGAATTCTGGATGGTCGAACCCGAAGTAGCCTACGGCACATTAGACGACGTAATGGAACTAGCCGAAGGCCTGCTAACTTTTCTCGTCAAGCGCTGTCTGGAGCGCCGCCGCTCCGACCTGACGACCATAGGCCGCGATCTAACGAAGCTCGAACAAATTGATAAGCCCTTCCCGCGCATCACCTACGATGAAGCCGTCACAAAATTGCAGGAAGGCCACGCCCAAGGCAAGCTGGAAAATAAATTCGAGTGGGGCGGAGACCTGGGCTCGCCCGACGAAACCTATCTTTCTTCGCTCTACGACCGCCCGGTAATGGTCCATCGCTATCCAGCCACAGTAAAAGCGTTTTACATGGAGCCCGATCCGCAGCGTCCCGAACTAGCTCTCTGCGTAGACGTCCTGGCGCCCGAAGGCTACGGAGAAATCATCGGCGGATCGCAGCGCATGGCCTCGCATGACTTGTTGCTGCAGCGCATTCACGAGCACAATCTGCCCGAAGAAGCCTTCAAGTGGTATCTTGATCTCCGCAAATACGGCAGCGTTCCCCACTCCGGCTTCGGCATGGGCATCGAGCGAGCCGTAGCGTGGATCTGCGGACTCGAGCACGTGCGCGAGACGATTCCATTCCCGCGCATGCTGCATCGGCTATATCCGTAACGTTTCACCGCCGAGACGCAGAGAGCGCTGAGAAATGCAGGCAAACGAAAACCCGATGCGATTTCGAGCTGCATCGTCCGTGCGAAGACAAGCGGCGTAATTAGAACAGAAAAAGGCTAAGCTCTTCTCGGCGTTCTCTGCGTCTCTGCGGTGAACAAAAATATGGCTCAACGAAGCACAACCTATAGCAGCATCACCCCGCGGCAGATTCGCGTGATCGGCGTTCCATTGGATCTCGGGCAGTCCCGTCGCGGCGTTGACATGGGTCCATCGGCCGTCCGTGTCGCCGGCCTCGAAGCCCGCCTCGAAGCGATCGGCCACGTTGTCGAAGACGCGGGCAACATCGCCGTAGCCATCCCCGAGCAGAAAAAAGAAGGCGCGGCTCACGCCAAGTACTTGAAGGAAATCACGGCGACGTGCACCAAGAGCGCCGACCTCGTCCTCAAAACGCTAGAGGCCGGTAAGGTTCCGCTGGTGCTAGGCGGCGATCATTCTGTAGCCGCCGGCACGGTGTCAGGAGTCGCCGAGTTTTACCGCCGCAAGAACGAGAAAATCGGCCTCCTCTGGATCGACGCTCACACCGACATGAATACGCCCGACTCTTCGCCCAGCGGCAACGTGCATGGCATGCCGCTAGCGGCGCTCATGGGCCTTCCTCCCCACGAACTGGGCAATATCTACGATTTCTCGCCCAAGGTGTCACCGGAGAATTGCGTGCTGGTAGGCATTCGCGACGTAGACAACTTTGAAAAAGAAAACATCCGCAAATCTGGAGTCGAAGTCTTCACCATGCGCGACATTGACGAACGCGGCATGCGCGCCGTGATGGAGGAAGCGCTCCGCATGGCCGGACACGGCACCGCCGGCTATCACGTTTCGCTCGACATGGATTGGATCGATCCCGAAGACGCGCCCGGCGTTGGCACTCCCGTGTGGGGCGGAGCCACGTATCGCGAAGCGCATCTAGCCATGGAAATCATCGCCGACCACGGACGCATGCTCAGCTTCGAAATCGTGGAAGTAAATCCAGTAATAGACGAGCACAACCAGACCGCCGACTTGGCCGTCGAACTCGCGCTGTCTGCGTTTGGGAAGAAAATCCTTTAGCCCCCACGACTTTATGCCGTAAGTTAGTCTTGTCATCCTGAGCGAAGCGAAGGACCTATGCATTTTGTTTGCAGCGCCCCGCGTTTTCGCGCTGCATAAAGTTGGTCTCATGCCCAAACCAACAAATCCGGAGAGCATCGACGAGCTAGTGGAGTGGGCATACAGCACGCTCCCACAAAAAATTAAGGACCTCCCCGACTTCCCCGGCATTCAAGTAGCGGAGGAGCCGCCCGAGGACGTCTTGAAAAAAATGAACTGGCCCCCGGGAACCGAGATGTTGGGATGTTACAGCGGCATCTACCGCACTCAACAGTCGGTCATCCAAATGAAGATGGCCCCCGATTTGATATTTGTTTTTCGTGGCCCAATCCTGCGCTGTTCCAAAGGAGATTTGCGCGCCGAAGTGAAACGAGTAGTTTGGCACGAAGTAGCCCACTGGCTAGGCCACGATGAAGCGCAGGTAAAAGATTTGGGCTTATAAGCAGGGTGCGCTCTCATCGCGCACTTTGCGATGAGTGGGCGCATCGAATCAAATTCGTACGCTGGCGCTACGGAGTAACTTCGAACACGACGCCGCAGCCAGTATCGTTGGTGCATCCACGGTTGTCGCCGAAGGGAGCGACACCATAAATGTTCCCCGCGCTGTCCAGAATCAAGCTGCCAAACGGCTGGCTTCCGTCCGCGCCATTGAAACTCCAAAGAACCTTCTCTCGATACTGGTGGTTGCCTTTGCCCCCCGGCGCAACCAGTTCGAAAACCGTTCCGTCGTTCGACGGACCACCGCCCGCTGTCGTGCCATAAATATTGCCCGCCGCATCGAACACAATGCCGGCATTAGGCGCGCTGCCATCTTGTGTGCCGCCTTTGAAAGCGTAGACAACGTCCTCCGTCCATTTTCCGTTCTTTCCCGGACTCAGCTTGTAGACCGTTCCATTATTGCTCGCCCCGCCAGAAGCGGTCGTGCCATACAAGTTTCCGGATTTGTCCAGCACGGGAGCGCCTTCTGCGTAGTAGCGCTTGGCAAAGCTGTGGAGCACGGTCGATTTCCAGACACCATGGCCGTTCGGGGAAAGCTCGAACACGATCTGAGGCAAGAAGCCTCCGGAAGAAATACCGAAGATGTTCCCGGCGGAATCCATGGTCAGCCCGCCTCCACCGAAGTTCGCGACGGCGACCTCATTGTCGTAGATCACTTTCTCCGTCCAGCTGCCTCCAGACTGGCTCAATTCAAACACGCCCTCGGTGATGGCATGCCCCGACTGGTAGACATTGTCCGTGCCATAAAAATTTCCTGCGGAATCCATGATGAGACCGTTGAACGGATAGACACCGCCAACCCCGCTCGCAAAGTTGTACAGGACGGTTTCGTTCCAGCTTTTTCCCGCAGGACTCAGTTCGAAAAAGACGCCGAAGCCATTGGCACCGCCTTTGGCGGTGGTTCCATAGATGTTGCCATGGCTGTCGAAGATGACAGGAGAGGCCAACGGATACCCTCCGTCCGCTCCGTCGGTGAAGGCGTGCAGCACAGTTTCATTCCAGCCACCGTTGCCGTTTGGCGAAACCTCGAATACGGTTCCATATCCCAAACCGCCGACGGCAGTGGTCCCATAAAAGTTGCCCGCACCATCGGAGGCGAGATGAGCGAACGGCTGGCCACCATCGGTTCCGCCGGTAAAGGCGTAGAGCAAGGTCTCGGTTTGTGCTGCGGCCGGGGGAGCGGTCATCAATATCAGTATCGCCATCAGCACAAGCGCGGAGAGCAGAGCCAGTGTCAGAGATTCGTTTGTCATCGGATCGTCCTCGCGTTTCATATTAGCTCGTCGCCGGGTGCGCGCATCACCTCGGACTCACACAGATAGGCGGAAAGTTGGGAAAGAGTGCGGCTCGCCTGGGGTGGGCAGGGGGAGGTTCCTAAAGAATCGCCAAAGTGGCACAGACCACGCGGACGGATACGCGCGATAATCGAGCATAATGGAAGCCAAATCCGTGCTCTAACATCGCCAGAACGCGCGACGGTTATAGCGGGCGTGCCCCGATGACGGCTCAGAAGGAACGGGTGAAACGATTGGGTATGGCGAAGAGACACATTCCGAAACCGCTTAGAGAGTTTCAGTATCCGCTCGTCGCCGAGCGAATGGACGGATTGCTTATTAACGTTGACCGAGACCTCCAGCGACGAGGTAATCAGGCCCTTCAACGAGGAGAAAGTGACGCAGAGCGATGCATCCTGTTGCTCAACGTCTTAGTCCGTTTCGCACGCAACTCGTACGATGCAGTCCGATATGTAGCGGGAAACACTCCTGAAGACCATAGGCGAAGGCCGAATTACGTTATGGTCGTCCCCGCCATAAACAGGCAACTATTGGATTTGCTCTTCAGTCTCGTCTACATGCTGGACGATTTGAGTGCGCGGTCCCTTCAATACCAGCGCGCAGGCTGGAGGGAGTTAGACCAAGAGTACCGCATGTTCAAGACGCAGTTTTCAACAGACCCAGAGTGGAAACAGCATTTCAAGAATGTAAAGGGGCTGCTGGACGGCATGATTCGTCAGTTCGGCATCGCAGAGCCGGAACGCAAGGACCCGACACGAATCCCGTTTGGGAAGCACCCGTTCGAGTTGAAAGATGAACAGACGGAGAGCCGACCTTACCTTCGCTATTTGGCAAAATGGATGTATGGCGACACCTCCGCGCAAGCACATCTGAGCTTCGGCGGCCTAGTGATGGTCGGCCCTTTCTTAGTGGCGGACATCGTCGGCGGGCAAGACGAGGAGTGGGTAAAAAACAGAATCATACATCAGTACCACTTCAGACATTTCTCACGAACAGCCATTGTCACGCTTGCGATCGCCACGGAAATCGACGCTCACTACAGGCTAGGCAATGCTGGGACTGCATCCTACCTGTGGAACCTCTTTGCCGAGTATTGCGCTGAGGCTAAGGAGATGGTTCAGCATCGGTACGAGAAGTTGTTGGCCGCAGCGTCGATCTGCTCGATCCCGCCCAGCAAATACCCCCGATAACCACCAAAGTATTTATTTTTCATATATATAGCCGGAATAGAACCCCGAAAACAAGCCCGGATTCGATGCCAACTCATTGATTTATAAATACCTTACAAGTAAGTCCTTATTCCTCAAAGACCTGGCGTTTTCTGCGCGCCAAGTCTTTGATTCTTAAAGACCACTGCCAGAGGGGTCCAAGCCGATTCTCAGCCATCTGAGCTGGATCACAAGTCAACAGA
>JBEKLO010000061.1:0-24804 GCA_050010155.1 Terriglobales bacterium
ACCGAGAAGGTGTGGGGGATGAGCTGCAGTGAGATTTCCGCCGATTGGGCTGCGCAGCGGATTAAGGGCCTGTCGCTCGGCTCGGCGATTAAGCACGCACTGTTTGCTGGCCACAAACCTAAAGACCGCAAGCAAATTGTGAAGACGCTGATCGACACTTTCCGCTATCCGAGGCTTGGGCCGGGCATGATGTGGGAAGCGTGCGCAGAGAAAGTTCGTAAACTTGGCGGCACTGTGATGATGGGCCGCAAAGTTGTGGGCTGTCGCTTCGACTCGGCGAGCAATCTTTGGGTAGGGACTGCGCGCGATGCCAATGGCGGTACCGAAGAATATCGCGCCGAACATCTGATTTCATCCATGCCTATCCGAGAGTTGGTGGCGCAGATCGAACCACGTCTTCCCGAACCGGCCCTCCAGGCTGCACGCTCTTTGCGCTATCGCGACTTCTTGACCGTCGGGCTCATCGTGCACGACCGCGGCCGTTTCACCGACAACTGGATCTACATTCACGATCCGAGTGTGCAGGTCGGCCGCGTGCAAAATTACAAATCATGGTCGCCGGAGATGGTTCCCGATCCCGGCTATTGCTCGTATGGTCTCGAATATTTTTGCTTCGAGGGTGACGGACTGTGGAACACCGGCGACCGTGACCTGATCAATCTCGCCAAGGTAGAAATTCAAAAAGTAAATCTCGCCGCCAGTGCGGATGTGGTCGATGGCTGCGTCATCCGGCAACCCAAAGCGTATCCGGTTTACGACGACGCATATCAGCAGCATGTGAACACGATTCGGAAGGCCCTTGACGAAAACTGTCCCACGCTTCACCTGGTGGGCCGCAATGGCATGCATAAATACAACAATCAGGACCACGCCATGATGACGGCAATGCTGACCGCAAAAAATGTCCTGGCAGGCGAGCGCAATTACGATGTCTGGGCGGTGAACCAGGACGCCGAGTACCACGAGGCGGGTGCAGCAGGTGAGCAGTTGGCGCAAGTAGAAACCCAGGTTCCGGTCAGAAACGTGGCGACGCCGGCCTAGAGATATTGCTTTGACCCACGGTTGGCCTTCGAGCCATCCCACGAAGGAAGGTAGGTTCACATGAGCTGCAACATTTTGCGAGCATGTAAGCGGTGCCTTGTGGTCGCGACACTACTCACGCTTGGCATTCCCTTGGCCACGGCCAGCAATGGTCCGCTTGTTTCCGGTTCCTACAAGGTGCTGCAAAGCAAAAATGTCGGTTCCCACGCGCAGATTCGGATACGTATCCATCTGGTGAATCACGGTCCGTCTGATCTCTCCATCCAGAGGATGACGCTTTGGGATTTCTCCCACCCTGATAAGGGTGGAACGAATGCCTGTGCGGTCGCGCTTCGCGCGCACGCGTCGGCGGAGACGACTCAAGAATTCACCATTCGCCGATCGGACTATCAGTTGTGGGAAAAGGGGCTCCGGCCTCGATTCGTCCTGCAGATGGGCGGCAAAGGCAGTAGCAAGAGCACCGCTGTGGTCCGACTGGACCGGAGTTCTAGTCAGGAGGCGAGGTAATCATGCACTCCCCCAAATTACCATCGCTAATTTTTGTCGCATTCGCCCTTGTCCTGTGCGCACCCCAGATTCTGCTGGCCCAGTACGCCATCAGCACCGTTGCCGGCGGTGGCCCAAACAATCTGACCGCGCTCAGTGCCAGCATCGGAAATCCGGCCAACATTGCATTCGACTCATCGGGCAACACCTACATTGCCGATCCCTACTCAAGCCATATTTTCGAAGTGAACAATGCAACCGGATATCTCACCGTAGTAGCTGGAAACGGCACTTATGGATACTCCGGTGACGGCGGACCCGCAGTCAACGCGGCCCTCAAGGGTCCCGAAGGCGTGTTCGTGGACGCCTCGGGAAATATTTTCATCGCGGATACAGACAACTGCCTGATCCGCGAGGTCAGCGCCGGTAATATCTCAACCGTTGCCGGCAGCGCCATGCAAGGCTGCGGTTACTCCGGAGATGGCGGCCCTGCCACGAGTGCGCAGCTCTATGATCCATTCGGTGTTTTTGTAGATGGCACGGGAAACATTTTCATCGCGGACACAAGTAACTGTCTCATTCGCGAGGTCAGCGGAGGCATTATCTCGACCGTTGCCGGCAATCCTTTGGGGACGCCAACGCCTTGCGGTTACTCCGGAGATGGCGGTCCCGCCACGAGTGCGCAGCTCGACGTACCCCAGGCTTTGTATGTTGTCTCCGGCAACATTTTCATCGCCGATACCGACAACAGCCTGATCCGTGTAGTAAACACGGGGACGGCCGCGGCCATTGTGAACGGCGTCTCAATACCTGCAGGTGATATTCAAACGGTTGCTGGCAACAACCCGCAGAACGGTGGCACCTGTGGCACAAACTATAACGGAACCCCCGCAGTAGGCGCCCAGCTCTGCACGCCGGGCGGAGTCTTCGTGGACGGCTCCGGAAACCTTTTTATCGCCGATACCAGCAACTTTGTAATTAGCGAAGTACCAGCGTCGAACGTCGTTGCGAGCGTCAATATTGATGTCGTCGCTGGAACGCTTGGAACGGCAGGCTATTCCAACGGTACGTCAGCGATTACGGCAACCCTAAACTACCCAGCCAACATGGTTGTAGACAGCACTGGAGATACCTTCATTGCCGACACGGACAACTTCGTCATCCGCGAAGTGACAGCGTCGAACGGCGACATTCAGACCACGATTGGAAATAACACCTTGTCCTATTCCGGCGATGGTGGCTCCGCTGTTAATGCGGAAACGTATGTTCCTGGAGCCGTGGCTGTTGACGCCTCGGGAAACTTCTACATCGCCGACACGGACAACTCTGTGATCCGCGCAGTGAATACGGGCAACACGCCAATCACAATTGCGGGCGTTACTATCCAGCCTGGCGACATTCAGACTGTGGCTGGCTCGTACTATAACCCGCTCAATCCGTGCGAATACACCGGTGACGGCGGGTCTCCGACCCTCGCCCAACTTTGTTCGCCAAGCGGGATATTCCTTGACAGTTCGAGCAATATTTTCATCGCGGATACCCAGAACAATGCCATTCGCGTGGTGAACACGCAGGCTGTTGCGATCACGATCGCGGGAATAACGATTCAGCCAAGCACCATCGCGACCGTAGCCGGAAACGGCACACTCTGCCCGGATTCCGCGGCACACTGCGGTGACGGCGGAGCAGCCACCAGCGCGGAACTCGCCAACCCTTACGGTGTCTTCGTAGACAGCGCGGAAAATATTTTTATTGCCGACTCAGATGACTACGTGATTCGTGAAGTAGCGGCGTCGAGCGGCACCATTACCGCGGTGGCCGGCAATTATGTGCAGTGTACTCCCTTGGGTGTAACGCCGTGCGGTGATGGAGCTGTTGCCACTGGTGCGCAACTTGGCCTTCCCTTCGGCGTCTTTGTGGATACTTCAGAAAACATCTACATCGCAGATACCTACGACAACCGCATTCGCGTCGTCGCCAACCCGAACAACGCGGCGGTTACCATCGCAGGGGTCGTGATTCAGCCAGGCTTTATTGCAACCGTCGCCGGAACCGGCGCGAACGGATTCTTCCTAGACGGTACCGCTTCCACTGCCGCTCTGCTGTCTATTCCCTCCAGTGTGTTTGTCGATCCTTCGGGAGATATCTTTATTGCGGATACAGATAACGATGCGATCGAAGAAGTTGTTGCGGCCACAGGATTGATTCAAACGGTCGCCGGAATCCCCGCAGGAATTACGCTGACGCCAACGCCGGGCTTCTCTGGCGATGACGGCCCGTCGACTAGCGCCGAACTCAACTCACCCTTAGGAGTGTTTGGCAGTTCTGCCGGCAACCTCTTTATCGCCGACACAGACAACGAGCGCATCCGCGAACTCATTCCGTCGATCTTTGTCTTCGTTGCGCCGAATCCAGTCAATGTGGCAGTCAGCACGCAACAACAGTTCACCGCGACGGTAGTCGGAACCAGCAATACATCCGTGACCTGGGAGGTGAATGGCGTGGTGGGCGGTAACTCGACCGTGGGGACGATTTCGACGAGCGGACTCTTCCAGGCGCCAGCCACGATTCCAAACCCGTCCACCGCGACCGTTACCGCAATCTCGCAGGCCGATAACACGACCTCGGGAACCGCCCAAGCAACGATTGTCCCTACCGGAGACGCAGTGAACGTCACCGTTAGCACCAATCCGGCCATCAGTGAGGTCTACACCACCACCACGCAAGCCTTCATCGCCACTGTCACCGGCACATCCAACACTGCAGTCACTTGGCAAGTGGATGGCGTGACCGGCGGCAACGCGACCGTTGGAACCATCGATGCCTCGGGCAATTACACCGGACCAGCCGCTGTACCGACGCCGGCGACGGTAACCGTCGAGGCAATTTCCCAGGCGGACTCGAGTGCAATCGGCACCGAATCGTTCCTGGTCGTCACCAACCCGTCTGCCGCCCAACCTGCGCCTCAGACCATTTCTCCAGGCACACAAGCGATCTATTCGCTCCTGCTGAACGAGAATACCGGCGCTCCCGGACAGCCGATCAAGCTTTCCTGTTTGCAAAGCACATTGCCACTCAATGCCACCTGCACCTTTAATCCTCCCTCGATTACGCCGGGAGCGCAGGCCGTGGCGTTCACACTGACCGTCAGTGTTCCCTCAGGTTCGGCGTCGCTGCAAAAACCAAATAGGACGCGCCCGCAGCTCTACTTCGCTTTCGTAGCTTTCGTGCCGCTGGCCGGTATTCTGTTGGTTGGTGTCGGACGTCGAAATGCGCGGCGGAATAAGGGGCGTTATTGGCTGTGGCTGGCTGGACTGTGCGTTTCTCTGATTCTGCTGAATGCTTGCGGAGGAGGTTCGAGTTCGACACCGCGGAATCCGGAACAAGGAACCTACAATATTAAGGTTCAAGGAACAACGTCAGCTCAACCCAATCCGGTAACGATTACCATTGCCGACTTAACAGTGCAGTGATGGGTTCAGGGACCGTAAGGAAATCTACGGTCCCTGAATCCGCCGCACTCACGACGCTCGCCTTCCATGAGAAAGTCAAGATCATGACCGTTGCGCAGGAATTGCGCGGACTACTTCAACGCCGACCGCTTCAGTTGCTAGTTTTGGCCGGGTTGCTGACCGCTGTGGCGGCCCGCGCTCTGTTCCTGAAGTTCTGCGTTCTTGATCTGGACATCTGGTGGCATCTGAAGGTGGGCGATTGGATCATCGACCACCATGCAGTTCCGCACACTGGCATCCTTTCGCGTACTGCTGCTGATCGTCCTTGGGTTGCTTACAGTTGGGGCTACGAGGTGCTGCTCTCTCGTGCTTATCGGTGGTTTGGCCTTGTCGGCATCGGCATTTACGGAATCTTGCTTACTCTAGCCGTTGCTTACAGCATCTATTGGATGGCTCTGCGTCTTTCCGGACGGTTCTGGTGGGCGTGCGCGCTCGCTACCATCACCTGCTCGGCGTTCCTCTATAACCTGATGCCTCGTCCTGTCTTCTTCTCGATGGCATTGTTCGCGGTCACGCTGACACTCATCCTGGAGGCAACCCGCACCGGCCGCGTGCAATTGTTGTATTGGCTTCCACCTCTTTTTCTCCTCTGGGCGAACCTGCACATCCAATTCCTCTACGGACTGTTTCTGGTTGGTCTACTGCTAGGCGTGAACTTGTTGCAGCGTGTCGCGAATCATCTCGGAATTACGCCCAGTTTCGTGCTGCCCCCAACTCTGCCTACCGCGCCGCTTGCCGGAATTTTTGCCGCCTGCGTGCTTGCGAGTTGCATTGGACCTTACTCGTATCATCTATATGTGGTGATCGCCGAGTACTCGAAGGCGCAAGTTCCTTACGCCATGATTCGGGAGTTGCAGGCCATCAACTTTCGCGCCGGGAGCCATTACGTGCAACTTCTGCTGACGGGCGCGGGATTTTTTGCTCTGGGATGGCAGAAGAAAATCGACCCTTTCAAGCTGGCGTTGCTGATTGTGGCGAGCGTGGTTTCCTACCGCACTATGCGCGATTCCTGGTTCATCTGCATTTCAGCAGCAGCTTGCATCGCCGATTTTCCCGTTCCACAGATCGCGTGGCGCAGAACAGAAACGTGGCTGGAAAAATCCGGCGTCGCGGTCTTTGTCGCGGTGGCTTTGGTGTTGGTTGCACGAGACGCCGACTTCAATCAGCGCGGCCTGGATCGCGCCATCAGCAGCATGTATCCGGTGAAGGCGCTGAATTATCTTCGCCAGAATCCGGCTCCAGGACCGCTCTACAACACGCTGGACTGGGGCGGCTTCCTCACCTGGTATATGCCCGATTACCCGGTCGCCATCGACGGCCGCAACGACCTGTATGGCGACGATCTTGATCGTCTTTTCTTTGAAACCGAAAACGGCGGAGAGTCGTACTCCACCGATCCCTACTTGAATGAGGCGGGCGTTGTGCTGTTGCAGAAGAGTCATCCGCTGGCTGGTCTGCTGATGTCCGATCCGCGGTTCAGTCTGGTCTACCAGGATCAACTGGCAGCAGTGTTTGTGAAGCGCTAGGGTTGACGCGGCAATCCACAGCGAAACGCCCTGACATAATCGTTGGCGACTAGTGGTCGGCGAGTCCAAATCCAAGATGACGGGTCCTGCCATACGGGGTCCGAATCCTCCACTACGATTGCGTCGATGCCGTACTCCTCGCACATAGAGTCTAGGTAGCTATCATCCGGAAACTCAAATAAACCGGCGATCTTCGGCAAACGCTCTGCACAGAGTCCTGGGTCACCACCGAACTCTGTTTCACATCCCTCATTCGCGGCTGCCGAGTCATGAACGGAATAGAGCATTTGCAGGATGGGATCTTTTGTGTATGGATTGCTCTGCAGGACGGCCGAAGGAGAAAGTTGCGCATCAAGAGCTTCATAGGCCGAGCGGAGCGCATATGCTCGTTTGCCGAACTGCTCGTCCCGCCGTACCCAACTCGCTCCCGTCAGCGTCCCGCGATCCAATAGGACCGGAAACATACGCAAGATGAATACCTCGTATGAGGTTCCAAGTATGCCTAGAATCAGCAGAGTCTTCAGTGTCGCGCGAGCCCATGAATTTGGCGCGGGTTGCGGCGCAACGCCAGAGCGATAGAGCCACCAATCATGGATCATGGTTGCGCCCCACAGCAGCAGAATCAGTTGTGCCGGAAGAAAGCATCTCCATCCTAAGTCGTTGGAGCTGATGGTACTCGAACGGAGGAACGTGCCGATCAGAAAGCTCGTTAGGACGAGCGTCCAAGCCGCCAGTTCCTTGTTGTCCATCTCCACCCTGCCACGCGCAAGTTGCCGGAGGCGTATAACGCCGACTACGAGAAAGAATCCGAGTTCAAGAGCGTAGTTAATGGGGAGGAACATCGCATTGGCGACTACTGATTGTGGATCGAGGTGGATACCGCCTTGTTGGGCGAGAAGAAAGCCGAGTGGGAACGGGCGTAGCGCAAATTCCACAAAGGCAGCCCCCCCAGCGGGACCGCGAAGACCAGCTAAGAACGGTAGCGCCCAGAGCAACGCCAACGCCCCCGCGCTTGCGAACATTGCTGCTTCCAGCCAGCCCTTTCGCGCGATCAATACCAGCAGCCAAAGTGCGATACCAACCGCGAACGTGAAGGTTACGTAAACCGACATGCCCGCTGCGCTGGCGAAGGACAAACCCGCCACTATGACAGGCCCGGTTCCCCATCTTTGGTGGACGTCGGCCTGATGCCGCAGCAGCAAGAATGCAATGAAGCATGCGATTAACGCGGCTAGGTGGTGCGGCACCCACAGCATGGAGTCAATCCAAGGGGTGATCTGCACTTCGTTCCACCACGCCATATAGCCCCACAGATGTTCCTCAACTCCAAGGTAGACGGTTGGCAGAAGGTCCAGCCCAGCGACCGAGAGCAATCCAACCGCGAGTAAAGTTTTTCGCTCGATGTTCGTTTGAGTTCGCAGCAGGAACTTCAGGCCGAGCGCGATCACGCACATCAATCCCACCCCGCACCAGACAACACCGGAAAACACAACGTATCGTGGCGTCAAATGGAGGAACCTCATGGGCGGACTGCAAAACAGTAGCCACAAGTAGTGATAGCGCAACGGCGCCCCCGCATTGGCAAAGAAGGGATTGCTCGGGGGAACATGGCGGGCGATCGCAGCCGTCATAGCGGTGCGTACGGAATGGTCGTAAGCGAGGATTGGCGGATAGAGTTTGTCCCCGATTTGCAGATCTACCATCGATCCAATGGACACGATTACCCACAGCGCCATAACGCCAAGGCCAATCCAGATGTATTTTGAAACTGACTTGAGCGTCACTTGCCGTGCTTCTTTTGCCAGAAGCAACGCGCATGCGACGAACACACTGATATAGAACACCCAGAGCCCGGGCTTCAAGAACCGAGCCAACAAATACGAAAACATTGGGCAGATAGCGATGGTGAGTGGGACCGCCAGAATCAGTCGCAGAATCGGACGCCGATGCCGAAACTCAAAGAGGTCGAGTGCCCATCCCGCTACATACCCTGGGGCGACAACGAACGGGAAAAGCGCGAGGCATGCTTTGAGGATACCCAGCGTGTCCGCCGCTGTGAAATTTAGCATGGAATTCAGTTCTGGGTTGTCCTTCCAATTACCGGAAGACTATGGCGAAATTTGTGAGGTGCTAGCGCGGGTGCGGCGGAAAATGAAATATGCCTCCCGTTGGTAGACACCCCGTTTGAACAGATAGTAGCCATCCGAGAAGTGCACGATCTCATAACCCAGAGACCGCCACGTCGGGCCATCGGTATCGAGCATGACCTGCGGAACGGCCGAGTAAACGACGAGATATTCCGGATTGGTTCGCGCCAATTCTTCAGCATCGATCTTGTCGCCGACGAAAGGGGTTCCCTGATGAAAATATGCTCTGGGAGTATTCGCGAAGATGTTGTGGTCGAAATAAGCTTGCACTCCCACCACGCCGTAAAGGTATCCGAAGATCGGCGCGCGGTCGGCTCCGACTGATTTCAGGTAATTGGCTGCGTCTTCAGCGCCACTGTACGGGTATTTGTATTCCCGGCGGATAGTTACCTCCGCGTCCCAGATGTTGATAAAGCATAGATATAGCAATGCCGCGGTCATTCCATCCAATGCCCAGTGTGCGCGCTGGCTAAACGCGGCTTTCTCTTTCAGGGTGGGCCATGAGATCCACAGTCCGGCGATGGCAGCAACAAACATGGTTCCGTGGTGGTGCGCATAGCCGTGGACCGCCGCGAATAACGCCGCCATCAGTGCCACGGGCAAGGCAAATGTCAGGAATCTTTCGCGTGAGAAACACCACGCCCCAGCCAACGCTAGGAAGAGGAACGATGGGACTGGATAGTCGAGGAAGGAGCCGCATACACCCGCCACCAATTTCTGGGCGGCGGTTGGCATTGGTCCCAAGAGCGATAGATCATTGCGCTGATGAAACTCGCCGACGTCAGGTGTCGGTTTCAGGATGACGAAGAGAAACACGAACATTAGCATCATCATCGTGACGCTGATTATGTAGCGATTCCGCAAGGGTTGGTCCAGATTGCGCCAGGATTGGACTGCTTCCAGCAGATAGCAGAAGCCAATGCAGCCGGCAATGATGGTTCCGTGCAGGCTCAGGTTCGCAAGCAACACCAGCACCACGGTCATGCGCTCGGGATGCTGGATATCCTTAAACAGCATGGCGGCGGCGAATGCCAGCAGCGGCAGCAGCGTGTAGGGGCGCGCGATCACCGCGTACTGGTAGACCATGAAGTAAGTGAAAGCGAGTGGCCAACGGATATAGCGTGGGAACGGGGCTTTGAAAATCAGGAGGGCGGCTCCGGCGGTTGCTCCGGCGAGGCCGATGTAGCCGATGGCTCCGTAGCCGGCGTGGAACACGTGCTGCGCGATCCAGAGGATAGTGTGCCACAGGCCGGGAGTTCCTTCGTAGCGCAGTTCGTGAAACCAGATGGTGCGCAGGGGGAGATCGCGGGCGATGAGCCAGGCTTGTGCTTCGTCGGCCCATTTTTCGTGGTAGCGCAGAGTGAAGTTGGTAATACAGACCCAGACGAGGAGGACGAACGCGTCGGCGACCCTCCACCAGTTCGAGGAGTTGCTGAGCGGGACTGCAGCTTCTCTCGCGGTGGCGGTTTCGGGTGGGGGGACGTGTGCGTCTCCGGGAGGAACGCTGGCTGTGTCGGCGAGTAAGTTGTCTGCCATGAGACTGCCTTTGTCACGCATCCCGCGGCCTTAAAAACCGGAATAACAAAATGGAGCTTGACGCGGAAAAATCGCCAGCGTGGGTAGCGTAAATCGCAGTAAAGTATCTATTCCTCAACAATATACAGCAAAAACCCCTTTTCAAAAAAACGCCGCGCGATCACCGTAACTGATTGATTTATAAATAGATTACAAGTAAGTCCTTATTCTTCAATGACCTGGCCGGAACCGCTTTCTAAGTCTTTTGTTTTCAAAGACCACGCCAAGGGGCCTCTGCTAACTGATGAGCAATCCGCGCCTGAGAATTCCCAGCTTTGGACTGCCTTTCCCACGGCTCTAACTTTGCAGACTTTCAAATCCGAGTCAAACTGCCCAGTGCCGAGACACCCTCTATTTCTTTATCGGAGCTCCTAAAGTCGGACGCTTGGCGACAGCGCCGACGGAGCCGTTTGGGTTGTGCGCGGTCTCGTGACAGGCGAGCACGCAAGTATTGGTCGCGTGGTTGTAGGAGATGGGAGCAGCTCCATTCTGGGCAACGACGTTGACATCGAAATTCACAAGACGCTGGCCGCTGAGATTCGGGTCGACGCCTCCCATCCCGTGCGCGGTGTGACAGGTGGAACACGTAAAGCCGGCATTGATGTGAGTAGAGTGCTGGGAGAAGCTGGCGTTCGTCATGATATTGCTCAGACTGTGACACTTGCCACAGAGTGCGTAAGGCCCATTCACGCTGAGATCGGGATTCCGAAATAGATTCTCGATCAGCTGGCCGGGCGCGACCGTCTGACTAAATTCGTAACGGCGCTCGAGGATGTGTGTCCACTTGGATCCGTGGGGACCGCTCGGGCCTGTGCCTCCGAATTCGCGATTGTCGTCGGCGTTGTGGCAGTCAGTACAGAAGATCTGAGTTCCCATGGCGCGCCCTTGGGTTACGCCATCGAGTTGCAACATATTACCCAGCAGACTGTATTGGTACAGGGGACTGCTGCTGACGTGGGTGACGGGATGGCTGGAGCTCGCGGTGACAGCGAATTGCGGAATGATGTTCAACGGATTGCCCGCTGAAGCTACGCGCGAGGGAAGGTATCCGTAGATCGGTCGAACCGCTTCTCCGGTGCTGCTGCCGTGGCAACGGAAGCAAGTCTCATATTGATTGACGGCGGGATTGACTACGGTGATTCCGTCGGTGGCGCTGATTCCGGCCACATCCTTCTGGGAAACGCGGATCAGCGGCGGAGGAGGGAAGGTTCCCACTTGCGCTGATCCGTGGCCGTTGTGGCAGTCCACGCAGGTGGAGTGGCGGTTGTTGTTGAGCAGCACGGTTTCCGCGGCGTCATGGGGAGCGGTCTGGGTCGGGAAGGGATGTCCGACTTTGGGAGTCGCGTATTCGGCGAAGACGTTGCGCGGGGCGGGCGTGATATTAGAGCCTCCGTTGTGGCAGGCGATGCAATCCTGTTCGTTGAATCCGCGAAGGAGGCGGGCTGGTCCCTGGGCGTTGTGCGGAGTGTGGCAGGAGATGCAGGCATCCTGTGACACGGTGGTGTAGCTGCCTAAGCCAGCCTGAGGCGAAATTTTGTTCGACGCGATGGCATGGGCCCCAGAGGTCCAATTAGCGAGCGGGTTAACCTTGCCGGCCATTTGCCGGGTTGGGTCGTGGCAGGCCAAGCACATCTGGCCATTCGCACTGTTACGGACAAGGAAGTTTTGCGAGATCAAATCCTTGGCCTGCACGTGTGCGTTATGACAGGAGGTGCACTCGATGTTGCCGTTGATGAGTCGGATGGCCCCGGTCGGGTCTCCGGTCACGCCTTTCGAGGCCAGCGACGCAATCAGATCTATGTTGTCTTTCAGGGGTAAGACTAAAGAAAACGGGTGCGACGGCTGCAGGTTGCTGCCAAATACGTCGTAGCTGTACATCGAACCTGTCATGGTGACTTGGCCGTAGACCACCGTGGTTCCCGGGGCCACCGTTCCGTCGTGACACGAGAGGCAGAGGTTGCTATCGGCTCCTAGCAGCGGCTGCATGCCCCGGTTCTTCTCGGTAGTGCTGGTGTACAAATTGTAGGTCTGAACGGTAAGCTTCTGGTTCCAGAGAGGGAGTCGCCCTCCGAGGCTGGAGTGAGGCTCGTGGCAATACGAACAGAAATCGGGGCGCGCGCCGGTGATGGGAGACTTACTTCCCGGACCGAGATCGTGCATGCCGATTACGTCGCCCGTAAACTGAGCAAGAAGGGTTCTGCCGCTCAGGATTACCATCAGCATCAGGCACGCGAGTAGAAACTTAGCCCTCACTACATTCCTTCCTTGGGTTTCTTCAACCCGAAATAATGAAACACCTGGATTCGGCGGTTGTAGGAGTCCACTATAAAGATCCGGTCGTCGCGGTCAATGAAAAGCCCCGCCGGCAACTGGAACTCCCCCGGGTCCATGCCTCGGTTGCCGAAGTAATAGAGCAGCTCGCCCTGGTGATTAAATACCTGCACCACGCCCCATAAACCGTCGACGATGTAGAGATCACCCTCGGAGTCGACGCCAATTCCTTTCGGGCGGAATATATCTCCGGTGCTATCGCCAAGCTTTCCGATAGCGTAGTGGAAGGAGCCATCGCGGCCGAGCACCTGGACACGGAAGTTCATCGCGTCGACTACGATCAGATTCTGGCCATCCAATCGCAACTCGGTAGGAAAGTTAAATTCGAGATCGCCTGAGCCCCGCTTACCGATCGTCTGCAGAATGTTGCCCTGCATGTCCATCATGAACACTTCGTCGCGCAGAGTGTCGGTCACGTAGATGCGTTGTGCGGACGAGTCCACGGCGATTCCCGTGGGCCGCTTGAAGTAGCCTTCGCCGCCTTTCAAACTGCCGATTACCCGCTCGTATTTTCCGCCGGAGTTGAAGATGAAAATCTTGCCCGTCTCCGAATCGGTCACATAGATGTTGTCCTGGGCATCGATCGCGACGCACTGCGGGCCGAGCATCGGGTCACGGCCTTTTTCACGTCGATCGATGAACTTGTACTTCTGTTGGGCGAAATCGAAAATGTGAACGCCACCCAGGCCCGGATCGGTGACGATGATTCGGCCGTGGGAATCGACGGCAATACTGTAGGGCCGCACCAGATTCTTGAACGATGGCTCGCCGGCCACAAAGTCCACCAGTCGGTTCCAGAAGCCGCGTTTCGGCTTTACATCGCGCTCGGAGCCGAAGCTGCGCTCGTAGGTCAGCTTGCGGCCTCCTTCGAGTTCAAGTTCGGGAGGGCCGGGTTCTTCGATTTTCGGAGTTTTGCGCGAAGACCAGCCGCTAATCGGGACGAATAGCAACACCCCTATCAGAATGGCGACCGAACTCAGCCTGCGCGCGCTCCGCATCCTCATCCTGTTTCCGCTTTCCACGATTCTCACTGGCCAGAGAGGGTTAACAGTTTGCCTACATAATGAATGACGAGATGATTCATGTCTCGCTAGAAGAAGTTGAACCATCTGGTGACGCCGATATAGAACGATGATACATTCTCCGGAGGCACCCCCGAGGCGCTGAAGCCCTGCACGAGATTGCTGTAGCCACCCGTCAGGTACATCTTACGGAATTGATAGTTAAAAAGCGCGTTGATCATCTTTGTGTCGTTCGAGGACAAGGTCCCTTCCAGGTTACTGTTGCTGATTGACTTAGAGTAGCTCCCTCCAAAGGTCAGCCGGCGCATCGGACTGCTGCTTAAGCCAAATGAATAACTCTTGCCGCCAAAAAGAATAAGATCGTCTCCCGGCACGATGGGCTGGGGAACGGGATTCTGAATCAGGCCAAGTCCGCCTTGGAGTGCGGTTCCGTTCGATTTCGAGTAGTTGCCGTTGGCGGTGAGCCAGTGCGAATAGAAAATGGAAGTATTGATCCCCTCGCTCGTGTTCGACGATCCCGGCATCTCCGTTAAGAGTGTCCTGCTGGCGCCGAAGCCCCCGCTCCATCCGAATTTTCCCCAGCGACGCCTCAGATTCGCACCATAGCTGTAAGCCGAGGTTGTATAGCTTATCAACTGCGACTGCACGTCCTGCGCGTAGGTGAAGGACACTCCAGCGGCCCAGCCGTCGAAGCGACGGTTGTAATTGACGGTGCTATTCAGCCCGAGGGAGTTCTGGCTGGAAGTGCTAACCGTGTTGTCGCTGAGGGTGAGGGCGACGTTAAGGCTGCCACCTAACACCATGCGCCAATAGCTAACGCCCCCGCCGTAGGAACTGGATCCGTAGCTTTCTCCCAGGTAGGATTGGTCGCGATGGTCCGCGAAAGCCAGCCCCTGCATATTCGCCATAATCGAATAGCTCGCGTTGGCCTGCATGTCCAGGGAGTGCGTTCCCTGGCCCAAATCCACTGGCGGAACTATACCTCCCGTACCTGCAATTGCCTCGTACAAGGTGCCGGAAAGATTGTTGGAATAGTCAGTACTGAACGAAAAGTGGAACTTCTGGGTGGGTTGAAAAAGTGCCGACGCGACGTAAGTATCCACGGTGCCGGTGTTGCTGCCCCCCTGAAAACTGGAATCGTATGTGGAGCTGCTGATGGCCCCGGCAAATTGTCCGCGAAGAGGAAGGGGATGAGACACGTTAAAACCGTAGTCGAGGCTGCTTGATGTCGCGGTCTGCGACTGCGTTGAGCCGTCGAGAATCTCCGGTACAGCGGAGTGCCCACTTCCATCCGAGAAGTAAGCACCGAGGTTGAAGCCCTTCAGCATGTATCCCGAGCGGAGGCTGAACGAATGATTGTCCGTGGTGCCGTTATCGTTCGAACCGTAGATCGAGTATTGGCTGCTCCCGATCTGAAAATTGGCGGAAAGGGTGGGGAGGCCAGGCACCATTTCTGCCCAGTTGATTCCGAAAGTGGTGCTGTCGCCGTGGGTCGTGTAATTGGCAACTCCAGGGATCGCGAAATTTCCTTCGCTGTTGTAGGCCTTGGCGAAGTTGATGGAACCGGGGAAATGGCTGCCGCCGAAAATCGTGCTGGCAAAATTGACGCCGCTGGCGTCGGAAATGGATTGATAGGACGAGTTGTCTCGCGCCTGGTTCACATAGGGAGAGATTGTGAAGCTCACAAAGTTGGGATTGTAATAAAAGCCGGAGAGCGTGCCCGAACCGCCCACAGACAGGCTATGATCGGATTCGATGTCGCCGTTCCCGTAACCTCCGGTATACCCTGCCGAAATAGTGCCGCTGGCATTCGAGCTGACTTCGCCGAGCGTGATTTGCCCCGCAGCCGGGAGCGCCAGCAGGAAAGCTGCCGCCAGTACAACGGCCGTTTTTTGGAGAGCACCCGCCACCTGGCCCCACTTTTCGAAGCCGTTTTCGCTTCGTTTGCCTGAACTTCTACTAGCTGACAAAGCACGTTCCCCGCCAAAGCTAGTAGCTGGCTAAGCGATTGATTGTGAAGGAGATGAGTTCGTATTTGGGAGTGTTACTGGCGCTGGCTATGAGTTATATGACCCAGCTGAAAGTTAGGTGGCAAGGCATTTGGCGCAAAAAGCGGAGTTTCAAAGTTTCAAGGTTTCAGAATTTCAAAGTTAGCGCCCGGCTGCGCGCCTTTGGCTTTGAAACCCTGAAACCCTGAAACCCTGAAACCTGCGTTCCTAGAGCTCTTCCACTCTTGCGGCCTTGCGCAGGCGCTTGTCGAGGGACGCTCGGACTTCCTCGACTTTTCTCTTCTGCAGCTCTTTTTGCAGCGAGACCTTCACATCCTCGAACTTCGTTTTACCGGCCGGGATGTGCTGGTTCAGCCGGATGATGGTAAAAGCTTGATCCATCGGGATGATATTAGTGATCTCGCCGTCTTTGATGGTGAGAAGCGCTTGGACTACCTGCGGCGCCAGTTTGGACCGCTCGACCGCTTTATGGTTTCCCATCATCACGCGATAGTCGTCTTCGGAGATTTTCTCGGCCAACATGCCGAATTGCTCGAACGTGGTGGTCGCTTTCGCCTGCCTTAGTGCATCCTCAGCCCGCTTGCGCATCTCTTTCAGATTTGCCGCCGTAGCTTTCTCCGGAGGCAGAATGGAGATGGTTTGAAAGGCAAAGGATTCTGGATACTGAAAACGGGCTGGATTCTTGTCGTAGAATGCCCTAGCTTCGGCGACAGAGACAGTGGATTTGCCATCCACCTCCGTCTTCAGCATGAGGTCAATCAGTAGCGAACGACGGATCTTCTCATGCAAAGCTTTCTCGGACCCCTTAAACTCCTGACTCAGAAACTGCCGGTACTCAGCCGAGCCGCCGAATTGAGCTTGAAAATCTGTCTCCGCCTTTTGCAACTTCGCGGGCGGTACCGTCATCTGGCGTCGCACCGCTTCCTGGTACAGCAGTTCCTCGAATACCATCATTTTCAGGGCGCCCTGACGGATCTGGGGTGCTAACTCCGGAGGGACCTGACCATTGTGCTGGGCGGCGTAAGGAAACAAAGTGTACATCTCACGCTGCAGGTCACGGTCGGTCAACACTGTCCCATTGACTCGGGCAACAGGCCGGCCCGTCGGTTGAACCGATACGTTGGCCGGTTGCGGCTTCGCCGCGGCGGTGGGCGCGTGCGAGACGGCCATTTGCTGGGCCGTTGCTGTCTTTGTCGTCGCTATCGTCGTTGCTAGTGGCGCGAGCGCCGCCAGAACCATGGTGCCGATCGATGTGCAGATTGCTAGTTGGTGTTTCATAAGGGCCATCCTAACTTGAAAAATCGCTAAAATCAGGTCAAAAAAAGAGGGGAGAGTTTTTCTCTCCCCCCGGGATACAAGGCCGACAGTTTAGAAGATCGTTCCGAGCTGTCCTTGGCCGTTCGACTCGTTGGCCTCTCCACCGTGGCATTGACGGCAGAATTGCGCGGTCTGGTTGGAGCCGGCGGTGCCGCTGGCCGGGTTGTAGGGACCGATTACGAAGAACATCGTCGCGTAGTAGTTCGGCGTCAGACCGCTGTTCTTGGTGGTGACGGCGACTGTGTTCATGATGTGCTGGTTGTGGCAGCTCGTGCAAGTAACGATTGCCTTGTTGTTATAGGCGCTGAGGGAAACGAAGAAGCCGTAGTTCTGTACGAATTTAGCGGAGTTGGTGCCGGTCATGCTGATCGTGCCGTTGGTCTCGGTGCAATCCCAATTCCAGGGGGCGCCGCAAGAAACCGCAGCGTTCAGGCCCACCGGGTGATTGGCGAGGTAATTGCCAGCGCCGTCGCCGTCGTTGCCGAGCAAGGTCGGAATGACGTTGTAGGTGCCGTAGGTCTTGGGCAGCGTCTCATAGACTGCATCCTTCATCATTGCGCCCTCGGCCCAGTTGCCGTCATGGCAGCTAAGACAGGTCAGAAGGCCCTTGACGTCGGGTTGGGTGTCAGCTACGAATTCGGCTGCGGTCGGCAAAACTTCGACCGTTCCGCCCGCGGTGGTGATGGTCTGTCCGTACAGATTGCCGGTGTCCTGGCCCCAGAGGATAGCCTGACCAGAAACTGTGTCGCCGGACTTGTTGGCGCCGTTGCCCCATGCGCCGCTGTGTGGTGCGTGACAGGCCGCGCAACCGCGACCGTAATTGAGGTGGGCGCCGAGGACGTCCTGCGTGGCCGCCCCAACGTTGGGCTGGGCGGCTGCGAACGAAGCGGCGACCAGGATCACGAACATGACTACCAGACTCTTTTTCATACATTCTCCTTAAGGATTTATGATGAAGCGTTTTTTGCTACTTTCTACCGCTCTCTTTGTTCTTTGGTACTTTTGCTGCTTTTCCGGAACTCTCGATTACCTCTAAACCTGTGGAGGTACTTCTTGAATCTCCACTGCCTGTCAGTGCACGAGGGTGACCGTAGTGCGGGGGAATGTGGCGAGTCTGCGCATGTCTTGTAAGTAACTTAATAATAAAGACTTACAATTAAGAAGGTGCGAAGACTCGTCCTTGCGGGCGGCAAGAACCACCTTTGGCTGGGCTTTCTGCCCCAGCCGTGTGGTGAAAAGACGCACGCAAGTTAGCGACCGGTCTATGGTGTTTTGCAACAGTCCGATTCGCAGTTCCACGTGGAGCCCTCCCGTCCAAGGGCAGTTGAATCTTCTTGGGTGGCCGGGGTCAGTGACGGACTTCTCGGTTGACTGTGACAAAGGTCACCGGGAGCCAGGTTGATGGCTCAAGCCGTGAATGACTGGCGGAGGTGTCGGAAGGCGACGATCGAGCTGCCCACCAGCAAAACAGACAGCAGCCAGGGAAGAATAGCGGAAGACCAGAGCAGAGCCGGGAAGAAGCGGAGGATGACGACCCAGAGGAGAAGCTCCAAGACACTGCCGAAGATGGTCAGGACTCGTCGCGGAGTCCAGGTGAGCGGGCAACAAAGGGCCCACATGGCGAGCGCAAAAGGCACGGCGGCGACGAGATCTACAAGATAATGTTCGCCCCCGGCGAGCGTGGCGAGTGCAGTCAAGATAAGGTAGGCGAGCGCGAGCCAGCGCCAGCGCGATGATCGATGGATGGTCCAGTAGACGAGCAGGGCCCATGCGATGTGGAGCGAAGGCATGGCGTTGCGCGGGAATGATGGGTCGAGTGCGACCGGGCGCAGATCGGCAGCAGTAATTGTTGCGCACCTTGCGGGTACTTCGCCGAGGAAGCATTCCGAGCCGAGAAGATAAACCGGACCGCAGGCAGGAAGCAGGCGATAGGCCTGGATGCCGACGATCCCGGCGAGCAGCATTACCGCGAAGACGCGGGCGGGCTGGCCGCGGCGTCCAAGCGACAGGGCGTAGGTGGAAGCGATGGCCAGCACCAGGCTTTCGTAAACTACGCTAACCATCGGATAGAGGCCGAGGCGCTCGACCCAGCGGTTCGTCCAGAGACTCGGGTTGAAACCGAAACTCAAGTCGGCGTAAAGGGTGTAAGGGTCGAAGGTATACCAGGAACCAGCGGAGGTTCTGCCGAAGATCCAGGCCCGGAAGAAGACGTAAACAACGCAGAGGACGGCGGGCGCGAGCGTCCAGAGTGGAACATTCTTCGTTGAGGCACGCCGCAACTGGAACCAACGTAGAGCAATGATAGACGCGCCGGCAAGACCAAGCAGCGTTGGTCTGATCATTAACGGATTCATCAGCGGCTGGGCGGCGCCTCGACAGGTTTCTGCGTTGGCGCATCCGCTGGCTTTTGCACGGGCGCTGTCGCTTCCGGTTTCACTTCTGACGGCTCCGCTGGCTTCGGCGTCGCCGATGAGATACCGCGGCGGGCATCCGCCGCTTTCTTCAGGTCATCCTCGCGCTTGACTTTTTCGGCGGCTGCTTCATCGTCGGTTACGTAGCGGAACATCTGCATCCGTCCGGGGTATTGTTCGGTAGTGAATACGCGGTTGTTCTTGTCGATGGCAATTCCGACAAGGGCTTTGAACTGGCCGAGTCCACTCGCGTGTACGTCACCGATATAGGTCAGCAATTCGCCTTCCCGGTTGAACACCTGCACGCGGTCCTGGTATTCGTCGGCTACCCAGATGTGCCCATCGCAATCCACGGCTATGCCCTTGGGCCGCGCGAAGTATCCCGGACCATCGCCGTGCTTGCCGAATTCACTGATGTAGTTGCCCTCGGCATCGAAGATTTCGACGCGGTTATTCATGGTGTCGGTGACATAAACATTGTTGTCTTTGTCGAGTGCGACGTTCGAGGCGCCGCCAAAGTCGCCCGGCGTGGTGAGAGCGTGTTTCTTGCCAGGAGTTCCAATGTGGCGCAGCAGCTTGAGGCTATCGGCGTCATACACCAGAACCATGTCTTGCTGCTCATCGACGACATACAGGAACCGATTCTCGTTGTCGACTGCCAATCCCACTGGATCGACTAGTCCCTCGGCGATCTGACCCTCGACTTGATGTTTGGGGGTGAAGACGAGAACCCGATGCATCTTGCCGTCGGAGACGAACAGACGGTCGCTGTCGTCAATGGCGACGCCATTGATCAAACCAAAATGCGCGTCCGCGCCGTTCTTGATGAGGGTTACATCACGGGTTTCGGTGTTGAAGATGAAGACGGCTCCGACTTTTTGGTCGGCTACATAAACCAACCCCTTGGAGTCAATGGCGATTCCATAAGGACGGAGCAACTGCCAGGGAAAAGTTTTCAGCTTGTCGACGGCATCGACCTGCTTAGTGCCGGCGACTCGGTCCATCCAGCCCTGTTTCGGTTTAGTGGTAGGAGGTGGAGTGTAGTCGATCTTCATGCCGGCGAAGTAGTTCAACCACTTGACGCGCGCGATGTTCGGCGGGTTCGGCCACACTAATTTGGATAGGTCAACCGGTTCCCCGTGGGGCGTGTCCGCCGGTGGAGGTGCGGCTTTCTTCTTTTTATCTTTATCACTGCCGTACAGGGAGACGGGCGAAGCCAGCCCCAGAACCAACAGGATCACCAGCGTCGCGAGCGCGCTGCGGTTGCGATTGAACTTGGAAAGAAGCGCAAACATTTCTAATCTCCTGTTTCTAGTTTCCTGATGTTGTTTGCCGCATATCTATTCTGCTTTTGTGGCACGTGTCGCAGAATGCCATATTGTTTTCCTGGTCTTTCACGAGCAGTCCGGACTTAGCCGACGCATGGGGCTGGTGGCAGCTCAGGCAACCCAAGTGAGTCTTGACCTTGGTTACATCCGCCGGATCCATGACGTTGCCGACGGGGTGACGTTCCACCGGATGGCCGAGCCCATACTTCAGCCCCAGAATCACCACTCCGTTCTTCTTGAAGTAGTCCTCGGGCAACTTGACTTGGCCGTCGAAGATGGTTATCTCATGCTCAGCTTCCAACTTCTTCGGCGACGAGTCGGACCCATGGCATTCGAGACAGAGGGCATTGCCGTTCGCACGCAGCAGATGAACGATGTCGCCGCCATGCGGCGTGTGGCACGTGGCGCAGCCTTGCGTGAATGCGGGCTGATGATGCACGGATTTCTTTGCAAGATCGGCAATTTCACTGTGGCAACCGAGGCAGATGTCTACAGCGTTTGTCTTGGGGAGCCCGGGTTGCCGGCTGGCGTGGGGATTGTGGCAATCGGTGCAATCGCCGGCGGCTCCAGGATGCTGCACTTTGGCGCTCTCGATGAGTTTCGCCTTATCGTCGTGGCAGGTCACGCAAAGCGACTTGACATCCTTTTGGGTCAGCACCACTTTGCCGTCTTTAGCGGGAGCGTGGCAGGTGCTGCATCCGTCCTTGTCAGCAAAAGGTGGATGCAGGAACTTGGCCATCAGTTTCGGAGCGGCCGACTCATGGGGATCGTGGCAGGTCAGGCAATCGGCTTTTTCAAAGGGCTGGTTCTGATGGGCCTTTTGCAGTGCTGCATCTTTTGGATCGTGGCAGTCGATGCAGAGAGCGGGAGCCGCTTTGGTCAAATGGAAATCGAATTCCGCCTTTCCGACTTCACCGGTCTTATGCGTGGTGTGGCACGTATCGCAGCCTGAATCGAGCGCGGCGTGGCGGCTGCCGTTCTTTCCCGGATCAGCGGTTCCAACGTTATGGCACGTTAAGCAGAGATTGTCTTTTTTGTCGCCCGATTCCGCCTTCAATAACTGGTTCTTGTTGTTGGAAGTATGCGGATCGTGGCAAGTCAAACAGTCGCGAACCGCCGGAGGGTGCACATGGCCGTGGATCTTGGTGGCGTCCTTGTCTTCGTGGCAGCTCAGGCACACCTTGTACGGAACGGCCGTGATAAGCGTTACGTGGGTGACGTCTCTGTTGGTCCGGACTTGATGGCAGCTCAGGCAACCCATCGCGATGGCGGAATGAACGAACTTGCCCTTCGACTTGTCTTCGTGGCATTCGAGGCACTTCGCCCCGTCGACGTTCTTATCCAAAGGAACGGGGTGGACCGCGGCGGTGGCGCGCGAAATCATGAGAGCGATCAGCACAAACAGAATCAAAATCACAATAAAAAGAGGGCGGTCGCCTTGACTCGCGATCTCATTGCGGCAACTGATGCGATGGGGGATCAATCTCACACGGCCTCCGATAGGGTGGGTATGCACGACAGCAACCGTATATCACACAAACCCGGTTGAAAATCACAGCATGTCTGTAAGTGAGTGAACAAAAAAGCGTTGAGAGAGATTGATCCGATCCGGCCAGGAGAACGTTGGCTCTCATTATGGACCTCGAATGGGCCTTCTGCCACAGCGTCGTCGGTGAAATACCCCAAGCGCCGATCCTGGCGATCCTTCAAAACGCGATCACACGAGTAAGTGAGGGCCATCACCAACCCAATGTGATGTGTGAAATCCCCGCCGAACTGGGTTGGAATGCGCGAATTAGCCCAAATCGGGGTGTGCGACCATTGTGCCCTTCTCAGCTAACCGACGTTTAATGTGTTGTTTGCGGCTCACAGCTCGTGTGGCGCGGTACTTGCATTTAAGCGTGGGGAGTGGGGGAAGACATGGCCCTAGATTTTCATACAGTTATCCACAAGGCGTGGCGCACTATTGCTTCAATCCAGACCGGCGTCGTTCTTTTGATCCTCGTCGTGATACTCGCGGCGACCGGTACCGTCGTACTTCAGCGTCCGGCGACCGAAGCCGACGAGATGCAACACGCCTACTCTCCGCAAGCGCTTCGGATTTTGGACGCGCTCGGGTTGACCAACGTATTTCACGCGTGGTGGTTCCTCGGGTTGTTGCTCTTGGTCAGCCTCTGCATCGTGGCCGCGTCCATCGATCGCTTCCCGAATGCGTGGCGCTACTTCTCGCGTCCGTACAAATATCCTGACCAAAGCTTCCGTCGCGCCTTGCATCCGCAGAAATCACTGCCCATCGCCGACGAAGAATCCGGACTAGTGGCGGCGGAGCGAGCGCTGCATAGCATGGGCCTCAAACCCGAGCGCGTGGTGCGCGAAGATCATTTTGGAATATTCGCCGAGCGGCACCGCATCTCTGAGCTCGCGGTTTACATCGTTCATGCCAGTCTGCTGCTCATTTTCCTGGGCACGATCATCGACGGCGTTTGGGGCTGGAGCGGCTATCTCAGCCTGAACGAGGGACAGACCTTAAGCTCGATCGAATTGCACGACGGCAGCACGCGCAACCTCCCCTTTGCCATTCGCTGCGATGAGGCAGGACAGGAAAACTACCAGGACGGTACGCCGAAGAAGTGGTGGTCGAAGCTGGTTGTGGTGAAAGACGGTCAGGACATAAAGAAAAAAGAAATTGTTGTGAATGATCCGCTGCTCTACAACGGTGTCCGGTTCTACCAGTCGGGCTACGGTTCTAGTGGCAAAGTCGAGAAGTTCAGTCTGGTTGCGACACCGAGCAAAGGCTCTGGCGCGAAGCAGGAAATTGGATTCGCGTTGAACGATACCGCCACCCTCGACGCTGATACCACAGTGCGTTTCGCTGAGTTTTTCCCCGACTTCGCGGTCCGTGACGGGCAGGTCTACAAGAAGTCGAACTACTTGGAAAATCCGGCAGCCCACCTGGTGGTGACGTCAAAAAGTGCCGGGAAAGATTTCGACGTGTGGCTCCCGCAGATGGACGATGTCGCAGACAATTCGAAGGCGCCCTACCAATTCCAGCCGGTCGATCTGAAGATGGGCCACTTCACAGGCTTGCAGGTTTCGCACGAGCCCGGACAGTGGGGAGTCTGGTCCGGCGTGGTGCTGATGGGCATCGGACTGGCATTCGTGTTCTACGTAATCCACATGCGATTTTGGGTGGTTCCCGTGCGCGATCCCGAAACGGACAAGTGGTCGCTCTGGATCGGCGGAACGGCGAACCGTAATCGCGATGCATTCGAGGAACGTTTCAACGATCTCGTAGCATCGGTGGAAAAGGAATTGAAAGATGTTCCCAGGACCTCTCGGACCGCGCAGGCCGCCAGCGTCGCGGGGAGCGCGACCGAGCCCGTAACGGAACGGGTCACTAAATAAGAGAGATCACGACTAAACGAGATCATTAACCGCACTGGCCGTCGCTGGGTGTAGATGGCCACGATGTGAATGGGAGGGTGTACATGGCACAAGCAAAAGTAGAGCAGCAGCAACCGGCAACGGGCACGACCCTAATCGTGCTGGTCGGATTGGCCGTTGCGTTCCTGCTGTTCATGGCATTTTTGAACGTGGTCAAGAGCGGCAATATCTTGAATGAGTCGAACCTGCTCTTTGCCACTTTGATTTTCTATGCCGGCGCCGGCGCGCTTTACCTGGGCTTTGGAGTCACCGGCACGCCGTCCTACTTGAGGTTCGCATCCTACTCGACGTGTCTTGGCCTGGCCGCGAATACCGCCGCCATTGCGCATCGCTGGTATGAATCCGGACACGCGCCGTTTTCGAGTGTCTACGAAATGCTGCTCAGTTTCGTGTGGACGCTGGCCGTGCTCACTTTGGTCGCCGAAAAAAAATACGGCGTGAAAGTAATCGGCACGGTCACGATGCCGGTGGCGATCGTGGGCGTGGTGCTCATGCAATTGCTGCGGACCGAAGTGCATCCCCTGGTTCCCGCGCTGCAGTCGACCTGGCTGCACGTGCACGTCACGCTGGCCATGTTGGCCTATGCCGCCTGCGCGCTCAGCTTTGCACTAGCCATGATGTTCCTCATTCAGGACCACCTGAAGACCGAGACCGT
>JBEKLO010000062.1:0-24769 GCA_050010155.1 Terriglobales bacterium
TGCGAACGCGAAACATCATGAAGACGCCGGTAAAGATTACCGAGAGACCACACAGGATAATGACACCGTGAAACAGCTTGTTCTCGAGCGGATACTTGGCGAACTTCCGCGGCGGCGGCGCCGGCATTCCGAAAAACCGGCGCACTCTTTTCCACGCATCCTCCACATCGATTCTGTCGGGCCAGATCGACCAAAAATCCAGCCAGAACGATGCATGAATGACGTGGAAAAGAATGGCAACGGTCAATACGGCACCGGCAATCCAGTGATACGTCACCCAATTGAACTGAACGCCCACCTTCGGAAGGAAAGCGGTAAACAACAGCGTAAGCATCGACGCGGCCATGATCCAGTGAAACGCTCGCGCCACCAGCGAATGCCTGGGCACGTGCTTGGGGATTCGCGCAACAATTTCCGGCGAAGCATCGCTCACAAACTCTTTTTTCCCGGCGAAATATCTCAGCCAGGTGGCATGAACGATCAGGAAGAGCAGACCCGCGATCGCCGCAACCCAAATCAGGAACCAGGCAATATGGATCGGAACACTCTGTCCCCACGGACTCGTAGCCCACTCTAAGAAGCCCATCTGGCCTCCTCCACGCCGCCAATGGCGCGTTTTACGAGATTTCTCATCAGGGGGATCTTGTAGGCATTGAACTGCAATGGGACCGCTCCTTGGACAGCCAGCCTTCCCGCAATCTCACCTGTCGCCGCACTCCGCGGCTTACCCCGAACCGCGTCTTCGACCGCCTTTAGTCGCAGCGGACGAGCGGCAGCGCCATTCACAGCGATGCGGATGCGCTCAACCGTGTCTCCCGATGTCACCATGGCTGAGGCCACGTTCATAAGTGGAAAATCCCAAACATTCCGGTCGCGAATCTTCTCAAAATAAAATTGTGCGCCCGCCCACGCGGCAGGAATCCGAATGGCCGTTAACAGATCTCCGGGCTGCAGGATGTGCAATCGTGTAATGTCGATGTCCGGACCGATGAAGTAATCCTCTGCATCCACGACACGCTCACCCTTGCGCGTGCGGATGACGAACTTAGCGTCGAGTGCAATCAGGGCGGGAGCTGTATCGGAGGGATTGACCGCGACACAGCGCTCCGCGTGCAGAATCGCATGCTCGCGGTTGCGGCCTTCGGGAGTATCGGCATAACAGATGTTGCCGCCGGCGCGGTAGCACGGCCAACCCGCGCGGTAATACCAGCAGCGCGTGTCCTGCGAAACATTGCCGCCGATCGTTCCCTGGTTCCTGATTTGCGGCGATGCCACTACTTCTGCGGCTTGCGCCAGTAGTCCATAC
This sequence comes from Terriglobales bacterium, assembly GCA_050010155.1. Lineage (GTDB taxonomy): Bacteria > Acidobacteriota > Terriglobia > Terriglobales > Acidobacteriaceae > Acidiflorens. The sequence goes on from JBEKLO010000062.1 coordinate 1,307, forward strand.
TTCTGTGTGATGAGCGGATGATTTACCACCTCAGTAAGCGTGGTCATCGCGCCGATCTCGATCCCATCGGCGGCGGTGCGAACTCCGCGCAGTTCTCCGATTCCACTGAGCTCAACTACAACCTTGGGCTTCCGGATACGATCCTTGAGCCAGTCGAAACTGTCGAGGCCTCCCGCTAGCACCCAGGCGTCAGGTCCGTGCTGCGCCAAAAGCTCCTGTGCATCGGCAACGGAACTTGGCTGATAGAGCTCGAAAGCCGGCATTACGTCTCGTATTACTGCCATAACTCTCCTTCAAATCTCCATCAAATGTGTGCCATCAGCGGATGCTGCATCGGACGGCCGGCTTCGAGCGACGTTAGAATCGTGTCGGCATTCACTGGCGCGCGCTGAAAAATCTGATCCCCGAGCGCATCCGACAAAGCATTCAAGATGGCGCCGCACCCGCCTGCAACGGGTGGCTCGCCCACACCGCGAGCGCCTACGGGAGTCTCCGGGTCCGGAATGTCCAAAGCCGTCCATTGCATGTCAACGGGTACATCGAGAATCGTCGGTGGTTTGCTGTGGTGGAACCGCTTGGAAACCATCTGACCGTAGTGCGGATCGAACACCCATTTCTGGCCGATCGCATGACCGATGCCCAGCGTAGAGCGACCAAGCATCTGGCCTCCTAGAGCTCGCGGATGAATCACTGTCCCAACATCGCCAGAGGCAAGGAAATCCACGATGTGATACTTGCCCGTCTCCACGTCGACTTCCACTTCTGCGAAACTAGCTACGTAGGAAAATGTTGAGCCGTCGCGTGGGTAATTATCCTTGGCCGCTGCCACCAATCCCTGGCCCGCCAGTGCCGCCATCGACGCCTTGGTCAATTTGTGGACGTCGGCGGGCGGTTCGTGACCATCGTAGACGCCGCCCAGTTCGATCGCGTGTTTCGCAGCCTGCGCCAATGTCATACCCGCCCCGCCACCCTTGCGGAAGACGCGCTCGTTCGCAACCTCGTACTGTTCCGGCTTGCCGCCAAGTTTCTTGGCCGCGATCTCCTGAAGCTTCTTCTTGGCGTCCATCGCGGTCGCATACGCGGCCCGCGTCATCGCGTGCGTGGTCTGGCTCCCGCCGGATACACACGTGAAAGGAAGATTCTTCGTCGTATTTCCCCACACGATTTCACACTTCTCCCAGGGCACGCCGAGAACTTCCGCCCCTGCGCGATGAACGTCAATCACCGACTCCGTACCGAGGTTGCCGATGCCAGACTGGAAAGTGACGCGGCCATCCGGCGTGATGACCAGAAGCCCGTCGAATCCGATGGTGCCGCCAACGTAACAACTCAGCGACACACCCACGCCGCGAACTTTCGTGCCCATTCTTTTGGGAGTGCGAGCCACCCGCTCGCTCCATTTGAATTGCTCCGCGCCACGGTCAAGCGCTTCTTTCAAAAACGCACTGGTGGCATGTTGCATTTTTCCTTGCTGAAGCGGTCCGAACGGTGCTTTGCCCTCTGGACAGTTGATGCGGCGGATCGCTACCTGGTCAATCCCGAGTTTGCGGGCGGCTTTCGAGATGATTGGCTCGATGATGACTATCCCCTGCAGCCCGCCCGGCGAACTTTGCGCACTGCGCGGCGGCGTATTCGTCAGCACCGTCACCCCGCGCCAGCGCATAGCTTGCGGCTGGTACAAGAGAGAAACGATGCGACCCGAGGACGGAGCATCTCCCACGGCATCGTAGGGACCGTTGTCGCAAATCACGAACATGTCAAGAGCAGTGATTCGTCCCTCTTTCGAGAAGCCGACTTTCATCCGCCCTTGAAAACCGGGACGCGCGCGACCGATAAAAGTCTCTTCCTCGCGGCTGATCCGCATCATCACCGGAGCGTTTAGTTTTTTTGCGAGGAGCGCGGGGATGATCATCGTCACGCCGCCAGTGATCTTGCTGCCAAACCCGCCTCCGGTGTATTCGCTGATGAAAACAATTTTGTCGGCGTCAATATTCAACCATCGCGCAATTGCGGGCAGCGTTTGCGCAGTGCTCTGCGTGCCGGTGTAAATGTAGACTTTGCCGTTCTGCCAGTAAGCCATCGCACTGCGAGTCTCGAGCGTTTGATGGCTGGTGTCGGGCGTTACGAACGTCTCGTCGAGAACAAGCGCTGCATTCTTGAAACCGGAATCGAGATCGCCGAACGACCATTCGTCGGGCGCCTTGCCCATCGGAAGACGGCCGTGCTCCAACTCGTTGAAATCGGCCTTTGTCCATTTGAGTTCCTTGACTTCGGGTGTGCCGGGACCTTGCGGCGAAGCAGGCCTTATCCACACATTGCCGTCCGTTCGCGGGTTCGGGCCACCCGACCGCAGGGTATCAAGCGGATCGATCACGAATGGAAGCGGTTCCAAGTCAAGTTGAATTTTCTCGATGGCTTCCGCAGCGGTGAGTTCGTCGACCGCAGCCACCGCAAGGATTGGTTCACCCTGATACGCCGGCTCCATAGTGAGCCCGCGCTCCCCCCACTTGCTGGCCTTGATTACGGTGCCATTGTCGGTAAGAGTATCGGCTGGAGCGGGAAGATCGTTGGCTGTAAGAATTGCTTTTACGCCCGGCATTTTGAGCGCTGCATCCGCATCGATCCGCTTCACTCGAGCATGCGGCATGGGACTGAGCAGCAACTTGCAAAACAGCATGCCCTCCGCGCGAAAGTCTTCGGCATATTTCGCCTGGCCGGTGACCTTCGCATACAAATCCGGAGTCGTATAGTTCTTGCCAATCAGCTTGTAGCCCACTCCGTACTCACGCTCGGTGCTATTAGGGTTGGCGGTCTCGGCAGGGTTCTGTTTAACCGGTGCGTTATGCAAGGTTCGACCTCCGCATGTTTTCGGCACCCCGCATTAACGCGGTAAGAATCTTGTCGTAGTCCTGGCAGCGGCACAGACATCCCGAGACACCCTGCGCCATTTCCTGGCGGGTGGGATTGGGATTTGTTTTCAGGTATCCAACCGCGGTCATAATGAAGCCGGACATGCAGAACGCGCACTGAAATCCCTGTTCGTCGATGACCCCCTGCTGTACCGGATGCAACGTCCCGTCGGCGCTGGCCAGTCCCTCGATAGTCTGAACTTTCCGGCCACGCACCGTGTGCGTGAGCACTGAACACGAGTAGTGCGGAATATCGTCGATCAATACGGTGCAGGATCCGCACTCGGCACGGTCGCATCCCAGTTTGGTGCCGGTGAGTCCCAACTTGTAACGGAGCGTCGACGCCAATGTTTCTTGCTTCATAACGTCAACTCGCCGTTGCTGGCCGTTCACGTTGAGCGTAATAAGCCGCTCACCCACGCCGGGCGGCAACTGCTGGCTCTCGAGAAGAGACGAGGCGCGAAACAGATAGCCGGCGGAGGAAACTGCCACGCCGCTGGTGATTACCCCTTTGATGAAGTTGCGCCGAGAAACATTCTTCGGCACGCCCTCAATCGCCTTGGAATCTGCCCTCTCTGTCATGCTGGGTCTCCTCGTATCCGGTGCAGTCGCGCTGCAAGTGGTTGCGCGAAGAATGTACCGTGGATTCCGCCTGGCTACGTTTAAACCGTTGGATTACCAGAAATAATACCGGGATTCGCAAATTTCGACGCCTCAACAAGTTCTATTTCGATGATTTGAACGATCGGCGATCTTTCGCGCACGCAACGGCAGCGGCGCATACGTTAATTTTTCGTTAAATTCCCCCTAACCGATTGACCGGGCTTCGGCATCGGATTAACCTCCGCTGGTTATGAGCCAAGCCGATTTTGATCAATTGCGCGTTGCCTACAAACGAGCTGTCGATGAATGGGTTGACGCCATTCGCGCCGAAGAAGCATTAGCCACTCCTGACCATTCGATGATTGCCATGGAAACGTGGGATGAAGCTCACTTCAAAGAGCACGACGCACACGCCAAGGTCACGGCGGCGCGCGAGGCCTACAAAGATGCGCTTCGTGGCGTGAACTATGGCATCTAGCCGCGATCGATGCATCGCATTGAATCCGAATGGGTGACTGCCGCGCTTGCGACAGATAGTGTCTTCAACACTCAGACAGCGCCGAGGCGAGAAGCGTTAACACTGTCTTAACAAATCTTCCGTATGATTCCGGTTCGTTTGGGGTGCGCTTTGGGGGCACCAAATCCCGAGATTTATTGCGAACCGAGGAGACTGAATATGGCCACAGCACCGAATCCTGAAGCTTATGGCGAACAGAGGGGATTGTTAACTGTGGCCCAGCCGGCGGCTGCGATCCATGAAAAGCTGAAAAGAGGCCCGGGAATGATCGGGATGGTGGGCTTCGGCATCGTCCTTGTGATTGGGGTCATTTACTCCGCTTACCACCTGCTCTCCGATCTCTCCGTCGTCCATAGCGGATCGATCATGCCTTACGTTCTGTTGGGCATCGCGCTGCTGGTGGCTCTGGGGTTCGAGTTTGTGAACGGTTTTCACGACACGGCTAACGCCGTGGCGACCGTGATCTACACCCACTCCCTGGAGCCGCATGTTGCGGTGGTGTGGTCGGGCTTCTGGAATTTCCTGGGCGTTTTACTTTCGAGCGGGTTGGTGGCTTTTGGAATCGTTTCGTTGCTGCCAGTCGAACTGATTCTACAGGTCGGGAGTAAGGCTGGGTTTGCCATGGTTTTCGCGTTGCTCGTGGCGGCCATTATCTGGAATCTTGGCACGTGGTATTTCGGGTTGCCTGCCTCCAGTTCGCACACCATGATCGGATCGATCATTGGAGTGGGTATCGCGAATCAGTTGATGTCTCCGAAAACCGGCACCAGTGGCGTGGATTGGGGTCAAGCCACCAACATCGGGAAGTCGCTCTTGTTATCGCCCATCGTGGGCTTCGTGGGCGCGTTTCTCCTGCTGTGGCTGATGAAGGTAGTGATCAAGAACAAGGCGCTGTATGAAGCTCCGGTAGGGACAGAGCCACCGCCGTTCTGGATTCGCGCGCTGCTGGTGCTGACCTGCACGGGAGTGAGTTTCGCGCATGGCTCGAACGACGGCCAGAAGGGCATGGGGTTAATCATGCTGATCCTGGTCGGGACGGTGCCTACGGCCTATGCGTTGAACCATGCGCTCACCCGCAAAGACTCGGACGATTTTATTGCGGTTTCGCAGCAGGCGGCCGGGATTTTATCGAATTATGTCAGCCCGAACGCGGTGATCAGCGATGCCCGCGAAGAAGTAACCGACTACATTCGCACCAAGCAATTTACGCCCAATACGATGCTGGCCTTGCGCCAACTGGTCAGCGACATCGGCAACGAGACGGTGCTGTTCGGAGAATTGGCGAGGGTTCCGAATGATCGAGTACGAAACTTCCGCAACGACATGTATGTGGCTAGTGAAGCGCTGCGGCTGATGAAGAAGAACCATCAGCCGGCGAGTCCGGCAATCAGCGACAACGATTGGAAGGGCCTCGACAATTACAAGAAACATGTGGACGCATCCACTCGATTTATTCCGACTTGGGTAAAGGTCGCGGTGGCTATGGCGCTGGGAATGGGCACGATGATCGGATGGAAGCGGATCGTGGTTACGGTAGGAGAGAAGATCGGCAAGGACCACCTCACCTATGGCCAGGGAGCGTCGGCAGAGATCGTGGCCATGTTCACGATCGGCCTGGCGGACTGGTATGGGCTACCGGTGAGTACTACGCATGTACTGTCGTCGGGCGTGGCGGGCACGATGGCGGCGAACCATTCTGGCCTGCAATGGTCTACTGTACGTAACCTGGCGATGGCATGGGTTCTGACGCTGCCGGCTTCGATGATGCTGTCCGGTTTCCTGTTCTGGGCGTTCCGAAAATTTTGAGTACCATCAACTCGATCCCGCTCGAGCGGTTAAGGTCTTTTGTAGACCACCCCGGCTTTCATTACGAACTCGACTTTCTCCATCAGGGAAACATCTGTCAGTGGATCCCCCGGTACGGCCACAATGTCCGCCTGTTTCCCTGCCGCAATCGTTCCCAAATCATTTTGCGTTCCTAGTAACTCCGCGGCGGTTGACGTTGCAGCACGGATGGCCTGGGCTGGCGTCATGCCAAATTTCACCATCGACGAAAATTCCTTTGCTGGATTGATCTTCCAATCAAATCCGCCCGCGTCGGTTCCAAAGGCAATCTTCACGCCCGCCTGCATCGCGCGCCGGAACGTATCTTCATGAATGGCGATCATCTTCAGCCATACTGGCGCTCCGGTCGCGGCCCGTCCCTGCGCCACGTATTCGCCGACGTAGATCGTCGGCACATAAAAAATCCCACGCGCCGCCATGGTTTTCAAGTCCGCGTCGGTGATGTAGTTACCATGTTCGATCGAATCCACTCCCGCTTCGACCGAATTATGCACTCCATTCAGAGCCATCGCGTGCGACGCCACCTTATGCCGCTCGCGATGCGCCTCGTCCACAATGGCTCGCAATTCGTCCATTGTGAAGGTCGGAATGTCGTCGAGCACCCCGTCGTCACGCACCCAGTACGAGCGATCGCTATACACTTTGATCCAATCTGCCCCGTGACTGATCTGCTCGCGCACCGCCTGCCGCGCATTCTCGGCGCCGTCGACTATCTGCACGCCATGCGGCACCGCAACGTTCGGCGCGTAACCCTGCAGCGGATACGCTCCCGTGACATCCATCGCCCGCGTCGCCACCTGCATCCGTGGGCCGGGAATAATCCCGTTGTTGATCGCTTTCTTGACGTCGACATCGGCATACCCGGCGCCCTCGGTCTCTAGGTCGCGGATCGAAGTAAACCCATATTCCAGCGCGCGGCGCGCATTCACGGTCGCGAGAATCGTCCGATACTCCGGCGACTGCTTCAACAGCTGCTCGTCATAATCCGCTGCCGTGATGTCTCCCTGCAGCAGAATGTGCGTGTGTGTATCCATCAGGCCGGGCAGGCAGGTGGAGCGCGAAAGATCAATCACCTCCGCTCCCGCGGGTACGGTCGTTGCGATGTCCTTGATCTTCCCGTCGTCCACCACAATCACCACGTTCTTTCGCAGTGAATCCCCGCGCCCATCAAAGAGATTTCCGCACTGCAACGCCACGGTCTTGGCGGCGATTGTTTGCATCTGGGCCATGCTACCTACAGCTGTCGCCACGACAAAAGTAAGCGCCGCTATTCTCCGCATCATCAGCGTTCTCCAAAAGGCGCCGCTATTTATTTTCTTTGGGTTCTTCGGCGGGTTCCACCGCTCCCGGCATCACCTTGAGCGGAGCCGAACGCTGCTCTTCGAGTTCGGGATGCGGTAGTGGCTTGCGTGGCAGCATCTGATCGCGCATGGCAGTGTTGTACACGAAGATTGCCTCGACGGTTGCCGCCTGCGCCAAATCGCCGGGTTGCAGACGCTCGTACGTGTCCATGTTGGAATGATGGGTGCGCGTTTCGTAGTCAAGGTGGTCCTGAATAAACTGGAAGCCGGGGATCCCGACAGCATCGAACGATTGGTGGTCTGTGCCCCCCGTGTTGCGCGCCGTGATAGTCGTGACGCCCAGATCTTTCAGCGGCTCCATCCATTGCGAAAAAATTGGGCCGATCGCGTTGTTCTCCTGCAAATAAATCCCCAGGATTTTGCCGGTACCGTTGTCCAGGTTGAAGTAGCCGGAAATTTCCGACTGCTCCGGCTTAATTACGATGGGACCGGCGGGCTTACGCATAAACTCGGGCCTTTGCATTTGATCGGGAGCGGTCGAGAGCGGCACGTATCCGAAATGCTGCTTCACGTAGCCTCTGGAACCAAACAGCCCCTGCTCTTCACCCGTCCAGAGGCCAATGCGGATGGTGCGCCGCGGTTTGACTTGCAACGTGTTCAAAATCCGCATTACCTCCATGGCCACCACGGTTCCGGCACCATTGTCGGTCGCGCCGGTCGCCGCCGCCCACGAGTCGAGATGGCCACCCACCATTACCACTTCATTTTTCAACTTGGGATCGGTGCCGGGAATTTCAGCAATGGTATCGAAGCCATGCTCATGGTCATCGAAGTACTTCACATCGACATTCATTTCGATGCTGACGGGTACGTTAGCTTTGAGCAGACGATAAACGCGTCCATAGTTCTCGATCGCCGTCACCACTACGGGCAAGGGATTAGCCTGATCACGCTTGTAGGCGGATCTACTGAGGCCGCCGTCGTCGAAGATCGTGCCTCCGGAACCACCACTGTCGCGCCCATCGCGGCTGGGAAGAATAACCGCCAGAGCATGCTCCGACACCAGAAGCTTTCCCGCTTTATTCAGCAGTGCCGCCCGCTTCACATATTCCTGCAACCTGTCCGAGTAAGCCTTTTGCTTTTCCAATGGGAACTCGGCAAGCTTGGCAAGATCCTTGTCGTCCATGCGGGTGAACAGCGGCTTGTCCACCGGGTTTACATCACGCATGTCTCCCAGCAGAACGATCTTGCCGGCCAGTTTGCCTTGGTATTTGTCGAGATCTTTCTCGTCCTTGATGTCCATCCAAAGGGCTTGGCCACTGACTGCGCCGTTGGTAGAAGGCGACCAGGGTGCGGCCTGGGCAATGAATACAGCCGTGTCCGGCGAAGTCATTCGCACCCACGTATTGAGTTGCTGCCACCCGATACCAAACTCGCCCCAGTCTTCGAGATGGGCGTTGCTGCAACCCATTGCCGTCAACTGATCGCGCGTCCACTCGTTGGCACGGCGTACGTTGGGCGAACCGGTAAGGCGCTGGCCAATGCCATCCATCAGAGCGGAGGCGTAGTCCATCACATGCGAATGGGTCAGGCCCTCGTCGCGAATGCGCTGGTACATGGTGAGGTCGATGCTCTCTTTTGCCGGCTGCGGAAGTTCGTACGATGGCTTGTCCGCTTCAGCTGCCTTCTCCTTGTTCTTGTCGGCCGCAAAAACGGAGAGGGGCAAAAGAAAACAGAGAAATAGCGCACATCGAACCCTGAAAAAGCTATGGCATCGCATGGATCGGTCTCCCTCGAAAAAAGTCCCAAAGCAGAGTAGCAGATATGCGCTGAACTAAGCAGTCACTGCACCGAGGGGTAGTGGCTCAGTTTGAAATTTTCCTTTGATAGGGGCCGCGCTTCGCCGGTTTCGGCATCGCAGCGTTTCCCATCTCAATCAGTTCTTCTATCGTCCAAGGGTGATTGCATAATCCCGCTTTTTCAAACTGAGCCACTACCCACCGAGGTTATCTCTTGCCCGCGTTCAGCTTCTCGAGCGTGCGCTTCAGCGCTTCCAACTTCTGTCCAGCTTCGCCAAGCTTGCCTTCCGCCGTCAGTCGCTGGTAGTCGGCAAGATCTTTGGCAGCTTCCGCGATGAGCGCATTGAGGTCACTTCCGGACTGCGGCGAAGCGGCCGATGCCGGCACGCCTCGCGCCGCCTCGGCGGGAGCGGTCCCGGCTGTCGCCGATGAGGCGTTCGCTGATGGGGCGCTAAGGGACGAAGACGCGCCGCCAAAAAGTGCCGCCATCGCTGACTCGAAGGTTGGTCCGTACGCCAGCTTGTCTTGCAGCGCAAGCACCACCAGACGCAACTCCGGCATCGGACTCCGCTCGGCCTGCAGGTAGATCGGCTCGGCATATAACAGCGCGCGCCCAGTCGGAATCACGAGCAGCGCTCCTCGACGCACGTGTGAGCCTTGCTGATTCCACAATGTCAGTTGTCCAGAAAGTTCCGCGTTCTGATCGATTCGCGCTTCGATTTGCAAGGGGCCATCGACTAACTTGGTTTTGGGAAAGTTATAAACGACCGACGTGCCGTATTGTGCGCCGTCGCTGCGCCCGGCAATCCAGCCGATTAGATTATTCCGATTGGAGGGCGTGAACGGCAAAATCTCCGCGAACTCCTCGCCGGTTTCGCCAGGCAGTTTCATGAGGACGAAGTTCGGCTGCATCGCCTGGGTGGTTTGCGCGCCCCCCTCGCCCATGCCTACTTCGGTCGCGACGGTCCACAGATCCTCCCGGTTGTAAAACGCTTCCGGGTCGGTCATGTGATACAGCCCATAAACTTCCGCCTGCAGTTTGAGCAACAACTCGGGATAGCGCACGTGCTTGCGCAGTCCGGCCGGCATCATGGAAGCATCCTTGAACAGGCTCGGGAAAATCCGACGGTAGGCTGCAATGATCGGATCTTCCGTATCAAACACGTAGAACGTGGTCGTACCATCGTAGGCGTCGATCACGACCTTTACGCTGTTCCGCATGTAGTTAATCAGATCGTTGCCGAGACGGTAATGAGTCGAGTAGGGATAGCTGTCGGAGACCGTGAATGCATCCATCATCCACGAGAGGCGGCCATCGTCGCCAAGCACTATGTATGGATCCGATTCGAAAGTGAGAAACGGCGCGAGCGCGGCTACGCGATCGCGCAGGTTGCGGCGCATCAGCAGCCGGCTATCCGGGGTCACATCATCGCTGAACGGCAGCTTTGCGAGGTCGTCACGATCGAGCGCGATAATGATCCGGCGCAGAAAACCGCCGAGCACGATGCCGCCCGTGCCCTCGTACGACGTGAGGCTGTTGCTCGCGCCTTGCGGGTAGTTGAATTCCTTCTGCCGAGTCTTCACGTAGACGTCGGTATTGGTCATCTCGCCGAAATAAATCTCCGGGCGCGTCACGCTCAGGCCGCGCACTGTGCTCTGGACGGGCATATTGCTCAACATCAACGTGGGCAGCCCTTCCGGCGTGAATCCGTTGACCGGGTTCATCGTGATGCCATAGCCGTGGGTGTAAATCAGCTTGTCGTTGATCCAGTTGCGACTGCTCTCAGGGAGCTTGTCGACATTCAGCTCACGCGCGGCGAGCATTACTTCGCGAGTTGTGCCGTCAATGTCATATCGATCGATGTCGATGTCGGGAAAGTCGTAGTAGGTGCGGATTTCCTGAATCTGACGCAGCGTGTCCTGTAGTGCGCGCCAGTCCCAGAGCCGAATGTTCTGCAAAGTAGCTTGATTGTTCGCCGGGTCGGCCGCGTCAACGGTGGTCTCCGCCGGAAATTCGCGCTGGGTGACGCGGTTCAAGCCGTAGGCCTGCCGTGTCAAGTCAGTGTTGTAGACAATGTACGGCTTCTCGCGAACCAGCTCGTTCGGCTTCACGATAAAGCTGCTGACGTACCAGGAAACTCCTTGCAGGACGATATAGCACACCGCGGCCGGAAGAATTGCCGCCACCAACCAGCGCCCGCGTGGCATCCGCACGGCGTTGACGATTGCGATCGCGGCGCCGAGAACCAGCGCCGCGCAGACAACGAGCAACCCCACGAGCATGACGTGCGCGTCGGTGTAAGTCACACCTCCGAAGATCGTGTGATCCTCAAGCAATAGCTCGAACCGGCTCATATACACGCGCATGGCGACGATCAACAACAAAAACGCGAACGCGATGGAGAACCCGCGCCAGGGGAGTGTCACGGAGCGGCTGAGACGACCGGCCAGCACACGGCTTCCACCGGTAATGAGGACAAAAAAACCGGCGAGCACACAGGTGAGGATGGCGAGCGTAAGCAGCCAGCCGGTGATGAGTTGCCACGCGGGCAGGGCGAACAAAAAGAAATTCAGCGGCTTACCGAAAATCGGATCAAGGACGACGCCACCAGTTGCGCGGGGTGCATACCAGAAGAGCGCGAGCGCGGGCCACTCCACCATCATGCTGGCGCCCGTGCCCGCGGCGATGACAAGCGAAATGCCGAGGGCGATGAGGCGCAGCACCGGCTCAACCGGCAACTTCAAGGGTTGTCCACCGATGAAAATCGTGTGGCCACTCGGCAAATCAGGAAGATGAGCCCGCTTCAGGGCGAGGAACGATCCGTACAGAATCAGGAATGTGGCCGCCGCGAAAGCGGCGAAGATTCCCCATTGCAGGCCCAAGGTTTTCCAGAACACGCTCCCGTAGCCGAGCGACCCGAACCAGAGCACGTCCACGTAATACGACAGCGCGGTGCGGGCGCCGAGGAAGATGGCGGCAACGACGGCGAAAATGAGAAGAAAGCGTCGGCGGCGGCGAGGTGGATTCGGCGGCACCACCGACGGCCAGTCAATGGATTCAGGCATTGCTTGACCCCGTTTTCATTACTCCTGTTTAGTCATTCGCATGATACTCCCTCCGCGTCCGCAAGTTGTCCACTGGGATCGGCGCCCATCATGGCGTTGCACGGCGCATGCATTGTCGTTATCGATGGAGAGTTTGCGCGAACAAAGTGACGTGAGTCGCAGATGGGGTTGGCTTACGGTGCGGATGGGAAAAAACAAAGGCGCCCCAGACTCGATTTCAGAGTCGCGAGACGCCCGTTGAACAGCCCTCCCCCGAAGTCTGCTCATCTCCACACTATCTTGCGGGCCAGCACCTGGGAATGGCTCCTATGGGCTAGCGGCATCACACTTCCGAGCGCGCTTGTTGCACCATCTCGACCAGAACTTTTCTGGTTTCTGCCGCGTTGCTCACGGTTCGCGGAAACGCCATGCGAGCGCCCCGCATTCCCTCTTGCGTTTTCAGGCGTACATGGAAGCCGAGACGGTCAACCGCGGTCATAGTTGCTTCCTGCGATTCAATGCGCGCAAATTTCCGGGCAAGCAGAACCAGCGCATCCTTGTGGTCGGCATTCATGTGCTGAATGATTTCAGCCATTACATCGGCAAGAGGGTCCGGTTGGCTGCGCAGATATTCCGAGGCAGACACCCACCCCATCACCCCAAAGCCGCCCACGTAATACACGTCCACGAGGTCCATGCGGTAAAAAGAAAAATCTTCAAAATCCACCCAGTACTTGCTATTGGCATAACGCGCCAGGTAGAGTTCGCGGGCCGCGGCCACTTCTGGTTGCGGTATCACCAGAACATTTCCAACCAGCGTGACCCGGGACGCTCCGAGCGGATCAGCGGCGGCATCGTTCTGGGTCACGAGCAAACTGGCACGCGGGTCCGCCTGCAGATTTTGCGTGTGCATGGCCATGGTGCTGATGAGGGAAACGGGACGACCTTGATCGTCCAAGCCGTAAGGCATCACCGATCCAAACGGAAATCCCGGTTGTTTTCGCGACAGAGTCGAGAGGCTTCCGATGCGTTCCACGTATACCAAAGTTCGTGCTCGCTCGCCGAACGAAGGCTCGGGAATCTCGGGCTGATCACTGGCCGTGCCAGTACTCGCGTGTTTTCTGCTGGAAGAGGAAGACATTACTGCTCATTTCTGGTGCTGATTGCCACCTTTCAGGGGTTATATCGCGCCAGCCATGCGGCGATTTCACGAAACACATCCTGGCGTTGCTCCCACACTGTAGGAAAGTGTGGCGAGCCAGGGTACGTCACCATGCGCGTAGTCTTGCCGCGCGCGGCCAGCACCTCATACAATTCTCGCCCCTGATAGGTTGGGACACGCTCGTCGGCTGCGCCATGCAGGATGAGCAACGGTGTGGTCACGCTCTCCGCATGCATGACTGCGGAGAACATCAGAAACGCATTGGGATCTTTGTCGGGCCAGCGAGCATCATAGTCGATCTGCTGCAGGTCGCTGGTCCACATGAAGCTGAGCCAGTCAGTAATACCTGCGCCTTCGATGGCGGCTTTGTAGCGACTCGTTTGAGTAACCGTCCATGAGGTCATAAATCCGCCCGCACTCCAGCCGAACATTGTCAGCCGATTTGGATCAGCCCAGCCCTGTGCGATGGCATAGTCGGTAGCGCTATCTACGTCGCGATAGGCGCGATCTCCAAAATGCTGGTAGATGGCATTCAGGAAATCAGTGCCATAGCCGGTTGAGCCGCGATATTGCGGCTGCAAAACGATGTAGCCCATGCCGGCAAATATACGGGTGAAGCTGTCGAGCTGAAGCGTGTCATTCCCTTCCGGTCCGCCGTGTGGCAGCACCATAAAGGGGTAGCTCCGCCCGGCATGGTAATCCGCCGGAAAGGTCACAATGCCCTCAAGTGCAATTCCTTCCTTGCTCGACCAGTGAACAGCGCGGACGTCGCCCAACGCAATCTTTGCCAGTTGATCTTCGCCTTCGTTAGTGACCCGCTGCAGCGTATTGCCGGGTGCGATGGCCACGTTGGAGGCGTGTTGTGAATCGCCGACCGTGAAGGCTTGGACCTGCGCTGCGGAAGAACCCTGTGCTGAAACGATCTGCGGCGAGACCGGGCCGTCGTCGATGGTCCCTTCCGGCCACTGGTAGGTGGGGATCAGCGAATTATTCTGAAAAGCATCCACCTCCGATCTGACGCCGCGCGCCACAATCGCCCAGGCATTTCCGTTGGCGTCTACCGACAACTGCATCGCGCTGCCTTCGAGCTTGGGCGTACGATCCATCGGGGTTCCACCATTCGCCGGCACTGTCCAGACATGGTCTGGCGTCAGTACGTCTGTTGTCGTGCTCAGAAAAGCCAAGTCCCGGTCGCCGTTGATCCAGCCAATCCCGGCGGCTGAGTTGTCAATGGTGGCGACGTGCCGAGAACCTGCGGCGTTGCAAACGTCGATGAACGAGCGGACATAATGAAAGCCGATCTTCGGCGTCTGCGACAGAAGCGCGACCGAAGCGCCGTCGTGCGACCAGGCAGCCTCAGCCGCATCTCGCAATGCCGGACACCACCAGGCGCCGCCTGAACCATCGGCGGTGATCACAAAAAGGCTCGCCGGCTGAGCTTCGATCACTGTGTGTATATCCACGAGGGGATCTGGAAGGCGCGGATCGGCCAGGATTGCGTAGTGTGCGCCATCCGGGGAAATCAAGGCGGAATGAATGCCTCGCGGCAAGGCGGTGAGCGGCACAGGAGTGGCCGCCGCCGCGGCAGGAGTACCCACCGGCGCGAGCGGCAACGTGGCAAGCTGCGCCATCTTGTTAACCTCGTACATGCCATAGAGAGCAGCGCCGTCGCGAGTGAATCCCTTAGGCTCGAATTTCTCCGGAACATCGAGGTGGCGCGACTCGCCCCCAGAAGTTGCGATCAACTGCCACTCCGTGTTATCCGGGCCTTTGGTGCCGCCGAAACGCACCCGATAGAGAACGCTCTTGCCATCCGGTGAAACGGCGACGGCGTGCGCGCTGTGGAGGGTGGCTGCCTCGTCGAAGCTGAAGGGATGACGTGCACTTTGACCCGCCGCGGATGTCGAAACAACGAACAGAAGAATGGACGCAACTACCAGATGGCGCATATGATTTTTCCCTAAACGTCCAGAAGCATATCAGGAAGGGAGAAACGAGTACCACCGGCAGTTGACTCGAACCTTCAAGATTTGGCGCACAGCACTACGAGCGTCATATCATCATGTTGCTTGGCTCCGGCCACGAATACATCCGCGGCTCGCATGACGCGAGCAATGATCTCGCGCGGAGCCAGCCCACCGCATTGCTCCACGGTCTGGATCAATTGCTCTTCGCCCCACTCCTCATCAGCCGCGTTCATGGCTTCGCTGATGCCGTCCGTGAATGCAATGAAGACGTCGCCGGGCGCGATGGTCACGGCCGATTGCTCGTACGGAAACGTTTCGAGCAAACCGACCACCGTGCCTCCCGCCTCAAGACGCGTGATCTGCCACTTCTCGCCATCGCGATGAAAAAGCATCGGCGGATTATGTCCGGCATTCACGTAGGTTAATCGTCGCGTCGCCGGATCGTACTGGGCATAGAAGAATGTCGCGTAGCGATTTGACGCCGAAGCCTCAAACACTAAATGGTTGACGTTGGCGACCAGCGCGGCCAGATTCTCTGGGGCCCGTGTCGCCTCGCCACGCAGTGACGCCTGCAGACTGGCCATCATCAACGCGGCAGCAATGCCTTTGCCGGAAACATCGCCGATCGCGATTCCCAGGTGTCCACCTGGCAACGCAAGGAAGTCGTAATAATCGCCGCCGACTCCCAGAGCAGGACGGCACGCACCCGAGTACTCGATGCCCGCGATGGGTGGCAGCGTCTGCGGAAAAAGCCGCTCTTGCACCTCGCGGGCGATATCCACCTCGGCGTTCAGACGTTCGCGGTGTGCGACTTCATCGGCGATCGCCGACATCAGCCGCGCGTTTTCCAGCGCCAGGCCAGTTTGTGCCGCCACCGACTTCAACAGGCGCACGTCAGTGCCCGAGTAGGGTTCGTCGGAGAGTTTGGGTCCCAAACTGATGAACCCGAGAAGTTTGTCCCGCGTGCTTAACGGCAACAACAGCTCGCTATGCAGTTGCGACAGCTTCGAGCGATCCTCTTCGCTGACCTCCGGCTCACGATACAGCCACGAATTGGGATCGTCGAGATACACCCGCGCCGGCTCTCTCTGCTTTTCGAGAACTCTCAAAGCGCCGTCGTTGGACGCGAACGCCACGTCAGGGGCGGAGCCGTATCCCAATGCATATGCCGGACTAAAAGACCCGCCTTTGCCCAGCAGGACGGCAACCCGCGGAACGTGGAGGGTTTCGGAAATTCGTGCGGCCACCATCTCAATGAGTGGACGCGTCTCCATCATGCTGCGCACCTGGTCGCTCAAGTCGCTGAGCACCTGCTCTGTGTTGTAGGCTTCGCGAAAGAATCTGCGGTCCGTCCAAGTCCGCAAGCGGTCGGCCCCACGGCGAATCGTAAAGATCGCAAGCAGCCCAACCGCGGCCACGATTATTTTTGTCGTCCTACCTTCGCTTTTTGTGAGTAACGGCAAGGCGGTAACAATCACCACCACAGCTGCGATCCCTTGCAGAACAAGGATGCCATTTTTCGCCAGGCCATACTGCAGTCCCTGCCGCACTGCCACCCGCACATCCATCGCGCGCTGCACTACGATCACGTAAGCCAGGGTCAGCGGAAAGATCGTGGTCAGGATCAGCCCCACGGCAATCACCCAGTCGGGCAATACGTCATACATGGACTTCCCACGGTACTGCGACCACAAAGTAATCACTAGCAGCGGAGCCAGCGCAACCGTCGCGCCCCAGTAGAGCAAGCGCAGTCGGCGCTTGGCGTCTGGCGAAATCGCCATCGACGACTTCATGAAGATCGAGGTGAAAAATCCAAAACCGACCACACAGAAAAGATAGACCCGAAGCGGAACGTCGAAGAAATGGAACCTCTGCACCATCTCTTGAGCACGCGCGTAGTCCGTCATCTCGGTGATCGAGACCACCGTCACGTACCCGACCTCCGTAACAACCGGAGCGATGGCGAGTGCGGGGATCCACTTTCGCCAACCTGGCATCCGTGCATAAAGCGGAAACGGCTCGGGGAAAAAGAAACCGAACAGGAACATGAAAATCGGCCATCCGACTCCCAGAATTGTGCGGTAAGCCATGGCCACGTCCCGGTATCCCGGACCCCAGCTCTCAATCTTGAACGAGCCAAACAGCTGCGAGAAGCAGAACATCAGTCCGAGAAGAATCCACGCCAAGCGTTCCCGTGGCTGGATCAGCACGACCCAGCACCCCAGCAGCACGCATCCGATCGGCGCCACGATGTTCAGCAGCACATCGAAAATCACCTGGCTCAGAGGCGGAGCTCCCTGAGTCACAGGAAGAACCACGGAGTGTTCTCCGGAAGCTGACTTTACCCTGAGTTCGATCTGATCTCCCGGACGAGCCTTCGCATAGGCTTCCGAGAGGATTGCGGTACCGACATACTTTTGATGATTGACCTCTAGCAGGATATCGCCAGCGTGCAGGCCCAGTCTTTGCGCCGCCGGTCGCAAAGTCTCGAGCGCGCCGCTGGCTGAGGCGGGCAGCACAAACGGCACTTCGATCTTCTCGGCGCGCCAGATGTCCCGGGCATAGCGAATTTGAAACAGCATCGCCCCGGCAAAAAGAATTGCCAGGCACACGTATTGGAATACGGGCGGAGAAGAACCGCGTGTGCGCAATTGGTCTGGCATGTCCCGGACAGCAATGATTGTACGACGTATCGCACCCGTGCCAGCGGATCAGCGAAGTGAATCAATTGCATTGCTCGCTCTCTTCCCTTCCGCAACAGCTTCCAATGATGAGAACTTGCGCCTGCTTCAATGTTTCAGCACCACGGACGAAGTAACCTGCTCCAGTAACCGCGTTGCGTCTGGGCCTTTTACGGTAAACAGCCACACGTTGCCGTGACATTCCAATACGGTAGCCGCTTCTTGATCGGAAGACACCATGATCGCGTGCCGTCCCGCAAGCACTCTGTTACTCCGCGTTCCAGACATCCCTAGATCCCGAAAGTACTTCTCCCCATCGAACTTCGCAGGTGGAAGCGAGGCGGATAGATTTTCCACCTCCACTCGCTGCTGCTTCGGCCCGTCCATCGCGACAACCGTGGTCTGTGGCCATACCAGGTCGAATCCCGAGAATTTGAACGAGGATGGTTTGGTGATCGAAAAACCCAGCCACGGATTGTGGTAGGTGTCATTCGTGATCGTGAAGGGCATCGCGTCCTCAGGCACGACAATGCTTCGCCCGCCAACGGAGTATTCCAGAATTTTGATGTCAACATTTCCGAACAACTGGCCCAATGACCCTACTTGTGCCAGCGTCCCTTCTTCCAGTGCACTGGTAAAGAAACTGAATCTTGCCGCATCGGCCGCGCCCGGTGCATAGAGAGCCCCATCCAGCGGAATCCACTGATTGCCGATCATGACCTCAATCCAAGCGTGGCCACCCCAGATGCCGCCCGCGTACACGTAGCCCATACGCAAACGCGACGGAATGCCCGCAGCCCGCGCCAGCGAACCCAGCAGCATCGAGTATCCGAAGCAGGTGCCCCGGCGATCGCGCGCAACTTCCGACGCCGGAGCCATGGCGATGCCAAGATCAAAGTGCATGTTCTCGTTCGTCCATTGCTGCAAGGCACGCGCCGCCCGCCACGCATCGCGCTCAGTCCCGACCACGCTGCTGGCAATACTCTTGATATTGGGATCGTCCGATTGCAGCAGGGCGTTCGGAGCCAGATATGGCGCCAGGCTGGGGTTGTTGAGAGCAGGCCGCAGTCCATGTTGCTTCGGCTCCAAGCGCGAAACTTTCAATATGACGTATGCCGGGGTCTTTTCCAGGACCTTCTGGTTGTCAGCGTCAAGCTCTGGCCAACCAAGTTCCGGGCGATGGTGAGTAATTTTTAGTTTGATGCTCTCGATCAGCCGCTCCTCCGGCAACCGCACGTTGGCCTTGATAATCGAACTGCTGAAGATTTCTTCGGGCAACTTTGCCCCTTGCCCGCTGGCAAATTTCGCCTCCTGCGATTGCGTGCGGACCGCCTCAATATCGCCGAACGGGGTCGGCATTGACTGGCGGAGCATCCAGCCTTCGTGATCGAGCCAGACGGTTACATTGCCTGGCATGGAACTCATCGTTTCCTCCAGCTTCAAGCCGGGGATCGGCTTCTGATCGATCGTCACGTCTTCCGCACTGCGAAGCGTGGCCGTGATCGTCACCACCGCCCCCAGTTCGGGAGAGAAGGTCTGATAGGAAATCGCATCCCCGGACTTCTGCAGTTGAGACACGGCCAGCCGCCGTGCTCCTTCGAGCCCGACCAAAGTCCCCGTGAATGGCGCGCTGCGCTCATACGTTTTCCCGCCGGTCGTAGTGCTGATTTGAAGCTTCCCATCACCCACGCGCACCGCCATGTGCGTCCCCTGCTCGGAACTTGATATGTCGCTCGCCACAGCCGTGAGTTGGCCGTCGCTCGTTTCCGTGTATTGGGAAGTGGACTTCATTTCCAGCTTGCTGCCCAAGCGATTGAAAATGAGGTCGCTTTCCATGGAGGTCACGGTGGTCCCATCTGCACTCCGAGTGGTGGCCTCGCGATAGCTGCCGGTCGGCTGGCCGGCAATGCTATAAACGGCGCGGATCCCGTGTGCCGGATCCACTTTCTCTTGCTCCGCACCCTGCGCGGGTGCATACGATATGGTCAAAAAGCAAAATGCGGCGATGAGAAAGAGCAGCTTGTGGAATTGCATGCATGCTGGCGGCTGTCCATGCTTCGAAATCCGATTCATTGAGATTCCTCCGTTGGGTTGCGACCGTTTGGTGCGGTCTCAGTCAGAGGTAGTCTCGAACCCGCCAGAATCTTACAGAGAAATCGACAGTCGCACGAATGAAAAAAATTGTAAGGAAGTATTGCCGCACGAGACTATCTGACTGGCATCGAGGTTCGGAATGCAGTCGGCTAACGAGGCGCGCGTGGTTTCGGGGTTTATAAAGGACGGGAGGGACGTCGCTATCGAAGTGACCGGAAATCCAGATCTCAGCAAAACGCGCCGCGAGCAACTGGAAGCGGAGTATGAGCGTCTATGGGCCGAGTTCGGCGCCAGTGTCGGACGACTTGCCTCGTCCTACGAATCGCGCGCTCATGCTCGCGAAGATCTTCTCCAGGATATACGCCTCGCCATCTGGACAGCTTTGCCTCGATTTCGCGGAGATGCGTCTTTGCGCACATTTGTGTTTCGCATTGCCCATAACCGGGCCCTGACCCACGTATGGCAAAGGAAGAAAGCCGGTCAACCCGAAGAGTCAGAGGAGGTAGTTGATGAACGAGAGAATCCCGAAGCTTCTGCCATCCAGACAGCCAACCGGCTTAGGCTGGTGGAGGCCATCCGCGGCCTTCCCATACCCTTCCGCCAGGTACTCACCTTGGCCTTGGAGGATCTGACCCATGCGGAGATTGCCGCGGTATTAGGCATCAGCGAGAACAACGTTGCCGTCCGCATGAATCGTGCCCGCAACCTGCTCAAGGAAATATTAGGGAGTCGACGATGACAGACGATATCGAACTCAACGATTGGCGCAGTGAGTGGCAAGCGCAGACCGCGGCGAGCAAGGACAGTCCAGCCGATCTGCGGCTTGCTGCCGTCAAGCAACAGCGCCGTCTCCGCGCTGCGCACGTCGGGGAACTTCTCGCTGCCGTGATCTTTCTTTCGTTCAGCGCGGCGGTCGCGTGGCGGAATCCTGTATTGGAAAGATGGTTGTGGGCCGGCGTCGTATGGATGACGACATTGGCCGTGACGGCGTTCTCCGTCTGGAACTGGAACATTTTATGGAAAGCGAATGTCAAGTCCGTGTCGGAGTTTGCACTGGACTACCAGAAGCGTTGCCTCGCTAGCTTACGAGCGGCGCGCTTCGGAATGAAGTTTCTCGTGGTTCAGAACGCGATCACGGTTCCCTGGCTCACGTGGGGTTATTTCCGGCACCGTATTACAGACGTGAGGTTCGCGGCGGCGATGGCTCTCCTTGCCGCTCTGTCCCTTGGATTCTTCCTGCTGTTCACTCGTTCCCGGGGCAAGGCGTTGCAAGAACTGGAGCGACTAGGCGCATCGCACATCCTTCCGACCGAATGAACAGCAGCGAGCCATCCACTGCAGGAGCGATCGCACGAGCGTTACTCGAACTCGAGTATTACAATCTCGGGATTCGATCCCAGCCGCAGCGGCGGTCCCCACGTTCCGGCTCCGCTCGAAGTGAAGACCTGCATCCTCCCGAGCCGGCTCAAGCCGTATACAAATTGCCGGTAAATCCTCCGCGCCATCCAACTCCAGGGTATGAATTGTCCAAGGTGAGTGTGCCCGGACAGTTGTAGGGAGAACCCTGCAGCTTCCGCGATCTCCGGATGGTCTGGCGCATGCGTCAACAGAATGCTCGCTCGGTCGCGATCCAAAGGGATGCCGCGTAGCACCGACGCAAAGTACCCGTTCTGCGCCGCGCTCCGATAGGGCACCCCGATAATCTGCAATCCTTCCACTTCCACCTTCTCGTTGGTGAGGACGCGAACCCCCGCCGACCGGATGGCACTCAGATATTTGCTGTCGTCCCCAAATTGCTCGTGATTTCCCGCGACAAAATACACGCCGCGCGGCGCCGCTAGTTTGTTCAAAGGCTCAGCGGCTCGCACAGCATCGATGGCCGTGCCGTCATACAAATCGCCGGCTATAAAAATCGCGTCCGGCTCTTCTTTCAAAATCTTTGCGACCATCCGCCGCAAAAAACTGCCGTTTCGCACATGCCCCAGGTGCACATCGCTGATGAGCGCCGCCCGTCGCCCGCGCCATGCCGCCGGCAAGTTCGCAAGTCGCACCGTCGTCCGCGTGGTTCGCGTCCAACTGGCATTGAAAAGCCCGTAGAGTGCTGCCACTACGGCGGCCAAAAAGAGCAATTCCACGATCCGATGAAAATTCACGTCCAGCCCAGCCAGCCGCGCAAATCCCAAAATAACCCACGAAGACACCGCCGCGAAGAAGAGGAAACTAAGGAGACCCGCCCAAACAGCAGCCGCCTTGTAAAACGCGCGCAGCGGAGCATTTGTATAGCGAAAGGCAAGTAGCGAAGCGCAGACAAAGCTTACCGACAAGAAGCTGAGAGCCAGTTTGATCCACAGCGCGCCACGGGAATCGCTTCCCGCGGACGAAAATGTCCACGTCTCATAGAGGAAAAAATGCGTCAAAAAAAGAACCGACTGGAAAATTATGATGAAGCGGATTAAGCGCCTTACCTGCATGGGCATTAGATTCCGCAATCTTCCATTCGGATTGTTGTCGTACCTTCGCTAAAGTGCCGACATTTCGTCTTCATTCTCCTGCTTCTTCCCCCGAACAATCTTGTTCTCCAGAAAACGCTGGGCCAGGTCTCGGCCCCCGATGCCGAATGCGATTGCCAGGCCCAGCATGAGAGCGCCAAAGGCAATTCCGAAGGCAACCAGCATGGTCTGCTCGGCCAATCCCAGTTCTTCAAAAACCACCGACAATACGAAAACAATGATGATGCTGCGAACCGCGAGACTCAAAATCCGGGGAGAAGGCATATTTGCATTCACCGCGGCCAGCAGAGCCGCGCGGGAAAAAAAACTGGCGGCCAGCAGTCCGACAAACAGGATGAACATGGCTTCGAACAAACGCGGCAAGAAAAGAAAAAATCTTGCGATGTGTTCTTGCAGGCCAAGGATTCCAAGTACGCTCACTCCCAGCAGAACAAAACCGAGCCAGGTTACCCAGAAAACGAAACGGCTCACAATTTCCGTGGCCGAAGGCAAAGCGGCCTTGGCGAGCAGTTGCGAGGCGCCTGCGTTTTCTGAAAGCTTGTCGAACTTGATGAGCCTCAGAATGCTGCGCAGAACTGCTTTCACCACGTACGCGATCACCCAGCCCGCAAATGCAAGGATCAGCATCACGATGAGACGAGGAAGGAAGTGGGCGAAGCTCCTGGCCATGTCGTGCAGCGCCTGACTTAGTTCGCTGATAATCATTTCCCGCATAGTTGCCTCACTCTCTCGATTTCCACAGCTCCAGCAGATACGGCTTCAATCGCTCGAACTCAAGGCATAAACCTTCGATATTTTGCTCGACCTCTACCGCGGACGCGTTGCGATTCTCGATCAGAAACGTGAGTGCTCTACCCCGGAAAAGCGGCGCCAAGGCCTGGATAATATGATCCCGGCTAATCACGGATTTCTGATACGAGGCGGCGAACTCGTAGACCGTCCGGACCCACAATTCTGCGGGATAATGAAAGCCCTCTTCTCCCAGGCCGGCGATGCGCTGGAGTTCCGCCAGCGTCGAAGGAGAAAGAAT
>JBEKLO010000063.1:0-36893 GCA_050010155.1 Terriglobales bacterium
TGCTGTGACGAAGGTCCTATCTTGTGAGTACGTTCAGACTTGAGCCCGAACATTTGTTTCTCACGACTGGCACGTTCAACCTTTTGTCAAAGACCGATCCGCTTTCCGCCTGAGCGGTGCGCTTCCAGATCTGCCTCGATCCCTTAGAAGAGATTTTGGCGTCCTCGAAACTTGTGGTACTAAACTTGTCAAACCAAACTTGTCAAAGCTACGCGTCGGCGCGAATGCTGTCAACCCTCTGAGATCACAGGATTTCCACCTGATTTCAACAGCGTGGGGAGTTTCTATCGCAGGCTTTGGAATGAACCAAGACTGGAGAACTCTTTTACAGCACGTCCGAAAACGCTCTTCCGCGCTAGCCCTAAAAAACTCGCCACAAAATCCGGCGCAGGCCGAAACGGAAGACAATTCAAAAATTAAAGATCGCTTGGAGGCTCTGCTTTTCGCGGAAACCCTTCAGGAAACTCTGTCCCCGAATGCGAACCCCGGAAAATGGGGTTAATTGGAGGCTTTCAGTATTGGATGCCCAATCGGCCCGCGAAGACTCAACGGACAGCTCAGACACAACTTCACTTGTCCTCGGCTCGACTTGTTATACCAAAGTGAATGCCGTTGCGCAAGGGAAAATAATAAAAAAATAATGGAGCGTTCCGACCCGCATAGATCGACGCCAATTAGTTCGCCCTCGTCTCGCGGTCAGTGCCACCTCTTCATCGCGGCTAGGCGCTTTTCTGAGCGGGGTGTTCCGCGTTTGGCCGGTAGTGTCCTGGTTCCATTCGACCAGAGATGGCCAGCCGATTCCAGGAATTGATGGTTGCAACCGCCAGTGTCAAATCGGCCAACTCCTTCTCTGAGAATTGCTGCCGCACGGATTCGTACACCTCATCCCGAACGTGGCCATCGCGGATATTGGTCACCGCTTCGGTCCAGGACAGCGCAGCTCGTTCGCGGTCGTTGTAATACGGAGATTCTTCCCAGGCGTCGAGGCCGTAAAGCCGCTGTTCGCTTTCACCGGCGGCGCGTAGATCCTTCGAGTGCATGTCAATGCAAAAGGCGCAACCGTTGATTTGCGAGGCGCGCAATCTGACGAGATTGAGGAGTTGCGGCTCCAGGCCGCACTGGTGGAGATACGTCTCCAGTCCCATCATGGCCCGGTAGCCGTCGGGGGCAACTTTCAGATAAGCGATTCGAGGCATAAATTCTCCTTTTGCGCGACGAGTTACAACCTAAAATCTTGGATGAGGCTGGAGCCGGTTGGTTGCGGGTGTGAAACAAAAGATTAATTCCGAGGGCAGGTGTGCTTGCCCAGCGGCTTCCAGTCCGTACGCCATATAATTCTTTCCAGTCTGTGATTTCTGTTATCCAACTCGGAACGCTCGCTTATGCCGAGGGACTGCGCTTGCAGCAGAAACTGGTCGATCTGCGCAAAACTGGCGAGATCGGCGACGTGCTGCTATTGCTGGAACACGCTCCCGTCATTACCCTTGGGCGCAATGCCAAGGCGGCCAATGTGCTGGCTTCGACGGAAGTGCTGGCGGCTCGCGGGGTCGAGGTGTTCGAATGCGATCGCGGAGGAGACGTTACGTTTCATGGGCCGGGGCAGTTGGTGGGGTATCCGATATTCGATTTGCGGGGATACAGCAGCTCTCAGCTTTCAGCCATCAGCCATCAGGAAAAACATTGGGAATCGGCTTCTCAACCATTGCCGGCCTCGCGGAAAACGCTGGGCGTCGTTGACTACATTCGACGACTGGAGGAAGTTTTGATTCGCACGTGCGCTGATTTTGGAATTCCTGCGACGCGCATCGTCGGTCTTACCGGAGTGTGGACGGAGGCGGAGACATCCGCGGAGACACCTGCCAAGATCGCCGCGCTCGGTGTACACATTTCGCGCTCGGTCACTTCGCATGGTTTCGCTTTGAATGTGAACACGGATCTCAGCTTCTTTAACCTGATCGTGCCTTGCGGGATTTCCGCGAAACCGGTGACTTCAATGCACAAGGAACTTGGACGCGAGATTGACTTGTACACGGTCGCGGAATCGGTGTCGCGTAACTTTGGCAGCGTGTTCGGGAGCCAGATGCTGTGGGTGGAGACGATTGATGCTCTGCTTGGCCACAGAATGGGAGTCCCGATGAGGTCGCCCGCGGAGTCGCGGCAGCTGCGCGGTGAGGATGATCTATTTCTTGCTTGACGCGACATCGATTTCCTAGCCAACTTTTTGCGGGCGGGGGCGCCCGCGCCACACGAGTGATAGCATGTTCGCACTGATTCATGCCCAAGAAAAACGCGAAAACGAGAGTGGGTTCTGCTAGAAAGTACTCGCCCGCTAAGAGCCAAAAGCCAAAAGCTCGGAGCGCGCAACCAAACGACCATCTACTAAACAACGATCTCCGCACCTATACCATCCGCGACTATCGGCTGGAGAAGCCCAGCTTCACCCTGCGCCAGGTTCGGGCTGGCGATGAAGTTCACTACGAAGTGGAGAGCGGCGATCTCTCCCGCCCAGCGCCTCCGATCCGCGAATCGAAGTACCTCACCCGCGAGCAGTGCATCGAAATTTATCGCTGGATGCTGCTCAACCGGCGCATGGAAACCGCCCTCGAAAATCTCTACAAGCAAGGGCAGGTGGTTGGCGGCGTTTACTTTGGGCTGGGGCAGGAGGCTTGCTCCTGTGCCTCCGCGTACGCTCTGCGCAAAGACGAGTGGCTTGGGCCCATGATTCGCAACCAGGGGGCGCTCCTCGTGCGCGGCTTTTCGCCCGCCGACATCATGATGCAATACATGGCGAAGTCCGGATCGCCCACCAAGGGACACGATGCTTCTTCGCACTTCGGCGATATCGTCACGCGCAACGTGGTTTCGCCGATTTCTACTTTGGGAGATTTGATTCCGGTGCTGGCCGGCGTGGCTCTGGGCGCGCGGCTGCAGGGCAAACGAATTGCAGTGATGACTTACATTGGCGATGGTGGGCAGTCCACGGGTGTGACTTATGAGGGCCTGAATTTTGCGGCCGTACAGAATCTTGGGCTGGTGCTGATCGTCGAGAATAACCTCTGGGGATACTCGACGCCTGCCGACATGCAGTTTCGCGTTAAAGATCTGGCGGAGCGAGCCATTGCCTACGGAATCCCCGGCGTGATCGTCGATGGCACAGACGCTTGCCAGGTTTATGACGCCTGCCACGAAGCCTGCGAACGGGCGCGCCGCGGCGAAGGTCCGACGCTGATCGAAGCGAAGATGATGCGCATGAAAGGGCACGCGATCCATGACGCGGCGGAATATGTTCCGAAGCCGTTGTTTGAGTATTGGAAGCGGCGCGACCCGATTGCGCGCCTGGAAGATTATCTGGTGTCGAAGAAGAAGTGGCTGACGCGCTCGGAGAACGAAGAGCTGATCGCCGCCGTCGAGCGGCAACTGGAAGCCGACCGGGAAGTGGCCGTCAATTCTCCGATGCCAACGCCTGAATCGGCCGCGGGTGGCGTGTATTGCGAAACTGGATGCCACGAAATCAAACCGAAATATGCGATGCCTGGCTCCGCAATTTCGCGCGGCGGGAAGCCTGCTGGCCCGAAGCGCTCGGAGGCAGCGGTGCATCTGAAGTAGATGCCTCCCTTCATTTTTCGCGCGGAGCAATTCGTGCCCCGGCCTCTTGATGAGGTGTTCGATTTTTTCTCCCGGGCTGAAAACCTGCAAAAGCTGACTCCAGCGTGGCTTCACTTCCGCATCTTGAGCGTCGATCCAACTCCAGTCCAAAAAGGCACCTTGATCAAGTATTCGTTGCGTTGGAGAATCTTTCCGATCCGCTGGACGACCGAAATTATCGAATGGTCGCCGCCTTATCGCTTTGTCGACTTGCAGCGAAAGGGTCCGTACAAGCTATGGCATCACGAACATCGCTTCGCTGCCGAAGGCCACGGGACGCGCATTACAGACGATGTGCAATACCTGCTGCCTTTCGGTGTGCTCGGAGGTCTTGCTCACAGGTTAAAAGTGAAAAAGGACGTGGAGACGATCTTCGCGTACCGGACCGAAGTAGTGAAGCGGCTGTTCGGGGAGCCAGATTAGCTGCGGATCGCGTCACAATGAACGCCGCCCTGGTGTTATGCTTTTCCCCTTCCGCTTAGTCGTGGTGGAAGCGGATTCGCTAACGTGGTTATTTTGGCTGAGGCACGTTCACTCTCGAATGCTGATTGTCCTTAAATATTTCGGGCTTGCGTTCAGTGCGCTCTTGCCGGTCGTCAACCCTCTGGGTTCGGCGCTGGTTTTGCTGGGGCTGGTTGGAGTGGCGCCAGCGGAGGTGTTCCGCACTCTCGCGCGCAAGGTTGCCATCAGCAGCGCGCTCTTCCTGCTAGTGGTCGAACTCGTCGGTGCAGCTTTATTGAATTTTTTCGGTATTTCTCTTCCCGTCGTGCAACTCGCGGGTGGCTTCGTTCTGGCGGCGATGGGTTGGGGATTGCTGAACGAGAAAGACACCGCACCGAACCGGGAGCAAACTTCTGCGGTTGCTACCGATCGCAGTTCTCTCGAATCGCAAGTCTTTTATCCCTTCACTTTTCCCATCACGGTGGGTCCGGGCTGTATCGTTGTCATGCTCACGTTGAGCGCTCACTCCTCAAGAACGAAGACTCTCGAGGACATTCTTGGTCATATCGGGATCCTGCTGGCGGTGATGGCTCTCAGCCTCACCGTATATCTCAGCTACCGCTATGCGCCGAAAATCACGCAGAAAATCTCATCCCAAACGGTCCACGGAATCCTGCGGGTAATCGCGTTTATTCTCTTGTGCATCGGAGTGCAGATTGCGTGGAAGGGCCTGCAAGTGCTGCTTCAAAGTGTCGTGAAGTAAAATCCCCCGTGTCCGTTCTCTCCCAAACTAACTGGCACGGTGTGTGTCGCAAATCTCCGCGGTATCGGGTAGGAACGCTCCAGTGGAACGAATCTTGTTCAAAAAGGGGAGTACTTCAGAACTTCGGTAACTTGTAGTAACCAGTTACGCAGAACGATGATGCTCCCAAGACGAGATCGGGGGGAAATTCGAATCTCCCGTGAGTCTGGGGGAGTTGTGAAGCGATTAACATTTTCTCATCTGCTTTGGGTACTGATTACTCTTCTTGCGGCAGGTTTGTGTACGTTAGGTCTGTCAGGATGCAACAGCACGGCGGCTCCATCACCCGGTGTTTCGTTAACGCCCAGCGGCACGCAGGGCATTGATCAAGGTCAAACGGTTTCCATCACGGCCACGGTTGCGCACGATTCGAAAAACGCGGGCGTGACCTGGACAGTTTCGGGCGCGGGCGGCTCGCAGGGCACGCTCACGAACGTCACCACGACATCGGCTACCTATAACACGCCTGCCTCTGTAACCAGTGCGTTTACAGCAACGGTCACGGCGACTTCAGTCACCTTCCCGACGAAATCGGCCGCCTTGCAGATTAACGTCAACGCTCTGCCCGCCGTCACGACAAATTCTCTTCCAGCAGCGACCGCTGGAACCCCCTACAACCAACCGCTGACTGTGTCCGGCGGAACGAGCCCGTATACATGGAGCGTTACCCCGACTCTACCTCCGGGAATGATTTTGATCCCGACCTCGGGAATAATCGGCGGAACGCCGACCGGGGGAGGCAGCGGCTCGTTCACCTTCAAGGTCACGGATGCGGCGGGCAATTCCGCCACCAGCCAAGCCCTCGCCATTACCGTGGGCCCACCCGCTTCGCCATTGACCATCACGACCACGACCTTGCCCGGAGCTTTTATTGGCACGCCGTATAGCGCCACAGTGGCTGCCAGCGGCGGAGTCCCGAGCTACACCTGGAGCCTCAGCGGCAATCCTTCCTGGCTTTCGATTAACGCCTCGACCGGGGTGCTCTCGGGCACGCCGACGGGTACCTCGGGCAGCACAGCTAATTTCACAGTAACCGTGACCGATTCGCAGACACCAACGCACGCCACCCAATCGGCTGGTCTGAGCATCGTCACTACAGTCGCACCTTTGCAAATCACTACGACGTCTTTCTCATCCGGCACCGAAGGCACGGCCTATAACGCCACGGTGACCGCCAGCGGAGGAGTTCCACCTTACATCAATTGGATCGTCAACACCGGCAGCCTGCCAACCGGGCTCTCGCTGAACTCCAGTACAGGCGCGATCTCGGGAACACCGACCGCACTGGGAACCTCAACTTTTACGGTTCAAGTCACGGATAGTGAAACCCCGGCGGTCACAGCCACCAGCGCCAGCCTGAGCATCACGATTAGCGCCACTCAAGCTTGCACCGGCACGCTGAACAACGGCCTCCTCAAAGGCAACTATGCCATGTTGCTGAATGGCTGGAAGACTAGCGCGACGACGGCCAGCTCTGTTTTGGGCAGTTTCATGGCTGACGGAAACGGAAACATCACCGGCGGAATTTTGGATATAGCCGATCAGAACAACTCCGCGCCCACAAACACTACTTTCACGGGAAAGTACTGCGTGGGCTCGAACAACCTCGCAACGGTCACCATGAACCCTGCTGTCGGCAACACCAGTACTCTTGAAGCCGCACTGGACGCCAGCGACGGTAATGGGCACATCATCGAATACGACAACAGCGGCTTGCTGGCTTCCGGTTTGCTGCGCCAGCAGACCACCAGCGCGTTCTCGACCGCCGCGATCAAGGGCAACTACGCCTTTGGACTCGTGGGAGCCGATCAGAGCGCTGGCCGTTTTGCTGCGGCTGGCCAGTTCAATGCCGATGGCAACGGCGACCTTGTCGGCGAAAGTGACAACGACGACAACGGAAGTCTTCTGAGTCAGCAGACTTTCAGTGCCAGCGGTTTCAGTGTCGCCTCTAGTGGCACACAAGCTGGTCGCGGCACAGCAGCCATAACCGGCGTCACCAACCGCACCACAAACTTCGTCTTCTACGTCGTCAACGCTAACGAAATGCTGATGATGGCAATCGACACCGAGACGACGCCGGTGATTTTGGCCGGCCAGGTGCTCGTGCAAGCCAGCAGCCTCACCGACTCAACGCTGGACGGCGTCAGCGTGATCGAGATTCAAGACCTCGACACAGGAAACTCCCCGGCTACGTCTGAAGCACAAGCCGGAATCCTCACCGTAACCAACCCTGGATCATTCAGCCTGGCCATGGACGACAATGATGGGGGCACACTAAAGTCAAATGCCATAACCGGAGACTACAGCGTGGAGTCGTCTACCGGCCGCATGACACTCAGCAACGTCACTGGGTGTGGAGGCGGTTGCAACCACAACCCGGTCTTCTACCTCGTAGGCCCGAACCAGGCCTTCGCAGTCGGGACCGATTCCAGTGTGAACTTCGGTACGCTGACACCGCAATCAGGAAGCAGCTTCACCGCCGCCTCGTTGAAAGGGAATTACCTGGGTGGAAGTCAACCGCCAGCCAACTGGAACACGGACGTGGAAGCCGACTACGTAAACTCCGATGGAGTCAGCGCTCTCACCGGCATTTCGGATAAAAACACCAACGGAGGACCACAGCCGGGCGCCATCAGCGCGAGTTACTGCATGGCGAGCTCCGGCACTAATTGCACTACCAGCTCCAACGGGCGAGTAGTCGTGAGCCAAGGCGGCGTCGAACAAGTGATCCTCTACATAATCTCCCCTACGCAGGCCGTCGTTTTGGGGACGCAAGACACCAATCCGAAGCTGGTTGATTTCCACCAGTAACGGCAGACGGAGTGCAAATCTCGGACCGGTGGCTTCGTGCCGCCGGTCCGTTTCTTCTTCTAGGCGGACGAACTGATAAAATCGAATTTCGTCATGTCCGCATCTTCCCAACTCATCCAGATCGACCTCGGCCCGCCGGTTCGCAGCCCGAAACCTTCGTGGCTTAAGGCCAAGGCTCCGGTGGGCAACAACTTTCACAACCTGAAGAAGCTGGCGCGCGGGTTGGGGCTGCATACGGTGTGCGAGTCGGCGCAATGTCCGAATATTGGAGAATGCTGGCATCATCACACCGCAACCTTCATGCTGCTGGGCGATATCTGTACACGCCGTTGCGGCTTTTGCGCGGTCCCCAAGGGACGTCCGGAGGCGATTGATTGGGACGAGCCGCGGCGCGTAGCGGAGGCGGTGGCGACCCTCGGCCTTCGTCACGCGGTTGTGACCAGCGTGAATCGCGACGACGATAACGTTGGCGGCGCCAGAATTTTTGCCGAAACCATCCGGCAGATTCGCGCGCTCGTGCCCGAGTGCCGCGTCGAAGTGCTGATTCCCGACTTCCAAGGCCTTGAAGAACCGCTGCGCATTGTGCTCGAAGCGAAGCCGAACGTGCTCAATCACAATACCGAAACCGTTCCGCGGCTCTACCGCGCGGTGCGCTCGGGAGCGCGCTATAAACGAACGCTCGATTTGCTGGCGAATGCCAAACAGTGGGACCCGGCGACAGTGACCAAGAGCGGTGTAATGGTCGGCATCGGCGAGGAGACCGACGAACTGCTCGAAGTCTTCCGCGACCTGGGCGAGCGCGGCGTGGATATCCTGACGATAGGGCAATATTTGCGCCCGTCAAAAGATCATCTCCCGATGACGCGCTACTACACGCCCGCCGAGTTCGTCTCGCTAAAGGAAGAAGCGCTGAAGTTTGGCTTCAGGCACGTGGAGTCCGGTCCGCTGGTGCGGTCAAGTTATCATGCGCACGAGCAGGCGGAGGTTGCGGCGAGATAAACGCTGTTCGTCGTTCGCTATTCGCAAAAGCGCTCCCCGCTCCACTTCGAACGCCGCCCAAAGTGGTTGTAGCGAACAGCGAAGGACGAACAGCGAACGACGTGACTCTCTTCCCTACCACACCCTGCAAGCGTTCTGATTCACCATCGGCGCGTTCGCCGCGCAATGATACGCTTCGCGGAATTCCGGCATATTGGAGACGGTTCCGTTCACCCGGTATTTCGTTGGCGAATGCGGATCCAGGGTCACCAACATGCGCGCTATGGCATCAGTGCGGCTCTCGCACCACACGTTGGCCCATCCCAGAAAAAAGCGCTGCTCGGCGGTGAGACCATCGATCGGCGCTGGTTCCTTGCCGGCAAAAGTGTTCAGCAGGGCCATGTAGGCGATGCGCATACCGCCGTTGTCGGCCGTGTTCTCGCCCAGGGTGAGCTTGCCGTTCACCTTCAGGTCGTCGACCGCAACGAAATTCGCGTACTGGTCGCGGATGCAGCCGGTGCGCGTTTCGAATTGCTTCTTGTCGTCCGCCGTCCACCAGTCGCGGAGATTGCCGTCACCGTCAAACTGGCTGCCCTGGTCATCGAAGCCGTGCGTCAGTTCGTGGCCGATCACGGCGCCGATGGCCCCAAAATTCATGGCGTCGTCCACGCGGTTGTCAAAGAACGGAGGCTGCAAAATTCCTGCGGGAAACGTGATGTTGTTCTGGGTGGGGTCGTAGGTAGCATTGATGGTCATCGGCGGATACGGCCACTCCCTTTTATCGAGCGCCTTGCCAATTTTGTTTAACCGGTATTGCAGGTCATTTTGATTCGCACGTTGCGAATTGCCCAGCGCGTCGCCACGCACAATCTGGAGCGCCGAGTAGTCGCGCCATTTATCGGTGTAGCCGATGCGGTTCGTAATCGCCTGCAATTTGACGAGCGCCTGAGCCTTCGTTTCCGCGCTCATCCAGGGGACGCTCTTGATGTCTTCGCCCAGCGCCTTTTCCAGAGCTTTCACCATCGCCAGGGTGCGTTCCTTGCCTTCCGCGCCAAAGGTCTGCTGCACATAGATCTGGCCCACCACCTCACCGAGATCATTGTTCGCGTAATCAACGCAGCGCTTCCAGCGCGGGCGCAACTCTTTGGTGCCCTGCAATGTCTTGCTGAAAAAATTGAAGTTTTCGTTGACGAACGCCGTGGGCAAGACTGCGGCATTCGAATGCACCGTGTGCCAGCGCAAATATGTCTTCCAGTCGTCGAGTGAGTGCTCGCTGATCACTTCCTGCATGTTCTTGATGAAATCGGGTTCGATCACGTTCAGGGAATCGAACCGCGGTGCACCGACGCCCTCGAAATACAGGCTCCAGTTAAACGTGGGGCTCAGGGCAGCGAGTTCCTGGTTGGACAGCTTGTGATAAACCTTCTGCGGATCGCGGCGGCTAGTCTGGTCGAGCGCGCCCTTGGCTAAGCCGGTTTCAATCTCCATGACAACTTTGGCTTCCGCCGCGGCTTTGTTTTCGTCGTCGCCCAGCAAGGCAAACATTTTTGCCACATGCGCGACATACTGTTTGCGCAGTTCGACCGATTTTGGGTCGTCCTTGAAGTAGTAATCGCGGTCGGGCATGCCCAATCCGCCCTGATCGAGTTGGGCGATGATCTGGCTGGCGTTCTTGAAGTCGGAACCGGAATCGAAGCCGAACAACACATCGACGCCTTCGCGATGTAAGCGCAGAATCTCTTGCGGAAGGTCGGTTTTGGATGAGAGCCCGGCGATGCTATGAAAGTCGTGATCGAGAGGCTTGGTGCCGGCCTTTTCGATGGCGCTTTCGTCCATGCAGCTGGCATAGTAGTCGCCGATCTTCTGTTGGTTGGCGCTGCGGCCCGGCTGGTCGACGGACGCCTTTTCAAGAATGTCGCGCACAACGTACTCGCCCCGCTGCTGCAATTCGTGGAAGCGTCCCCAGCCGGAGCGGTCTGCCGGAATCGGGTTTTTCGCCATCCACTTGCTGCATGCATAGGCGTAGAAGTCGTTGCAGGGATCAACAGCCTTATCGAGCATGTCGGCGGAGAAGCGCACGTCGGCAGGCTTTTCCTGAGAAAACAAGGCAGGCACAAGCATCACGGAAACGAGCAACAGCTTCAAGAAATTGCGCATTAGGACCTCGAATCGAAAATGTGGAACGGGCCGCAGCCACTTTCCATTGTTTGGACGGACGACGATGACAGTCGTTAGTCACGGGTCATTGACCGCTAGTCATTGGCAACCATCGCGTCCACGACTATCGGATTGTCATCCCGAGCGCCGCGAGGGACTTGCATTTGCCAGCGACTATCGACGAATGACCAGCGACCGTTTCTCTCAGAATACTTTTACGTGGAACGTCAGATACTTCTTGGGATTTTCGCGGATCGCCTTCAGCAATTCCCGCGTCTCCACCAGCATCTGGTTGCTGTTGTTATAAAGGGCTGGGTCCTTGAACAGCATTCCCGCCGTACCCTCGCCCTTTTCCAGCCCCTGCGACAGCGCGGACAGGTTGGCCATCAGCGTCTGAAGATGGTTGGCGAATACCTCATCCTTCGTCATCTTGCCTAGCGCGCCCTTGCCCGCATTGATGTCATCAGTTATCTGGCGGACGTTCGCGATCGTCTTGTTCGCGTTGTCATATAGCTCGGGATCTTTGAGCAGCTTGCCGGCCGTGCCTTTGCCCTGCTGCAAGTCGTCAATCATCAAATTAATTTTATCGATGGCGCCAACCGCTTTCTTGTACATCTCGTCGCTGGTGAAGAGCGGGCCGAGCGAGCCCTTTCCTTGCTGGATGTCATCCACCAATCCCTTGAACTCGGCCACCGTGGCGTTGAGTTGGTTGTACAGCGACGGATCGTAAATGACCTTGCCGATCGAACCTTGGCCGCTTTCGATGAACGCCATAATGCGATCGACGCGTTTCAATAGAGTGTCAACGTTTTGCAGCGTGCTCTGGCTGGCGCGCACCACGTCCTCGATCTGGGGCTGGTCGCGGGCCTCTAGAACGTCTCCGTCGGTCGCCTCCGGCCCCTTGGCCGTCTTACTGTCCACGTCCACGAAGGTTTCGCCCAGGATACCGGCGGTGCTGAGCAACGTGACCGAGTCCTTGCGCAGATTAAAAGCGTACTTGGTGTTGACCTTCATCGTGACTTCGACCGGCGTCATCGGCTTACCTGTCACGATTCGGATGCTCTTCACGTTGCCGATGTCTACTCCCGCCAGCCGCACGGGCGCGCCTTCGCGCAGGCCGCCAGCATTATCGAAGTACGAGCGTATTGTGATCTTGTGGGTCAACCATCCGCCGGTACCGCTCATCAGGAAAATCAGCACCATGAGCGTGGCGGTTGCGGCCACAACGGTGAGGCCGACTCGGAGTTGCGACCATTTCAGCTGCTTCTGGCTAGGCACGATAGGTCAGTAAACGTCAGAACATAATAGCAAACGTTGCAAAATTTCAGGGTAAGAGATTTCGGGGCCCGGAAAATAGGGCGGCGGGGTAAGAAACAAGGCCCCCGTTCTCTCTCGCGGCGGGGTAAGAAACAAGGCCCCCGTTCTCTCTCGCGGCGGGGCGGAGAACGGGAGCCTTTTATGCAGGAATCCCCGGTTTGGCGATCCCTGATTTGGCGACCTCTGGTTTGACCATCCTTAGGCTGACGATCGCCTGTTAGACGGTGCTACCTAGCGCTCGTTGCGCTTCTGGTCGGCTTTCGCCTGTTTCTGCGCTTTTTTCTGAGCCTGCTTCTCCTGCCGGCTCGGCTTGGCGTTCTGGCGGGATGATGCCCTTCCGGCTTCGTTATTTCTAGCTTCACCGCTTCGCGCGTCGTGATTTTCCGGACGTGCCACCGCGCGGTCGTTTGCGCGATCATTGCCCGCGCGGTCATTGCCGGCACGATCGTTGCCGCCGGTTCTGGCCGGTTCACGGTCATTGACGCCACGCTCGCCGCCAGAGGCCCGCGTCGCGTCACGTCCGGAGAACTCGCCAGGCCGTGCCGTGGCCGCAATCGCCGGCCGCCCGTGATTCTCAGATGCGAACGACGCCCGGTTCTGGCTGGCTGCATGTTCGTGTTCGGTCTGCGCTGCTAGCGCCGGAGTGTGCTGTTCGTGAGCGAATCTTTCTTCTTCCGCCGTCGGCCGAGCTTCGATTCCACCGGGGCCGTTGAAACTGGTGTGCACGTTATTCACGACCACGGTGCGGCTGTAGACGTTTCTGATATTGGTCACGTTCACATTCATCACGGCACGGTTATAGAAGAATGCGCCGCCTCTCCATTCGCCGCCACCAAAACCTACGCCGCCGTAGCCAAAGCCGTAGTTAATGCCGCCGTAGAAGCCGACGTGCGGTCCCCAATAGCCAGCGTGCCAGCCGTAGAAGCCGCCCGCAAAGCCCCAATAGCCCGGGGTCCAGAGCATGCCCACGGGTGCAACCACCCATGTGCCAGGAACCCAGTAGTAGCCGCCCGGATCATTCCAGGCCCAGTATCCCGGCGTCCACAGATAGCCCGGACCAGGACAGATGGGCTGCGCGTAGATCGGCAGCGCGGGCGGACCGATCCGCACCGAGATCCCAATTCCGATTTGCGCCGCCGATGCCGTCGAGAGCGACAGCACTGAACCCGTCAATATCAAAACTCCCAATACTAACCCGAAAACCCGCTTTCGAATGGAGCGATTCATTTTCATTGCCTTTCCTTAGGTCTGATTAATTTGGATCTGACCATTTTGGTCTGATCCATTGGGTCGTGCGACCGGTGATCCGGCCTGATTACGTTTCGGCTATACAAACCCGGAAACTCCGCGCTTGTTGCGGGGAAGAAGAACTTATCTCGAATCAGCAGGTTGGTAATCGAAGGGAAAGTTGAGAACTGACGACTGAGAGCTGACCGAAAACCAAGCTAATTTTCAAGAATGACGTGGGCCAGGGCGTGCTCCGAAGTATGGGTCAGAGAAAGAGCGACATTTTTCATGCCGAGCTTCGCCGCCACGGCGGCCGCCTCGCCGTGAAATTGAACCGTGGGCCGCTGCCCCTTGGGGCGCACCACTTCGATATCGCGCCAGCGGATGCCGTGACTCCATCCCGTACCCAGCGCCTTCATCCCTGCTTCCTTGGCCGCGAAGCGTGCAGCGTAGCTTTCACAGCGATTGGCTCTTCGTTCGCAGTAACGGATTTCGCCGTCGGTGAATATCCGGCGTAGAAAGCGGTCGCCGAACCGCTCAATGCTTTCGCGGATGCGCGAAACTTCGGCAATATCCACTCCGGTTCCAATGATCATGCCAACATTGTGAATTGGGAATCGGTAATTGGCAATTTGAAGTAAGGCTAGGTGTCAGGTCTCAGGTCAGGGACACCAGAGCTGTGGTAAGGTTTGCGTCCTGCTCAGGAAAAACTGTGCGCACGTCGAGCAGCACTCTGCCTTCCTCTACGCGAGCGATTACGGCTGGCGTATGGGCGCGAAGACGGGCGTTCAGTTCGTCGGCGCTGAGAGCAGAGTGGGTTAGCGCGATCAGGCGTGTGGGCAGGACGGCCGATGGCGCAGCGCCGCCGCCGATGACCGATTCGCCATCGAGGAGTTGCAGCTTGAGGTGGGCCGATTCGACGCTGGAGATGATTTTTCCCGCGCGATGCTCAATCTCATCTTTCGACAGGCGCATCATCCGCAGTACGGGCACAGCGTCGTGGTCGCGTTTTACGTATGCGAGTAACGTGGCTTCAAGGGCAGCGTAGGTGAGCTTGTCGACGCGCAACGCGCGGAAAAGCGAGTTTGAGCGCATGCGCGCAACCAGATCGGCGCGGCCGCTGATCAATCCAGCTTGCGGGCCGCCAAGCAGTTTATCCCCGCTATAGGTAACGATGTCGACGCCCGTGCGCAGGCTGTCGAGTACTCCGGGTTCGTCGTTCACCCCGATAGAGTGCAGATCGAAAAGCGCGCCACTGCCCAAATCCTCCATAAGTGGAAGATTGCGCCGTCGGGCGAGAGCGACGA
This sequence comes from Terriglobales bacterium, assembly GCA_050010155.1. GTDB lineage: Bacteria > Acidobacteriota > Terriglobia > Terriglobales > Acidobacteriaceae > Acidiflorens. The sequence continues at coordinate 14,686 of JBEKLO010000063.1, forward strand.
GTTCGTCGAGCGCAGGCTGTTCGGTGAAGCCGGTGATTTCGAAGTTGGAGCGATGCACGCGGAGCAAGAGGCGCGTGCGCTCGTTGATGGCGCGCTCGTAGTCGGCAATGCGCGTGCGGTTGGTGGTGCCGACTTCGCGCAAGGTTGCATTCGACTTCGACATCACGTCTGGGATGCGGAACGACCCGCCGATTTCGACCAGTTCTCCGCGCGAGACGATGACTTCGCCACCCTCAGCCAGCGAGTTCAACGCCAGTAGAACGGCAGCCGCGTTGTTGTTGACCACGATAGTCGAGACGACGGTCGCGGTCGAAATCGATGCCGAACTTTGCTCGTCCCTCTCTATGTGATCGTTGGCGAGTAGTTTTTGGAACAGCCGATCCACATGCACGTCGCGCTTTCCCCGCTCGCCGCTGGATAAATCGAATTCGAGATTGGAATAAGTTCCGGCTGTGGCGCGAATGTGATCGAGCGCTGCGGCGGCGAGCGGAGCGCGTCCCAGATTCGTGTGCAGGATCACGCCGGTCGCATTAATAAGCGGCAGCAATGAGTAGCTCAGCGACTGGCGAAGTTGACGTTCGACGGCGACAGAAAGGCCGCCCAGCGCCAACTCGAGCGATCTTTCGTCCAGTGGCGTGCCGGCGATTTGACCCGTGGCAATTTCCTGTCGAAGACGCGCGAGCACGATACGAATGCTTTCGGCGACGGCCGAATGTCCCTCGCGCTCGACCAGCACCTGTAAGTCGGGCTGGCGAAGGAGTTCGTCCGTCGAAGGCAGTTTCTGAAACAGCGCCGATTTATTGGCGGTGGACATTGCGGGCGATTATGCCACAGGAGAGCAGTTCCCAGTTGTCAGTAAAACCTGCAGGCTTGGAGGCAGAACATCGAACGCCTGGTAGCTCGCCAGTTTTTCTGGCAACTGGCAACTGCCCACTGGCAACTGTTTACAGAGTGTGCAGATAAGCCAGCAGGTCCTTGATCTGCTGGTCGGTCATGACCTGGTTGAAGCCTTCCATTTTGGCGCGTCCGAATTTGATGATGTCGGCCACGCGCTCGTCGTTGGCAGGTAATCCGCTCAGGTCCAGGTACTGGCGCTTAAAAACGCCCTTCATGCTTGGGCCTTTCTTTCCACGCGACGAATAGGGTTCGTGGCAACGGTCGCAATAGTTGTCATAGAGTCTCCTGCCCTCGGCTTGTTGCGGATTGAGGCCGAGCTCGGCGTCGGACTTGCGCCGCTGGACCTCGCACCCAGCCAGCGCTAGAAAGGCGAGTGTTACCACCGCAACTCGGCGGCCGGGAGAAATGCAGTTCGAGAAGTTCATAGAAAGGCGACAGAAGTAGCATAATACGGAAGGCATGGGCGTTGTAGTCAAACGCGTGTACGAGGCTGCTTCGAAGTCGGATGGTGTGCGCGTGCTGGTCGATCGCTTGTGGCCGCGGGGGCTGACGAAAGAAGCCGCGGCCGCGAAGTTTTGGCTCCGCGAGATCGCGCCTTCGAACGAGTTGCGGCAGTGGTTCCACGCAAATCCCGGGGCGTGGAGCATGTTTCGAAAGCGCTATCTGAAGGAGCTGGCCTCCGAAGAAGGCTCGGCAGCGGTGGACAAGCTGCATCATCTTGCGGAAGGCAAGCGCCGGGTCACGCTGCTGTATGCATCCCGAAACGAGGAGCGCAACAACGCGACAGTACTCAAGGAATTGTTGGAAGGAATGCCCAAGCCTCCGTCGAGCGTGGGTCGCGCCGTGGCTGGCGGCGCGCGGATTCGAAAAGCGAAAAGACAGTAGCCAGTTGCCAGCGCCCAGTTGCCAGTACCCGGTACCCAGTAAACTGCCACCCTTTGCACGCTTCGTTTCACTGGCAACTGGCAACTGCTTCTCCGCACTATAATTTCCCGTCATGTCCACTTCTGCCATCGAGAAGAAAATCGAAGCCCTGCGCGAAAAGATTCGGCACCACGAGTACCGCTATTACGTCCTGGATGATCCTGAAATCTCCGACGCTGAATTTGACAAGCTGATGAACGAGCTCAAGCGGCTCGAGGCAGACAATCCAAAACTCATCACTGCCGACTCGCCCACGCAGCGCGTGGGCGGCAAGCCGCGTGAGGGATTCGTCAAGGCGAAGCATTCCTCTCCGATGCTTTCGCTTGACAACGCCTACAGCGAAGACGAACTGCGCGACTGGGAGCGGCGGGTGCATGAACTAAGCGGCCGCACGGACCTTGAATACATGTGCGAATTGAAATTGGATGGTATGTCGCTGGCCCTTATTTACAGCGACGGGCGCCTCGAACGCGGCATCACGCGCGGAGATGGCAGCGTCGGCGAAGATGTGACCTTGAATGTTCGGACGGTGCGGTCCGTCCCGCTGTCCGTTGCGAAAGACAGGTTGAAGAAGGCGGGCATCCCCGCGGATTTCGAAACTCGCGGCGAGATGCTGATGCCGCTGGCAGCATTTCGCAAGCTGAATGAAGAGCGCGAGCGTCAGGGACTTGCGACCTTTGCCAATCCGCGCAATTTTACGGCGGGAACCGTCCGGCAACTGGAACCGTCGATTACCGCGCAGCGCCGTATGGACTACTTCGCTTACATGCTGCTGAAGGACGGCCAGACGTTTTTCGATCGCCAATCGAAAACCATGGATGCGCTCGACTTGGCGGGGTTCAAGGTGAATCCCAATCGCAAGCTGGCGAAAAATCTGGGTGAGGTCTGGAAATTCATTCAGAGCTGGGAAGGGAAGCGCGAATCGCTGCCTTACGAGATTGATGGGATCGTCGTTAAGGTCGACCGGACGTCGTGGCAGCGGGAATTGGGTTTCACCGGCAAGGCTCCGCGCTGGGCAATTGCCTACAAGTTCGCGGCGCGGGGAGCGGTGACGCAGATTGAGGACATCGTTCCGCAGGTGGGCCGCACCGGCAAGCTCACGCCAGTGGCCTGGCTGAAGCCGGTTGCGATTGGGGGCACAACGGTTTCGCGCGCGACGCTGCATAACATGGATTTCATCGAGCAACTGGGAGTAAAGATCGGCGACTGGGTCGAAGTGGAGCGCGGCGGCGATGTGATTCCGAAAGTGGTGAAGGTCGTCGAGGATAAAGACCACCCTCGCGGCCACAAGCAGTTCGAAATGCCGGAGCATTGCCCCGTATGCGGAGGCAACGTGGTGCGCACCGAGGGCGAAGCCGACCATCGCTGCGTGAACGCGAATTGTCCGGCCAAGCTGCAGGGGACGGTTCTGCATTTTGCTTCGCGCCACGTCATGGACATCGACGGCCTGGGCGAAGCGCTGGTGAATCAGCTTACGGAACGCGGCTTGGTCAAAAATGTCGCCGATCTTTACCGGCTGACAAAAGACGATCTGCTGCAACTCGAACGCATGGGTGACAAGTCGGCGGAGAACGTGCTGGCGGAGATCGCGGCCTCCAAGAAGCTTCCGCTCGAGCGCGTGATTTATGGCTTGGGGATTCGGTTTGTGGGCGAGCGCACGGCACAGTTTCTAGCGGAGCACTTCGGTTCGCTGGACGCAATCATGAAAGCCAGCGCGGAGGAACTGGAAGAAGTAAACGAAGTCGGTCCGCGGATCGCGGAGAGCATTGTCGAATTTTTCGCCGATGAACACAATCGCAAACTGGTGAGCGATCTGCGCGACGCCAAACTGACCTTCACCGGACAGAAAAAAGAAAAAGGCACGAAGCTGGCGGGAAAGACTTTTGTGCTGACCGGAACTCTCGAACGCCATACTCGCGACGAAGCAAAGAAGATGATTGAAGATGCGGGCGGACGCGTGTCCGGATCCGTGAGCAAGAAGACGGACTACGTCGTTGCGGGGAGCGACGCGGGATCGAAACTGGACAAGGCTCGCGAACTGGGCGTGAGCGTGATTGGGGAAGAGGAGTTGGAAGGGCTGGTGGGCTAGGGCCTTTTCATCCAGGAGACGGCTGCGCTGGCAGGGACGGGGGTGCGACGCCCGTCCCCCCACAAAACGTAACCCCACCTCACTTCTTCGCGGTCGGCGGCAATATTCCATTCAGCCGCAGATACATGGCGGCTTCGGCGTAGTGGTCGGCCCAATTGCTGGCAATCCCAAGAGCGAATCGCGCGCGAGACACTTGCTGGCCGCCGGGACCCCCGGTGGTTGTTTCTCCTAGCCTCGAATCATCCATTTTTTTGAGCGCGTCGGCGCAGAAATCAAACGAGGCCTTGAGCGCGGCGACCAGATTGTCTTTCGGGTCCGTGTCTTTTACTTCTTTGACCGTCGGAGCGGGCACGGCGGTGGCGCCGCTGCACAGGCCATAGTTCGCTTCGACCATGTGGGCTACGAGATGGCCGAACGTGATCTGGTCGGCGCTGGGCTTGTAGCTGAATTTATCGGCGGGCATGGCATCGACAGCGGCGATGGTGTTCTTCTGGCGGTTGGGCATAATGTCGCGCAGCGCGCTGCTGACGGGGTTCTTACTGGGAGCGGTCGCTGTTTGCGCTGGCGTTGTTTGTGCCGCGACCGACGCGACGACGAACAGCAACGCCGGGATCACAAAGGTCTTTGTCATTTTCTATCCTCACAGTTGGATGATCGGGTGCGGTAGGAAGGATAGCGCGACCCGGAGGGTCTGCGCCACTGACCGGAGACGAGGGCACGAAGCTGCCCGCGGTTGGTCGGAGTCGCGCTCGGATTAGAGGGGCTAGAGCCTGCCGTGAGCCCGCCAAAAGGGAGCTCGTCCCTGCAGTTGCAACCTTGCGCTATCCTAGTAGCATGCACGCGCACGGCGCACACGGGCATTCTCATGGGACGGGGCGCGTTTTGCGCATCTCGCTCGCCGTGACCATGCTTTACGTTGTCCTGCTGGTCGTAGCGGGCATCCGCGCGCATTCGCTGGCGTTGCTCTCCGAGGCGGGACACAACCTGTCCGACTTTCTGGCGCTGCTGCTGTCGCTGGCGGCGGTTTTTCTGGAAGGCCGTCCTCCCTCCGCTACCAAGACCTATGGCTACCGGCGTGCCGGCGTGCTGGTGGCGCTGGTCAATGCGCTATCGCTGGTAGTCGTGTCCGGTTTTATTTTCTACGAGGCGTTTCAGCGGATCCAGCATCCCGAGCATGTTCGCGCTCAGGTGATGATCTGGGTCGCGGCGGCGGGCGTCGTGATGAACGGCGCGATCGCGCTGCTGCTCTGGCGTTCCGGCAAAGATGTGAATGTGCGTAGCGCATTACTGCACGAGGTGGGCGACACGCTCTCGACCGCGGCGGTGATTGTTGGCGGTCTCGCCATCCTGTGGACGGGACAGTACTGGATTGATGCGGCCCTATCCTTCGCGATCGGCGCGCTGATTTTGTGGTCGAGCATCGGAATCGTGCGCGAGACGCTGAATATCCTGCTCGAGGGCACGCCGCGCGGCATGAGCCTGGTGGCGGTGGAATCGGCGATGCGGGCGATCGCGGGCGTCAGCGATGTGCACGATCTGCATGTGTGGAGCATAGGCTCCGAGAACCACGCGCTCTCGGCGCACGTGAAGATTGCCGACATGGCGACTTCGGAGAGCGATACGATTCTGCGCGAGATGAACGAGAAACTCGGGCGGGGATTTGGCATCCACCATACGACGATTCAGTTGGAGCACGTAATCTGCGAGACAGCCCACAGTTGCGTGATCGCGGTGCGAGAGGAAGAACGCGAACACGTACACAGCGAGCACGACCATCACGATCATGACGGCTGAGGGTCGTTAGTCGTTGGTCGTTGGCAAACCCTTTGATCGCTTTTAACCAACGACCATCGACCAACGAATAACGACGTCCCGAATCATCCCGCGTGTTGCCGGTCGTAAATTTCCTTTACCGTCTCGATGGTGTCAGCATCTTCCGGAAGCTTGTCCGGACGTAGGCGCACGATGCGCGGAAAACGCAGCGCGTAGCCACTCTCGTGGCGCGACGAGCGCATCATGTTGTTGAAGGCAACTTCCAACACGATCTTGGGTTCCACTTCCAGCCTCAATCCTTGTTCGCGGATCTTGTGAGCGAGAAACCACTGCGTCATCTCGGAAATCTCGGCGTCCGTGAGTCCGGAGTATGCTTTGCCAATATTCACCAATCGCTCGTCATCCCACACCGCGAAGGTGTAGTCGCTGAGTACTGCAATGCGTTTGCCGTGGCCATATTCGACGGCGGTCACGACCACGTCGAGCGTGGCCAGTTCCCGCTTCATCTTGAGCCAAGACTTGCCGCGGCGGCCGGGCGTGTAAAAGGAATCGAGATCCTTGATCATCAGTCCTTCGTTCCCGCGATTGCGCGCGGCAGTGAAGAGAGTTTCCAGATCGTCAGTTGAGTCGGCACGCGCGACCGGAGCGCGGAGCACAGAGGCCAGTGGATATTCCGGGGCGGCAAATCCGAAAAGACTCTGCGACGGGCTGCCCGACCGTGTCGAACTGCGTTCGGCTGGACGCCCGAGGGCGGCCGTCCCTACGTGGTCCGTGGTGGTATCCGAGACCGAGACTTCCAACGACTTCATCAGTTTGTCGAGGATTTCTGCGCGCTCTCTGAGCGGACGATCGAGGAGGAGTTGGCCGTCCGCGTAGAGAACATCGAAGACCAGATAGGCAACGGGAACATCGTGCATCAGTTTGGCGCTGACCTTCTTCCGTCCCAGCCGCTGTTGCAGCGTGCTGAAAGACAGCGCCCGACCTTTCCCACTCGAATTCCAGGCAACAATTTCCCCGTCGAGAATTGCATCCTGTGGCAGGCCGGCAAGGGCCGCAGGCAATTCGGGAAACGATTCGGTGATTTCATCGCGAGTCCGCGAAAATAGTCGGACGTCACCGCCGCCGATGTGGGCCTGGGCGCGAATGCCGTCGTATTTATCTTCTACCGACGAGCTCTCCGCTGCGTTTTGAAAATAGCTCAATGCCTCTTCGGACGATTCGACCGGGCTCGCGAGCATGAAGTCGATGGGATGGAAAAAACGCAGGCGGGCCTCCGCCAGCTTTCCCGCAGACGCCAGGCACAAAGTTTCGCCAAGATCGCCAAGCAGCATGTTGGCCCGCTTAACCTGGTCCGGCGGAGCTTCGAAAGCGCGGGCGATGGCTTCCTCGACGAGACTGGCTTTCAATCCGATGCGAAGGTCTCCGCTGATGATTTTCACGATGTATTTGGCTTCGAGTGGTGCGGCTCGTTCTAAGAGTTGCCGCAGAAGCGCAGCTTTAGCGGCGGGTCCCCGGGCGGCGGCGATGTTTGCAAATGCCTGTTGCACTGCGGCGAGTGAAAGGCCAGATTCCGGCCTTTCCGGAAGCGCCTGGGCTGCTACGGCTCCAGCGTCGCCATGTCTGCGATAGATGTCGCTCAGTTCGCCCTCGGATTTTCCCGAGAGTTCCGCAATCAGGCGCCAGAGCATCGCTCCGCCCACCTGCAGTGTCGCTTCCTCGTATGCCGGGAAGGGATGGCCGGATAGAAAAATGGCAGCGGTCGCGGCCTCGTCGAGGGGAGATTCTCCCAATGACGTTCGCAGTAACGCCCGCAAATAGGCGACGACCAACGCCGTTTTCTCCAGTTTCTTGGTGGTTGCGGCGATCGCGTCGCAGGTCCGGGCGAAGTGCAGCATGGTCATTGGATTCTATGGCGGATCGTGGCGATTGCGGCAATCGCGTCGGATTTGAAAATGAGACTCACTGTCAACATATTGATGAATAAAGAGATAGAGCGCTCTTGCCTCGCCATTTGCCGGCCGAAAATGCCGCGGTCTGTGGTATGCTGAACCGGAGAGTCGTTCCTTTCTGAGTTTCATCCAATGGATATGCGACGTTGGCGGCAAATTTTGCGTTTTTTGGCGGCAGTGCAACTGCTTCCCGCTCTCGAAAGCGGTGAGGAGACGCTCGTCGGCGGGCAGGCTGTGCTGGAGGGCGTGATGATGCGCTCGCCGCATGCTTGGGGCATTGCCGTGCGCAAGCCGTCGGGCGAAATCGTTACGCACAGCGAGCCGCTCGAACGGCCTTCCGAACAGCATAAGTGGATGGGTTGGCCGGTAGTGCGCGGAGTGATGACGCTAGGCCACGCGATGACGCTCGGATTCCGCGCGCTGAAGTTTTCCGCCAATGCGGCGCTGGAGGAGATCACCGGCAGCGATGCTGATACCACGGATTCCGATAACAAAGTTCCCGTCAAGAAGTTTGAGATCACAGGTTGGATGGCCGGGTTGAACATGGCCTTCTCCATCGCCTTTTTCATCTTCATGTATAAGTACCTGCCGCTCGTGGCGGCAACGGAATTGAAGCGGGTGAACCCGCTTTTCGGACAGCAATTCGTATTCAACCTGGTCGACGGCCTCATTCGCATCACAATGTTCCTGCTGTTTGTCTGGGGCATTTCGCTTTGGAAAGACATACGACGCGTGTACGAATATCACGGGGCCGAGCACAAGACGGTATTCGCCTTCGAGAACGGCGATCCGCTCGAAACCGGGAATGTGCAGAAATATTCGACCTATCATCCGCGCTGCGGAACCAGCTTCCTGATGACCGTAATGATTATCTCGATGCTCGTCTACATGGCGATTCCGGTGCATACTTTCTGGTCCCGATTCGGCATCCGGATCGCCTTGCTGCCGCTGATAGCAGGCGTTTCCTACGAGATCATTCGCTTCGCTGCCAAACATCGCGGGTCGCTCTTCGCGCTGATGACGGCTCCGGGATTGTGGCTGCAGAGAATCACGACGCAGCCTCCAGACGACCGCGAGGTTGAGTGCGCCATCGTCGCACTGGATGAAGCCATGAAGCTCGAAAAGACGCACGGCGGCGAGCTGGTGATTGCGTAGACGCGTCGTTCGCTGTTCGCGACTCCGAAATCATCGCGGGCATCTTTTAAGAAACATCACAAAGTCATTGTTTATCCGTCGCTGCTGATGGTGCCTTCGTTCGCTTAGTCTGCGGAAGAGGGCGACACATGGCGATGAACTTCTCTTACCGAGATTTGCGAATTTGGCAAGAGGCGGTTGATCTGGCTCTGGTGATATATCGCGACACGGCGGAGTTTCCAAAGCACGAACTCTACGGTCTGACATCGCAGATGCGCCGCGCTGCCGTTTCCGTTTCGAGTAATATAGCCGAAGGTAAAGGACATAACTCAGACGGAGATTTCGGCCGTTTCCTCTTTCATGCGAGAGGTTCGCTCCTTGAACTCCAGACACAGATTGTGATTGCGAGAGGTTTAGAGTATCTGAAGAAGGAACAGGCAGAGAATCTCACGCGTGTCACCGATGATCTTGGCCGCGGATCGAATGGACTGATACAAGCGGTCCGGGTAAAACGAGGCCCTTCGAGGCCTGCGGCGAATAGCGAAGGACGAGCAGCGAACGACGAGTAGCGGAACCCACGACCATGTTCGAACGTTTAGACCAAATCGAAGTGCGCTACGAAGAACTGACGCAGGCGCTCTTGTCGCCGGAAATCACCAATGATTCGGCGAAATACCAGAAGACTGCCCGGGCGCATAGCGAAGTCGCCGGCATCGTCGAGAAATATCGCGAATATAAAGACCTGAAGCGCGGCATCGCCGAGAGCAAAGCCGTTCTGGCCGACGAAAAAGACCCGGAGATGCGCGCCTACGCGGAAGAAGAACTCGCAAAGCTCGACGCGCGCATCGTGACCGTCGAAGAAGATTTGAAAGTTTTGTTGCTGCCGAAGGATCCGAACGACGAGAAGAACGTGGTGCTGGAAATTCGCGCCGGAACCGGCGGTGACGAGGCCACGCTCTTCGTGGCGGAAGTCTTCCGCATGTATAACCGCTACGCCGAAACGCAGAAGTGGAAAGTGGAAGTGCTCTCCACGTCAGAGTCGGGCGTGGGCGGGATGAAGGAAGTCATTGCGCTGATCGAAGGCGAGCGCGTTTATTCGCGCCTGAAATATGAAAGCGGAGTGCATCGCGTGCAGCGCGTGCCGGCGACCGAGCAGCAAGGACGCGTGCACACGTCGGCCATCACCGTAGCGGTGCTCCCGGAAGCGGAAGAAGTGGACGTCAAGATCGAAGCCGGGTGGCCAGTCGGTGAATACGACGTATTCGGCGGTGCGAATCACGCATATTCCGACGGGTACAGTCGTGAGCTGCCAGGATGAGAAGTCGCAGATCAAGAACCGCGAAAAGGGTATGCGCGTGCTGCGCTCGCGACTGTACGAAGTCGAAATGCAGAAGCAGGCGGACGCGCTGGCCAAAGAGCGCAAGCAGATGGTCGGCTCCGGCGACCGCTCGGAGAAGATCCGCACTTACAACTTTCCGCAGAATCGGCTCACCGATCATCGCATCGGCTTCACCATTCACCAGCTTGAGCAGGTCATGGATGGGAAGCTGCAGCCAATCATCGAGGCGCTGACCACTCACTATCAGGCGGAGAAGATGAAGGCGGAGACGACTGGAGTGGTGTAAGACCGTCGCTGGTCGTTCGTCGTTCGCGGGGCGATGATGGGTTTAGTCCTCATGCCCCACTTCAATTTTTCGTTCATTTGTTTTTCTCGGTGTCTCTGTGCCTCCGTGGTGAAATAGACTCGTGCAACTTCGCCAGGCTCTGACTGCGGCAATCGAGCGGCTGACTTCCGCTCACGTTCCTTCTCCGCGGCTGAATGCGGAGCTCCTCATCATGTTCACGCTCGATTGCGACCGCGCACATCTCTATGCGCATCCGGAGCGGGTGCTTACTCCTGACGAAATGCGGCGCTATGACGAAGCTCTCGCTCGCCGGGCTACGGGAGTGCCGGCTCAGTACATCACCGGGCATCAGGAATTCTGGGGACTGGATTTGATTGTGTCGCCGGCGGTGCTGATCCCGCGTCCGGAGACGGAACATGTGATCGAGGCTGTGCTGGAACTGGTTGCATCGGCTGAAACAAAGCAAAACCAAGAGCAAGGTCAACGGCAGCGGGCGGGGGCGCCCGCTCCACACGGACTACGCATCGTCGACGTGGGCACCGGTTCCGGTGCCATTGCACTCGCGTTGGCCCGGGAGTTGCCTACGGCCGCGCTTTTCGCCACCGATATTTCTTCCGATGCACTGGAGGTCGCCCGGGCCAATGCCGCTCGGCACCAGCTTGCTTCTCGAATCAAATTTTGCGTTGCGGATTTGCTCGGTGACTTACCAACAGACTCATTCGACTTCGTGGTTTCAAATCCTCCGTACGTTGGAGAATCGGAGGAAGATTCGGTGCAACTAGAAGTTCGCAAGTTCGAGCCGCGCCATGCGGTGTTCGCGGGAGCAACCGGGCTCGAAGTTATCGAGCGTCTGATCCCGCAAGCGTGCGAAGCGCTTCGCCCCGGCGGATGGCTGGTATTCGAGATCGGTGGAACGATTGCTGACCGGGTGCGACACCTGCTTTCCGATTGGCCAGACGTCGAGATCAGAAACGATCTACAGGGAATTGCGCGGGTCGTGCTGGCAAGAAAATCAACCAATCGCTAAACGCATCGAGTTGTCGCCTCTCCACTCAGAAAGTCACCCGCACGCCGAGCTGCGCCGCAAATGGAATTCCTACGGTGGTGCCGGGGCCGAAGAAGTCTCCTAAGGCGCCTTCAGGGATTTCTAGCTGCTTCAGGCTGGTGATCGGGGCGGTCTGGGTGCAGGCTGCATTCGTGCAAACATCGCTTACGATGGTCTGACCATACGCATTCGGCTGCATCTGGCCCGAAGGGACCGGAAGCTGCGTGACGTTGACCGCATAATTCGCGCCGGGATTGTTGCGGTTGAAGATGTTGAAGAATTCGGCAAAAGGCAAGATCTGCCAGCGCTCGTTGAGTTTGATGGGGCGCGTAACGCGCAGGTCTGACTGGATGTAGGGCGTGCCGCGGAATATATCCAGACCCGTATACGTCCCCGGCGACGACTGGCCGTTGAACTGAACCCAAATGCGTCCGCTGTTGTTCGCGTTGGTGATTGTGATGGGGCGGGCGCTCTCGACCTGATTGATGCTGCTCAGTTCAAATCCACCGGGAATATGCAACGTACCCGCTAGCACGAAGCGATGGCGAACGTCTTCGCCGGAGGGACCGTAGTCGCCGGGTCCGAAAGCATTCAACTTTCCGGCATTCGGCAGTCCCTGTGGTACCTGGCAGACGCCATCTACATAGTCAAATAGTTCGCCGAGCAGGCATCCCCACGTCTGCGCCTTCGAAAGCTGGTAGTTCGCGACCAGACTGAAGCGCCGCATATTGCCCTGCGCGTGCAACATCAGAGCGTTGTAACTGGAACGATTGTCAGACTCGAACACGTTGACGTTGGGGACAAAGTTTGCCTGATCGCTCGTATCAGACGCCGGAATTAGTGGGGACGTGATGGTAGCAGGCACGTTGGGAGTGGCAGGGTTGATGCCGCTGGTATAGGGGAAGGCTCGGTATCCGTGATTGCCCTGCTCATGCACGTAGTCGGCGCTCATCAGCCAGTGTTCGTTGAAGGCGTGCTGCACTCCGCCCGTAATGTGGATCGCGTAAGGGGTTTTGTAATTTGAACCAATCAGATTCCCAGTCACGCCAGCGCCGCCAATCAGGCAGCCGGGGCCGCTGAACGCGTAAGTGCCTGGGGATCCAGAGAACGTGCAGGGTCCGTTGATCGCGTTCGAACTGTTGACGCCTTGAAAGGCAGTCGCCCACCCGTTCTGCGCTAAATCGTCATAGTAGATTCCGATGCCGGCGCGAATCACGGTTTTCTCGCTGCTACCGGGCGAGTAAGCGATCCCCAGGCGCGGGGCAATCTGTTTGTTGTAATCGTGCGGCACGCTGGGGACAATCGGAATATCCAGCGCTTTCAGCGTCTGATACGCGGCGTTGCTGGCCTCGCTCAATCCCGAGCCGATCATCAATCCCCAGGTGTTCTGATAGCGCAGGCCGTAGTTGACGGTGAGGTGATGTGAAATGCGCCACGAGTCCTCGGCGTAGAACGCAAGGCGTTGCACGTTTTGTGAAAAGTGGCCATTGCCGGCGGGCGTGTACGTACAGGTGATGCCAGACGCGGTAGTAATGGGTGGATTGCAGGGCAAACTTGGGGGCCGGTAGAAGAACTGCGACGGATTCGCGACATAATAATCGGGGTCGGACGGATAGGTAGTGAACTGCTCCGCCGTGGAGGCAAAAGCCCCGCCAAGCACGGGCTCGTGGATGAAGTCGACGCCGAACTTGAGCGCGTGACTGCCGGCAACGTGGCTCAGGTCGTAGCGAAACTGATATTTATCCTGATTGCGCAGGTCGGGAAAAAGAGTGATGGGAGTGGCGAATTGATTGTCGCCGTACGTTTCGAAACCGGAGACGGTAAGCGCGGTCACGCTGAACGGAAATTGAATGGCGAAGCCAAGATCCGAATTCCGCGTTTGAGTCAGATGCAACAGACTCGCGTCGAGCACCAAAGTGCCCAGCCAGGTTGGACTAAAAGTGTATGTATTGGTGAGGGCGGTGTTCCAGTAGTTGTTGTGCGTGATCAGTCCGGTTGAGGGCAATGTCGCCTGTTGCACAAGCGCGTTATGCGTGAGGTAGCTGTCTTGGGAGGTTCGCAGGAACCATTGCGACTTCGGCGACTCGGCCCAGTCAAAACGCACTGAACTGAGGTAGTCGCGGAAGGGAATTGGAACGGTCGCCGGAACGGCGATTGAAGGAGTGCCGGGAATCAGACCCTCCGCAGCCAACTGCGAGAGCGCGTTGAATTGCGCAATGCTCGCCGGGCTGTAGGCGATGCTGGCGTCTTCGTGCACAGCCTCGAACGACGTAAAGAACCACACTTTATTTTTTGCGATCGGACCACCGAGTGTGCCTACATAGTTCTGGCGCGAGAATGGCTGTTTGGGATTCGGCGCGGGATTCTCGATTGGAAAGCGGGCGTTGAGCGCGGCCGCGCGCTCGTAGAAAGCGCCGTCTCCGTGCCACTCGTTAGTGCCGTGCTTAGTGGTGATGACCACGGAGCCGGCAGTCGTCCAGCCGGTGTCAGCGTCTTCATTCGAGGTGCGGACGGCAAATTCCTGAATGCCATCGGGCGAGAAATTTTGCAGGAAGCCGCCAATCCAGTCATCGGAGTTGTCGGCGCCGTCCACGGAAAGTTCGTTGTTCAGGCCGGAACTGCCTCCGGTGGAAACGGCAGTGATGCGCGCCTTGGTGGGATCGGAAGGCTCGACCGGCTCGGTTCCGGGCACGAGATAGGCGATATTGGCGAAGCTGCGGGCGGGTAAGGGGAAGGTTTCGAGATCCTGACTGCCAACTACGCCGCCATGCACCGCGCTTGCTGTGTCAAGCACCTCGGTCGTGATTGAGGACGCACTTCCCTGCACGTTGACCGTCTCGCGCGTGTTTTGCAATTTGAGTGTTACGGAGATGTCTCGCACTACGCTGACGGCGATCTCGACGTCGGCGGTTGCGTCGGCAAAACCCTTGGCCGATACGGTGACCTGATACGATCCGGGCAGCAGGCCCTCAATGCGGAACTCTCCGTGGTCATTCGCCGTCGCCTGGCGCGTGGTGGAAGAGCCTTTCGATTGGAGCGTGATCTGCGCACCTGCCACTCGCGCGGCAGTCGCATCCTGAATCTCTCCTCGAAGCGCGCCGTTCGAATTTTGCGCGCGCAAAAGGGCGGGAACAGAGAACAGCAAGAGCAACATGATGAGAATGAATGCGCGGAGTTGAAAACTCGATTTGCGAGTTTCACTGAAAGGAAAAGTGGCGAGCATGAAAACCATCCGGCGACAAAAGGATTGCCGCTATAAAAATAACCAAGGGAAAATGGCCTGCGCGGCGAAACAGACTGGCTCATCGAGGGTAAACAGACGCGGCTGCTACTACCAGCGGTAGTGGGGTCCAGGCGACTGCGATGAGATCGCAGCAAAACTGCATGGGTCCTTCGCTGCGCTCAGGATGACAGAGGAGTTCGAGGTGTGTTTAGCGGACTAGCCACTCTGTCATTTCATGCGTCAGGGCTAGAGCTGGGCCATAGGTGATGGTGATGAACAACATCGCCACAAGAGCGGGTGGGATCGCGTACCACGGGCGCATTCGCATTTGTCGAGCTTTGTTAGCCTCGTTCCAGGCAAGCAGGCGGGTCACACGGGCACGAATGGATCCCGTGACGAAACCCACGGTACAGACCGGAGCGGCTTCGACAGGAACCAACCGGGAAAGCTTGACCAGGGCCGCAGCCAGGTCAACGGCGTCGTCGAGGCTAGCGACCGCTGCCTCATCGGCGACCAGTTCGGCAGTCTGAGACCAGGCACTTTCCAGCTGGGCCATTCCAGGGAAGGGGCAGAAGCGGAAGACGAGTTTTTTCAGATTGTCGCGCGAATGAATGTGCGCGAGTTCATGCTTGAGCGCAACCTGCAGTTCGTCATGAGTCAGCAGCGCAACCGTCGATTCTGAAATCAGCACTCTCGGTTTGCGGAGACCCACCAGAGTAAGTGGCGGAGCCTCGGGCCTGGAACGAAAGGTGACAGTCTCTGCCATGGTCGCAGTCATGGTGAGCGCGTGGCTCTCGGTTGTGGCAGCCGTCGGCAGACGATGGGCGCCCTCGAGCCAATACGCCACTACGCGAGACGTTCTGGTCTGTGCCGTGATGACGCGCCAGCAGCCGCAGGCAATTAGCAACAGAGCGCAAATGCCCAGCGCCAGTGGCAGTACACCGATGCCTTCATCAACAACAAGCGAGCGGGGTTCCAGCAATTGAAATGACGGCACCACAAAAGCAAACGTGACGACAATCGAAGCCACCAACGGCAGAACTCGCAAGGCGAAGAACAAATTCGCGAGAGTGCGTTCCGTGGCATGGAGCATTTTCAGCGAGCGCCACGCCACTGCAACCAGCGCCGAGAGCAGACAGTAGGCTAGAACGAAGAAAGTCAGCGAGACGGCGATTCCACGCAAGGCAAACATCAACGTTGCTCCGGCGGCGCTTTTTCCCGGGCCTTTTTCCCCAGGCTTTGAAGTTCGTGGCGTTTGCGTTCTACCAGAAGTTGCAACTCGTCCAGCAACTGTGCGTCGTGGCTGCTGAGCGCTTCCACCAGGTACGACAGTGGAAGCGCGGAAGCATCGCCCGATCCCAGCAACTGCCGTATGCTCTCGAGCGCAGTGACACGCTGCAATTCTTCGGGTGTGTGGCGCGGAGTGTAGCGGAATGCCCTGCCTTCTTCGACGCGAGTTAGAAGGCCCTTTTTGTACAGACGGTCCACGGTCGTCATCACCGTGGTATAGGCCTGATGGATGTGGTCGTCCCGGAGCAATTCGCGAACCGTGGCGCTGCCGCGCGACCATAGCGCCTGCAGCAACTGCTGCTCGAGCGGGCCGAGGTGAGGCCTGGACCTTGACCCGAAAATTGAGAAAGCTTTCGTCATTTAAAAGCGCGGACAACGCAAGGTTCCGCCCGAAAAGAATACCACCCGATAGCGCTCATTGCACGCATGAATAGAGCGCAGCTAGGGCGTTGCCGTGGCCGGCAAAATCTCTTCCACGTCGATCTTGGTGGGGTAGTTTCCCGTATAACAGGCGGAGCAGTAGGTGGTCTTATCCCCGTCCGCGCACGCTTTCTTAAGACCTTCGAGGGATAGATAGGCGAGGGTGTCGGCGACGATGAAATTGCGAATCTCTTCAATCGTTTTGTTGGCGGCGATCAGTTCTTTTTTCGACGGCGTATCGACCCCATAGAAACAGGGCGAGATCGTCGGCGGACAGGAAATCCGCATGTGGACTTCTTTCGCGCCGGCATTACGAATCATGCGCACGATCTTCTTACTGGTGGTGCCGCGCACAATCGAATCGTCGACCAGAATCACCCGCTTGCCTTCGATCAGGCTGTGCACCGCGTTCAGTTTCAGCTTCACGCCGAAGTCGCGGACCGACTGTTGCGGCTCGATGAAAGTACGTCCGACGTAGTGGTTGCGGATGAGGCCTAGGCGAAACGGGATGCCGCTCTCGGCGGCGTATCCGATGGCTGCGGTATTGCCGGAATCGGGGACAGGGACGACGATGTCGGCGTCCACCGGCGCTTCGCGCGCGAGCTGGCGTCCCATGGCGTCGCGGCTCTGATCGACTGAGCGCCCAAACACGATACTGTCGGGACGCGAAAAATAAACGTGCTCAAAAATGCAGCTCGACTGCGCCGGAGACGGCGAATAAAAACGCGAGCTGATGCCTTCGGGCCCAACGATGACCAGTTCGCCGGGTTTCACGTCGCGTTCGTAGGTGGCTCCGAGCAAATCGAAAGCGCAAGTTTCGGAAGCAAAGACGACTGTGTCTTTTTTCTCGGTGGTTAAAGCCGGAATGCGGCCCATGGCTAGGGGGCGAAATCCGCGCGGATCACGGGCGGCGAAGATACGGTCGCGGCTGAGCATGACCAGCGAAAAAGCGCCTTCCACGCGCCGCAGCGCGTCGGCAATCGCATCGGGCAGCGTCTGCTCGCGAGAGAGCGCAATCAGGTGCACCAGCACTTCCGTATCGCTGTTGGTTTGGAAAATCGAGCCTTGGCCCTCTAACTTGGCGCGCAGCGCATGTGCGTTGACCAGGTTGCCATTGTGAGCAATCGCGATCTTACCCTTATTGGACTGCACCATGATGGGTTGGGCGTTGAGCAAAGCTGAATCGCCGGCGGTCGAATAGCGCGTGTGTCCGATCGCTAGCACACCGCGCAGGGAAGACAGCACGTCGTGGCCGAAGATATCCGCGACCAGACCCATCGCTTTGTGCTGGCGCAGGTTCTCGCCGTCGGAAGTGACGATGCCCGCCGATTCCTGACCGCGATGCTGCAAGGCGTGCAGCCCGAGGTAGGCGAGTTTCTCCGCCTCGGGGTGGGCGTGGATGGCGACAACGCCGCATTCATCACGAAATTTGTCGGAAGTTAGCATTTGGCAGTTCGTCGTTGGTCGTTCGTCATGCGTCATTCGTCGTTCGCAATTCGATTACGCTTTCAGCTCCGCTTCCAGGCTCAGGGCATTTTCCAGGGCACCCTCATACGCTTCGCGCAACTCAGCTATGCTCGCGGAAATCACGAGATGGTTGCCCGCCATGATCTCAACCCTATCGGACCCCGTTTCGCCCAGCACATCGGCGAAGATGTCGTATTCTTCCGCTATTTGTTGGATTCGCGGCAACTGGATTGGGTCACAGCTTATTACCACTCGGCTGGCGTCTTCTGCGAAAAGCAGGAACTCAAGCGCTGCCTGCCGTTTGGGCAATTTAGCGCTCAGACCGACTCCGGCCGGCAGCGCTGACTCCACTAGCGCCACGGCTAACCCGCCATCAGCGCAGTCGTGTGCGGATTCGAGCAGTCCAGCGCGGATTAAGGCCACCAGCGCGCGTTGCAGCGTGGCTTCCTTTTCGAGATCAAGCTCTGGCGGATAACCCCACACGGCTCCGAGAATTTCTTTCGCGTACTCGGACGAGCCAAACTCCGCCTCAGCATCCACGGCGTCCCCGGCTTCATTGGCACGCAACAGGACGATTTTTCTTCCGGCTTGCGCAAAGTGCATCTTCGCGGTTTTGTGGACGTCTTCGAGAATTCCCACCACCCCGATCACTGGAGTCGGATAAATTCCCTCGCCGAGAGTTTCGTTGTAAAAGCTGACATTGCCGCCCGTGATCGGCGTATCCAATTCTTCGCAGGCTTTGGTGATGCCGTCAATCGTCTGCGAAAACTGCCACATAATGTGCGGCTTTTCGGGATTGCCGAAGTTGAGGCAGTTGGTAGCGCCGATGGGAGTCGCACCGGCGCACGCCACTTTGCGGGCGGCTTCGGCCACGGCGTGCATCGCTCCGAGGCGTGGATCAAGATAACACCAGCGACCGTTCCCATCGAGCGCCATGGCGAGTCCACGTTTCGACCCCTTGATGCGAATCACGCCCGCATCGCCTGCTCCGGGCGCTTCGACCGTGTTGGTCTGCACCATGTGGTCATACTGTTGCCACACCCAACGCTTCGAACAAATGTTCGGACTTGCGAGTAGATGCTTAAGATGAGCTGAGAGATCTGCACTCTCGCCGAGGCGTATATGCTCTGGCATTTCGCGGTCGACAGGCGGCTCCCAACGCGCGAGCGGACGCTTGTATACCGGCGCGTCATCGGTGAGCGCGGCGTTCGGAATTTCCGCAACGACTTTGCCGTGTTCTAGCACGCGCATCTTTGCATCTGAGGTAACGCGGCCGATCTCGACGGCATCGAGTCCCCACTTCTGGAAGACGCGGAAGACTTCGTGTTCGCGGCCTTTCTGCGCGACCAGCAGCATGCGCTCCTGCGATTCGCTCAGCATGATTTCGTACGGAGTCATGCCGGTTTCTCGCTGCGGGACGCGATCCAATTCGATTTCGACGCCTGTGCCGCCACGACCGCCCATCTCGCACGTCGAGCACGTCAACCCGGCGGCACCCATGTCTTGTATTCCAACGATCGCGCCGGTTTGCATCGCTTCGAGACACGCTTCGAGCAGAAGTTTCTCGAGGAACGGATCTCCGACTTGAACGTTGGGGCGCTTCGCTTCCGAGCCTTCACTGAACTCTTCGCTTGCCATGGTGGCGCCGTGGATGCCGTCGCGTCCGGTCTTGGAGCCGACATAAATTACAGGATTGCCCTCGCCCGATGCGCGTCCATAAAAAATCTGGTCGCGACGGACTAGGCCGAGAGCGAACGCGTTCACCAGCGGGTTGCCTGAGTAGCAGGGCTCGAATTTCACCTCGCCGCCCAGGTTCGGCACGCCAAAACAATTTCCGTAAGAAGCGACGCCCGAAACCACGCCTTCCATAACGGAATGATTCTTATGTATTTCAGCTTGTGTGGCGCGGGCGCCCTCGCCCGCGTCGACGGCTTGAATCGGGCCGAAGCGCAGCGAATCCATGATCGCTACCGGACGCGCGCCCATGGTGAAAATGTCGCGCAGAATTCCGCCGACGCCGGTGGCCGCCCCCTGAAATGGCTCAATAAACGACGGGTGATTATGCGACTCGATTTTGAACGCGCAGGCCCAGCCGTCGCCAATGTCCACGATGCCGGCATTCTCGCCGGGCCCCTGCAGAACCAGTTTGCTGCGCGTGGGCAAACGCTTCAGGTGAACGCGCGACGATTTGTAGGAGCAGTGCTCGCTCCACATCACGCTGAAAATGCCGAGTTCGGTGCGCGTGGGCTCGCGTCCGCCGAGCAGTTGCTTGATTTTTTCGAATTCTTCCGGAGTGAGGCCGTGCTCCCGGATCATCTCCGGCGTAACGGTAGGGATCGCAGAGGTGGTCATCGGGGAATCTTCATTGTCGCATCTCAAGCGACTTTTGGCATGTCGAAATCGTGAATGACATCGATAAAAATTGTTCGTTGCGCCGTCTATACTGTCGCAGATGAAGTCTGTGATCGTCGGCACGGCCGGACATATCGACCACGGGAAGACCGCGCTGGTGAAAGCACTGACCGGCATTGACGCCGACCGCCTCGAAGAAGAAAAGCGGCGCGGCATCACGATCGACATTGGGTTTGCCCACTTTGAACTTCCCGCGACGGATGGCAGCCGGATTCGAATCGGCTTCGTCGATGTCCCGGGCCACGAACGTTTTGTGCGCAACATGCTTGCGGGCGTGGGCGGTATCGACTTGGTGCTGCTGGTCATCGCCGCCGACGAGGGGATTAAGCCACAGACTCGCGAACACTTTGATATCTGCCGGCTGCTGGCGATTCGCCGCGGCATCACCGTGCTTACAAAATCCGATGCGGTGGATGCGGAGACGCTCGAAGTCGTTCGTCTGGAAGTCGAAGACTATGTGCGCGGATCATTCCTCGATCCAGCGCAGTCGCCAATAGTAGCCGTGAGTTCGTTGACGGGCGCGGGCCTGGGTGAGTTGAAATCCGCGCTTGCCCAGGTCGCTTCGGAAGTTGCAGCGAGAAATTCGGCGGCGCTGGCTCGCCTTCCCATCGATCGCGTGTTTACCATGAAAGGCTTCGGCACTGTCGTCACGGGCACTCTGATTGCCGGCACGATACGCAAAGAAGCAGAGCTTGAATTGTTTCCCACCAAAAAGCGCGTTCGGGTTCGAGGAGTCCAGGTTCACGGAACTGCAGCGGAATCCGCCATCGCCGGGCAGCGAACCGCGCTTAACCTGGCGGGCGCCTCCACCGAAGATCTAGCTCGTGGTATGACATTAGCGACCGCCGACACTTTTCATTCCACCTCGCGGGTCGATGCGCTGCTTTCCCTTCTGCCGTCGGCCAAGCCGTTGAAGGACGGCGGCCGCGTTCACTTTCACGCGTACACGTCGGAAACGATCGCGGAAGCCCGGCTTTATGGAGTGAAACAGGTCAAGCCCGGGGACGAAGCGTTTGCGCAACTAAGATTCTCCGAACCGATGCTGCTTGTGCCCGGAGATCGATTCATCGAGCGTCAATTTTCACCGGTGGTGACCATCGGCGGCGGAGTTGTGCTTGATGCGTCGCCTGTCACTCGCAGGCAGCGCGCAGACGATGCCATCGCGTTTCTGAAGATCATGCGCGATGGTTCTCCGCAACAGGTGCTGGCCGCGCGTGTTGCGCGGCGCCGGGCGATGGGCCTGCTTCTGGATGATGTGCCCGGAGAAATGAACATCCGCCGGGAGGAAGTCGCGAAACTGGCCGCCGCGGCTGGACTGGTGCTGTGCGATCGGGTCCTGGTTGCGCCGGAAGTGCACGCGAAAGTGAAGGCCGATGCGCTTCTGGCCGTCAGAAAATTTCATGACGCGAATCCCCTCGTCGCCGGGATGAGCAAGGAGGAACTGCGCGATCGGGTCAATCTGCGCCCCGAGGTTTTCTACAGTGTGCTGGGGAAATTAGCGGAAGAAAAGAAACTGGAAGTCGCCGGCGAACTCGTCCATTTGCCCGATCGCGGCGTGGTCATGAAAGACGAGGAGGCCGAATCGAAGAAGATCATCGAACAGGCATTTGCGTCGGCCGGACTGAAGGTGCCGTCGCTGAAAGAAGTGTTGGCGGCCTTGAAAGTTGATAAAGTCCGCGCTCAGAAAATTGTTACGCTGCTCTTGCGCGACAAAATTCTGATCAAGATCTCGGAGGAACTGGTCTTCCACCAAAGCGCGCTGACTGAGATTCGCCAGCGAATCACCGCGCTCAAAACTACCACGCCAAAAATCGACGTCGCCCGCTTCAAAGAGATCGCAGGAGTGAGCCGCAAGTATGCAATTCCGCTGCTCGAATATCTGGATCGCGAGCGGGTCACGCGGCGAGTAGGAGACGAAAGGGTAATTCTGTAGTTGTGTAATTGTGTAGTGACGGGGCTT
>JBEKLO010000064.1:0-25033 GCA_050010155.1 Terriglobales bacterium
GAGCTATTTCTTGTTCAACGACGACGAGTCCGCAAGCACCTGCTTGAGATGGGCGCGCATTGCTTCCCGGGCGCCCTCCGGATCACGTCGCTCGATGGCCGCCAGAATTCGCTTGTGGTGGAACTGTCCCCGTTCCGGTCCTCCGTCCACGTTAAAAATCCGGCTGCGCTGCTCCCGCAAGAGGCCGACGATCGAATCCAGCAGCGAAAGAATCAGCGGGTTCCCCGCCATTTCGGCGAGAGCCAGGTGGAAATCCAAATCTGCTTCCACGTAGGAGTCGGGATCGTGCAGGTTGCGATCCATCACCGCGACTGCGTCCCGCATCGTGCTCAACAACTGTTCCTCAATTCGCGTCGCCGCCAATCCTGCAATGTCCGGCTCCAGAACCAGCCGCAACTCGGCCAGATTTACCATCCCTTCCTGCGGATTGATGCGAATCATCAGATCCAGCGACTGCCGCATCGCTTGCGACGTACCATTCGTCACGAACGTGCCCCGTCCCGAATAGGCTTCGACCAGACCTTTCTCCCGCAAAGTCTTCACTGCTTCCCGGACTGCCGTGCGACTTACGCCAAAGCGTTGGGCCAGATCGCGCTCTGCGGGCAACTGATCACCAGGTTTCAGTTGACCCTTCAGAATGGAGTCTTCCACTTGCTGCACAATCTGCTCGTACAGCCGGGACGTTTTCACGGCTCGGTATACCGGCTTGTCGGCCGGTGGATCTTCTACTTCATTTTCCATGAGGCCCCCTATCGCCACGGCTGGGATCGCCGATAAAGGTATTGACCCAATTCCAAAAACCGCAAATTGCGAATCATTTCTCCCCACTGCTATGTATTGGCGAACTTGCAGGATTGTACCAGCTGTCTTACGGTCGGACCACAATACTACTTGACGGGTAGGCCGCGTCAAGGTATATCTTCCAATCGCACTTCGTTTGCAACATTTGCCGACTTCCGTGATATGGGTGCCCGATCCAGAAAAAATGTTCCATCTCCCTGATTTGGAGGCTGTAATGCATTCTCCGTTGAATGGCATTCGGGTTTTAGGGATCGTCTGCGTAGTGCTGGTCCTTTCTCTACCGGTGTTTTCCCAGACCACGATGGGCCGCATCCTCGGGAGCGTTAGCGATCAGTCCGGCGCCTCTGTAGCAGGAGCCGCCGTGATCATCACCGATGTTCAGCGCGGCACCACGCGAGCCGTGACTACGGATGCTTCGGGAGACTACTCCGTCCCAGAATTGCAGCCCGGCATTTACAAGGTCCGAGCGGAGGCAAAGGGTTTCAAGGCGGTGGAGCGCGTAAATATCGCTGTCGAAGTTGGCCAGGACGTGCGCGTCGACATCGCGCTCCCGACCGGCCAGGTTTCCGAGACGGTGGTGGTGAACGCCGAGGTTCCACTGGTGAACACAACCTCCGCCACTTTGGGCGGCACACTAAGCAATGTGGAAATTAACGACCTCCCGCTGAACGGCCGCAACTACGAGAACCTGCTTCAACTGCGTCCCGGTGTCATGCGCTATCCCGGCGGTGGATTCTCGACCACGAGTACCAACGGACTCCGCGCCGAGGATAATGCCTACTTCATAGAGGGCTTGTTCAACAGCGAGCCCTACTCCGGCCAAGCCATCATCAATGGCGCCGGTATTGCTGGTGACTCAGCGACTATCCTGCCCATCGACTCGATTCAGGAATTTAACGTGGAAGAACTGGCTCCCGCCGAATTCGGTTGGAAGCCGGGAGCGGTGGTCAACGTCGGTCTCAAATCCGGAACCAACCAGATTCACGGCACGGCCTTCGCATTCGGCCGCGATGGCGACATTTTTGACGCGCGAAACTTCTTCAATTCTGTCCCCAACCCAAAGCTCCAAAGAACGCTGGAACAATATGGAGTCAGTGTCGGCGGCCCGATCGTCAAAGACAAGGTCTTTTTCTTCGGCGCCTATGAAGGGCAGATCTATGACGTAGGAAACTCGTATGGCGGTGTCACCAGTCCGTCCATGGTCCCGATGCCGACCAATGGAACCTGCGTATTTCTTTCGACCGGCGATTGCGCCGACAGCATTCCGAACGTCATCGCAGACCTCCAGGCCGGAGGAATCCCGGTGAGTCAGGCCAGCTTGAATATCGCCGGCTGCAACCTCTCCGGCGGCACCGTCACGTGTAATGGAACCGGCTTTCCCACAAACAACAATCCGAACATTAATATTCCGAACGGTTTCCCCAACGACGTAACTGTCTACAATACGATCGGAAAAGTGGACTTCAACCTGACCCAAAATCAGCGGCTCAGCGGAATGTATTTTTTCGGCAACAACACTGGAACCGTCGAGGACTTTTCCGAATTACAGTCAAGATGGCGCTCGGATATTCACACCCGCGCCCAAGTGGCTGGAGGAAGCTGGACCTGGACACCCAATCCCCGCTGGGTTAACGAAGTGCGCTTTGGCTATAACCGCCTCTACCAGCCCACGCTGCCGGGTGATCTGAACACTCCTGCTTCCAGCTACGGATTGGATACGGGCGTCTCTGGTCCATTCACAGGCGGACTGCCACGCATCGGCTTCGGCGGTTACTTCACCACCCTGGGCGGCTTCAAGTGGCCCAAGTTCCAGGGACCCGATTCTATTACCCAATTCACCGATCACATCTCTTACACTGCCGGGAAACATTCCTTAAAGTTTGGCGGCGAGTTGCACTACGACGACGTCACCAATGCCGCTTACGGCAACGCGCGCGGCAGCATCAACTTCCTGGGCGGCGTGTTAAGTCCGGGCCCTCCTCCGAACACCAATCCTCCGGCTTCAAGCCCACTCGAGGATTTTTTTGCCGGCTTGCCCTTTAAGTCAACCTTGGAAGTGGGAAATCCAACCCTGCATCTGCACAATTGGGCCTACGGCGCATTTATCCAGGATGATTGGCGAGCTACTAGAAGTCTGACTCTGAACTTCGGCCTCCGCTACGAGTTCAGCAGTGTCCTGCAGGAAGCCCACAACCTGCTTGGTAACTTCGATCCGAACTCACCCTACGGATTAGTGCAGGTGCAAACAGGCGCCAATCAGATTCCAAGCCTCTACAATCCCGATCACACGAACTTCGCACCGCGCTTTGGATTTGCCTGGGATACAAACGGCAGAGGAACTACGGTAATCCGCGGTGGAGGCGGTCTGGTTTACGAAACAGTGAACTGGCAATCGTTCATCGCCTTCAACAACGCCTTCGGCCCGGGCAGCGTTCCCACGGCGGGCATCGTGCCCGGTGGCACCATCAAAACCGGAAACGTCACTACAAAGAATTTTCTGACCTTCGGTCCCGGGACGACTTGGGATAACACTCCCGTTTTCAACAGCACGATCGATTGCAACGCCAGTCCTTGTCCCGTCATGACCGTCGACCGCAATCTGACCACTCCTTACGTCTGGAACTGGACCCTCAGCGTGCAACACGCGTTTACCCCGAACCTCACCTTGGAGATGGCCTACGTTGGCAACCACGGTTCAAATTTGACCGGCATTCGCGACATTAACCAGCCGCCGGTTGGCTCAGGCTGGCTTGGCGCACCGCTTGCCGCGTGTCTAGCCAGTGCCCCGTCTTACAACAACTGCGCCGCGGACACGAATGCCGAAACCGCCGCACAGCCGTTCGCAACGAAGTTCCCTTACCTTGCGAACATTTTTCAGATGGGCAATGTTTACCGCTCGAATTACAACGGCCTGCAAGTCACGCTAAACTCGCGCAACTATCACGGTCTGTCGATGGTCGCTGGCTATACCTGGTCGCACGCGCTCGATGACGTAAGCGCAAACTGGGATTTCGGTTATGGATCGGGGCTGCCGCAGAACGCTCACAATCCGGGCGCGGAATATGCCAACAGCGATTTTGACATCCGGCAGCGATTTACACTTTCGCTCACCTACGCTATCCCCGGCAGAAAGGGCTACGCCCAGGCACTGGAAGGTTGGGAGCTCAATTCGATCATTACCTTGCAAAGCCCGCAATTTTGGGGCGCGATGGACGAGGGAACCGATGCTGCCGGTATCGGCGCGTTGCCCGTCAGCCCTCCGGCTGACAGCCCCATTCGCTGGGATTTCTTCGGCAACCCCGATGATTTCAAGTCGGGCCCAGCGCAAATTCCGCACTACACTGCTGGCTCTTTGCCCGCAGCCTGCACGGCGAAGGCTCTGGCGCTGGATGGAGGATCTCCCGGCGCGGCAACCGCCGCCGTCAACTTGTTCGGTTGCTATGCCAAAGGCAATTCCATCATGATTCCGCCAGCCCTCGGAACCTTGGGAACCATGGGACGCAACATTTTCCCCGATTCCGGTTTCCGCAACTTCGATTTCTCGGTGGCCAAGAACTGGCACTTTGGCGAGCGCTACCACGCCCAGTTCCGCGCGGAGTTCTTCAATATTTTCAACCATCCCAACTTCGCTAATCCCTACGGCGGCCAGAACGGTTTCGGTTTCAATGATCCTTCCGCGCCTGGCTTCGGATGCGGTTGCGCCACTCCCGATATCGCCGCCGCGAACCCGGCCATCGGTTCAGGCGGCCCGCGTTCGGTGCAACTTGGCCTGAAACTGGCTTTCTAATTCTCCTGGCTTTGCAAATCGGGGTCGGAATTCCTCCTCCGGCCCCATTTTTAATCGCAACGAATTTTCACCTGAAAGGATTCTCCGTCGTGCCAACCCCATTCCGTCGTCATTCCCATTTCGCACGGTACGCATTGGCCATTTCCCTGGCTCTCATTATTATGCTGGCTGTCCCAGCCTTCTCGCAGCAGCGCGCGGAACGCACCATTGACGAGATCAGGACGGAAGCCATCCGCCGCGCCGAAGTGGGCCAGTATCCGCTCATAGGGCTCGATCCCGGCGATATCAAGGAAGCCTTCAACTCCATCCATACTCGCGATAAAGACGAGTGGGCGGCGGCGTTTATGGGAGTGGCCGATCGCTACATGAATGAAGCTAAGTCCTTGGAGAAGACTGACCCCACAAAAGCAAACGCCGATTACATTCGCGCCTGGCGCCTATATTCCTTCGGACGCTGGCCCATTCCCGCATCTCCCGGCAAGCAACGTTCTTACGAAAAAGCGCTCGAAGCCTTCCGGGCGCACGCAAAATTCTGGGATCCTCCAATGGAGATCGTCAGAATTCCCTTTGAAGGAAAAGAAATCATCGGCTATTTGCGCTTGCCGAAGAATGCAACGGGTCCCGTGCCGCTAGTCTTGGCCGTAAACGGGCTCGACAGCCGCAAGGAAGATTTGGCAGAGAGTTTCAGCGCGATCCTGCCGTTCGGTGTCGGCTATCTCGCCGTGGATGGGCCGGGCACAGGCCAGAATCCGATTAAGGTCAGTGAAAATGCCGAGCGCGTCCTCTCGCGGGTTCTCGACTACATCGCCACCCGTCCGGAGATCGACAAGAACCGCGTTGCCATGCACGGCGTGAGTTGGGGCGCGTATTGGGCCACCAAGATGGCCATCGTAGAGCACGGCCGCTTGCGTGGAGCCAGCGCCCAATCGCCGCCCACCGACAGGTTTTTTTCGAAAGAGTTTCTAATGAATGACTTGATCGGCAACCGCGAATATCTTTTCGATCAGGTGCCGGCCCTGATGGCGATTTTCGACAACGTTCACACCATCGACGAAATGGCGGAAGTCTTGCCGAAGATGTCTCTCGTCAAACAGGGACTACTGGGCAAGCCGATGTCGCCCATGCTCATTCTTGCCGGCGTAAAAGATACCCAGGTCCCGATCGATGATATCTACCTCCTGCTCAACAAGGGCGACGTCCCGAAGACCGCATGGGTTAACCCGCAAGGCGGTCACCTCGGACGGCAAGTTGGCGTTTGGCCCGATCCGCGCATTTTCAAAGAGGTGATCATTCCGTGGCTCGTGCGCACTCTTGAACCTGAGCCTGCGAAGTAACTCATCGGAAAAGAACCGTTCGTAATTCGGTTCTTTTCCGAAATGCGAATGAACGACAACCTCGTAGGACTGACGACCAGCGATGGACACCCTTACATCCGTGCCAGCTAGACCTGCCAAAACATCGGCATCCGGAAAGCTTCCGTTCTACCGTGTCCTTTGGGTCCAGGTGCTGGTGGCCATGGTCCTGGCCATAGTGCTCGGCTACGTAAACCCGGTTCGCGCGGTTGCCATGAAGCCGCTGGGCGACGCGTTCATCCGTGCCATCACGATGATCATCACTTTGATCATATTCTGCACGGTGGTCACCGGAATCGCTGGCATGGAAAACCTGAAAAAGGTCGGCCGTGTCGGCGGCATGGCGCTGGTTTATTTTGAAATCGTTTCCACCCTGGCGCTGCTCATAGGGCTTACGGTGGGCAAT
The DNA here is from genome assembly GCA_050010155.1 of Terriglobales bacterium. Lineage (GTDB taxonomy): Bacteria > Acidobacteriota > Terriglobia > Terriglobales > Acidobacteriaceae > Acidiflorens. The sequence continues at coordinate 6,347 of JBEKLO010000064.1, forward strand.
GTCGTGCGTCCCGGCAGCGGCTTTAATGTGAACGTCGCCACTCTCGACGCCAAGTCAGTCGCCGATTATGCCGGACAGGCGAAAGCGCAAAGTGTCACCGAATTTCTGATGCACATCATCCCGACGACGGTCGTCGACGCCTTCGCCAAGGGAGATATTCTCCAGGTAGTTTTCGTGGCATTGCTCTTCGGCTTTGCGCTGTCCGCTGCCGGAACGCGCGCCAAACCCCTGGTTGAGTTTGTCGAAGCCCTCACTCATGTCGTCTTTCGAGTCGTAAATATTCTCATGATCTTCGCGCCCATTGGAGCCTTCGGAGCCATGGCCTACACGGTCGGCAAATTCGGCCTCGCTTCCCTCGGTCCACTGGCCAAGCTGATCGCGACTTTCTGGCTCACCTCGATGCTCTTCGTCGTCCTCGTGCTCGGTGCGATTGCCAGGGCCGCTAGTTTTAACATCTTTCGTTTTTTGGCCTACATCAAAGAAGAAATCCTGCTGGTGCTAGCCGTAAGCTCATCAGAGATCGCAATTCCAACGATGATGGCCAAGCTCGAAAAACTCGGCTGCTCCAAATCTCTCGTCGGACTGATCGTTCCGACCGGCTTCACCTTCAATACGGATGGAACCAGTCTCTACATGACCATGGCCGCTCTGTTCGTCGCCCAGGCCACGAATACCCATCTGACCCTCACGCAGCAACTCACGATTCTCGCCGTAGCCGTGCTTACTTCCAAGGGCGCAAGTGGCGTGCAAGGCGCATCGTTCATAGCGCTAGTCGCCACGCTTTCCGTGATCCCAACCATCCCCGTGGCAGGCATGGCGCTCATTCTCGGAATCGACCGTTTCCTGAGCATGTTTAGAGCCTTGGTAAACATGATTGGAAATGGCGTAGCGACACTGGTCCTGGCGCGCTGGGAGGGAGAATTGGACGGCGAAACTCTGAGGCAACACTTAGCCGCGCCAGCGTAGACCTACCCCGGAAGGCGTCCTCCGTGTATTACTTTGCCGGCGGTTCCTCGAGCCCGCGGTATTTCAGCATCGCCTTCGTGTTGGGTGGCGCGCCTCGCCAAGCCTCGTACATTTTTGCCAAATCCTGAGTATTGCCGCGCGAGATGACCATCTGGCGGAAGCGGTCGCCATTGGCGCGCGTCAGGCCGCCGTTATCCACAAACCACTGATAGGCGTCGTCGGCCAGCATCTGCGTCCAGAGATAGGCGTAGTAGCCGGCGCTGTATCCGTTGCCTCCCCAGATGTGGGCGAAATATGTGCTGCGATAGCGCGGTGGCACGTAGCTGACATTCAGGTGAGTCTTATCGAGTGCCTGCTTCTCAAACACATCGGGATTCTGAAGCGGCGCGCTCGCCGGCAGCCCGTGCCACTGCATGTCGAGTTCGGCGGCGGCTAGAAGCTCCGTCATGTCGTAGCCCTTGTTGAAAGTCGCCGATTTCTTGATTTTCGCCGCCAGCTCTGCGGGCATGGGAGCGCCGGTCTTGTAGTGCTTCGCATAGTGGGCAAAAACTCCCGGATCGCTGGCCCAATGCTCGTTGAACTGCGAGGGAAATTCGACAAAGTCGCGAGCCGTTGACGTACCGGAGAGCGCCGGATATTCGGTGTCCGCGAACATGCCGTGTAGGGCGTGTCCAAACTCGTGAAACATAGTGATGACGTCGGTAAAGCTGATGAGCGCAGGTTCACCTGCAATTGGCTTCTGGAAGTTGGCCACATTATAGACAACGGGCTGCGTTCCCAGGAGGTGCGACTGATCGACAAAGTTTGCCATCCAGGCTCCGCCGTTCTTGTTGTCTCGCTTAAAGTAGTCGCAGTAAAACAGGGCGAGGTGCTTGCCGTTGACGTCGAAGACCTCGAAAACGCGCATATCGGGCTGGTAGACCGGGAAGTCGTGCCGTTCTTTGAAAGTGAGGCCGTAGAGCTGGTTGGCGGCGTAGAAGACACCATTCTCCAGCACGTTGTAGACCTCGAAGTAGGGTTTTACCTCCGCATCGTCCAGATCGTAACGAGCTTTGCGGACTTGCTCGGCATAAAAGTTCCAGTCCCAGGGCTGGAGCTGAAAGCCGCCCTTTTGGGCGTCGATGACGGCCTGATTGTCTTTGGCTTCGCTGGCGGCCTTGGCGGTCGCCGCGGGCACGATCGCGTCCATGAACTGCAAAGCCGCGGCGGGCGTTTTGGCCATCTGGTCTTCCAGTTGCCAGGCGGCGAAGCTCGGAAATCCGAGAAGTTTCGCCTTCTGCGCGCGAAGCTGGGCGAGACGAGCCACGGTGTCGCGAGTGTCATTGTCGTCGCCGTGCTCGGTGCGGTTCCAGGAGTTTTCGAAGATCGCCTGCCGGGTGGCGCGATTGCTGAGTGAGACGAGGTCCGGCTGCTGGGTCGTGTTCTGCAGCGGTATGACATAGCCTTCGCCCTTGCGCGCCTGCGCGGCCTGCGCGGCGGAGGCAATGCGCGCATCGGAAAGTCCGGCGAGAGCGGCCTTGTCGTTCGTAACGTAGGCGCCTTTTTTGGTGGCGTAGAGAAGTTTCGTCGTGAAAGTGTTCGAGAGCGTAGACACTTCCTCGTTCAGTTTCTTGAGTTGGGCCTTGTCGGCATCGGAGAGATTGGCGCCCGCGTGCACGAACTGGTCGTAGTCGTACTTCAACAAGCGGAGAGATTCAGGATCGAGCTTGAGATTGTCCCGTTGCTTGTAGATCGCGGCTACGCGCGCGAACAGTTTCGTATTGAGGAAGATGAAGTCCGCGTGCGCGGCGAGCTTGGGAGCCTCGATGCTCCGAACCTTCTGCAACGTGTCGTTGGTATTCGCGCCGGTAACACCCTCGAACGTCTCCATGACGCGAGTGAATAACTGCCCGCTCTTCTCGATCGCGACGATCGTGTTGTCGAAGGTGGGCGCGTCGGGATTATTTGCGATGGCTTGGATTTCGGCCTGCTGCTGCGCCATGCCAGCTTCGATCGCAGGCTGGTAGTCCTCGTCCTTGATCCGGTCGAAAGGCGGAGCTTGGAAGGGAAGAGCGCTGGGCGCATAGAACGGATTCGAGGGGCCAAAATCGGCGGCCGCGGCGAATGCTGTGTCGATGGAATTAACGGCGATCCCTCCGGCAATCAATAGAGTGCTCAAGAATAACAGGACAGTCCTCGCATTGCTGAATCGAATGAAATTCTTCAGGGACATAAATTTTCCTCGCCCCCAATTGTAACGGCGATTGCACTCCTAGTGTTCGGGTTCAACAATGCTCATGACTCCAATTGAAGGATTGTATGATCACATTTACGTTTCCCTGACGCACCCGATTGCATGCGAGGAAATTGATTGATCGAGCGCTACTTCAAACTCGCGGAAAACCATACCACCGTCAAACAAGAATTTCTGGGCGGCCTCACGACCTTCGTAACTATGGCCTACATCATCGTCGTGAATCCGCAAATTCTCGCACAAGCGGGAATGCCACCCGAAGGCGTCGTATTTGCCACGTGCATTTCGTCCGCCGCTGCAACGCTGGTGATGGGTCTCTACGCCAACTATCCCATCGCCCTCGCCCCGGGGATGTCGCTGAACGCTTACTTCACCTACGCCGTTTGCCTCAACATGCATGTTCCGTGGCAAACCGCCCTGGCCGTGGTTTTCTTTTCCGGAGTCCTGTTCCTGGTCCTGACTGTCTCCGGCGTACGCGAACAGATTGTGAACGGCATGCCCGATTGCCTTAAACACTCGACGGCCACGGGAATCGGAATGTTTATCGCCTTTGTCGGCCTGCGTAACGCGAAACTCGTGGTCGCAAATCCCGCTACCTTCGTCGGCCTCGGCAACTTCTCAGACAAGGAAGTACAGACCGCCTGCTTCGGCCTTGTCCTGACGCTCGTATTCATGGCGCGAAAAATCAACGGCGGAATTCTGATTGGCATCTTTGCAACCACGCTCGTCGGAATTCTGCGCGGCATCTCCCATTGGCCCTCCGCAATCCTGTCTCTGCCGCACCCGTCTTCCACGTTCCTGAGGTTGGATTTTCGCGGAGCCATCCACCTTGGCTTCCTCGAAATCCTGTTTGCATTCCTGTTCGTCGATCTTTTCGACAACGTGGGCACCCTGGTAGGCGTGTGCGAGCAGGGAGGATTCATCAAGAATGGCAAGATTCCGCGCGTGGGCCGGGCCCTGGCCTCCGATGCGGTCGGCACCCTGTTCGGTTCCTTAACCGGAACCTCGACGGTGACCAGCTATATCGAAAGCGTGGCCGGCGTCGCCGCCGGAGCCCGCACCGGCCTCAGCAACGTAGCCGTTGCCGGTCTGTTCCTGATGGCCACTTTCTGCTCGCCTCTCGCCACCGCGATTCCCGCCTACGCGACTGCACCGGCGTTGATCCTGGTAGGCGCGCTCATGACGCAATCCATTTCGCATATCAAATGGAACGAGTTCAGCGAAGCGTTTCCGGCCTTCATTACCATGCTCGCCACGCCGTTAACCTTCAGCATCGCGACCGGCATCAGCCTGGGACTGATCTCCTACACGGTGGTCAAGATTGCCGTCGGCAAGCTTAGCGAAATTACCGCGCTGATTTGGATCCTCACCGCCCTCTTCATCCTGCGCTACATTTATCTCGCGGTCGCGTAGTCATTATCTGGACGGTATGTCCGTTTGCTTCGAACTCCAGCCCACGCTCGGTACGGCGCCCCAAAACATCCTTACCGATGGAATGTACTTAGTCGTAGCACCTGTCGGCGCGGTGCGGGCGAACACGTCGAAACGCCAGTTCAGCACGTCCGCAACGTAGATGTTCTGATCTGGTCCCATGGCCATGAAGTGCGCCCACGCCATTTGGCCGGGCTTGTGTCCAGGTTCGCCGAACGCGCCAAGGATCTTGCCATTCTGATCCAGTTCGACAATCCGGTCGTATCCTCCGTCTGTCATCCAAACGTGTTGGTCCGTCGTGATCAACAAACCATAGGGGTAGCCGATGCCCGTCCATTGCTGGAGGAAGTTGCCGTCGGCATCAAAGATTTGTATGCGCTGATTTTCACGGTCGCCAACATACACGCGTCCCTCTTTGTCCACGGCAACGCTATGCGGCAAGTTGAACTCGCCAATGCCGGTCCCGTATTTTCCCCACGCCTTTATGTAGTTTCCGTCGTGATCAAATTTCACGACGCGAGAATTGCCATAGCCATCCGCCACGTAAATGTCGCCATTCTTCGCAAAAGCCACGTCAGCTGGCTTGTTGAACAGCCAGTTTGCCTCTCCGCCCATGTTGATTCGACCGAGCACCAGCAGCACATTACCGGATCGATCCAACTTGAGCACGAGATGGCTACCGTCGTCGGTCGTCCAAAGGTTGTCGTCCGCGTCTATACGTAAACCGTGCGGGTGAGAGAAGAGGCCGTCGCCGATGCTATGAACGAAGTTTCCCTTTTCGTCGTATTCGGCGAGCATCGGCTTCGCTCTTTGGAACAGAAATATGTGGCCCTTCGAATTCACCGCGACGGCGGACGCTTCGCCTCCGGTCATTCCTTTCGGGAACTTGAAAAACTGCGGCACAACCCGATACGGAAGTTCGGGAACCGCCTGGAATGCAGCAGCCTTCACCGATGCAGATTGTGCCCCAGCAGGGAACGGCAGGAATGCAATCCACGCGAATACCGCGAATACGATGGGCAGTGACTTTTTCATATTCCTCCAGCAGAAAATGGTTCGAAATACTGTATCGCAAGTTGTGTCGTCTTTCTCGGCTGACCACGCGCTAGCGCGGTATGATCTGGTGTGGGGAATTCGCGTACCTGAGACGCTGGGAAAACGGAGACTGGCAAATGAAGAGCAAATACCTGCTGGCTGCAACGGTCGTTCTACTGGCGATGCTGGCGCAGTCGCTCGCCGCCGGCGCAGACACTAAAAGCTCAGATGATCAGAATTCATGGCAGCGCGATCTGCTTGCCTGGCGTGCCAAGCGAGCCGCCGGCCTTCAGGCTCCCGAAGGCTGGCTTTCCCTGATCGCCCTCGGCTGGCTGAAAGAAGGCGACAACAGTTTTGGATCCGCCGAAGACTGCCGCGTTCAGATCATGGGCAAAGCGCCAGCCCACATCGCGATCGTGCGCCTGGAAAAAGGCACTCTGCGGCTCCTGCCGCCGCCCGGTGGTTTTCCCAAGGACCTTCAGGTAGATGGACAACCCGCAAAAGAGCAGGCTCTCGTTTCCGACGATGCCGACAAACCCTCGAAGCTCACCCTCGGTACGCTGACGATCATCGCGATCCATCGGGACGATCAATTCGCCCTCCGCGTCAAGGATCTGGATGCACCCACCCGCACTGGCTTCCACGGCCTGAAGTGGTACGCGCCGAACGAAACCTATCGCGTGCACGCGCGCTGGATTCCCTACAACCCGCCCAAGGTGCTCGATATTCCCACCGTACTCGGCACCACCACTCATATGCCCGCGCCGGGTGTTGCCGAATTCACCGTCGATGGACAGGTGCTCCGCCTCGAGCCCGTGCTCGAAGATCCGAAATCGACCGATCTTTTCTTTATTCTTCGTGACGCGACCAGCAAAAATACGACCTACGGCGCGGGACGTTTTCTCTATACCGAACTTCCCGACCACGGTGTAAGCCAGCCCGGAGAACTCTGGCTCGATTTCAATCGCCTGTTCAACCCTCCGTGCGCCTTTACTGCCTATGCGACGTGTCCGCTGCCTCCGCCCCAGAATCGCCTGAGTGTGCCAATCCCAGCCGGCGAGCAGCGTTACCACGATTGATGTTGCACCGACAGTGGAGCGACGGGCGCCGTCGCCCGTCCTTTGAAATTCGCAGTGAAGAATCCGCATCGAGTCGCTCGGCGGGAAATCGTAGATAATATCTGTTTCACAAATGTAACTAAATTTATCTTTGGTCTGGGAGTCTTACATGAGATGGTTGCTAGTTGTCCTAGCCGTAGCGGGTATCGTTGTTTCCTCACTCGCCTTGCGCGAGCATTACCGCACCGAAGCGTCTCCTTGCAGTATTAACGCGCACTGGGATTGCGGCGTCGTAAATCACAGTCCGTTCGCCATGCTGTTCGGAATTCCCGTGGCCCTGATTGGCATTGCTGGATACCTGCTGCTCGGCGCGCTGGCCTTGGGCAAAGCATACGCGTGGATGGTGCCGCTGAACACGGTGGCCTTCGCGTTCGCGATCCACCTGGCCGATGTCGAATCCATGGTGTTGGGCGCCTGGTGCATCTACTGCGTCATATCGCTGGGCATAATTTCTCTGATGACGCTGCTCGTAATTGGTAAAGTCATCGTCAATTCGATGCAGCGGACGTGACAGGCCTATTCACTAACCCCCAGCTTCCACGCGATTTGCCGCATCATCCCGAGCCATACCTCGGCGTCATTGGCGCTCATCTCCATGCGCCGGAGCAGCCGCCGCGATTGTTCTTCCGCCGCCAGCGTCCGCGGTTTCACGTACCCGCTTGCGCGCAAAACTCCAAGCAACGCCTGCGTCAGCCGCTCCACATCTCCCGACGTAGCAGGAGTTTTTTCTTTTTTCCCGGGTAGAATCTTTGCCGACACCGTCTTCCGTCCCCGCACCAGTTCGTAAATGCAGACGGCCACCGCCTGCCCCAGATTCATCGAACCGTGTTGTTCTCGAGTAGGAATCCGTGTAACCCAATGGCAATGGCTCAGTTCCTCATTCGATAAGCCAAACCTCTCGGAACCGAACAGCAAGGCGACCGGTCCCGTCTGCAACTGCTGCTTGATCCGACGAACGCCGCCGTCCAGCCGAAGCAACCGATGCTGTAATTCTCGCCGCCCCGCGGCCGTTGTTCCCACAACCAGCTTGCAGTCCGCAACTGCCTCGGCCACGCTCGTGTATTCCTCGGCCCTCGCCAACACGGCCGACGCTCCCACCGCCGACCGCGCTTCCCGAAACGCTTTTTCGTAGGGATTCACCACCCGCAATCGTTCGACTCCAAAATTGCTCAATGCGCGCGCCGCCGCTCCGATATTCAGCGGATTCCGCGTCGCCACCAGCACCACCCTTAGATTGTCGAGATTTAGATTGTCCAGATCGGTCATGAATGTAAGGCCCTCATTCTATGGCGCTCCGCGCGTGGCACCCCACCCCAGCCAACGGCTGCGACTTCCGCGATTGCGGAGCATCCAATCAACAGTGCTAGGATAGAAGGTTCGCCCGGAACAGACCACGCGTCACCAGACCATGCGTCGCCAAGGGGGAACTGGTAGTTAACCAAGAATTCTGGAGGATGAATGGCAAGCACCACTACCGTCGAAGTTACCGACGCTAATTTTGATTCTGATGTGTTGAAGTCCGATAAGCCCGTGCTGGTAGATTTCTGGGCCGCCTGGTGTGGCCCCTGCCGCGCCATTGCTCCCATCGTCGAAGAGCTGGCCGGCGAATATCAGGGCAAAGTCACCTTTGGCAAAATGGACGTAGACCGCAACGGCGCCACCCCCATGCGCTACAAAGTTACCGGCATTCCCACCCTGCTCGTTTTCAAGAACGGACAGGTAGTGGAACAGCTAGTGGGCTACCGCTCCAAAGACGACATTCAGAAAGCCCTGGACCGTCATCTGAGCTAAAAAACAGTTGCCAGCTACCAGTTTCCAGCCTTAGAAGAAAAGTCTGGGCGAAGTTCGCGGCTTTTCATCTTGAAGAGTTCAGAAAGTGGTTTTGCTTTTCACTGGCAACTGGGCACTGGCAACTGCCTTTCAGTATTTTCGCAACACGCCAATCACTCGCCCCTGGACCTCGACCGATGCTGCGGGCACGATGATCGGTTTCATCGCGGCGTTCGAAGGTTGCAGGCGGATATTCTCCCCCTCCCGAAAGAACCGTTTCAGCGTGGCGTCGGTGGACTCAATCAGCGCCACCACAATGTCTCCGTTGTGCGCCGTTTTCGTTTTCTCGACCAGCACATAGTCGCCGTCGAGAATGGCTTCGTCCTGCATCGATTCGCCGCGCACTTCCAGCACGAACACTTCCTTCGAGCGTACAAAATCCGCGAGCGAGATCGTCTCGTTGTGTTCCACCGCTTCAATCGGACGCCCCGCCGCAATCCGTCCCACCAGCGGCAGCACGACCCCCGTATTGACCGCCATCGACTGCTTTAGCTTCCCGCGCGGCGGCAGCAGATCGATCGAACGGCTGCGGTTATAGTCCCGCGTCAGCAAACCTTTCCTCTCCAGGTTGGTGACGTGCTTATGTACCGTGGCCAAGGAGTTCAGCCCCATGGCTTCCTTGATTTCTTCAAACGAAGGAGAGTATCCCTTCTCCGCCACGAAGCGCGAAATGAAATCATAAAGCTCGCGTTGACGCCGAGTAATCGCCATGCGTCGCAGCATAGGCGAATGTTTGGCGAATGTCAATAGCCAGTCGGGAGCGGACGTACAACCTGTCAACGCTCCATCCGAACCAGCAACTTCCGGCCACGCGCTTTCTCGGCCGCGTCTGCCGCGCGCATTCGTACCAGGGGATCGGTCGACCACAAACCTGAAATCGGCTCAGGGAACAGCGTGAGATTCTTCGACGCGATAGCTACTACCTGTTCAGAGCGTCCGATAGTCCGTCGATCTTTTCCCTCAAGAAGACGAAGGATGTGTTTCCGCGGCATGACGTTGTCCTACTCCGCCGTAACGCCCTTCAAGAACGCATAGTAGAAATCCACGCCCCGCGCAAATGACTCGACCCCGATCCGCTCGTCTTTTCCGTGCGCCCGGATATCGTTCCGGTCATATTCTTCGCCCGACACGCAATAGGTTGGCATCCCCGCTGCATTCGTGTACACGCCATCCGACGCGCCCGTGCTCATGGTCGGAAGCACCGGAATCCCCGGCCACATTTGTGCGACGACCTTATCTAGCGCATCGAACACTTCTTTCCGCGGAGCCGGCGGCACATAACTGTGCCGGTCCGACCCGTGATCAAGAAGCTCGTTGTTGTTTTCGCGGAACTGCACTTTAATTTTCGGATCGGCCACGACTTTCTCCAGCGTCAGCCGGATTTCCTCCAGCGAATGCCCGGGCTCGATGCGGCAATTTACGTTGGCTTGCGCCATCTGCGGCAGCGCGTTGTTGGCATGGCCTCCGCTCAACCGCGTCGCCACGCAGGTGGTGTGCAAGATTGAGTTGTCCATGGGATCCTTCGACAATCGCGCGACGGCCACCATGTCGGGAGGATCTTTTAGCATCGCCGTCAGGTCCGCCGCCCGCTGCCCCGTGGACATTTTCACCTGTCGCTCGTAATACGCCCGCGTAATCGCGTTCAACTCGAACTGGAACTGGTGGCGCTGGATCCGCGTCAGCGCATCAGCTAGCTCGTAAATTGCGTTTTCTGGCCGGGGCAGGGAACTATGCCCGCCCGGATTCGTCGCCGTCAGCACGAAATCGCCATAAAGTTTTTCGGTGGCATTCACTTCCATCATCACCGGTTTGCCGTGCTCGGCCAGCACGCCGCCGCCATCGTGGTTGAGCACAAACTCGGCATCAATCAACTCGCGATGATTTTTAATCAGCCATTCGACTCCATTCGAAGTGCCGCCTTCCTCATCCGCCGTCATTGCCAGAATAATGTCGCGGTCTGGCACGTATCCTTCTTTCTTCATACGGATCAGCGTGGCCGACATGATCGCATCGCCATCCTTCATGTCGCTGGTACCGCGCCCGTAGTAATATCCGTCCTTCTCGATGAACCGAAACGGATCCGTCGTCCAATCCTCGCGCCGCGCTTCCACAACGTCGAGATGGCCGATCAGCAGGACCGGCCTATGCTTGCCCGACCCATGCAGCCGCACCACGACGCTCTTCTTCCGGTCATTGGAACTCGGCCCCAGCACCTGAATGTCGCTCTCCGGAAATCCGGCATCGCGAAAGCGCTGCGCCATGGCTTCCGAGGCCGCCGTCACACTGCCCACCGAGTCCGTCGTGTTGATTTCGACTAGCTGTTTGAAAATATCCAGCGCCAGCCCTCGCGTCGCTTCGTCGGACGGCATTGGTGGTTGCGCTTGCATCGGCCAGGCAAGCACCAGAAAAGACAACAAGCCCAGCCATCGTTTCTTAGATCGCACGACGATCCTCCACAGAGATTGCGGCAAGAAATTTTCGCCCTCACCGACGCTGAAAGCTAACAGATTCGTTCGGCAAATCCAAGCTGGGAGGGTTAATCACCACCGATCGCGGCTGCGACTGACCAGGGTGCCCCGTCCTTGCGCGTTTTTTTGCGCAAGGGTGGGATTCCACGAAAGTTTGTAGCGAGGGGCTTTGAATTTGACTCAGCTCTTCACTTAACTTCCCGGCGCGTAGCGCAAGATGACAGCACCGGTACTGAGCGGGCGTGCTTCGAGTAGTTTGAGTCGAAGTCGCGAAAGATTGCCGCCAAACAAAGTGGCTCCGCGGCCGAGGACGATGGGCACTACAACCAGATGCACCTCATCGAACAGGCCCGCCTCCAGCAGCGTGGCGCACAACTGCCCGCTGCCAAAGATGTAAAGATTGCCATCGATCGCGCGCTTGACCTTCACCACCTCCTCGGCCACATTGTCGTGGATGAGCCGAGTATTGTTCCATTCCACGCGTTCCAGCGTGCGAGAGAAGACGACCTTGGGTAGCCGGTTCATGTACATTCCACAGGATCAGTTTGCTCATTGCCGTCCTCCTGTAGCAAGTTCTAGCGTCCTGCCTCTACCACCAGCACGACGAACGAATCCGGCTCGATTTTTCGATCCTGCCGAGTACCCGTCACATTCGCGGCTACAGTAAACAGCTGATGCGTCGCGCCATCAACCGCCATGGTGCGCGCCGATTTCTGAGTCGTCACCGTTTGCGCCACGCTGAACTTGTCGTGACCATCTTCCTTAATCACGGTGATGGTTCCATCTCCCGCCGACGCGAATGCCAGCCCGCGCTCGGCGTCGAACGCAGTCGCATCGCAGCCATCTCCAATCGCAGGACTCGCCACCACTTTCCCGCTGTCCGCATCCACGACCGCCATTTTCTTACTCCCTGAGCAGCCCGCAAACAGGCGCCGGTTTTTCCGATCCATCGCCAGCCCCGTCGGTTCTTCGCAATCCGCCATCTTCCACCGCGCCTTCACCGTGAGCTTCAGAGGATCGAACGCCACCAACTCCGACGTGTCTTCGATATTCACGAACACCGTGCCTTTTTCATCGGTCGCGGCAAATTCCGGCTTCCCGCCCAGTGCAAGCGTGCCCACCACCTCGCCCTTGGACGCATCCACGGCCGTCGTGTCGTGGCTTTTTGCGTTAAAAGTAAACACGCGCTTTGAAAATGGGTCATACAAAATGGCGTCCGGCCCCCCGCCAACTTTGATCTTCTTTTCGACCGCTAGCGACTTCAGATCGAAAACGCTCACCGTATCCTCGCGGCCATTGCTGGTGAATCCGCGGCCAATTTCCGGATCCAGTGCGATTCCATGCACCCCCGTCGTCTCCGGAATCTCGCCCACCTGCTTGCCCGACTTCGTATCAATCACCATGACCCTCGTGGCGCGAGCAATGAATAAGCGGTGCCCATTGCTGTCAGCAGTCAGGTAATCCCATCCCCCATCGCCGCCCAGTTTCCACGTCTGAACAACTTTGTAATCCGCGCCCGCTGCCACTGCTGCAAGGGTCACCATGGTCGCAACCAGAATCAAACAAATTCGCGTTTTTTTTCGTATTTTCATAACTATCCTCAATTTATCGTAAATTTGTAGGAGAAACTGCTCCCCCGCACCCCGGCCCACCCTACACGTCCGTCCGAAACCCTTGTCCAGCAGCCTGTTCCACGTGCTCTCCACAATTGTGCAAACAATTGCCTTTGCCGCCCAAAAACCGCCGCAAGCCGCCATTTCACACCGTCAACGTTTGGCATAGCCCTTGCTCCTATCCTAACCGGAGGAGCTTACATCCGCCGCACGGTCGCGGATGAGTCCTCGCTTACTCGGCTGTTGGGAGGTCATGCGATGAAAAAGATCCTGTTTGTGCTCTGTCTGCTTTCCGCCGCTGCGGCGTTTGCCCAAAATTCTATTGGGGGATACACCCTTAACAGTCAACCAAGCATCCCCTCGTCTCCAAGTCATCCGGCTCATGCTGGTTATACGCCCATGGCTCAGGAACAAAGCGTACTCGTCGGGACCAGCTACACGATGGCTCAGGGAGATAGGCCCGCGTCGGATTTCCCCCACCCAGAGGGCGCTTCGCTCGGCAACGTCGCCCGCGAACTCAGGAAGGAACATGCCCAGTTGAGAAAATCCCGTGTCGTCTGGGTAAACCAGTAGCGTAGGGCGCGGACACACTCGTCCGCGTCCCGCCTCGGCGCAGTGATGTAAAGCTGGCGTCGCGCAACGTCCATTCCGCGAACTGGCAACCGCTCTAATTTCCCGCTCCACGACTCTTCCATTCCTCCACCGACGTGAGTTAGATTGAATTTATCTTGAAACGAAGCGGATTCAGACGCGCCGGAATACTACGCCCAACCCACCCTTTATTCTCCTGTTACCCTGCTCCTCACGGGACATCGCATTCCAGCCCAGTTCAGAAAAACTAAAATCACAAGATGTTAACCTAGGATAATTTCAAATGACTATCCTGGAATTTACCGTCGTTGTGGCGATCGTCTCCTTCGCGGCTGGACTTCTTGGATCGCTTACCGGCCTCGGCGGTGGTGTCGTTCTCGTGCCGTTGCTCACCCTCCTGTTCCACGTCGATCTCCGCTACGCCATCGGAGCGTCGCTCGTCTCCGTAATCGCTACTTCCTCCGGCGCCGCCGCTGCCTACGTGAAAGAAGGCTTCTCCAACATTCGCATCGGCATGTTCCTGGAAATTGCCACCACCTTCGGCGCGTTGCTCGGAGCCTTCCTCGCTACCCGCATCCCCACCAGCGCCCTGGCCATCATCTTCGGAGCGGTCCTGCTCTACTCGGCGTATCTTTCACGCAAGCCGCGCCCGTTGGACCAGCGCAGCCTCCCACCTGATCCGCTCGCCACGCGTTTGCGGCTAAACGGCAGTTTCCCTGATCTCGAAGGCCAGCGTAGTTACAACGTCCAGCACGTTCCGACCGGCTTCAGCCTTATGTTCGGAGCCGGCGCGCTCTCCGGATTGCTCGGCATCGGCTCCGGTGCCGTCAAAGTGCTGGCCATGGATCAGGCCATGCGCATCCCCTTCAAAGTTTCCACCACGACCAGCAACTTCATGATAGGAGTCACCGCCGCTGCCAGCGCCGGCGTCTACCTGAGCCGCGGATACGTCGATCCCGGCCTCGCCATGCCTGTCATGTTGGGAGTTCTGGCGGGCTCGCTCCTCGGCACTCGCATCCTCGTCAAAGCCGAAACCAAATCGCTCCGCCTTGTCTTCAGCGTGGTGATTCTCGTTCTAGGCCTGCAAATGCTCTACAAAGGATTGTGGGGAAAAATCTGATGCCCGCCGCTCAAGCGCCCGCTCCACAACCACCCGCGCCCAAAGCCTGGGACGATCACCGCATCGAACTCATCCTCGGCAACCTGCTCCGCACCGGAGTCCTGCTCTCCGCCGCCGTCGTTCTCGCCGGAGCCTGCATCTATCTTGTCCGTCATGCCACCGAACCCGCCAATTACCGCATCTTTCGCGGCGAGCCCTCTGATTACCGCACTATTCCCGGAGTCATCCACAGTGTCATGAACGGCCGCGGCCGAGGTTTGATCCAACTCGGATTGCTTCTCCTCATCGCCACTCCCATCGCCCGCGTAGCCTTCTCCATCGTCGGCTTCGCCATAGAGCGTGATCGCTTGTACGTGGTTTTCACGCTGATCGTGCTAGCAATCTTGCTCTTCAGCTTATTAGGTTCCGGATTCGGCGTGTAGCCCATTGCAGAAGTGAGAAGTCAGATTGCAGAAGTAAAAGCCGAACCATATCCTCGAACAGGATTTAACTTCTGCAATCTAACTTCTGACGTTTGACTTTTCTTACGCTCCCACTTCTTTCCCCACACTATCCAGCACCCCGTTGATAAACTGCACCGACTCCGGCGTAGAAAACTTTCGCGCAATTTCGAGCGCTTCATTAATCACGATTGCATGAGGAGTAGCCGGATACCCCAAAAACTCCGCCACCGCTCCCCGCAGCACATTTCGGTCCACCGTGGCCATCCGCTCCATACGCCAGTGCTGCGTGTGTTTGCCGATCAGCCCGTCGATCTCCGCCAGTCGGTCGCTGGCCACGCGAAACAAATCGTCGGCAAATCCGCGCACTTCTTCCTCCACATTGCTTCGCTCCGCCCAGAACGTCTTCCGGACCAACTCCGGCGTCTGCTTTCCCATATCCGCTTGAAAGAGCATCTGCAGAACCAGTTCGCGGGATTTGCGTCGAGTGCCCATGGGGAGCGGTCAGCCATCAGCCCTCAGCCGTCAGGAAAAACCTAACGACGGCTGTAGCTGACAACAGTCTACAGGACACTTGCATTGCATAAGAATTAGAGATTAAGAGCGAGGTTTGCGTTTTCGAGCAGCCGGTGTTGTCTTTCCCTTGCTTTTCCCGACGGCTGATGGCTGACGGCTGACGGCTGTCTTCAGATTCGCCATCTCCACCGCCGCCAAAGCCGCCTCCAATCCCTTGTTGCCCATCTTCAATCCGGCCCGATCAATCGCCTGCTCCAAACTCTCGCAGGTCAACACGCCAAAAGCATGAGGAACCCCAGTCTCCTGCGCCGACTGCCCAATCCCCCGCGTGACTTCGTTGACGATCACGTCATAATGCGCCGTGTCGCCCCGCAGCAGGCAGCCAATACAAAGGATAGCGTCGTACTTCCGCGTCTCCGCCAGCGTGCGGGCAGCCAACGGAATCTCGAACGCCCCAGGAACCCGAACCAGCGCGATATCGTTCTTCTTGGCTCCCGAGCGCAATAGCCCGTCGTAAGCACTCTGAAAAAGCCGCTCCGTGATGAAAGCGTTGAATCGGGACACAATAATTGCAAACCGCATTCCCGCGGCGTTCAGGCCGCCTTCGATAGCCGAAACTGCCGGATCGGGGAGGCGCTCGATTTTTAATTTTTCTTTCGTTTTTCTCTCCGTACCCGGCGTCTCGGCGGTGAATTTGTTTTCCTCTGTGTACCTTCGTGCCCTCTGCGGTTAAGCTTTTGACTTCACTTTCCCCTGAACAAGGCCGGACGCTTCTCCAGGAACGCCGCAGTCCCTTCCTTCTTATCTTCGGTAGAGCAGCAGACCCCAAACAAAGAGGCCTCCAGAAACAACCCCTCAGCCAAAGTCATCTCCATCCCTTTGTTGACCGCCTCCATGGCGTACTGCACCGCCAGCGGCGCGTTCGCGATTATCTTGGCGGCAATCGCCTCTGCCCGAGGTATCAGTTCCGCCGCGGCAGTCACTTCATTCACCAGCCCGATGCGATAAGCCTCGGCCGCAGTAATCACTTCGCCGCCCAGCACCAACTGCATGGCAAGCCCTTTGCCCACCAGCCGCGGAAGCCGCTGCGTCCCGCCATACCCCGGAATAATCCCCAGCTTCACCTCCGGCTGCCCCAGTTTCGCGTTCTCGCTGGCGAGACGCATGGTGCAAGCCATAGCCAGTTCGCATCCGCCGCCCAACGCAAACCCATTAATGCAGGCAATCACCGGCTTGCCCAGATTTTCGATCAGGTTAAGGACGTTCTGCCCGCGGTGCGCGTATTGTTTCGCCGAAACCGCGTCCTGCTTCGCCAGTTCGCTGATGTCAGCGCCCGCAACAAACGCCTTTTCGCCCGCCCCCGTCAGAGTCGCCACCCGGATGTCAACATCGTTCTTAATGTCATGAAACGCCGCCCGCAACTCCTCCATGGTGGCCATATTGAGCGCGTTCAGCACCTTGGGACGGTTGACGGTGACGTAAGCGATGGAGTTTTTCTTTTCGAGGAGAATATTTTCGTAACTCATAAGCAATTCATTTCCCAAACCATAGATAAATAGCCAAGAATCCTATAGTTTATTCGCCACTGGTTTCGCCGGGACCGAGTAATCATAAAACCCGCGATCCGTCTTCCGCCCATACCACCCGGCCATCACGAGCCGCTTCAGCAGCGGAGGCGAAGCAAACCGACGCTCCTTGAACTCGTCATACATCACATGCGTAATGTAGTAAGTAGTATCGAGCCCGACAAAATCCAGCAAAGTAAACGGACCCATCGGATACCCGCACCCTAGTTTCATCGCCTCATCGATATCCTCGATCGATCCCACGCCCTCTTCATAAGCCCGGATCGCATCCAGCAAATAAGGCACCAGCAGCCGGTTGACGATGAATCCCGTCTTATCGGAAGTGCGCACCGGAACCTTGCCCAGCTTCTTTGCGAACTCGTAGGCCGCGTCATACACCGCGGGCGAAGTGGCAATCGTCTTCACGACTTCTACCAGCTTCATCAGAGGAACAGGGTTAAAAAAATGCAGTCCAATAAATCGCTCTGGCCGCTTCACCGTCGTCAAAAGCTCAGTCACCGAAATCGAAGAAGTATTCGAAGCAAAGATCGCATCCTTTTTGACGATGGAATCGATCGACGCATACATCTTCTTCTTTTCCTCAACGTTCTCGATGATGGCCTCAATCACGATGTCGCAATCGGCCAGGTCCGCTTTGTTGGTAGTCCCCTTCAGCCGCGACCGAATCTCGTCCTTCTGCTGCGGAGTAATTCCACCCTTCTCAGGCCCGCGCTCGGCAAACTTAGCCAGAGACTTCTCAATCCCGGCAAACCCCTTGTCGAGATACTTCTGCTCGACTTCGAGCACGGTGACGTCGAAGCCTGCCGTTGCGCAGACCTGCGCGATGCCGGAACCCATCAAGCCACAACCTAGAACGCCAACTTTTTTTATGTCCATTTTAGGAATCCTCAGAGTAGCGCCGCCGTCCCAGCGGCTGTCGTGCGGGCGTCTCGCCCGCACTGCCAAAGCCGGCAACATACCGGTGCTACGAATTCAGGGTCAGTGAAAGCTCTCCACGACCATAGCAATCCCCTGTCCCCCGCCAATGCAAGCTGTAGCCAGCCCGTACTTCTTCTTCCGCCGCCGCAACTCATAGAGCAGCGTAATCACAAGCCGAGTTCCGGTCGCTCCCAGCGGATGTCCCAGCGCAATCGCTCCGCCGTTGACATTCACCTTTTCGCGATCAAGCCCCAATTCTTTCTCCACCGCCAGATACTGCGCCGCGAACGCCTCGTTCACTTCGATCAAATCGACGTAATCCAAAGTCAGCCCCGCGCGCTGCAGCGCAATCTTCGTAGCCGGAACCGGACCGCTACCGGACCGCTCCCCATAATTTTCGGATCGACGCCCGCAATCCCCCAATTCACAATCCGTCCCAGCGGACTAAGATTCCTCTTCTGCGCCTGCTCCAACGACATCAGCACCACCGCCGCTCCTCCATCCACAATCCCGCTGGCATTACCCGCAGTCACTGTCCCATTCTTGCCAAACGCGGGCCGCAGCTTAGCCAGCCCCTCCATCGTGGTTTGTGGACGCCGGTGATCGTCCTCAGTGAGCATCTCGCCCGTCAACTCGCCCTTGGAATTCCGCAGCGGAACCGGTGTCAACTCCTCCTGCAGCCGTCCTGCCTTGTAAGCCGCTTCGGCCGTCTGCTGCGAGCGCAAAGCGAACTCGTCCTGCGCCAGCCGAGTAATCCCTTGCTGCTCGCCATAAAGCTCCGCCGTATTCGCCATGTACAGTCCGCAATACGTATCGAGCAGC
>JBEKLO010000065.1:0-40636 GCA_050010155.1 Terriglobales bacterium
GACGCCATGCTGTGCATGGAACTGGAAAAGAAAAGTGGGCTGAAGCCGACGTACCCGTTCGGCGAAACGTACCAAGTGGGCGGGTCTTTGATGATTCCGTCGAAGGCTTGCGCCCAGTGGTGTTCCACGCCGAGCGCCATGGCGTAGGGAAGAAACTTTTCGAAGGTGTCGGGCGGCATTTGCTTGATGCGGTCGGCGTCTACCCGGTTCATGAATTCCTGGAATCCGAGGACGGCGATTCTGGTGCGCGCGCCCGCGACCGTTTTTGCCGTCATCTGACGAGCGAAAAGCCACCAGATCAGCGCCGAAACGAGCACGCTCCCAATCACTAGCGGAATGGAATAAAACAGGTTCATCCAGCCCAAAACTTGGACTGCCACCAGGAGGATTGCAATCACGACGCCGGCGACGATGCTATAGCCATTCGCCGATTCCGGATCGAGCGTGTAGATGCCTTTGCTCTTCAGTGACGCCATGATGTCCTGGCGCACGATGGGAATCACGGTGTAGAAACGGTTTTTGAGATCGGAGAGACGCGTTCCGGTTCCGGCGAGAAAAATGTTTTCGAGCATTACGCGTTCATGCGCAGTCAGGTCTGAGCCCCACTGTTCATGCGGCTTCAACAAGGTGAAAAGATAATCTTTGTGGTGAAAGACGAGGAAGGTGTCAACCTTTTCTTCGATCTTGATGTAGCCGCGCACCGCGAGATCGATGATCGTGCTGGTGATGTCGCGGGGATGGATGGTGTCGTCGAGTAAGGTTCCGGCTTCGGCGGGACACATGCCTTTCGGCGGCTCATATTGCGGGGCCACGGAGACGCCAGGGTCGGGATCGCGTCCCACGGAATACCAGAGTGTAAACATCACGAGCAGCGTGAACAGGGGGAGAAAAAGGATGGGATTGCTGCTCAGAAACCAGCCCAGTTTCGTGAGTGCGGACGGAGGTTTGAGCACTCCCTGGGGAATATAAATGTCGATGGTGAGGCCACCGCGCATGGGCAGCGGTCGAGTGGTTTCGGAAAGGACGTCGGCGCCTTTGACTTCGGCGGTCGCTTCGCTTTGTTTGGAACCGTAAGCCCCGGTGAAGGCCTGCGCGCGCAACCCTCCGGCGGCATTTTCGGGAAGGGTTACGAAAGCCGAGGCGTGGTCGATGGGAACCGGCCAGTCGTTGCCAGTTACGTTCCAGTAAAACTCGGCATAGCTCTCTCCCGAACTATCGAAAAAGCGGATGCCGTTGCGCACGGAATAATCGATGTTGACTACGCGTGTCGCATCGATCGCGTCGGGAACATAAATTTTGAGATCGCGGTAGGCTCCAGATTTGCTGGAATCGTACTTCAGCTTGTTTCCGTTTTCGTCGGTGACGCTCAGGACCTCGAGGAAGAGCGTGTAGTTGCTCCCCTCGGCTCCGGGATACTCAACCGGAATGGTGCGGTGAATGCCATGCCACTCGCCGACGAACGTAAGCGTAATTTTTTCGCTGACCAGCGCGGTGCCATCGGCTGCGATAGAGATGGTGTCCTTGAAATCGGCTACGCGCCAGCTGCGGGACTGCGCAGAGGCGATTACGGCAACGGAAAGAACTAACAGGAGGACGAGCAGTCGGCGATTCGTATATGCTCCGCGAAACATTTTTTGGGACTTACGCTTACGGCGAAACCGGACTTGCTATCGCTGTCGAGCCGCGCTCGGCTTGGACCCTTCGACTGCGCTCAGGGCAGGCTCGCGGGGGCGCCCGTCCCCACGCGAGCTTTCTAGAACTTAACTGCGACCGGTTCGCGATCGGCGGCGGCCGCCTCGAAGAATTGCTTTTGCTGGAAGCCATACATCCCGGCCAGAATGTTGGTCGGGAACGATTGAATCTTGGTGTTCAGGTCGCGGACCACCGCGTTGTAGTAGCGGCGGGCGTTTTGAATGGCATCTTCAATTTCGCTGAGAGAATTCTGCAGTTGCGTAAATTCCTGCGAGGCCTGGAGCTGAGGATAATTTTCAGCCACCGCGAACAAACTTTTGAGCGCACCCGTAAGCTGATTCTCGGCGGCGGCTTTGTCGACCGGGCCCGTGGCCTGCATCGCCATGGAGCGGAATTTCGCGATATCCTCGAACGTGCTTTTTTCGTGGGTGGCATAGCCCTTCACGGTTTCGACGAGGTTTGGAATCAGATCGTGCCGCCGTTTGAGCTGAACATCGATGTCGGACCACGCGGATTCCGAGCGCACGCGCAGTTGCACCAGGCTGTTGTACATCGCGATCAGGAAGACGCCCAACAGAACGATGACTGCAAGGACCGCTAAAACCATGTCAATTCTCCTGGATGCGATTTAAGGGGACGTTAGCAGCAAAATTCCAAAGTTTCAAGGTTACAGAGTTTTAGGGGTTCCGAGTATGGTTCCATTGCCCTGAAGAGTTGAAACCCGCAGCCTGATTTTATTGCCTGGGGGCGTAATATCCGCGCCGGGCGCGTACCTGCAGATCTTTTTTGAGGGCCGTGATCTCGATCGAGCGATAGCGGCCGTCGGGGTCGAAGTCGGAGGGCTTGTAGGAGACGTCGTACTGGCTGCGCAACTCTTCTTCGATGGCGGCGAACGAACGGGTAATGTCCTTCATCTTGTAGGGGAAGAAAGCGCGGCCGCCGCTAGCGGACGCCAAATCTTCGAGAACCTTATCGCCGCGTAAAATGAGGCCGCTGTCGTCGGTCGAGATGGCATACACGATCACTTCGGCGCGCTGCGCCATTTCAATGGCCTGGGAGCGAGTGTGTTCGCTCTGATTGTCTTCGCCGTCGCTGAGGACGACGATCGCCTTGCGAATGGGGTGGTCGGATTTGTCGCGCAGGAGCTTTTCCTGGCACGCTTTGTAAATGGCGTCGTAGAGTGCAGTGCCGCCGCCGTTGTGTAGATGCTGCACGCCCGCGGCAAGCAAGGGTACCTTGTCGGTGAAATCCTGGGTGAGGTGGCTCTCTTTGTTGAATCCGACAACGAACGCACGGTCATAGCCTGGGCGGATGATGTGCTGCAGAAATCCGGTGGCAGCTTCTTTTTCAAATCCAAAGCGTCCCTCGACGGAGCCGCTCACGTCCATGAGCAATCCGAGTTCGATGGGCAGGTCGGTTTCGCGGCGGAAGTTGAGGATCGACTGAACGGGCTTGTGGTCGTCAAAAATCGAGAAATCGGTCTGGTTCAAATTGCGGACGAACTTGCCGTGGCGATCGGTAGCGATGAAGAGCACATTGACTTCGTCGACGCGCTTCCTGATGGTCAGAACGGTTTGGTCCGACTCGTCGTTGGCGTCAGCAACTGGAAGGGCTGCGCCGCTGGAAGCGGCAATGGCGTAGGGTGTGCTTTGGGCGAATCCAGACCCGGACATGCCGAGGACTGCGGCGAGCGCAATTACGCTAAGTAGCAATCCACTTGGCGCCATCCCGAATTTCTTGCGCTTCGTCATTCTTTTGCCTGGCTGTAAACCGTACTTGCCACTCTTGCGAATCACGGAACCTTCAACAAATTCGATGCACGCGGGGGGCCGAAGACTCGACAACCGCAGTTTCATTGACTGTAGGCTGTTGTCGGGTGCAAGTCCAAGTTACAAAAGGAGTACGCATACCGTGCCTCATTTAACCATAAGCTGATCAATGGGTTGGGAAAGTCCATCAGGATATTTTTTTCCTCATTACGCGGGCTTCGTGCAAAAACTTCTGAACTGCATCGGGGGCAGGAGTCTTGAATCCATCTAGGGTATCCGCACCAGGCGGGCGACAGTGATAATCTGACAAGCGCTGGAACCTGCATCTGGCCCGGAGTCGCGACATGTATTTTGAGCAGTTCTACCTAACCTGTCTGGCCCACGCTTCCTACATGATCGGATCGGAGGGTGAAGCGGCGGTGGTCGATCCGCAACGCGATGTGGACATTTATCTCGAGGCTGCCGAGCAGCAGAATCTTAAGATCCGCCACATATTTGAAACTCATCTGCATGCCGACTTTGTTTCGGGACACAAAGAACTCGCGGCGCGCACGGGCGCGAAAATCTACATTGGAGCGCAAGCCAGCGCCGAATTCCCGCATGTTCCGCTGACCGACGGTTTTGAAGTGAGGATGGGAGCCGTCCGGATGCGTGCGCTGGAGACGCCGGGACATACTCCCGAGAGCGTCTGCCTGGTGATCACCGATGAGACAAAATCGACGGACGGCAAGTCGCCTGACCGTAAGAGCGCGCAGCCTTGCGCGGTTCTGACCGGGGATACCTTATTTATCGGCGATGTGGGACGCCCCGATCTTTCGTCCACGCACACGGCGCAACAGCTTGCGGGCATGCTCTACGACAGTCTGCACCAGAAGTTGCTGGCGCTTCCGGATGCGGTGATGGTGTATCCGGCGCATGGCGCGGGGTCTCTCTGCGGACGCGCGATGCGGGCAGAGCGCTCCTCGACGATCGGGACGGAGCGGCTTACGAACTACGCGCTGCAGATTGCAACGCGGGAGGAGTTCATTTCGCAATTGACCACGAACCTGCCGGCTCGCCCTGACTATTTTCTCGAGGATGCCGAAATCAATCGTTCGGGTGCGCCCGCATTGACGGACTTGCCGTTGCTGCCGGCGCTTTCTCCGGCTGACGTGCAGGAATTATTGCAGCAGGATTCTAACGCCAATTTGCTTGACGTTCGTTCCGGTGACGCTTTCGCCGCGGGACACGTGCCGGGGTCGATCAACATTGCGCTGTCGGGACAGTTTGCATCGTGGGCGGGCGGAATTTTGGGCATCCATGCCAAGCCGGTCCTGATCGGCGACAACGACACGCAGATTGAGGAAGCCCGGCTGCGGCTGGCTCGTGTGGGCATTGAAGATTTGCGTGGTTATCTCGCGGGAGGCTCAGCGGCCTGGCAGAAGGCTGGACTGCCGTTGGCGAAGACGCCCCAAATTTCTCCCCAGGAATTGAACCAGAAACTGCGTGACGGTGGCGTGCGCGCGGTTGATGTTCTCGACGTGCGCCGCGAAGGCGAATGGCAGGGCGGCCACATCCCGGAAGCGCGATGGCGGGCGCTCGATACGTTTCCGCAAGGATTGCCGGCAATGGACCGTGAGCGTCCGGTTGCCGTTCACTGCAAGAGCGGATATCGCAGCATGATTGCTTGCAGCTTGCTCGAGCGCGCCGGCCATCGCAACGTCATCAACGTGGCGGGAGGCTTTGACGCGTGGCATGCAGCGGGGCTTCCGGAGGTTGCGGAACAACTGCCAAGGTTTGATTCGGCTTCGGACTACCGATCTGAGCGGGCAGTCCCCCTTCCCTACAAAAACTGTACACAAAGAGAATCTATTTGAATCTGGCAGCCGTTACTCCAGGGTGGCGGCGTGCGCTCTCGCCAAGAGGACTTCGCGACGTACGGGAACTTGCGGCAGGGCCGACATCAGGCGGCGGGTGTAGGCGTGGACAGGCGCGGTGAAGATTTGCTCGGTCGGACCGCACTCGACTATCTGGCCTTCGTGCAGAATGGCGATGCGCTGGCAAATTCCGGCGACCGAAGGCAGATCGTGCGAGATGTAGAGGATCGACATGCCGATTTCGCGATTCAGCCGCGCGAACAACTCCAGAATTTCAGATTGCGTAATCACGTCGAGCGCGCTGGTCGCTTCGTCGGCGATCAAGAGCGCGGGGCGGTGCAGGACGGCCATCGCGATCAGCACGCGTTGCGCCTGGCCGACGCTGAGTTGGGACGCACGTTTGTTCAGGAAGTCCCGATCCTCTTCGGCGCTCGGCAGGCTGACGCTTTTCAGGGCTGACTGGATGGCCTGATCACAGTCTCCAGTTGTTGCAGCGCCGTCGCTATGGGCGTGCCATGCTTCCCTGAGTTGCGTGCGGATTTGCAACGCCGGATTGAGCGAGGCCAGAGGACTCTGAAGCACGAGGCTCAGGGAGCGTCCGCGGAGATTGCGCAATTCGCGCTCGCGCATCGCCAGCAGATCGGCACCCTGAAACATGATGCTGCCTTCCACGATGGCGCGCTGGCGGCCAAGTAATCCAAGGATCGCCAGCGCCAGGGTGCTTTTACCGGAGCCACTTTGGCCGACCAGTCCGACGACTTCGCCGCGCGCGATGTCGAGCGAGATTCCGCGGAGCACCGGAGGTTTGCCGGGGTAGCGCACGGTTACCTGCGCCGAGAGCAGGTTTTCAGGAGCATCCGGTTTTGTCGAAGTCATAAGTACCAACTTGTTATCGGCTCGCGCGCGTAGTTGCATTCAGGGTGAGGCGCTCGGCGTTCCAGAATGTCTGCGGGGAAAGGATTCCGGGGTTCGCGCCTTCGACCGCGTTGGAAACTGCGGAAAGTGCGTTCTGGTTGACCAGGTAAATGAACGGTGTCTGCTCGGCCACGATTTCCTGTACACGATCGAAACTTTCTTTACGCTTCTTCGGGTCGGCAGCCGACGCTTGCGCTCGCATCAACCGGTCAATCTCGGCTTCCCATGCGGTCTCCGGGGATTTCTGCTGCGGATTCCAGGCGTGATTTTCCGCCGAGCTAAGCCAAATGTTCATCTGGCCGTTCGGATCGAGGTCGACGTTGCGAAAGCCGAGCATCGCGGCCTCATAATTAAATTTCTGCGAAATACGCTCGATGAGCGAAGGGAAGTCAAGCGTGACCACGTTGACCTTGATCCCGAGCTTTCCTAGATCCTCTTGTACCATGACGGCCATGCGTTCTCTTGCTTTGCTGCCCGCATTGGTCACAATGGAAAACTCGACGGCGTTGCCACCTTTATCGAAGAGCGCTCCGTTTTGCTGATGAAAGCCGTCGGCTTGCAAACGCTGCAGGGCAGCGTCGGGACGATAGGGTTCCGCTTTGAGCTTGCTATTGAACCAGAATTTATTGGCGGGCGAAACCGGGCCGCCGGCGGGCTGGGCGTGTCCGCTGAAAACCACGCGGCTCAGGTCTTCGCGATTGATGGCTCCGGAGATCGCGCGCCGAAAATTGGCGGAGCGGAACCAGGCGCGCTTATATTCGGGAATCGGAGCGGTCGCCACTTGGTTGAACCACATGAAATCGGAATCAAGTGAAGCACCGGCATCGTGGGCAAGACCGGGCGAACTGGCGGCCAGACGGTCGAAGTAATCGCTGTCGAGAACGTTAATCAGGTCCAGTTCACCGCGTTTGAAGCGCAACATTTCAACGTCGCGGTTCGACTGAATGTCGAGACGTATGGCATCAAGATACGGCAAGCGCCGTCCCTGGGAATCTTTTTTCCAGTAGTTAGGGTTACGGTGCAGCAGCACGTTCGATCCCGCTTTGTATTCCGCGACCATAAAAGGACCGAGCACAGCCGCTTCCTTCTTCGAAGAATGAGCGGACATGATTGCGACCTGATCGAAAAGGCGATCGAGTCCGGCAATGGGCGCGGGAAACGTGATGGAGATCTGGTCCGGTGCAATGATCTTGGTGGTGACCGCGCCGTTTCCGGAACGAAAGGCATCCCCGGTTGAGGAATGCAGTGCCGGGTCCATGAGCCGCTGCATGGTGAAAGCAACGTCCTCGGAGGAAAACGGAGTGCCATCGGAAAACGTAACGCCGTGACGAAGCTTGAAAGTAATCTGCTTGCCGTCGTTCGAGACTTTCCAGGATTCAGACAGTTCCGGTTCAAGTTCCTGGGTGTGACGGTTCACGCGCGCCAGTACACCGCCCGTCAGGTAGCGGATCGAAAGGGAAGCATCGTCATCGACCAGAAGGGGGTCAAAGGTCTTCGGCTCGGAGCGCAGGCAGAAGCGTAACTCGCCCCCGCTCTGCGAAAAGGCGGAACCGGGCAGGAGCGCCAAGGACAGAATTGTTAAAGAAAGACAAAGTCGTAGAAATATGCGGCGTCCGATGGTATTCATGCGGCCACCTCCTCGTTCGATAGGAGCAACTGGAACGACGTCATCACAACAATCAGCAACAGCAAGGGCGCCAGCCGCCACGGTTCTTCGCGGAACGAAATCAAGCCTTCCAATTCGCGTAGCAGACTTCCCCAGGAAGGCAGCGGTTCGGCAACGCCCAGGCCGAGAATGCCGAGATTCGCTTCGCTCAGTATGAAAACCGGAATCGAAATCCAAAATTGAGCGTACAGAACCGGCTTCAGATTGGGCAGAACATGAACCAGGAAGAGCCGCGGACCGTGCAAGCCCGCGGCGCGAGCCTGCAGGACGAAGTCGGAGTTGCGTAAAGCATCGGCACTGGTCGAAAGCACGCGCGCCGAAGCAGCCCAACCCAGCAGTCCGAGAATAAAAAATGTAATCAGAACCGAAACCAGCGGAGAAACATTCAACGGCAAGAGCGCACGCACGGTGATCAACAGGAAAAGCCAGGGCAGCGAAAGAAACAAATCGGTAAATCCCCGGGCGATGCGGAGCCAGATTCCGCCCAGGTATCCTGCGAGTCCGCCGACCAACGCAGCCAATACGGTGGAGACGAGAGCCGCGGCGGGAGCGAGCAGCAAGGAGATCCGCGTGCCGTAAAGAACGCGCGAGAAGCGATCACGGCCAACTTCATCGGTGCCGAGCCAGTGCTGGCGCGAAGGAGGCGCACTGGGAGCCTCGCGGAATTGCTTGGCGTATCCTGCGGGCGCGAGCCAATTCGCAGCCAGCGATACCACGCACACCACGAGCACCACGGCACACGCCAGCTTGCGGGCTGTGTTCATGCTTCCCGAGGCCTCAACATGGTAATCATTACATCGGCCCCTGAGTTGGCCAGCAAGGTTACCAGCGTAACCAGCACGGTGAGGTTCACGAGCAAGGGGAGATCTCTCGACAGCGCCGCCTGCCATGCGAGTTGGCCAATGCCGGGGAGTCCGCATAGGGCTTCGACGGGGATCGCTGCGCCTAGAGCGATGCTGACGGTGATGCCGGCCAGTGCGATCATCTGCGGACCGGCGACGGGAAGCACATGCCAGGCCAGGATGCGAACTTCGCTGAGTCCCCGAGCCCGCGCAGCGGTAATGTGCGGCAAGACGTAGGCCTTGGCGAGCAGGTTGTGGGAATAGCGGTAGATCTTGGGAAAGACGATCAGAGCGATGGCGAGATATCCGGGAGCATTCAAAATGACCGAAAGCAATGCCAGCACCGCTGCGGGGATGCAGAGAAAGGCGCCGCTGACCGTAGTACCCAGAATTTCATAACCCGGATGTCGCCAGAGGCAGGCGGTGATGGCGAGAATCGAGGCCAGCAGCCATGCGAGCAAAAGGCCAATGCCAGCGACGCGAAGAGTGACCGGCCAGCGTTCGCGCAAAAGAGTTTGTACGGGCTGGCCAAGGGCATGAGAAGTGCCGAGATCGCCGTGCATCGCGCCGCGCAGGTAGCCGACGTAAAAATTAAAGATGTTGTGTTCCCCGGCGCGCGACTGGCGCAAGGCGCGTACGCTTTCCGCGTTCAAGCTGGGGTCGAGCTCACGCTCGTCGGCGTCGAAGCCGGGAGCCAGACGCACCAGCGTCGCCGAAAGCAGTCCGCCCAACAAGACGAGCGCCATGATCACCGCGAGTTTGTGTGCGAGACGCCGTGCGATTTTCCATAGCGGCATACGAGCGTCCTAGTTCACCGTCGCGCCGCGTGCGCGGTTCGGCGGAAGGCTCGCGTCACGATTGGGCTCGGAGTGGTGCACCTGTTTCATGGAGTACATGCGGCGGTCGGCTTCGGCAAGCAGGCGTTCGACGTCGAAACCGTCCTGCGGACAGAATGCGGTTCCGACGCTCATGCCCACCAGATCGCGGCCGGCGATTTTTCGGCCCGCTTCGACGGCCAGAAGATTCAGGCGGCTGGCCTTTTCATCGGATGCTTCAGGACCGAGTCCGGGAGCGACGATCACGAATTCGTCTCCACCCATGCGGGCAACATAATCGTAGCCGCGGCAGATTTCCCTGAGGTGGCCGGCAAAATCCTTCAACAAGTTGTCGCCTTCGAGGTGCCCATAGAGATCATTAATCTGCTTGAAGTTGTCGAGGTCGCAAACCATCACCGCGAGTGACGTCCCAGTGCGGCGGCAGCGCGCCAGTTCGCGCGACAGATGAACAAACAGCGAGCGAGCGTTGGGCAGTCCGGTTAAGTAGTCGGTGGTTGCCGAGTCCTCGGCTTGTTGATACTTGAGTGCGTTTTCGACGGAGAGCGCGATCTTCGAGCTGACGGCGAGCAGGATGCGCAGGTGATCGGCCGAGAAAGCGTCGCGGTCGGCACGATACATGGCCAGCACGCCGACGACTCCATTGAGTCCTTCAAGCGGAACGGCGAGAATCGAACGGAGGGTGGTAAATTTCGAGGGATCGCTCACATATCCGGCTTCATCCTCGGGATTGCCATTGATGACCGGCTTGCGCTTTTCAGCAACCCAGCCGCACAGGCCTTCCCCCATGCCAATGGTCAGCGACGTGAGCAGGCGGAAGTTGTCGCCACTCACCAGTTCCGGTACCAGCTTGCCGTCTTTAAGAAGAAACACGGCCATCGAATCGTAAGGAACCATCTTGCGCAGACGTATGGACAGCACCGAAAGCGTTTCGCCAAGGCTCAGCGAGTTGCCGAGATCCTGGCTGAGTTCGAACATGGTTTGCGCTTCCTGGCGGGCCGAGGCAATCGAGGAGAGGAAATCAGCATCACCGAAAGCGGCAATTGGCGCCGACTGCTCGAATCCAGCCGCCGGTTCCATCCTCGCCTCAACAGGAACCTCGGTCGAGGCGGACGTCTCATCCCCGATCGCTGGAGTGATCATTGGAGTTAACTCTGTATCGGCTTGCGTCATGACTTCCAGATCCCGGTAGCGGCGTTTCAAAACATCCACAACTCTGGGCTCAAACTCCGTGCCGGATAGGGAGGCGACCTTTTCCATGGCGGCATCCAGCGACATGGCGTTGCGATACTGGCGATGCGACGACAGTGCATCCAGACAATCGACGGCGGCAAGCACGCGAGCTCCCGCCGGAATCTGTTCACCCTTCAGTCCGTCAGGATAGCCGGTTCCGTCCCAATGTTCGTGGTGCGAGCGAACGATGGGGGCGACCGGATAGGGAAACGCGACGCGCTGCAGGATTTCAGCGCCCACCAGCGTGTGAATTTTCATTTTCTCGAATTCTTCGGGAGTCAGGCGTCCGGGCTTGTTGATGATATGTTCAGGAATGGCCAGCTTGCCGATGTCGTGCAGCAAGGCGGCCGCGCGCAGGGCTTCGATCTCGCTTTCGGAAAAACCCAATTCCTTCGCGACCTCAACCGTGAACACACGCACGCGTTGCAGGTGCTGGTGAGAGGTGTGGTCCTTGGCTTCGATAGCCAACGCCAGGCTCTCGATGGTGCGCAAGTGCAGCGCGGCCACGTCTTCGGCATGCCGTTTTTCGATTTCGACGTGCGCCTTTTCCGCCGCCAGCTTCGCAAGGTAGAGATGATAAGAACGATAGACCCAGTAGACGAGCGAGAGAGTAAGAAGCGAGGTCTGCCAACCTACGTGCTTGCTCAGGAAGCCCACTGCAAACACTACGGCCGCCCCGACCATGTAGAACGGGAACGACCAGAAGTGGCATTCGGCCCAAACCTTGTGCGCCGGCTTGCCTTCGGTCACCGAAATGATGACAGCCACTGGAATTGTGTTCGCGAGGAAAAATACCAGAGCCGTGATGAGCAGCAGCGGCAAGGTGCCTGCTCCAAGCACCCGCTGCAAATCGTGATAAGCGAAGTACGACAGGACGATGGCGTTTGCCATCATGCTAAAGACGTTGAAAACGATCTTGATCGGAACCAACTTCTGCCGCGTTCCCAGCAGGCATTGTGCAAGGGTCGCAGTGCAGCCAAGCACCAGCGTCTCGGGAAGATTCAGTTCGAGCACGCCCAGCAAAATAAACAGGAAGTTGACCGACATGGTGCCGTCGATGCCGGGCAATTGAACTTTGAGACTGGAAGCGAGAACCGCGACCAGCAGGTAGCAGAAAAATCGGCTCAGGTCGACACTCTGCCAGTGCCATAGAGCGTCCGCGAGCGCCCAGACGCCTAGCGCTGCCGTAGCTCCGATAAATAATCTTGCCCGAATGGACATAGGCCGAACCGCAACCCCTGCTTCAAATCGCGTTCAACTGCACATCCACGCTGGAGACCCACATCGTTCTGACCACTCGTCCGCGAACCTCTTGCGAACGAATCTCGCGGTGTTCCCTGAGGCGATGGTCAGCCTATCCGCGCCGGCGTTGCTTTACCCGTCAGCACCCCGTTCCAGACGCGGCCGAAATTCTGGTTCTCCCGTTGTATCGGATGGTAATTCAGCGCTTAAAGAGGAGGTACTTACCCAAGTAACTAGCGATCGTAAGCGTGTGCATTCACTATTAAGAGCGACAGCTAGAGCGGGGCCTGGTTCAGAAGCAGAAGAGTGGAGCAGTTACTTCCGTGCGAGCATCACGGCGGAACAGTCCCGCGAAGTGAGTGTGGCTATGGCAACATCTAGACGGGCGAGTGTTTGCATTTTCCCAAAGTTGATAGATGAACTGAGTGGTGCCAGCGGTCACGGCGGCGAAGTGACATCCCCCTGCTGCTAACGACACAAAAATGTCAACCTCATCGAAGACTGTGCCAACAAGAAGCACGCAGAAATCTGCGGCCGGGACCGAAGTTCGCCATGGCTTAACTCGCGCGGGAGATGCCGGTCTTCAATCTGAATCTGGCCAACTGGCGGGCATCCTCTACCCGTTCCAGGGCGCGAGCTTTGTCTTTACGGCTGATCTGCGTGGAATCATCACCGGCGGCAACCAGTGTGAAGATAAGCCAGGTCAAGACCGACATGGATTTGTGCTGGCGGACTTAGTCGGCCGAAATCTCGCCGACTTCTGTGAGGTTAGTGAGCCGATGGCTTCGGTTCTCGAAAAAGGACAATTCGAAAGCGGACTCCGCTGGCGCACCAAGTCCGGCCCGGGTTTCGATATTCAACTGTGCTTGGTCCTTTTGCGCGATTCGAAAGCAGTGCCTGTGGGCATTCTGGGATGGGCCATCGAGAACGCCCGAGCTGCCGGCAAGGAACTTTTGCCGCCGGCGGCCGCAAGTGCTTCCGGTCCCGTTCCACTGGCGCGCCGCGAAATCGACGGGACCCAGTTTCTGATTGCCAGCCCGATCATGCACAAATTCATGGGAATGGTGGACCGTGTGGCCGGGCACACCGAGACGGTTCTGGTAATTGGTGAAACTGGCACCGGCAAGGAATTAGTTGCGCGCACGATTCACGGGTCCAGCTACCGATACAAACATACCTTGGTCGATATTAACTGCGCGGCTTTACCCGAACATTTGGTGGAAAGCGAACTATTCGGATACGAAAAAGGAGCTTTTAGTGGCGCGGACTCCTCCAAGCCGGGTTTGTTTGAACTGGCCGACAAGAGCACGATTTTTCTCGACGAAATCGGCGAATTGCAGCCGCAGATTCAAGTAAAATTGCTACGCGTTCTGGACGGCGCGCCGTACTACCGATTGGGTGGAAATCGCAAAATCACCGTCGATGTGCGCGTGGTTGCCGCCACCAATCAGGATCTTGAGCTGGCTGTGAAAGAAGGACGTTTCCGCAAGGACCTTTTCCACCGCCTCAGCCAGTTCCAGTTGCGCGTGCCGCCGTTGCGCGAGCGTCCCGAAGATATTGCCGCGCTGGCGCGACATTTCCTGTCGCTGAAAGCTGCGGACAAAGTCTTTACTCGAGACGCACTGGTTGTCCTGCAGGCACACCCGTGGCCGGGCAATATCCGCGAACTGAGAAACCTGGTCGCTAAACTTGCGATGGCTACCGAGGACCGGCAGATCACAGAGGCCGAAGTGACAGCCGAGTTGCGGGGCGAATTCACAGGGGGAACTCGCGGCAGCGGCGCGGTGCCGCTCGGCAACCTCGAGAACATGGAAGAACAGATGATCATTCGGGCACTCGAGCAAACGGGCGGTCGTCGCGCGCAGGCCGCCGAACAGCTGGGAATCTCCCGCCGTACGCTAAGCCGCAAACTACGCGAGTATGAGATCGACGTGCCTTCGGGCGAATCGTCGGCAAGGCTGGGTATCATCAGCGAGGAACAGCAGAAGTTTTTTCGCGCCAAAGTCAATGTTTCGGTGACGCTGAAGAATACTCATGGCAAGGAATTACAAGTGCAGGCCGTGAACCTGAGCACGGGAGGCATGGGACTCGACGTGGTGAGCGATCCCTCCGGGTTTGCCGGATTAATCGACGTCAGCTTCCTGTTGCCCGAAAGCGAAACTGTAATCCTGGCGAAAGGCCGTCTGGTTTGGGCCGAAGCCGGAGGCAGGGCTGGCCTGCGATTTGTTGTGATCGAGCCCGCGCTGTTCGAGCAGCTGCAACACTGGACGAATCGGAAAATGAAGGACGAAGGTTGGGAGATTCCGTCCTGACTTCGCGTGGCGAGGGCCGCATGCGAAGACGAGAAACCGCGTGATCCGCACCACACTTCGGTAACCTGTCGTAATACGTCTTTTCGTGCGATTCTCTTCTTGCCGTTCGCATCCATCGACCGTAACCGCAGGACCAATTCCCATTGCGGTACGGAACTCAAGTGAGGTTAGTCATGTTGCAGTCTCCGGAATCGAAGTACTCTCCAAACACAGTCCCCCCCACGAATAGTTACACTCCGGTGAAGCCGGCCACCTCACCCATGGATCAGGCCAACATCGGACGCACGCTCGTCATCAAGGGTGAAGTTTCAGGTGCAGAATCGCTGTTCATTGACGGGCGCGTTGAAGGCTCGATCAGCTTTCCCGAGAATCGCGTTACTGTCGGCCGCAACGGAAACGTGGCGGCAAACATCACCGCGAAAGAAGTCGTGATTATGGGCAAGGTGCAGGGCAACGTCGAATGCGCGGATCGGTTGGACGTCCGCAGCGAAGGCGTGCTTGCGGGTGATGTGATCACCCATCGCATCAGCATCGAAGAAGGCGCGATCCTCAAGGGCGGCGTCGAAGTGCGCAACCCCGAGAAGAAAGATCAGAAAACGCAGGTGCAAGGGCAGAACAAGCCGGAGCCGCCGAAGGCGATGGCCGCGACTGCCGGTACCGCGTAATCTCACGAAGTCTGAATTCGAAGTCGGAATTCAAGAATGACGATGGAGGGATGGGCGCTTGCCCGTCCAGCTTGGCGAACGCCCGGCGCTCCATCGTTTTCTGTTTCCAGTGCTTCTGTTTCTGCAGACTTTATTTCTTCGGTTTGAAGTCGAGCGATGCCGAGTTCATGCAGTACCGCAGTCCGGTTGGTCCGGGACCATCCGGAAACACATGGCCCAAATGCGCATCGCAGCGCGCGCAGCGTGCTTCGGTGCGACTCATGCCATAACTGCTGTCGGTATGTTCGCTGATGTTCTTGCGGTCGGCGGCAGCGTAGAAGCTCGGCCATCCGGTTCCCGAATCAAACTTTGTTTCGGAACCAAACAGCAGCGCGCCACAGCAGACACAGTGGTACGTCCCGTCTTCGTGTTTATTCCAGTACTGGCCGGTGAAAGCGCGCTCTGTGCCGCAGGCGCGGGCCACCTGATACTGCTCAGGAGTAAGCTGCTGCCGCCATTCGGCTTCGCTCTTGGTGATCTTATCTTCGGCAGTCTTGTCCCCGGTCATCTTGTTGCTGAGTTTTTCGGTCATGTGATGTCCCCAAAAATAGGATGAAAAAAGAGCGCGAAAGTTGCAAGGCGCCCCACAATCCACAATGGAGGTTCCGCGTGTGGGAGGGTCTTTGCCCAGCGGACGAACCTCCGCCTCCGCGCAAGTGCCAAAGGAGAGTACAGCAATTCTGGATTCTGCGGCTAGTGGGTAAGGGGTTGATTTGCGCCGAGCAGGAGTCCGATGCCAGCACGTTTGCGCAACTCCGAGAGTAGCGCCGTGGCCGCATTCAAGTAGGTGGTGTTGGGATCGGACGTATCCGCCCAGACCGCTTCATAAACAATCTTGGCCGCCTCTTTGGCGTCCATGTGCAGGGCGGCTTCCATGCGATCGGCTTGCTGACGGACATCGCCGTAGCAGCTATGGCAAACCGCAGCCGGTTCGGAGGAGCCACTGTGCTGGTGTTCGAGAACGCAACGAAACGTGGCTGCGGCATTGATCTGGGTGTGGGAAGCGAAAGCTTGTGACTTGAGCTCTTTCAGCAGGCGTTCGCGTTCGCTGTCGAGCGGTGCGCTGGTTGCGGGCAGCGGCTCTGAAGCCACGGAAATTTCCACCGGTGCGGTCGGCGAGACACGTTCCGGCGACTTACAGATTGGACAGACATGCATATCAGCGGGATAGTAGGCGTGGCAGTGCGAGCAGGGCAGGCCATAGCCGACGGTTACAGCTTTCGCCGCCGGTGTGCCCCTGTGTGCGGATCCCCCGGGCATAGGCTGCTCCGGAGTGGATCGTACAGCAGGATTGACGGACTTCTCCCGCGCTTGCTTGGCGCCAGTGCTTTCCATAAGGATGATTCCCTCGAGCGATCGTCCCGGCGGCACTCTATTGGCTATGAACCGCGCCGCGTTCGGTGCTCATATTCTAGGGTGATTGCGAACAGGAAGCGACGCACGTGAGTGCATGTCAAAGGTAACGGGTTAGAGACTGCCAGCCGTGGCGCTACTTCGAGCTGGTGAGCAGCCGGACGACCTCCTGCATGCGAGCCCGGTAAAGGTTCTGACTGGGATCCATGCGGGAAGCGATTTCCAGTTCGCCGAGCGCGTCTTCGTATTGATCAAGGGCCATCAGGCACGCGGCGAGCGAATAGTGATTCTGGGCGTTCGGCTCCAGTCGGAGGGCCTCGCGAAATTCTTTTTCCGCTTCCGCCAGGTGCTGAGTATTTACTAGTGCGGTACCAAGATAGTGGTGTGCCAAGCCCGATTCAGGATTGAGCGTAACCGCTTTGCGCAACACCTCTACGGCTTCCTGATCCTTGCCAGTAAGCAGGAGCGCTTGTCCCAAAACCCTGTGTTCGGCCGCTCCCGCCGGGTTCTCGGCGATGGCGGCGTGCAACTCCCGAATCGCAGAAGGGTAGTCACGCTTGGACATGAAAGCGCGGGCCAGGCAGTTATGGCCGCCGTTCCACTCCGGACTCTGACGATAGAGATCTTTGAATTCCGCGATTGCGCTGTCGAAGTCTTCCTTGTCGCAAAGCGTATTTCCGAGGTTGTTGCGGACGCTCGCATCCTCAGGGTTCAGGCGCTTGGCCGAGCGATACTCGGCGATGGCTTCATCGAATTTGCCCTGATCATGCAGCACCACGCCCAGATTGCTATGTGCCTCCCAGAAATCGGGCCGCAAGCTGAGAGCGTGACGATAGGCGATGGCGGCGCGCCGCAGGTCTCCCTGATCGCGATGCGTGATTCCCATGTCGAAGTACACGTCGGCGTTCGCGGCGGAGGTCTCCGGTTCGCGCGCCAGCGCTTGGTCGAACGCGTGCAGCGCAGCATCATAGTGGCCTTCCGCATAGAGCGCCAGTCCCAGGTAGCGATAGGCCTCGGCATTCGCGGGATCCATGCTGAGCGCGGTGCGCGCCTCGGCCAGTGCGTCACCGGACTCGTCTGTGCGGTAAAACAGGTAAGAAAGCTGGTTGTGCGTTTCAGGGAAACCGGGCATCAGGTGTGAAGATTCCGTGAACTCATCGAGCGCTTCGTCGAAGCGCTCTTCGCGGCGCAAAACGGTCCCGAGAACAAAATGTACCAGCGCATCATTCGGCAAAGAGGTGTCTGCAGGGTCGCGAACCAGGGCGCGAAGCTTGTTTTCCGCGGCGGCGAAGTTTTTGCCGTGGACCAGAGCGGCGATCTGGGCCGCGGTAGTCGAGCAGTTGCAGGAGGGGTGCAGGTGGCCAGTTTTGGCTGCCGCGTCCGTTCCGGCCTTCGACCCGGCACTTTCCCGATCAGCGCTCTGACGCACCAGGCTCTGAATCAAGGCCGCATCCGCTCCAGCCTCTTGCAGGGCGTGCGTGCATTGCCGGTTGCACTGGATCGTAGCCGGGCAGGAAAGCAGCCATGTTTCGTCGGCCGTTTGTGCCAAACGCTGGATCCGCGCGCTCGATATCCCACCAGCCAGCCACAAGAAAATAGCGTCGGCGGGAGTCGTGGGAACTTGTTCAGCCCGCAGGGAACCTGCCACCAGCAGCAACAAAAGTGATCTCAGGATACAGCGTTTCACGAAGCCTCCGGCGGATTTTGGCGCGCGAGAATTGCCCTAAGGCCAAAATAGTCTGGCGGCGGCATTACCGATAGGTCACGGAAGTAATTTTCAAGGACATGCACTGATGATGCCAAGAAGGGTTGCGACCGCGGCCGGTGTCTTGGCTGCACTACTCACTACCGAATCGGCGAGACCGTTGAGAATAAGGGGAGTACACTATACATTGGGTTTTGTTGCCCGCTGCTGCGGGTCCGCCCGTCCGATTCGGAGGCGTTATGTTTGAAGGTTTGTTTCAGCCCATGCATCTGCTGGTGATCTTTTTCATCGCGTTGCTGGTGTTTGGTCCCAAAAAATTGCCGGAGTTGGGCAAAGGTTTGGGCGATGGCATTCGCGCCCTGAAAGAGGGTATGAAGGATCAGACCAAGCCAGAAGCCAAGCCTGAAATCAAAGCGGAAACCAAACCTGAAGTCAAAGTAGAAACCAAACCTGAAGTCAAAGTAGAAACCAAGCCTGAGAACCCTGAGAATAAAGCGTAAGCGTTCGGCACAATCTTGATCGTCGGGTCAGACCGAATCGTCGACAGTGTGAAGTATAGTTCGACATAAAGTTCGATATAATCCGAAAATCCAAATGCGTCATCTGTAAACGGCGGGAAAGTTCTGCATTCACGGAGTACCCCGTGGAATGTAGTGGTGTGTTTGTCGTGAAATTCCATTCAATCTTTGAATATCCCAGGAGGATGTTGTGCATAAGAAATTTGTCGTGGGTCTTTTCTTGTCTTCATTACTGACCGTTCTGGCGTTTGCCGACCAGGTTGTCCTAAAGAACGGTGATCGGCTGACCGGCTCGATTACCAAGTCTGACGGTAAGACCCTGGTCATTAAAACCGACTACGCCGGCGAGGTAACCGTGAAGTTTGACGCGATTCAGAGCCTGACGTCCACGGGCGACTTGAATGTAACCTTGGGAGGCAAGACCGCCGTGGGTCCGGTAACCACCACCGGTTCCGATGTGGTCGTTGCCACCAAAACTGCGGGTCCGGTGGAGGCTCCGATTACCGCCGTTACACTAGTGCGCAGTCCAGACGAACAGGCAGCTTATGAGAAGCACCTTCACCCGGGATGGGATGAGGGCTGGGCAGGTGGCGCGAATCTTGGCTTTGCTTTCACCGCCGGAAACAGCGAAACCAAGAACCTGAACATCGGCTTCAATGCTACGCGCACAGGTGCACACGACAAGTTGTTGCTCTACGAAACCTCGGTTTACTCTTCCACCAGCAAACTCGCCCTGCAACCCATTCCCTCCCAAACCACGGCGAACTCTAACAATGGTGGATTCCGTTACGACCACGACTTCACTCCGCGCGTTTTTGGATTTGGGGCGGCGGACTTCTTCAACAACGGGCTGCAAAATCTTGATCTACGCTACATTCTCGGAGGCGGCATGGGCTTGCACGCGATCAAGACGCCCAATACGACTCTAGATCTGCTCGCCGGCATTAACTACACCCATGAAAGTTTCTCCGGCCTGACCAACCCGGAACCGCCTCCAACTTGCCTTGCGCCTACAGACCCGTCGTGCTTCTATTCGCATTCCGATAGTCAGGCGGCCTTGACGGTGGGCGACAATTTCACGCATAAACTCGGAAAGAACAGCGTCTTGACGCAGACCTTCCTCCTCTATCCGAGCTTCAGCCAGGTCAATATTAGCCCGGCCGCAACCACGGCTGACAATGTGCGCATCTTGCGCGGGGCGTTCAACCTCGGCTTGGTCACAAAACTTCACAAGTGGCTGGGCTGGCAGTTGACACTGTCAGATGTTTTTGACAACCATCCGCTAGCGTCAGCTCCTCCCATCGAAAGGAACGACATCACGTTTGCCACCGGTCTGAACTTCTCGTTCACGCACTAGACTGTCGAGCCAAAGGCTGGCCAACAAACAAAACTGGTGGAGTGACGGGCGTTCGCGCCCGTCCCCACCAGTTGTTTTTGATTCCTCAGTTGTTTGCTCCGGTTATTTATCGCCCTGCTCGACGAAGAACTTGCCCGTTTCGCCCGCCGAAAAATAGCGCGAGGTGACAGTCTTCTTGCGGGTAAAAAATTCGACCGCATCCCAGCCGTGGACGTGCAAGTCGCCAAAGAACGAATCTTTCCATCCGGAAAACGGGAAGTACGCCGGCGACGCGGCCACGCCGATATTCACGCCCACCATCCCCACTTCGATGCGGCGGCTGTATTCGCGCACGGCCGCGCCATTTTCGGTGAAGATCGAAGTGCCATTGCCCCGTGGATCGTTATTCACCAGTGCAATCGCTTGATCGAGCGTGTCCACATGCATCACGGACAGCACCGGCCCAAAAATTTCTTCGCGGGCCACACGCATCTCCGGCTTCACGTTGTTCAAAATGGTCGGGCCGACAAAATTTCCTCCTGCTGGAACTCCCGCTGGATGCCGCCCATCTACCAGCAGCTCTGCGCCTTCTTGCAATCCACTTTCGATCGCCTCATGAATGCGGTCACAGGCGGCGCTCGAAATCACGGGCCCCAGGCTCGCCTTTGGATCTCTGCCGTCTCCCGCAATCAGCTTCTCGGCATCCGCTTGCAACCGGCCCATGATCGCCGCTCGCGCCGACCCAACGGTTACCAGCACCGATCCCGCCATGCAACGCTGGCCCGCATTGCCGAACGCGCTGCCAAGGACGTTCGTCACCGTCTTATCGACAACTGCATCGGGCATCACGACCATATAATTTTTGGCGCCACCCAAGGCTTGTACGCGCTTTCCGTTTTCCGCCGCGCGCCGGTAAATGTACTTCGCCGTGTTCACTGAACCGACAAAGGAAACCGCGCGGATGCCGGGGCTATCGAGAATGGCGTTGACTGCATCGTGCGCACCATGCACCAGATTTACCACGCCGGGCGGCAAGCCGATTTCTTCGAAAATGTGGAAGATCAGTTCTGAGGTTAGGGGAACCTGCTCTGAAGGCTTCAACACGAACGTGTTGCCATACACGATGGCGAAGGGCAGAAACCACATCGGCACCATGGCCGGAAAGTTGAAAGGCGTGATCGCGGCGCAGACTCCGACAGGCTGGCGGATCGTTTCCGTGTTGATGCCGCGAGCCACGCCCTCAAGAATCCGTCCCTGCATTGTCATAGGCGCGGCGCACGCCACTTCGAGCACTTCAATGCTGCGGGAGATTTCCGCGCGCGCATCGGAGAGGACTTTGCCGCCTTCGCGCGTGATCGACTGCGCGAGTTCGTCAATCCGCTGCCGAAACTTCTCGCGCAACGCGTAGATAAACTCGGTACGCTCGCCGACCGAACGAGAGCGCCAGTCCGGAAGCGCGGCGCTGGCAGCAGCGACCGCCGCTTCGACCTCGGCAGCGCCCGAGAGCGGAACGCACGCCAATACCTCGCCACTAGCCGGGTTGGTTACGTCGATAATACCGGAGGCCGATGCCGTGGCCCAGCGACCGCCGATGAAGTTCGCCAGAATTCGTGGCGCGGATTGCTTCTCAGTCGTCAAGTCCGCGGCTGCGGTTTTGTCTGCCGGCGTCAGCGTATTTGTTTCGATCATCAGAGCTACCTTTCTGTTCCGACCCGCACTCCATTTTCGCGGCGGTTCGAATTGGCCCGCCAGTCAAGGTTGGCGACGGGCGGAGCTAATCAGTGGCTCGGTTTTACCACGTTTCGAGGCTGAGTAACAACGGACGACGCTGAAACGGGAGCTCGCGGCTTCCCAGATTCGGATGATCCGTGATATATAAGCGCCAAGACCCAACAGAACGAACCGTGCGCGAGCACCTTAACGCGTCGGGACCCTGTCGGAAAGAGGTTGATATGGGACTCCGGAAGCTATTGGCATTATTGGTTTTCATTTGCTGCGGTCTGTGCACGGGCTTAGCCGCCTCTACGGGGCCCGATGACCGCGCGCTCACTGATCCGAAGTCGGTCGTCTCGACTTCAAATGCAGCCGCTCGGCCTGCGCCTATCGATGACCTTTATTACACAAAAAGTGTCTTTGCTCCGGCCTGGTCACCCGACGGCAAGCAAATTGTATTTGTCAGCGACCTTGCCGGTCGCACAAATCTGTGGAAGGTGAGTGCTTCCGGCGGATGGCCGATCCAACTTACCCAGAACGACGACCGGCAGTATAGCCCCGTCTGGTCGCCTGACGGCAAATGGATCGTCTACGAGCAGGACCACGCCGGCGATGAACTCTGGGATCTCTACGCGATTCCCAGCGATGGCGGAGAAATCATCAACCTGACCAATACGCCGGCGATTCGCGAGCAGGATCCGCACTGGTCGCACGATGGCCGAACGATCGCTTTCGCCTATAAAACTAAGGAGGGCTCGCAGTACGACATTGCCCTGCTCGACTGGAAGACCCGCAAGGTGCAGTTGCTGACCCATGAACAGCAGCCCGGCTACGCCTGGAATGTGGTGGCGTGGAGCAACGACGACAAGACCATCTATGCCGGCCGCGTGGATCCTGCGTTCACGGATGCGGACGTCTACCGCATCGATGTGGCGACCGGAAAGACGGAAAACCTTACTCCCCATAAGGGCACCGTTCGCTATCTCGCCTCCTCGCTTTCGCCCGATGGCGCGGCGCTGCTGCTGACTTCGGATGCCCGGGGCGGCTACATGAATATTGCTCTTCTCGACGTGGCCACCAAAAAAATCACTTGGGTCACCGATGTGAAATGGGAAGCGTCATCGGGAAACTTTTCGCTCGACGGCAAACATTTTTCCTACCTCATTAATGCGGATGGCGTGAGCGACGCTTATCTCGTCGATCGCGCAACCAACAAAGCGGAAAGGATCGATTTGCCGCATGGATTAAATTATTTTTCGGGCGGCTCTAGCGAGTTTGCGCCGCAGGGCGACCGTTTGACCGTCTCCCACGAGGCCTCGAATCAGCCCGGCGACATTTGGGTCTACAACCTCAAGAACCGGCATGCCGAGCAACTGACTTTCTCAGCAATTGCCAGCTTGCGCGGTACTCCGCTTCCTCCCTCCCAGATTGTTCATTACAAAAGCTTCGACGGAAAAATCATTACCGCGCTGCTCTGGGTGCCGTTCAATCTCAAGCGCGACGGGAGCAATCCGGCGATTGTCTTGCCGCATGGCGGCCCCACGGGTCAGATGGTCGATTACTGGAACACCGATGTTGCGGCGCTGACTTCGCGCGGATATATCTGCATCGCTCCCAACCCGCGCGGGTCCACGGGTTATGGCTTGGATTTCCAAAAAGCTAACTTTCAGGATCTGGGCGGCGGCGATCTGAAAGACGAAATCGCCGGAGTAGATTTCGTCAAAGCCACCGGATACGTCGATCCAAAGAAAATCGGCATCTACGGCGGCTCTTACGGCGGATTCATGACGCTGATGGCCATCGGCAAAACGCCCGATATCTGGTCAGCGGCGGTAGATCAGTACGGGATCATCAGTTGGTCATCGATGCTGAAAAGTTCCGACCCGTCATTGAACGAGTATCTGAAGGCGCTCCTGGGTGATCCCGAAACCAGCCGCAAGGTCTATGAGGAGGACTCGCCAATCACGTACATTCGCAGCGAGAAGGCCCCGTTACTGGTGCTGCAGGGTGACAATGATCCGCGCGTGCCGAAAGAAGAGGCGCAACAAGTCGTCGAGATCCTGAAGAAGGAAGGCCGGGTCGTGGATGTCCACTACTACGCGAATGAAGGTCACGGGTTCGTGAAACGCGAGAACCAGATCGACGCTATCCGCCGCACAATCGCCTGGTTCGATCAGTATCTTATGGGGAAGAGTCCAGCGCCGTAGCAGGCAGCGAGAAAAGTCGATCAAGCCTAAGCCCCATTTCAGGACGTTGGCTGCCCCATCCTTGCGCGTTTTTTGCGCAAGGGTGGGATTTCACGAAAGCGTCGAGCTAGGTTCTAAAGGTATATTTCGTGGAGTCAGAGATGCCGGCGGAAACAGCGCCAAATACTCAATGGATGCGGCAGACGTTGGGAGCACTCGTTGTCTTTTCAGGACTGTGCACGGTCCTCGCATTGGTACTGACGGCGTCAGAAGCCTGGCAAGAGCACGCTCGGGAGCGATGGCCACAGGTGACGGCGCATGTCGACTCATGTGGCCTGGAGCGTGTAAGCACTGGTGAAGAGTGCTGGCGATTGCGCGAATCGCACGACTGCACCCGCCAGATCCCGCAGATGCGCTTTCGTGATAGGTCAGGCAGGTTCCCCGCTACTCTCCCGTGCCCATCATCACAATGGGCATGGTTGGAGTTGCGGCCCCAGCTTCATTCTCGACCGTAATCGCAAACGCTTTGGCGTGCATTCCCCGCGGCAGGGGAGGATTAATCACGGTTGCGCTCCCGTGCGCATCGGGTTTGAACGTGCCGGCGGGAATCGGTGCGCCCTCCATGGGAATCAGCCAAAGTTCGTACGCCTTTTGCGAGGGCAGCGAAGGCATATTGTTGGCCATAAAAATCAGGCTGGAGCGCTTCTTGCGCAGGTAAATCGCTTTGCCCTGGGGCTGGGGCGGAGTCTTCATTGCTACCAGCGTGAAATGCTGACTATCTGGGTCGGTCAGAGAATTGGCCAGGTTCCGCGCCTGTTCTAAATCCTGGGTGCGCTGGCTGAGAATCGAGCTTACCAAGCGCAGGTCACGCTTCAGTTCGTAATTTTCCTTCCCAAGCGAAACGGCAAACAAAACTACCGCCGCTGTGGCCGCCCATCCCAGCCAGGGCCACCATGATCGCGTCCGGACCTCATGGTTCGGCACCCCTTGCAATCGCGCGCGCGAAGTCATCGGCGCTTCCTTCGCCACCGCGTCCAGCAACCGCTGCCGTGCTCGTTGCGGAGGCTTGGGGCCCAGCGTTGACAGTGCCAGCAGAGCAGTATCTCCGCGCAGTTGCTCCTTGAAGCGCGTCGAGCGCGTAGAGTGCGAGATCGTCGGCGAATTGTTCGTGTCCGCTCATGCTTGCTAGCTTCGAATCCTAGTTTCGTATCGAAGTCAGGTTCGAACCGTCATGTCTGAAACGCTTTTCGCAACGCCATCAATCCGGCGCGAATCCTAGTCTTGATCGTACCCAACGGCTCGCCGGTCTTGCTGGCAATTTCCGAATGGCTCATGCCTTCGAAGTAGGCCATTTCCAGCGCGCTGCGCTGCGGCACCGGCATCGTGCCCAGCACGCCGCGAATTTTCTCTGCCGCCCGCGAGCGGTCGGCTTCGGCCGCCAGATCCGGCGCCACCGATAAAACCACGTCCTCAATGTCCGTGTCTGGACGCCGGCGTCG
Organism: Terriglobales bacterium; assembly: GCA_050010155.1. Taxonomy (GTDB): domain Bacteria; phylum Acidobacteriota; class Terriglobia; order Terriglobales; family Acidobacteriaceae; genus Acidiflorens. The sequence continues at coordinate 25,375 of JBEKLO010000065.1, forward strand.
AAGAAAGTCGATAGCGCGGTTGCGGCTGATTACAGCCAGCCATGCGCCCAGGCTGCCGCGAGCCGCATCGAAGCCGGCGGGATTTCGCCAGAGTTGCAGAAACACTTCTTGCAGCACGTCTTCGGCTGCTCCCGCGTCGCCCAATACTCGCAAAGCGACGGCATACACCACGGAAGAGTAACGGTCATAGAGCTCCGCCAGGGCACCCTGATCGCCCGCTTTCATGGCCACTACGGCAGCCAGATCAGGCGCGACTCCTTGTCTTTCCGGACTCGACAATGCAAAGTCTCTTCCCTGTTGAAAGTACGCACACCAACTCTCGCCGGATTGCAAGAGAAGCGGCGAAAACAATAACAGCTCCCAGCATCGGTCGCAAGGGCCAATCAAACATGGGCGGTAGGTCGGTGTGCGAAAATTTTTCACCGCCAAGAGCGCGACGGGATTTCTCGAGACTATGCCTGCACGATGCTCTTCTTTCCGATAAGGCAATCCAATCCTCGGCTTGGTTCGTACTCCATGCACGAGGCCTTCCAGGCCGTGGAGAATTCACGATGCAAATGAAGACTGCATTTCTTGGGCTGACTATGGGATCAGCCTTATTTGCGGGCACGTTGTTCGCGCAACCATTGTTCGCGCAACAACAGGCAGCGCTGCAACCCAATCAGACGGAAGGATATGGCGCTAACCAAGTACTCAAGTTCACCTACACTCAGAATTTCGATTGCATTGACCAGCCTCAGGACGACCTCAACTACAACGGCATTCCCGCGGAATCGGACCCAGGCGAACTGCAGACTCCCATCTGCGTGGTGGGAACACAACCGTCGATTAACCCTCCCGGCAAGATCGGAAATCCGGCCGGAACGACCGAGCCGCTCTTTGTGTTAGTCCCCATGTTCTCGGTCAACAACGATCAGAATCCGAACGATGCCATCTCCTGCAACGGAGTGGTGCAGGGAACGATTTGCGGCACGACGCTCGGCAATACATTGATTCAACTGTTCGGCGCAATTCCTGAAGGATTCAAGCAGACTCCGCTGGTGTACACGCAGTGTCCTGACCCAGGATTGCCTGCAGGAACGTGCACAATGCACGCTTCGCGCCTTGATTTGGGTCCAGTTCTAGCCGCTCTCGGATACATTCCGCCTCCGACTTCCAATGTGTTTCTTCCAACTCCAAATCACAGTCACGTGCTCATCAACAAGGACATCAACCTCAAGGCCATCTGGTGGCAAGTGATTCCCGTTCTGGTGTTGGATCAGAAGGATTGGCCGACGCAGGACGGCAGTTCGGGTATTACTTCGATCGAGGGCATCCGGAGCGCAGAGAAGGCTGGCAATGCTGTCGAGGCGCCGTCTAACTTCTTCCTGTTCTTTTCCTCCACCGTGATGGAAGGCATGAAGATGTAATCATTCGCTTACCGGACCAATCAGATGTTCCCAGGTCTCGGGTTTCGAGACCTGGGATCGGTTTTACATGCCCACTCCTGACGTGGCTGCGAAACGATTGGCTTGCTGCGAGAGTCCATTTCCAGCCCACAGAATCAACCCCGGCAGAAATGGGCTTAGAGAGTGTGAATGTTTGGGCAAGACTCGTATGGCATATCCGTACATGCCACTCCGCGCAGTGGGTTGAACCACGGCGTTGAAGACGTAGTTACCGGAAGAGCCTGGCTCGCGCGCTTCCATCGAGCTGGCAACAAAGTCTGTGATCTCGCCGTTTGCACTGACTCGACCCACTACGCACTCGACCCTAACGTCGTCGGGCGTCAGCGCGTCAAGAAACACGCTGGCCGACACTTCAAGGCGCCCGCCGAGTTCCAGTTCAGAGGTACTTTCGTCGACGGAGTCAATCCGCAGTCTTGGCCATGCCGTCTCCACTTTTCTGAGCCATGCCGCCAGTTGCATTGCGTTCGATGCATTTTCCGCTTGCAGGTCGCGAAAGCGGTTGTTCGCAACCAGATAATATTCGTTGGTATATTGCTTGACCATGCGATGCATGTTGAACTCGGGACACAGCATCGCGATCGACGACTTCATGCGGGCAATCCACTTACGCGGTAAGCCATCGGCTCGGCGTTCGTAAAACGCTGGAACGATCTCACCTTCCAGAAGGTCATACAGAGCTTCGGCCTCCACGTCGTCTTGCCGCGTCGCGTCGCTATAAGTTTCGCCCCTGCCAATCGCCCAACCAATCTCAGCACCGCGCCGGATGCCGATCTCCCATGCCTCATCCCACCACCCGTCGAGCGTGCTGAGATTGAGGACGCCGTTAGCTTGAGCCTTCATTCCACTGGTGCCGCTGGCTTCGAGCGGCCGGAGCGGCGTGTTCAGCCACACGTCCGATCCCTGCAACATGCATCGTGCCGTGGCCATATCGTAGTTCTCCAGGAAGACGATCTTCCTGCGGAACTCTGGCCGCCGGGCCAACTCGACGATCGACTGGACCAGTTGTTTCCCGTTGTCGTCGTGAGGATGAGCTTTGCCGGCATAGATGATCTGGACCGGCCTCGCCGGATCGTTCAAGACTTTGCCCAGCCGCTCGGGATTCCGAATCAGAAGATTAGCGCGCTTGTAGGAGGCAAATCTGCGTCCGAAACCGATGGTGAGAATATCCGGGCTAAGCGCTTCTTCCGCGTCGTCGATGGCCGCTTGCGGAGCTGAACAGCTTAGAAGCTGGGCACGCAACCGTTGACGGGCGTAGGCGACGAGTCTTTCTCTGCGTCTCTCGTGTGTCCTCCACAACTCGCCCGCAGGAATGGATTCGGCTCGTTCCCACAACTTCGAATCCGCCGGTTCCTCACGCCACTTTGGTCCCAGATAGCGGTCGTAGAGCTGATTCATTTCGAAGGAAACCCAGCTGCGAAAGTGCACACCGTTGGTGACGTGTCCGATGGGAACCTCGGTTTCCGGAACGCCTTCCCAAATGCTGTTCCACATACGCCGTGAAACTTCCCCGTGCAGCTTACTGACGCCGTTGCTGAAACAGGCCAGACGGAGTGCCAGGACGGTCATACAGAAATCCTCGGATTGGTTGGCGGGATTCTGGCGGCCGAGTCCCAGGAACTCGACTGAGGAGATTCCGAGACGCTGAATGTATTTTTCGAAGTAGTGTTCGATCAAACCAGGGGAAAAATAATCGTGTCCGGCGGCGACCGGAGTGTGGGTTGTGAAAATCAGACTGGCGGATGCCAGGGTCTTCGCTTCCTTGAACGAAAGGCTCTGCGTCTCCATCAAGCGCACGACTCGTTCCAGGCTGAGAAATGCGGAATGACCTTCGTTCATGTGATAGACCGTAGGTTTCAGTCCGATCGCTTCTAGCGCGCGATACCCTCCAACTCCGAGAACGATTTCCTGCTTGAGCCGCATTTCAAGATCCCCACCGTAAAGCTGGTAGGTAATCTTCCGGTCTTCTGGCGCATTCTCGGCCGTATTCGTGTCCAGAAGAAAGAGCCGAAGCCGTCCTACATTTGCCGACCAGACTTGCGCCGCGACGGTTCCATGCGGCAACTCCACATGCACCTTCACGCCCGGCACCGGCCGGATCGGTAAAGTGTGGAAGTCGTTGTCTTCATAAGCCTCCTGCTGCCAGCCTGCGCCGTTGAGATATTGCCGGAAGTATCCTTGTTGATAGAGCAATCCCACGCCGATCAGCGGCAATCCCAAGTCGCTGGCTGCCTTAAGGTGATCGCCGGCTAGTACGCCCAACCCGCCGGCAAAGATCGACAAGCATTCAGTAATTCCGAATTCAGCGGAGAAATACGCGACTAATAGATCGCTGTTACCGTGGTCGCGGCCGTACCAGTTGCCCTCGCCCGAAACGTAAAACTTCAGAGTTTCGGCAACCCCCCTCATGTGTGCCAGAAACGAATCATCGGCTGCGGCCGTCTGCAGCGCGCTTTGATCCACCGTTCCCAACATCAGGACAGGGTTGTGACCGGACGTTTCCCAAAGGTCGCGGTCAAGCCTTCGAAACAGCTCAATGGCGGCGTGATCCCAACTCCAGCGGAGGTTGTGGGCAATTTCCAATAGTGGCGTTAGTGAAGGCGGCAGGGATGGGCGGACTTGGAACGTACGAATGGGCTTCATCGTGACCTTTCACCGGGCTTGTTTCCTAGCACTCAAACAGTGCCCCGAGAAAACAGAATAGAAGCGACGGCTGGGCGGAGATATTGCCCTTTGGGACAATCCGAGAAACAAAAGGACGTATTTGGTCCGAATCGGAACGTTCATGGTTTCACGCAGAAAATAGCACGCGCCTCCGAGCAGCGAGCAATGGAACCTCTGCTCGTCGAGTCGGAGACGCTTGTCTCGTCATGCCCGCTCACGTAGACTTTTTCTGTGATCCCTCGCTATCATCGTTCCGGTTCACCGTGGCAGGACGCGCGGTGAAACCACTCAGGACGCCAGGGGATCTTGACCACCCTCCCCTGAGACGCGGCCTTGAGGTTCTATCCGCCAAGCTGACCTTGCATGCCCGACTCCTTCTGTCTTTCATCGGAGTCATTATCTTTTCCGGTTTTGTCTGGTCCGTGCTTGGTATGGGCCTCATGCATAGGAGCTTGCCTCAGGTGCAAGATGTTCTTGCGTTCGACCTGAGCGCCGCACTCGAAATCTATCGCCAACATGTTTCCCGCATCACGGACGCAGTTCGTCTGATCGCGCAGCAACCGATGGTCCAGCAACAGATCGAGCGAGGGAACATTCAGAACTTGAGCGGCCAGTTGCAGGCAATTCAACACAGCGACGAACTGGACCTCCTGTTTCTGACCGATGCGCAGGGCCAGACGCTGCTTCCGGTGAGGAATCAAGGCCACGCCATTGAAGTCGCCGGTATTGCAACCATGGTGGAGCAGACTCTCCGGGAGCGTAAAGAAGTCGCGTCCACTGTCGTGCTTTCGGCTGGCCAGCTGGCGAATGAAAGTGCCGACTTGGCTAGGCGCGCACGAATTGACGTGGTTTCAACCTCCCATGCTGGTTCGGAACGGCCGGGCAACGTGGCCGATGGGTTGTTCGCGGCTGCAGCGGTGCCGGTGATGGGCGACGATGGGAAACTGCTCGGAGTGCTCTGCGGAGCTCAATTGCTTAACGGACGCAACGCGATTGCGGATCGGATTCGAAGCAACCTTTACCGGGAAGAACAATACGACGGGCACGATGTCGCCATTGTTTCTATTTTTCTTGGCGACAAGCGGATTGCAACCAGCGCGACCACCCCCTCGGGGCGGAGAGCCCTCGGCACTCTTGTCTCCGAGGAGGTATATAAGCACGTGCTTCTCGGGGGTGAACGCTGGGTTCGGCCCGGCTACATCGTGGATGACTGGTACCTGACTGCGTACCAACCGCTTCGCGATCCGCAGGGTGCGGTGATTGGCGCCGTAGGCCTCGGACTTCTAGAACGGAAATTCAATGCGACGGAACGCCAGGTGGAGGAGATCCTGTTCGGCGTTGCCGTGGTCGCGGTGCTGCTGGCGTTCTTCATCAGCTATGGAGTGTCGAATTCGGTCTTGAAGCCGCTGAACTCTTTGATTGCCGCAACCAATAAGATGGCCGCAGGCATGTCTCCGCAAGACATCGAGCCTGATCCGCGAGCTCCGATCGAGATCGAAGAGCTGAGGACCTCGTTCAACGCCATGACCGCGGCAATACGGGAGCGTGACGAGCAACTTCGCCGCCAGACGTCGGAAAAGCTGATGCGCTCCGATCGCTTGGCGATGGTCGGCCAGTTGGCCGCCGGAGTTGCGCACGAGATCAATAACCCCCTCGGCAGCATTCTCCTTTTCAGCCGTTTGATCATGCAGCAGGTGCCGCCGGAAGGCCGGATCAGGGAAAACCTGGAACGCATCGAGAAAGAAACCAAGCGTTGCCACGCCATCGTGAGAAACCTGCTCGACTTCGCCCGTCAGCGCGAGCCGCTGGTGGAATCTCTCGATGTGAATCAGTTGCTGGACGCGACCCTCAAGCTATTCGAAGGGCAATTTCTCTTTCACAATATCGAGGTAGTCCGGGACTACAATCCGAAGCTGCCGCCCCTGCAGGCTGATGAGTCCCAACTGCAACAGGTGTTCATGAACATCATTCTGAATGCCGCTGACGCGATGAACGGCAGCGGACGCCTCACCCTCACGACAGACGACGGCGACGGCCACATCAAGATAAATATTTCCGATACTGGTTGTGGCATTCCGCTTGAGAACATTGATCGCATCTTCGATCCGTTCTTCACTACCAAGGGTGTGGGGCACGGCACTGGACTCGGACTCTCCGTCAGTTACGGGATCGTCCAGAACCACCACGGGGATATCAACGTGTTCAGCACGGTCGGTTCAGGCACGACGTTTGCTGTGTCTCTACCGACATCCCAGGGGAGCCATTGATGGCGACTCGTGGCAAAGTTCTAGTCATCGACGACGACGAATCCATGCGCATCGCTTGTACGCAGGCGCTTGAACAGATCGGATTCAGCGTCGCGGCGGCCGCGGACGGTGAACAAGCCCTGGAAATCGCATTTCGGGAATCATTCGACGTTGCTCTGCTGGATCTACGAATGCCCGGGACGCCGGGGATGGAAGTGCTGCGAAGGCTTAAGCAGGATTCGCCGAACCTGATGGTGATCATTATCACGGGCTATGCCACGATCGATTCGGCAGTCGAAGCGATCAAGTCAGGCGCCTACAACTATCTGTCCAAGCCCTTCACGCCTGAGGCGCTGATCGCGATTGTCAGCAAGGCGGTGACGGCGCGGAGGAGAGTTCTGGAGTATGCGTGTATCAGCCAGGAACTCGAGCGCAAGATGCTTTCGGAGGAAATGATCGGATCCTCCGAGGCAATGAGAAATGTCACGCGCCTCATCCGCAAGGCTGCTCCCGGCGATTCCACGGTGCTGATCACGGGTGAAACGGGTGTGGGCAAGGAGGTGGTTGCCCGGGCAATCCACCGGTTAAGCCGCAGATCTGCAAGGCCGTTTGTCACCGTGGATTGTGGCGCACTGGTGGAAAGCCTTTTCGAAAGCGAGCTGTTTGGTCATGTCAAGGGTGCGTTCTCGGGAGCCGTGGAGTCGACCGTGGGCAAGATCGAACTGGCGCATGGCGGCACACTTTTGCTCGACGAAATTGCAAACATCAACCCGCAAATGCAGGCGAGTCTGCTCCGGGTCGTCCAGGAGCGCGAGATCAGCCGCGTGGGAAGCGCGCAGAAGAAGAAAGTGGACGTCCGCATTGTCTCCGCGACAAACCGCAATCTGCCGGCAGAGGTACACGATGGGAAATTCCGCGAGGATTTGTACTATCGGCTGAATGTTATTCATATCGCAGTACCGGCACTCCGCGATCGATTGGAAGACATTCCTGCGCTGGTAACGTACTACCTCAAGAAATTGGCCACCGAGAAGCAGCGGCCGGTGCCCGCAGTTACAGACGAGGCCATGCGTTTTCTGAAAAGGCACGAGTGGCCGGGCAATGTGCGCGAATTGATCAACGCCTTGGAATATGCCGTTGTTACCTGTGAGGGAAGCACGATTGGGCCTTCCGATTTGCCCTATGGTGCAAACCATCCGGAGAGCCAGGGTCTGCTGGCCGGCAGCGCGGTCGAGGAGGGACAACTCGCACGCCAGGAAACCAGCGAGATCCTCAAAGCGCTCGCACAATTCCGTGGCAACAAAACCAAGACTGCCGAATACCTGGGAATCAATCGTAAAACGCTTCGCGAAAAACTCCGCAAGATGGAGGATCGTAAGATTGAGGAGCGCGCAACGGAGATTGAGCCCCAGTGATTGGTTCCCGTTGAACGCCATTCGCTTACTCTTTATTAGTGAGCTTCCAAAGTGTCAGTCGCCTGATTCCTGTCCCTTCTGGTACTTTTCGTACCAAATGACAATGCGGCGCTACAAAAAGTACCGGCAGTATTCGTTCCCACCTCACCCAACAGTGGTCTCGCTCGCCGGCCGTTGATCTCGAGTGCTCCCCTGCAACTCCAGTAGTGCCCATACTGTGCGCTGACTTTCTCGCGGCCATGTCCCATCGTGAATTTCCTCTTGTGAGTTGGCAGGCAACTTGCCCTTACTAGCATCGACAAAGTTAATTGCGACGAGGAGATTTATGGCGACCATGAACATTACTACGACGGCGCAATCCATCCCTTCACCCATAGATGTAGTCATGATCGATGACGAGGAAATGTTCACCGAGGGGTGCCGGCAGACACTCGAGATGGGCGGATACCGGGCGGCAGTGGCTCGGAACGGGATGCAGGGTCTTGATCTTGTACAGACGTCGCATCCGAGCGTGGTACTCGTCGATCTGAAGATGCCGGGCATGAATGGCCTGGAGGTACTCGCGCATTTGGCTGCGACCGCACCTTCCGCAGTGCCGATCATCGTGACTGGGCACGGCACCGTCGATTCCGCGGTGGAAGCGATGAAAGTCGGTGCGTTCGATTTTCTTTCCAAGCCTTTCGAACCTGAAAAACTTCTGGAATCGGTTCGTCGCGGCATGAGCCTAAGCGTTCTGCGCCAGGCGGCGAAAGAACCCGAGAAGCCGGCGGAAGCGGCGATGGTCGCGCATCACAACAAGAATGATGTTGTGCTCGAGGGGCTGGGTGTTTTGAGCGAGGCCTACTCTCTCGGACTCAACAAGCGTGAGTTTCTTGACGAAATTTCTTATCTGGAGTCTGAGGCGAAGTACCATGCCGGGAGCCTGGGGCAGATCAAGAAGAAGGAACGGGCCATTCTCGACATCCGAAACGAGTTGATGGAAGCCGATTCCATCATGGAGAAGTATGACTTCCAGAAGGGAGCGCTGATCCAGGTGCTTCTGGATGTGCAGGAAAAGCTGAACTGGATTCCCCGTCACATCATTCACTGGATCGCGGTCAGGCTTAACGTGGCTCCCGCAGAGATTCACACCATCGTGAACTTCTACGAAGCCTTCAGTCTGGAGCCGCGAGGCCGCCACTGCGTGCAAGTCTGCACCGGAACGGCGTGCCATGTGCGCGGAGCGCCAGAAATGTTGCTACGCGCCTCCGCCGTGCTCGGTCTCAAGCCAGGAGAAACCGATAGCCAGCAGCAGTTCACGCTGGAGACGGTGCATTGTCTGGGCTGCTGTGCGCTGGCGCCGGTGGTGCAGGTTGACAAGGACTACTACCACCAACCGTCGAAGAACCGGTTGGCGAGGATCGTGAAATCCCTGGATAAACAAGAGGAGGCTATTCCATGCCGCGACTGAGTACTCCCGCAGAGATTGCAGAGCTAAAGAAAGAAGTCCTGCTTGAACGGCGCGCCAAGCCCGTTTGGGTCACGGTGTGCACCGGAACAGGTTGCTGCGCGTATGGCGCTGAAGGGCTGGCCGACAGTTTCGAGAAGGAAATCGAAAATCGCGGCGTTGGGAGCTCGGTTGGACTGCGCCGCACGGGCTGTCACGGTTTCTGCGAACGCGGGCCGCTGGTCGTAGTTCAACCGAAGGGAATCTGCTATCTGGGCGCCAAGATAAAAGATGTACCGGCCATTGTGGACAAAACTGTGCTTGGCGACACCGTGATCGAATCTCTTCTTTACCTTGACGAAGAAACTGGAAAGCGGGTACAGCGAGCGGAAGACATCCCGTTCTACAAACATCAGAAACGTATCTTGCTGGAAAATAATGTGCTCATCGAAGCCACCAGCATTCTCGATTACGTCGCGGTTGGTGGTTATTCGGCCCTGGCAAAGGCACTGAAGGAAATGCGTCCGGAAGCAGTGCTGGATGAGGTCAAGAAGGCGGATTTGCGCGGTCGTGGCGGCGCCGGATTTTCCGCTGGCGTGAAGTGGGAGACAACTCGCAAGGCCCCGGGCAATCCCAAGTATGTGGTCGTGAACGGCGACGAGGGAGATCCGGGCGCGTACATGGATCGCAGCCTGCTCGAAGGCAATCCCCACAGCGTTCTCGAAGGCCTGATCATAGGGGCTTATGCCATCGGCGCCTCCGAGGGCTACATCTACGTGCGCCAGGAATACCCGCTGGCACGCAAGCACATCGAGCGGGCGATTACACAGGCCGGGGAGTATGGGCTACTGGGCAAGGACATTCTTGGTTCCGGATTCTCATTCGAAGTGAAAATTCACCGCGGCGCCGGCGCATTCGTTTCTGGAGAATCCACGGCCCTGATGAATGCAATCGAAGGGCATGTAGGCGAGCCGAGGCCGAAATACATCCACACCTCTGAGAAAGGTCTCTGGGGAAAACCGACCTGTCTGAATAATGTCGAAACCTGGGCCAATGTTCCCTTTATCGTCAACCGGGGCGCCGACTGGTTCCGCAGCATGGGAACCGAGGGCAGCAAAGGGACCAAGATTTTTTCTCTGGTGGGCAGGGTTAAGAACACCGGCCTCGTGGAAGTTCCGATGGGGATTACGCTCCGGGACATCGTGGTCAAAATTGGCGGTGGCGTGTCGAACGGAAAGAAATTCAAAGCCGTGCAGACCGGCGGTCCATCGGGCGGTGTTTTGCCCGAGTCTCTACTGGATCTCCCCGTGGATTTCGACAAGCTCGACGAGGCTGGTTCCATGATGGGTTCCGGGGGAATGATCGTCATGGACGAAGATACCTGCATGGTCGATACGGCCCGTTATTACGTGAATTTTCTGGCGCACGAATCGTGCGGGAAGTGCGTCCCCTGCAGGGAAGGCCTGCGCCAGATGCTGAGGATCCTTGATCGCATTACGGCGGGCGAGGGGCAGGAAGGAGACATTGAGCTTCTGGAAGAACTGTCAGAGTTTATGGAAATGGCGTCTCTCTGCGCGCTCGGCAAGAGCGCACCGAATCCGGTTCGCAGCACGATCCGATATTTTCGCGACGAGTACGAAGCCCACATTCGTGAGAAGCGGTGTCCCGCGGGAGTCTGCGCTGCGCTGATCGCGTACGAAATTGACCAGGAGAAATGTACCAGTGCTTGTGGGGCGTGCGCGCGAGCGTGCGCAGTCGACGCGATTCAGAAGGTCGATAACACGTACATGATCGTGCAGGAAACGTGCATCAAGTGCGGTTCCTGCTATACGGCGTGTCCGGACAAGTTCCGCGCGGTGCTGAAACTGCCGGTTGCGGCGGTGTCGAGGCCAATTCCAATTCCGCAACCGCAGCTTGAAACTACGGCATAAAGGGAGATCGTCATGGAACAGATAACGCTGGAAATCAACGGCAAATCGGTGCAGGCGGCAAAGGGCGCCACCATCCTGCAAGCTGCGAAAGCGGCCGGGATCAAGATCCCCACTCTTTGCGACGATGACAGGCTCGAACCTTACGGAGCCTGCCGCATGTGCATGGTGGAAATCGTGAAACATGGGCGTAGTCGCCTCGTCGCTTCCTGCCTTTTTCCGGTGGAGGAGGGCCTGAGCGTTCAGACGGAATCCCCGAAAGTGACGAGCATCCGCAAGATGATCATCGAACTCCTCTGGCCTGCTTTTCAGGAATACGCGCAGGAGTATGGTGTCACCAAGTCCCGTTTCCATCCCGGGATGACCGATTGCAGTCTCTGCGGAATGTGCGTTCGCTATTGCGCCGAAGTTAAGAAGGAGAACGCGCTTTATTTCAAAGGACGGGGTATCGACCGAATACCGGAACTCATCGATGGCGCCCACGACCAATGCGGTCAATGCCGGGAGTGCTTTGATCTTTGCAGTGGCGGATGGGTCGTAGCGTCGCGAGCTTCACAGCCAACCGTGTCGTCGCCCGACAGTTGCGGCAATTAATGGCGCCAATGTGGTCTTGGTGGTAGTCACAAACCAAGGGGGACGCTTGCCGCTCGTGCCGGGAGCGATTTTTGAAGGGGATCTGGCTGGACAGGCTACGGCTGGAACGTAATGTGTGCGGGGACCACTGCCCACCGATTGCCGGAATCACCGACTAAGGAATTCCGATGTATGGTAGGCCCGAATGGACTCGAACCATCGACCTCTTCCGTGTCAAGGAAGCGCTCTAACCAGACTGAGCTACGGGCCTGCAAAACGACGCGGGTTCAATTCTAACGGTCGGTGGGCGATTACGGCAAACGTTGGGCTCTCCGGCCGATGTTTAGTGAATCACGAGGTCACCACCGGCTCGAAAAGTTTCGGTGTTCTCTCACCGTGGGGAAGAACATCGTAAACGGAATCGGGCCTTCGCGCACGGAACCCACAAAGTCGGAGGCAGGGTCAAATAGAACACTCGACTGCCTGCCCCGTAGGAACCCAGGACTCGACTCGGTTTCGTCCTTTTTTCTTCGCTTCGTACAGGGCGGAATCGGCCATCTGCAACACCTGGGTCACGTTCAACGTCGTTCCTCCTGCGGTGCTGACTCCGACGCTGACGGTAGCCGGGATGGCAAAGTCGCCGATCATGAACCTGTTCGTCGCAACACTCAGACGTACCCGCTCGGCGACGACCATGGACTCTCTGAGTGCGCAATTTGGAACGAGAATCAGAAATTCTTCGCCTCCAAAGCGCCCGACCGAATCGTAGGTTCGTACCGCCGAAGCTATTCTTAGGGCGATTTGTTTCAGCACCTGGTCGCCTACGAGGTGCCCGTACGTATCGTTGATGGTCTTAAAGTGATCGATATCTGCGATCAGCACCCCGATCTCCTCCCGTGCGCGTTGACAACGCGCAGCCTCGTGCATCAGCAAGTCCGTGATCGCGGCCCGGTTGTGGATGCCGGTCAGAAAATCATGGGTTGCCCGGCGCTCGGCCTCCTTCAGTTCGCACACCAACCGGTGTTCCACTTCAAGTTGCCCGGCCAGCAACCGATTGGCCTGTAACAGATCAGTTCCGATTTTCGCTTCTGATTTGAAGATGGAGAACATGCTCATGAAAAGGCCAGTAAGGACGACAATGTGGCCAAGAATGTATAGTGCGTGAGCGGCAAAAAATTGGGCGTCAAACTGACTGCTGTAAAGGGACATGTAGCCCAGGTGGCTTACACCGTAGAGAATCAGGGAAAACAACAGGCAGTGTTCAAAATCGTCCGTTTTCCAGCAGCCTTTCCTTAAATATCCGACGGCCGCCAAAACGAAGAAAAAAGCTGGCACAAAGTCGACAGGGCGACGAACGATTTGATTGGAATGGAACGGAGGAGCCACATGCACGCTTGCAAAAAAAAGAAAAGTGGCAACAAACCAGATTCCAACCAGCAAGTAAACCACGCGCTCGTTGATTCGGCCCTGCAGCGGCTTTCGCATCTCAAGTTTCCATGCGACAAAACTCGCGCACAGGAGCAAGGACATGAACACGCGTGACATGATCCCGCTCCACGGGGTGAGTGAAGAAAGCACAGCAGGGGTCTGCCCCCCCAACAGCGATGAGGTAACGATGGCATGGTAGGCGTCGAGGAGGGCTCCCCCGAGAAAGCCCGTCCCCAAAAGTAAAAACATACCGCTTTTTTTTGCGTAGTATCGGACCAAGGCCATCGTGCCCGTAACCAATCCCAGTAGGCTGGCAATCGTCTCAAACAAGGTGTGCAGGTCAGCACTACCTCGCCAGGCGGAGCGGTGCGCGGGAACGCAGCAGAGAAGTAGAGCCACGGCGAAAAGGATGTAGATGAGACTGCCTCTTCGCGCGCGTTTTGGCGGCAGACCCTCCATTTTATTTTCTATCGGCGAAAGAGAGATTTAATTCAGGAGTTGATGGTTCCAGGAGATTCATTTCTTTGGATGAAAGCGGAGTGCCACGATGTTTGTCCCTTCGCTACGATAACCCCGGCTACGATGGAGCCTCCGGTTAATTCAGCGTGGCTCTTCTAGTTATGCAAGATCTGGCTGTTTAAGGAACTCTGCGTTGTTGCCGATATAACCTCGGAAGCGCCAGGAGATTCTGGTTGGTCATCGGGGAGGGACCTTCGCTCGCTTGCCAGTGAGGAGTGCCTTGGCCGATGGGAAGGTCCGGAGTGAAGCACAACGCTGGTCTGGAAATTGGCGCTGGCAACGAAGAGCGAGTTCTCTTTGTTGACGACGATCCATTGGTGCTCGAAGGGTTGCGGCGTTCCGTTCACGCAGAGTTTGTCGCCGACCTAGCGGTGGGTCCCGAAGAAGGTCTGGCGAAGTTGAATGAGGACGGGCCATATCCAGTGGTCGTCTCCGATATGCGTATGCCGGGCATGGACGGGGCCGAGTTTCTGGCGAGGGTTCGCGACCTTTCACCAGATTCCGTCCGAGTGATGCTGACAGGGCACAGCGACATGGAAGCGGCCGCGAGAGCGGTGAACGAGGGACAAATCTTCCGGTTTCTCTCGAAACCCGTGACCCGAAAAACGCTTCTGAGCACGCTTCACGCGTGCGTCGCCCGGTACCATGCCGTACGCATCGAGAAGGAACAACTAAAAGTTACACTCGAAGCGCTGGAGCAACTCGACTTGGGCACTCTCACTGCGTTGGCCCGAGCGATTGACGCGAAATCGGAATGGACGGCGGGCCACTCCGAACGGGTCACAAATCTTGCTCTTCGGATGGGCCAAGCCATGGGTCTGGCTGACAAAAGCTTGGAGATCCTGCACCGCGGGGGATTGTTACACGACATCGGAAAGATCGGTACGCCTCCGGCCATTCTGGATAAGCTCGGCAGGCTCGAACCCGAAGAAATGCGGATTATGCGAGACCATGTGAAAACTGGAATTCGCATCCTTGAACCTATCCCATGTTTCCGCGAAGCGTTGCCCATGGTTGCCCAACATCACGAATGGTTTGATGGTTCCGGCTACCCGGCAGGCTTGGCTGGGGAGAATATCAGTTTGCACGCGCGCATTCTTGCCGTCGCAGACTGCTATGACGCGCTTGTCTCGGATCGATCCTACAGAAAAGGTATTCCCGCGCGGGAAGCACTCGAGATACTTAGACAGAAATCGGGAACACAATTCGACCCGATGGTGGTCGAGGTGTTTGCGAGATTGGCCGCTCCCGACCAATTGTCGTGATCGAAAACTGCGCCAAAAAATCCCGCCTCTTCTGCTGCAGACGCAGCTGCCAAACCAAATCAGGCACGCCGTTCGTTCCGTTCTCATGGCCGAGGAGGCACGAAAGGACGACCGCGTAGACAGCATGACTCAAGTGGATGACTCCCAATGCCGACTATCTCCGTGACGGCATTCTGGTACTGGCAGAGGATCGAGTATCGTCCCAAAGGCCCGGTCTCCAGCCTGTTCTCGAACGGTCGGTTTCGCGTTTCTATCCCGAACTGGGAGACGGAGATTGAATTCCACAACCAGCGCAATAGTGGACGTTTCGCCGACCAGCGTGGGCCCGGCGGACGGGTTGCCCGGATATGCGC
>JBEKLO010000066.1:0-24015 GCA_050010155.1 Terriglobales bacterium
CTAAAGGGGCGGTTATCACTGAGACATTTCGGCATCGCTAAAGCGATGCCCTGATACGAAGCGTCAGGCATACGCAACTGCTAAAGGCTAAGAGCCGAAAGCTAACTGCCAAAAGCTAAGAGCCAAGGGCCGACAATCCAAGAGCCAAGAGCCAACAGCGGCCTTACGCCTCTATCAAGAACTGCCCGCCCCGCATAATCTGCTCGCCATCGACCCAAATGTCGAATTTGCGGCCCACCACGTCAATGTGGGTCGACGAATACCACTCTGCTCCCGTGTGGGCTCCGTAAGGGTTTCCGAAGGCAATGTGCACGCCGGGATATTTCTCATCCTGCAGAATCTCTCCGATTACGTCTTTCAATTCGATGTTGGTGCCAATGGCAAACTCGCCCACACGATTGCTGTTCTCATCGGTGTGCGTGTACGCCCAGAAATCGTCTTTCAATTCTTTGTTGGCGGAGTGAGCCTCGATCAATCGATTTCCCTTAATCTGAATGGTCAGTGGATTGGCTTTCAAATCGCCAAACTTCGCGCACAAATAATCGCCCACTACGCCGTCGATCACAAAGGTGCCGTTGACTTCGCCCGGCGTGGTGAAAATCTCGCCGCCCGGCAGGTTGCCCCATTTTTCGGTGCTGATAATTCCGCTCGTCTTCACCCAGCGGTAATTTGGATTCAAATCGGCCACCAGATCTGTTCCGGTGGGCGTTTTGGCGCGAATCTGCTTCGCCTTGCGCACGGCTTCCATTACCTTCACGCTCAACCGGTCGACCTTCAGGAAGTCGGCCCGCATGCCTTCGAGCATGATCCGCTTGTTGATGTTCACCATGTGGGCGTGCCGGATTTTTCGCCGGTTCACCACATCCGTCATCTGCATGCGCGATTTCAATTCGTTGGCCTGCGCCTGCACCGCAAAAATGCTGACCTGGCTGGTCTCGAGATCCTCCGCGATTGCCAGCGGCAGATCGATCAGGGGACGAGGTGCCAGATCCTCCAACACCCACGTCTGGTAACGGCAGCCAATGTCTTCCAGTTCGTGCACGATGGCCGCCGCAATCTCCAGGCTCACTTCGTCGGTGATGACGGTGACTTTTTCTGACGGTTGCACGCTGAGGCACACGCGCACCGCATTCCTCGCTCCCGGCGAGAGTTGCGGGTCAAAGGGCATGCGATTGAGTTGTCGATTGGATTTTGCGTTTGCTTGCAATTCAGTCTTCATGAAACTCGTTAGACAGCGCGTGCGGTGGGCAAACTGTCCACCTCGTCCACGCCCACCTCAGTCTCCTCAATGATGTAGTCCACTACGGCTTTCATGTCGCCGGTCTTGCGGTACACGTCTAATTGGCGGTCGGCGCCCGTGCCCATTTTCATGATCTCGCGGATGTACTCGACTTCCGCGCGGCACCCGAGTTCGTCGAGCACGTCATCCACAAATTCCAGATACTCTTCAATCAAATCGCGCTCCGAAACTTCCGTCGATTTGCCGAAGTCGATCAGCTTTCCGTTGATCCCATAGCGCGCCGCGCGCCACTTGTTCTCCATCAGCAACGACTTCCGATAGAGGCGGAAACCCTGATTTTGCGAATACAGCTTGTAGAGCTTGGCGGCCGTCGCCTGGATGAGCGCCGCCAAAGCGATCGTCTCGTCCAGTCGCATCGGCAGATCGCATACGCGGAACTCCAGCGTCGGAAAGAATGGATGGGGCCGGATGTCCCACCAGATTTTTTTCGCGTTATCGATCGAGTTGGTTTTCACCAGCAGCTTGACATAATTCTCGTACTCACCCCAGCTCGGAAAATAATCGGGCAGATTGGTCCGCGGAAATTTGTCGAACACCTTGCAGCGATACGATTTCAACCCCGTATCCATCCCCAGCCAGAACGGCGAGTTCGACGACAGCGCCAACAGATGCGGCACAAAATAGCGCGCATGATTCATCATGTGGATCAGCGTCTCGCGATCCTCAATACCGACGTGCACATGCAGGCCAAAGATCAAGTTCGCCCGCGCCACCAGTTGCATATCCTGCACAATATTCATGTAGCGTTCGTCGGGCGTAACTTCCTGAACACGCCAGTCCGCAAACGGATGGGTTGCCGCCGAGGCCAAGCGGAGACCATTTTCGCGAGCCAGGCGAATCATGTGCTGGCGCAGTTTTTTGAGTTCTGCGCGCGCTTCCTTAATGTTGGCGCAGACCGACGTGCCTACTTCCACCACCGATTGATGCATCTCGCTCTTGACCCGTTCCTGCAGGATCAATTTGCCCTTCTCGATGATCTCGGCGTGAATGTGCGACCGAAGATCCCGAGTTTCAGGATCGACCGTCTGATACTCCTCTTCGATTCCCAGCGTGAATGTAGGCTTCATCGAGGCATCCGGAACTGCCGGGCGGGAAGACGCTCTGGCAGAAGTCTTTTTAGTATACCAATGGGCAGGTGTGGGGACGGGACTGAGCCCCGCCACCACACGGTTCTTGCTGTTTATGCCTTCTTACGTGCTCGTGGCGCGCGATTCTCGACCGGCTTCGGCCCATTCAAGAACGCCGCCCACCGCAACTCCTGCACCGGATTCTCCCCGCTGAGCGCCTTCTTTACAGCCATCTCCGCCACCGCGTCGACCACCCACTCAAAGTTCTGCTGTCCCACCGAGGTGACTTCCGCATCCGGAGCCGGATTCATGAAGTCAATTGCATAGGGCACGCCGTCCTCCACCGCAAACTCGACCGTGTTGAGGTCATACCCGAGCGCGCGGCATAAGGCCAGCGCATCCTTCTCGATGCGTTCCTTCAAGGCCGGGCCGGGCTGCGGGTTTCCCTTTACGTAGCGCTCATGGTGCGGAGCTCTCGGATCATATTTCATGATGTGAACTTTTTCCTGCCCCACGACATAGCAGCGGTAGTAATCCTCAAACTCCACGCCGTGCTGCAGGGTCATGCAAAGATCGCCGGTCTGGTTATAGTTGTGAAAAAACTCCTCCGGAGAATGCACTTTGTAGACATGCTTCCAGCCGCCGCCCGAGTAAGGTTTCAAGAAGGCCGGAAACCCAACGTAGGCAAATAACTCTTCCCAATTCAGCGGATACATCAAATTCCGCATCGATTTGTCGGTCGTATCCGGCGGGTGGGTATGATGCGGCAAAACGACCGTCGGAGGAATGGCGACGCCCATCTTGTGGGCCAGCGCATAATTGAAAAACTTGTCGTCCGCCGTCCACCAGAACGGGTTGTTGATGACAATCGTCCCCTGCAGCATCGCGTTCTTCAGATAGGCGCGGTAGAAAGGAATGTCTTGTGAAATGCGGTCAATGATGACGTCGTATTTTTTCGGCTCATCCATGCGGATGCCGCCAATCTTTACAAATTCCGCCGTAACGCCTTCGGCCTTCATGCTGTGGATCTTCTCGACCAGCGCCGGCGGGAAAGTATTCTCCATTCCGAAAAGAATTCCAATTTTCTTACTGCTCATAAGACACTCCTTGTGCTTGAAAAACGCTGTTCGCTATTCGTCGTTCGCTGACCAATGCCAATCGATCGTTTCCGCCAGGCGGCGGCGAGGCCGAACAGCGAACCGCGAACGACGAACAGCGAATAGCGTAATCTAAAAGTATTTCTCTGCCATCCGCTGCCACAACGGCCAATCATGCTTGCTATTGTCCCCGTAGATATCCAGCCAATGCGGAATGCCCTTGCCGCTCAAAATTGCCGCCATCTTGACGTTCGCGTCCAGGCACATATCCCAGTCCGACGATCCCAGCACAATCTTCATCTGGCGGAGACGATTCAGAAACCATTCATCGCCCATGTTTGACAGATAGTCCGGCGGATTGTTGAAGTAGACGTTATCGTCGTAGTAGCCGTCGAGAAAGCTCTTGATCTCGAACGACCCGCTCATGGTCACGCACGCCGAAACCACATCGGGATGGCGCATCGAAAAATTCAGCGCGTGATAACCGCCAAAACTGCATCCCGTAACCGCAATCTGCGGAGCCCAGTTCTTCCATTTCAAATGTGGCAGAAACTCATTGATCACGTAGCGCTCGTACTGCACGTGCCGCCAGATGCGCGCTCCCGGATGGACGCTTTTGTTGTACCAGCTCTCGCCATCGACGCCGTCCACGCAGAACACCTGGATCGCGCCCGCTTCCAGTTTTCCACTCAGTGCACGGATCATCCCCGCATCTTCATACTCAAAAAAACGTCCCATCGATGTCGGGAAAACGAGGATCGGTTGGCCGGCATGGCCGTATACCAGCGACTCCATGTCGCGGCCCAATTCGTGACTATATTGTTTGTTATATTCGCGGTTCATGTGCGGGGATTGTAACCTGCGCGAGGATTGTAACCGAAGAACAATCAGTAAGAAGATGAAAAGAAAGCTCAGAGATCGACGCCCCGGCGGCGAACTATTGCTTCGTCGGTCCTAAGCGCGGATTGATTCCTAAATGCTTCAGTTTCGATTGCAGCGTGGTTCGTTTCAATCCCAACCGCGCAGCCGCTCCTTTCGGGCCGCCAATCTGCCCGCGGCTTTGCTGTAAAGCGCGCACAATGTGCTCGCGCTCCTTGGCTGCCAGACTTTGATCGACACGTTCCTCTTTCGCGGTAGTGCGAATCGGCTGCAATCCGCTCAGCGGCACCACCAGTACGGAACCTTGTGTCAGAATCACCGAACGCTCGATGAAGTTCTCCAGTTCCCGCACATTGCCCGGCCAGTCCCATGACATGAGCGCATCCATTGTTTTCTTCGGGATAGTCGTGATCGATCTTTTCATCCGCCGTGCGAACTTCTGCACAAAATGTTCCACCAGGAGCCGGATGTCCTCCCGCCTTTCCCGTAGCGGTGGCAAACGGATCGGAAATACATTCAGCCGGTAATACAAATCGCTCCGAAACTCTTGTTCGCGGACGCTCTCGGCCAGATCACAGTTGGTCGCGGCAATCAAACGAAAGTCCACTTTCAACGTCTGAATTCCGCCCAACCGTTCGAACTCCTGATCCTGCAATACGCGCAGCAGCTTGGGCTGCAGCGCCAGAGAAATCTCGCCGATCTCGTCCAGAAAAAGTGTGCCCTGGTCCGCGAGTTCGACTCGTCCAATTTTCTTGCTCACAGATCCGGTGAATGCGCCTTTCTCATTCCCGAACAGTTCGCTCTCCAGCAGTCCCGAAGGAATTGCGGCGCAATTCATCTTGATGAAGCTGCGGGCGGCGCGCTGGCTTTGGCGGTGGATGGCCCGCGCCACCATTTCCTTGCCCGTTCCCGTTTCGCCGAGCAGCAGCACAGTGGCATTGCTGGCTGCCACTTTTCCCACATTTTCCATGACGGCTTGCAAGGCCTTGCTGCGCCCAATGATTTCCCCGAACCCCAGTTCCACATCGATTTCCTGCTCGAGGTAGAGCTTTTCTTCCGTAAGCCTGTTCTTGGCTTCGACGAGCGCTTCGGTGGCTTCCCGCAGCTCGGTGACGTCCGTGCTGGCGCCGGTGAGTCCAAGTACAGTTCCGGTCGAGTCCAAAGCCGGCTCGATTGTTGTATCGAAATAGTGCTTCCTGCCGCCGACAGTGATCTGTGTTTCATCGCGAAGTCCGACGCCCGTTTCCAGCACCCGTCGCCGGACTTCCGTGATGCGTGCAGCTTCCTCTGGATCGAAAAGGTCGAACAAAGTTTTTCCGAGCGTTTCGCTCGGCGGTAATGGGAGCTGTGCGTTGTACATCCAGGAGTAACGCAAATCCTGGTCCTGGTTGAACACGGCAGTTGGAGAATTCTTCAGCGCCACACGGAACCGCTCCTCGCTTTGCCGCAAGCCTTCCTCCATGCGTTTGCGCTCGGTGACGTCTTCCGCGAAAATTACGAGGCCGCCGATCGCGCCCGTGTCGTCATGCCACGGCAGTATTTCCCAGTGCATCCACTGTACGGAGCCGTCGGCCCGGTCAAAGCGGTCTTCTTCTCCGCGTAGAACCTCGCCCGCCAGTCCGCGACGATGGGCCTCCTTCCAACGCTCGGGAATTTCCGGGAAGACATCGTAGTGCGACACGCCGCGCAGATCGCGGTCGCCCAGACCATAGGTGAGGCGCCAGCGGGGGCTGGCGAGGAGGTAGCGCATCTCACGATCAAACATCGCCAACGCAGCTGGTGCGTGCTCGACGAAAAGCCGGAACCGTTCCTCGCTTTCCCGTAGCGCCTGTTCCGCCCGCTTCCGGTCTGTAATGTCGCGTCCCACCGCCAAGACATACGTTCGATCCAGTTGTACCTCTCGCAAAGCCACTTCTACCGGGTAAGCGCTTCCATCCTTGCGCCGGTGCACTGTTTCGATAGTTACGAATCCCTTCTCCCGCAGGCGCTCTGGCACACGCGCGCGCCGATTCTCGTCGATCTTGGCGTCGACGTCAGCGACTGTCATTGACAAAAGCTCTTCCCGGCTATAACCCAGCTCTGTGCACAACCTCTGATTTACATCGAGGAAACGCAACGTCTCCGGATCGATGACTTCAATGGATTCCGTCGATTGATCCAGCAGCGTCCGGAACAGCGTCAGCTCCCGCAGGGTTTGCTCCTGCCCCTGTGTCTTCTGGAGCAGTTGCTCATTGCTCGCGCGCAGCGCCTTCTCCGCCAGCACCCGTTCCGTGACGTCATGCGCGATCCCGCGCACAATTGGTCTCTCCACGCCTTCAGTGCGCAGCGTGTTGTGATACTCCCAGACGCGCTGCTCTCCGGATCGCGTCAACACGGCTATCATGCCGCGAAACTCCCCGCGGCGCTCAATTTCGCGCAGATAGACGTCGCACTGATCGCGGAAACGCGGATCGACAACATCCTGTAACCGTTTCCGCAATATTTCTTCTACGCTGTAACCCAGCAGGCGTGCAGGAACAGGATTGACCGACAGGAATCGGCCTTGGAGGTCGTGGACGCACAACAGGTCGTGGCTATGCTCGACTAATTCGCGATACCAGTCTTCGTCTTCTTCCAAGTCCCGCCGGATCGGGTCCCAAGCGACTGGCGCTTCCTCCGGTAAGTGGCGCTTCCGTTCCCCAGGGTGCAAAGCCATGGCTCACCCGCAAGCGAGCCGCATGGAATCCAAGACGACTACGTTCGGCCAGACACAAATTCCAGCGACGCTGTCCTGACTATAGCCCTTGAAGCTCTCCGCTCTCAAGCCCCGAATCTCTCGGCAGAGCGAGCCTTTGCCTTGGCAGCCTCTTCTTCACGATTCTTCGGAGGTGCGTTGGTGTCGAGTGAGTGAAGGAGACGGGCCGCGCTGCCGGCGATTTCGTCCACAGCAGCCCGGAACGCGGCTTCGTTGGCTTTCGAAGGCTTGTTAAAGCCAGTGATTTTTCTCACGAACTGCAGCGAAGCGGCTTGAATCTCTTCCGCCGTGACTGGCGGATCGAAGTTGAACAGCGTCTTGATATTCCGGCACATCGAGCGTGGCCTCCCGGGAACCTGCCACATTTTCTCACTGTTTTTCCATGGTTTTCCAGGGAAGCGGCGGGATTCTTGATTGGTATCTAGATACCGTGGTACAATAGTACCATGATCACTGAATCACAGCTCCTCATTGAACGCGTGCAGACGGGCGTGCGCATGGAAAAACGCCTCCTCAAAGTGCTCAAGGCTTTCGCGGAATATCACGACATGTCGTTGGGCGACTTGCTCGAAGGAATCGTGCTCCACGCCTTCGACGGCAAGACCCCCTTCAGCTCCGATTCGCTCAAACGCATCCAGGACCTGAAAAAGTTCTACGCCCTCGACCTCGACTCCAGCGCCAGCCACCGCCTCAAAGAGATCAAGCGGCGGGCGGAGAACAAGACTGCCGCGGAGAAGAAAAAATGACCGGGAGGCACGATCAAATGAATAGCGGCCGTTTGCCTGTGGCGTTACGCATCCTGCAATGGGTGGTGGGTCTGCTGATCCTCGAGGAGTCGTTGCGGTTTGCGTTGTCCCCGGCAGCCGCGCATGCGTTCGCCCAAACCGGGCTGCCCGGTTTCATTCGCCATGCCTTGGCATGGGCGGAGATCGCCGCCGCGATCCTGTTCCTCATCCCGCGCGCCACCGTGGTTGGCGGATGGTTCCTGATCGTCGTGCTCGCTTCGGCCATCGTCCTTCATCTTCTGCACGGATGGTACGACGTGGGAGCGCTGGTGCTGTATGCGGCGGCGACGTGGGCGGTCGTGGCAGGGAAGTCAGCCGCTGCCGGGCAACCAACATGAGCGGCGAGGAACTGATCCAACAATTTGAGGGCGGCAGGACCTCGCCTGACACGTTTCATCACGCCGATCACGTGCGGCTGGCATTTGAATACCTGTGCCGCTATCCGGCCGTCGAAGCGCTGGGCAAAGTTTCTGCGGCATTGAAGCGATTTGCCGCCGCACAGGGGAAGGCTCAGCGTTATCACGAGACCATCACCTGGGCCTACTACTTTTTAATTCGCGAGCGTCAGGCCCGCGCCGGTTGCGCGCAAACCTGGGAAGAATTCGCCGCCCGCAATGCCGACCTGCTGGTCGGGGAAGGCGGCGCGCTGGCTGCTTTCTACCGCCCGGAGACGCTTGACTCCGACCTTGCCCGCCACACCTTCGTTCTCCCCGATCGGCTATCCCCGAGTAGCCCGTGATAGGTTTCCATCACGACACATGAGACATGACACGTCATACTGGCGTCGCTCATCCGTCCTTGAAGCCGAGCGGCTTTCGGCGGTAGTATTCAGATTCGCTCTTATTGACGACTGCTTCGAGGACCCATGCCGCAAAATTACGTGCCTGTGTTTCTTTTTCTCGCCGTTGTCGGCATTGCGATTCCGCTTACGCTGGTAGTCGCGAGATTCATCCGCACGCAAAATCCCAACCGTGTAAAGTTGATGCCTTATGAATGCGGCATTGATCCCTATACCAGCGCGCGCGGAAGGTACACCGTTCGCTACTACATCGTTGCCATATTGTTCGTGGTGTTCGACGTCGAAACGGTCTTCCTGTTCCCGTGGGCGGTGAAGTTCAAGGCTTTGGGCGCCTTCGGGCTGGTCGAGATGCTGGTTTTTCTCGGCATCCTCATCGTGGGCTACATATGGATATGGAAGAAGGGCGCGCTCGAATGGGTGTAGCTCCCATAGTCCCTAATCCGGCCGCGGATGAGACTTTCACAGCGAGCCGCTGGACTCGGGGCAATTTGTGGTTTCCCACGCGGATCGTGGTCAGCGCGCTACGAGTAAGCCGGGTGAAGAAGCGTCTCGTCGGCAGCAACGAGGAAAGCATTTCAATTTTGCAAGTTGCGTCGGTGAAGATTTCCACCAGAATGTTCTGGTCGGACATTCTGATTGAGTCTACTGGCGGTACGGATCCGATCTCGAGCCACGGCCATCGCAAAGCCGACGCGTTGCGCATCCGCGATTTGATCGAAGGTTTTCAGGCGGCACGGCGCTAGCGGGCTTGATTTGCGTGCCCTGTGATGGCGGTCACCGACGGTGGTGCTTTCGGCTGTTAAAAACTGAACGTCGAGAAGTGAGCTTAAGAAGTGAACGTCCGACATTAGCGCGGCTTTCGTAACGATAGACCCTAGAATGGCCGAGGAAGTTAAAACGCCTGCTCCACCGCCGCCGGAAGGCGAAAAGAAGCCGACGGCGGAAAAGCCCGCCGCTGCACCCCCGCTCGCGCCTGCGAAGCCCGCCGCTGCTGCCCCCGCAAAGCCCGCTGCTCCCGCTAAGCCTTCTGGTCCCGTACCAGTGCCATGGACCTCTCCGATGGTTGAGAAGTACAAGAGCCAGTACGGCTCGGGCATCGACGCGCTGACTTATCTTGGGCAGAATTACTTTAGCGTTGACCGCTCCCTGATCCCTGACATCCTGCGGTTGCTGCGCGATGAAGAGCAGTTCGATTACTGCGTGGATATCACCGCAGCGCATTATCCCAAGCGCGAAAGGCCATTTGACGTCCTATGGATCCTCTATTCTTTCGCGCGGAACGAGCGCATGCGTGTGAAGACACAGATCGCCGACGGCGCTTCGATTCCGTCGAGCGCTCACATTTGGCCCACCGCCAACTGGCTGGAGCGCGAGGTCTATGACATGTTTGGCATCGTCTTCGACGGCCATCCCGATTTGAAGCGCATTTTGCTGCCCGACGGCTGGAAGGGCCATCCCCTGCGCAAAGATTACGGCATTCTGCAACAAGATCAAGAGTGGGTGCAGATCAACCTCGGAATCGAGAGCGGACAATGAGCGTTCCTGTGAACGATGGCAAGAACGACGCGGTGATCCACTCTTCCAATTTCGACCTAGAAACTCCCGATACGCCGTATCTCGATTCGAACGAACTCGTCATCAACATGGGACCTCAGCACCCGGCCACGCACGGCGTACTACGGGTCGTTCTGAAACTGGACGGGGAAAAAGTTCTCGGCACCGAATGCATCATCGGATACCTTCACCGCGGCGTGGAAAAAATCGCCGAGAACCGCACCTATACGATGTTCAATCCCTACGTCGATCGCATGGACTATTGCGCCGCCGTGTCGAACGGACTGGGGTACTGCGAAGCGGTCGAGAAGTTGTTGAGTGTGGAGGCTCCTCCGCGAGCGCAGTACATTCGCGTGATCCTGACCGAACTCCAACGCATTGCCAGCCACCAGCTTTGGTTGGGTACGCACGCGCTCGACATCGGAGCCATGACGCCGCTGTTCTACACTTTCCGCGACCGGGAAGAAATTCTTAAGATTTTCGAAAAATATTGCGGCGCGCGGCTCACCACCCATGCCTTCCGCATCGGCGGCTGCCAGTATGAAACCTACGCCGGCTTCGAAAAAGACATACAGAACTTTCTGACCTTCTTTACCCCCAAGATCGACGAATACGAAACCTTGCTCACCGGCAACCGCATCTGGCTCGAGCGGACGAAAAACGTTGGCGTGATTTCCGCGGCGGATGCCATCGCGCTAGGTGTGACAGGGCCCGTGCTGCGCGCCAGCGGCGTGAAGTGGGATCTGCGCAAGGCTCAGCCCTACGAGTGCTACTCGAAATTCGATTTTGAAATTCCGGTTGGCACCAACGGCGACACCTATGACCGGTACCTGGTGCGCGTCGCTGAAATGCGCCAGTCGATACGCATCGTGGAGCAGGCGGTCGGTGGAATCCCGGAAGGACCGATCATGGGCAAGGTGCCCAAGGTGATCAAGCCGCCGGTCGGCGAAATCTATCATTCCATCGAAGCGCCCAAGGGCGAGTTGGGGTACTTCATTGTCAGCGACGGCTCGACGCAGCCCTACCGCCTGCGGGTACGACCGCCATCGTTTGTCAACCTGCAGGCGCTGGACCATATGGTGCGCGGCCTGCTGGTCGCCGACGTGATTGCCGTGATCGGCACGATTGACATCGTGCTCGGCGAGGTGGACCGCTGATGCCGAACTTCATCATGTCGTATCTGGGCAGCACGGTCACTCCCGGCCAGGCGGGCAACCAGTTCTGGGCGCTGATTTATGTGCTCGTCATTTTTGCCGGCGTGTCCGTCGCGGTGTTGGCCATGAACTGGCTCGAGCGCAAGGCGCTGGCGCATTTCCAGATTCGCCTTGGCCCCATGCGCGTGGGTCCGCACGGATTGTTGCAACCGTTTGCGGACGCGCTCAAGTTGATGCTCAAGGAAGACATCATTCCCGCCGAAGCCGATCAATTCTTTTTCTGGGTCGCGCCGCTGATTGGCCTGATTGCCTCGTTCACGGTCTATACCGTGATTCCGTTCGGCCCTTCACAGGCGGTGAGCGACATGAACATCGGCATCCTCTTTATGCTGGGAGTTTCGTCGCTGACCGTGCTCGGCATCGTGGTTGCGGGATGGGCTTCGAATTCGCACTATCCGCTGATTGGCGCGCTCCGGTCGAGCGCGCAGATGGTGTCTTACGAAGTCGGCATGGGACTGGCCGTGATCTCGGCCATCCTGATGACCAGCTTGAACGAAACGGGCACCGGGACGCTGAGCATGATCGGGATCGTGCAGGCACAGCAGCAGCAGGGGATCTGGTTCATCTTCAAATTTTTCCCGCTCGGCTTCCTTGCATTTGCGATTTTCGCCATCGCCATGGTCGCTGAAACCAACCGCGCTCCATTTGACATGGCCGAGGCCGAATCGGAACTGACCGCGGGATATCACACCGAATACAGCGGGTTCCGCTGGTCCCTGTTCATGCTCGCCGAATATGCGGCGATGATTGCCGTGTCTTCAATCGCGATTACGCTTTGGCTCGGCGGATGGATGCGTCCGTTTCCGAATCTGCTGCACGCGCCGGCTTGGGATTTCATCTTCTCGTTGTTCCCAGGGCTCACGTTTGGCGGACTGGCGGCCATTGCGGTGATTGGCGTGGCGCGGATGCCGGCGCATTCCTTCTTCAAGATTCAGCGGATCGGACTCGCAGCCTTCGCGGCGCTGCTCGGTTTCATTGCGCTGCTGCTGCTCGTGATCGCGGTCGCGGGCCGTTCCGCGGATGCGAGCCTCGCGGCCAGATTCAACGAAGGCATTAACTACGTATATTGGTTCGTGCTCAAAGTCGCCATCTTTATGTATCTCTTCATCTGGTATCGCGCGACCTGGCCGCGCTACCGCTTCGACCAGTTGATGAGGATCGGATGGAAAGTGATGCTGCCGATTTCTCTCGGCGTGCTGATGTTGACGGCCATCGTGGGGGTGATCATTTCATGAACCCCGCCATCAACACAGCAGCCAGTGGTGCCATGGCCCCGGTCGCAACCACGTTCTTCTTCTATCTGCTGAGTGGACTGGCCATCGCCGGTGGCGTCGCCGTCATTACGCGGCGAAACCCGGTGCATTCCGCGCTAGCCCTGATTGTGACTTTGGTCTCGCTGGCGAACCTCTATCTGATGTTATATGCGCCTTTCGTCGCTGGCGTGCAGATCATCGTGTACGCGGGCGGAATTATGGTGCTGTTCCTGTTTGTGATCATGTTGGTGAATGTCGAAACCTCTTCGAAAGAGCGGCAGTTCAATCGCATGTGGCCGTTAGGATTGGTTGCGGCTTGCACGTTGCTGGCGCTGTTTGTGTCCGCGTTCACCAAGGGCAAGGCGTTATTTCCGGATCGCATGATGGCCCTTCCCGAGTCGTCGAACACGCAGCAGATCGCCACCATGCTTTACGGCGAAGTTAACAAAGCGCATCAGTACCAGATGGGCCCGTATACGTTCGCCTTCGAGATTGCCTCGCTGCTGTTGCTGGTGGCGATTCTGGGGGCGGTAATTATGACGAAGAAAAAGATCTAGTCGTTCGCGGATCGCTGCTCGTCGTTCGTAAAGCGGACGCGGTTAGCGAAAAGCGAACGACAAACGGCGGCTTTCATGGCTCCAATCACCACGTTTCACTATCTCGTCGTTGCGGCGGCACTGTTTGTGCTGGGAGTGATCGGTGTGCTCACCCGCCGCAACGTGGTGATCGTGCTGATGTCGATCGAGTTGATTCTGAACGCGGTGGCCCTGAACCTGGTGGCGTTTTCGCACATGTGGGGAAACCTGCACGGACAGGTTTTCGGAATCTTCATCATCGTTGATGCCGCGGCCGAAGCCGCCGTCGGCCTCGGTATTTTGATCGCTTTCTTCAGGAATAAAGAGACCATCAATGTGGATGAGATTGATTTGTTGAAATGGTAGAAAACCAGCTATCAGCCGTCAGCTTTCAGCTATCAGTGAATACATTGAGCTGCGAGCTAACAGCGAACGACGAACAGCGAGTTGCGAACGACTAACGACATGTTCTTAAACTACATCTGGCTGATCCCGCTCTTCCCGGCCTTCGGGGCCGTGATCATGTTTTTCTTTGGGCGGCGACTGCAGAAGGCCTCGGTCAACGGCGTTTGCGTCGGTGTAATCGTTCTCTCGTTCGTGTTCGCCTGTGGCGCCGTTTGGCAGTACACGGATTGGGCCGCGACGCCTGAGCATTTCCACCAGCCCTTCCAGAAGATTGTTTATACATGGCTCGGGACCGGCGATGGGCATCTGAATTTCATAAAGAAAGACGGCACGCTTGCCGCGTTCAACGTCGACGCCGGGTTCCTGCTCGATCCGCTTTCTTCGATCTGGCTGCTCTTCGTCACCGGCGTGGGCTTGCTGATCCACATTTACTCCACCGGATACATGGCGCACGAGGGCGGTTATTACCGCTTTTTCGGATACATGAATCTGTTCATGTTTTCGATGCTTACGCTCATCCTGGCGAATAACTACATGCTTTTATTTGTGGGATGGGAGGGCGTCGGATTGTGCTCGTATTTGCTGATCGGTTTCTATTTTCATCGCCACTCCGCTTCGACTGCAGCCAACAAAGCGTTCATCGTGAACCGCATCGGCGATGCCGGATTCATTCTCGGCGCGCTCACGCTGGCCTGGTACCTGGGTTCGTTTAAGTTCACCGACGTCAATGCGGCGGCGCGCAGTGGACACTTCCAGATCGGTGATCCCATTCTCACCGCGGCGGCGCTTTTACTGTTTGTAGGAGCTTGCGGCAAGTCGGCGCAACTTCCTCTTTATGTCTGGCTGCCGGATGCGATGGAAGGCCCCACGCCGGTTTCGGCACTGATCCACGCGGCGACCATGGTGACGGCGGGCGTGTACATGGTGGCGCGGTCGAATGCCGTGTTCGTGCTGGCCCCGACTGCGATGAAAACCGTGGCGATTGTTGGCGCGCTCACGGCTGTCTTTGCGG
Organism: Terriglobales bacterium; assembly: GCA_050010155.1. Taxonomy (GTDB): domain Bacteria; phylum Acidobacteriota; class Terriglobia; order Terriglobales; family Acidobacteriaceae; genus Acidiflorens. The sequence goes on from JBEKLO010000066.1 coordinate 14,675, forward strand.
CCTCGATCGGGCTGGTGCAGAACGACATCAAGCGGGTGCTCGCTTACTCCACGGTTTCGCAATTGGGATACATGTTCCTGGCGCTGGGCGTGGGCGCATTCGCCGCGGGCATTTTCCACGTCTTCACCCATGCGTTTTTCAAGGCGCTGCTCTTCCTCGGTTCGGGTTCGGTGATTCATGCAATGAGCGGCGAGCAGGACATGCGCAACATGGGCGACTTGCGAAAGCGCATTCCCATTACTTTCGCGACCATGTTCATCGGCATGCTCGCGATCGCCGGTATCCCGGGGCTCGCCGGATTCTTTTCGAAAGATGAAATCCTGTGGCAGGCTTGGACGTCGGAAGCGTTCGCCTATCACATCCTGTGGTTTATCGGCTTCTTCACCGCCCTCATGACCGCCTTTTACATGGGTCGCCTGATCTACCTCACCTTCTATGGCAAGCCGCGGATGAGCCACGAGATCGAGCATCATGTCCACGAGTCCCCGAAGTCGATGACCGTGCCGCTAGTCATCCTCGCGATTTGTTCCGTAGGGGCCGGATATCTTGGAATTCCGCACAGTTTGATGGGCTCGAATCGATTCGAGAAATTTCTGGCGCCGGTTTTCGCCAAGGAGGCACCCGTCTTCGGCGCGGAAGAACCGGCGCAGTTAGCGGCCGGCAAGAAGGAAGAAGAGCATACAGACCCCATGGAATACGGGCTGATGGCTCTCTCGGTTGGAGCGGCAATCGTTGGACTCGGAATGGCCTACCGCTCCTATGCGAAAGCCGGCAAAGATTATCCCGAGCCCATTGCCGTCGACGCTCCACCACTCTACACCGTGCTCTACAACAAGTGGTTTGTCGATGAGGCGTACGACTATGTTTTCACCGGACGCCGCAAGATTGGCGACATCCGCCTGGGTGTCATGGGCGCGGGTGAAGCGTCATCGTGGATTGATGCCAAGATTATCGATGGAGCCGTGAACGATGTGGGTTGGGTTACACGCGCCGTAGCCACGGTTTCGACTTGGTGGGATAAATGGATCATCGACGGCGTGGGAGTGAACGGTCCAGCCATTCTGGCACGGATGATCTCTTATCCGGCGCGCTTGTTTGAATGGGGATTGGTGCAGTGGTACGCGCTGGTCATGATCGCAAGTTTGCTCGGATTTGGCGTGTATTACGTGTGGAAATGAGCTGCGCGCTACGAGCTTCGGGCTGCGAGCAAGCGGCTTGCTCGATGCAGTAAATGGTTTGCTCTAAGCTCGCGGCTCATAGCTCGAAGCTGAGATTTTCTTATGCAGAATCATATACTTTCGATCATCCTCTTCACGCCGCTCATCGGCGCGTTTGTTCTCCTGTTCGTTCCAAAGGAGAACAAAGACGCGATCCGCTGGATTGCGAACCTCTTCGCGCTCGCCGGCTTCCTGATCTCGCTCCCGCTGGTACCGTTGTTCTGGGCGCAGCGCTTCGACGTCACTCCTTCCCACTTCAAGTTCCTCGAAGGCACACCGAACAACTGGATACCCTCGATTGGCGCAGGTTACAACCTTGGCATTGACGGCATTTCGTTTTTGCTGATCATGCTCACCACACTGCTCGGTTGGATTTCGATTCTCTCTTCCTGGACCGCCATCGACAATCGCGTCAAAGAGTATTACGTCTGGTTCCTCGTGCTGCAAACGGGAATGCTCGGCGTCTTCATGGCGCTCGATTTTTTCCTCTTCTTCGTTTTCTGGGAAGCGATGCTGGTTCCGATGTATTTGCTGATCGGCATCTGGGGTGGCCCGCGCAAACTTTACGCGGCCATCAAGTTCTTTCTGTACACGCTGCTCGGCTCGGTGCTGATGCTGCTCGGCATTCTGTTTCTCTACTTTCATCACCACACGGTGGCGGGTTTCTTTACCTTCAGCATTCCGGAACTCTATAAAACGGCGCCGCTCATCCCCTTCAACATTGCGATTTGGCTTTTCGTGGCGTTCTTCGTCGGCTTTGCCATCAAGGTTCCGATGTTCCCCTTCCACACTTGGCTCCCCGACGCGCACGTAGAAGCGCCCACCGCTGGTTCCGTCATCCTCGCTGGCGTTTTGCTGAAGATGGGAACCTACGGATTCGTCCGCTTCTCGCTGCCATTCTTTCCCTCGGTCGTGTCGCATCCCAAGGTGCAAGGCTGGGTAATCGCTTTGTCGCTCATCGGGATCATCTACGGCGCGCTCGTTTCGCTCATGCAGAAAGACATGAAGAAGCTGGTGGCGTACTCGTCTGTCAGCCACCTCGGTTTCTGCACGCTGGGTATCTTCGCGCTAAATTCGGCGGGCTTGACCGGGTCGGTGCTGCAGCAGATCAATCACGGCATCTCCACCGGAGCGCTCTTTTTGATTGTCGGCATTTTGTATGAACGCCGGCACACGCGAGAGATCGCCGAGTATGGTGGGATCTCGACCGTGATGCCCCTCTACGCGACCATCACGATGATCATGTTCCTTTCGTCGATGGGATTGCCGCTGCTAAATGGTTTTGTCGGCGAGTTCACGATTCTGCAGGGAGCATTCATCGCGAACTGGCGATGGGCGGCATGGGCAGCACCGGGCGTGGTTCTGGCCGCGGCTTACCTTCTCTGGCTGTATCAGCGGGTGTTCTTTGGTACGGTAACGAATCCCAAGAACGAAAAGCTGCAGGATCTCACGCCGCGAGAAATTCTCACGTTCGTGCCGCTGATCATCATGGCGTTATGGATCGGCCTTTATCCCAAGCCGTTTTTTCAGATACTCGAACAACCGGTCAATCAGCTTGTTCAAACGATTCATGATGGCGCCAACCCAAATGCGCCAGTGAACGCCCAGTTTGTCCCTCAGGGGCTGAAGCCTACATCGTTCGATGCGAGTGACGGCACGGCTAAAGCCGCGCCCTATCCAAAACCGGCTTATCAGGCTAGTTCGATCGCCACACGGAAAGTGAGTAACTAAGTGCGAGGCATATCGCCAACTGATTACCGGTTGATGTTGCCGATGGCGGAACTCACTATCTTCGCGCTGGGCATTCTATTGATCGACTTGATGATTCCGCGGGGATGGAAGTGGATCAACGCCGTCGGTGCCTTTGCCGGCGTTTTCTTTTCGGCAGTCTGCGTATGGCAAATTCAGTCGACCCTGCCGCCGCAAGGATTACTAGGGTTCAGTAACTCGCTGTTAGTCGATCATTTCGCAATCTATTTCTGGTATCTGTTTCTGGCAGGAACGGCGATCGCCATCCTCGGCTCGGTGCACTACCTCGACGTGGAAGATGAACACCACGGCGAATACTACGCTTTGATGCTGCTCTCGGTGGTGGGCATGATGTGCATGGCGGCGGGAGTCGACATCGTCCTGCTCTACATCGGGCTCGAGCTCATGGCGATTTCCAGCTATATTCTGGTTGGTTTCTTGCGCCACGACCGGCGCTCGAACGAAGCCTCCTTGAAGTATTTGCTGCTCGGGGCATTTTCTTCGGGCATTTTTGCCTACGGACTCTCGTTGTTCTACGGCATTTCTTCCAGTACGAATCTCGGCGCGATTCGGCGCGTAGTCTCGGCGCCCCAGCTTGTGCACAATCCGGTAGTGATGATTGCGCTGCTGACCACCATGGTCGGATTGCTGTTCAAGATCGCCGCGGTTCCATTTCATCAGTGGGCGCCCGACGCTTACGAAGGCGCGCCTACTCCCATTACCGGCTTCATGTCCGTAGCGGTGAAAGCGGCGGCTTGGTCGCTTTTACTACGCATCCTGCTGTATTTGTGGCCGCTGCACTCGATCTACGTCCCCGTCATTGTTATCGTCGCCATCGCCACCATGACGGGTGCGAACTTCGCCGCCCTCACGCAGACGAACACGAAACGCCTTCTCGCGTACTCTTCGATTGCGCACGTCGGCTATATGTTGCTGGCGTTTGTGGCCATGGGCACTTCACAGTTTGGCTCAGCCGCGTTTTTGGATGGCATCAAAGGCATTCTGATCTACTTGCTTGTTTATACGTTCATGAATCTGGGAGCGTTCGCCATAATCGCATCATTGCGCCAGCGCGACGTGATCGGAGACGAGATCGACGACATGGATGGCCTTTACCAGCGCGCGCCGGTCGAAGCTGTGCTGATGCTTCTGTTTCTGCTTTCACTTGCCGGTATTCCGCCTGCCGCGGGGTTCCTCGGCAAGTACTACATCTTCCTCAGCCTGATCGAAAGCGGGCATTACGGACTGGCGTCACTCGGCGTGCTCTACTCCCTCTTCGGTCTTTATTACTACCTGAAGATTGCGAACGCGATGCTGATGCGTGCGCCAGTAGAAACGGAGCGGCTGCCGGTCAGCGTAGGAATGCGTTTTGCCGTGAGCATAGCGGCGCTGGCGACGATCGTGATCGGCGTTTATCCGGAGCCATTTATACGCGGCGTCAACTGGTCTCTGGGCATTGCGCAATCCCCGCACGTGGCGGCAATGCTGAAGTAACTGCGGGAACCGGGAAACTTCATCGCGTTCCATGAACCGCGGGACCCGCAGCGGTTACGATGCGCCATCTTTCATCAAAGTCAACGAGCGCTGTCGTCTGTAATGGCAAATATTGCTGAAAGGAAACCCCGCCCAATTGACACTGTGCGGGGTGGAAGGCGAACGCTTGACAAGGTTCCTATGGCGTTATTTCAAAGACGACGCCCGTATCGAACGCGATACCGCCGCCCCAGGTTGTGCCGTAGAGGTTACCCTTGCTGTCCAGAGTTAGACTGTCAGCCGGCTCGGACCCGTCACTACCGTTGAAACTCCAGAGAGACTTTGCCTTGTAGCCGCCCTTGCCAACCGGGACCGCCAGTTCGAACACGGTTCCATAGATATTGAACTCGCCCCCACCGGTCGTAGTGCCGTAGATGTTCCCCTCGGCATCAAGCACGACGCCCGCATACGGCTCGTTGCCAACCGTGTTGTCGTACGCAAAGGAATAGACAATCTTCTTTGTCCATTTTCCTTTCTTTGCGGGACTCAGCTTGTAAACCGCTCCAATGTTATTTTTGCCGCCGAGAAACGTCGTTCCATAGAGGTTCCCGGCCGGGTCGAGCACAGGAGTGCCATATGCCGCGCCGCCATCCTTAGGAGCACCCGCAAAGGCGTGGATCACAGCCGACTTCCAGCCACCGCCACCGATCGGTGAGAGCTCGAATACGGTTGCCCAGGTTACGCCGAAGATGTTATCCGCGGCGTCTATGGTCAACCCGCCAGTGATTCCGTTGAAGTTGCCTCCACTTACGCCTGCGTTGTAAATCACTTGCTCCGTCCACTTGCCTCCCGATGGAACCACTCCGAATACGACTCCATTTCCGTTGCTGCCGCCGACCGTCGTGGTGCCATAGAGAGTGCCTGCCGAGCCCATGATCAAACCGCTTCTCGGATTGGCCCCATCGCCGGTCCCGCCCGCAAAGCTATAGAGAACCGTCTCCGTCCAGCTTGTTCCCGCGGGACTAAGCTCAAACACGACGCCGCTTCCGTACTCGCCGCCGCTCGATGCCGTTCCGTAAAGGTTCCCCGCCTCGTCGAAGATCACAGCAGAATAATATGGGGACCCACCGTCCGTTCCGCCCGTGAAGCTATAGAGCACTGTCTCGGTCCAGCCTCCGCCGCCGTTCGGCGAAAGTTCAAACACCGTTCCATAACCCAAACCTCCGTCCTGCGTGGTTCCATAGAAGTTGCCTTTATGGTCCGCAGTGAGGTAAGACGACGGTTCGCCGCCATCACTTCCGCCCGTGAAGCTGTAAAGCAGCGTTTCGCTCTGCGCCTGCGCAGAGCGGACGGCAATGACGAGCAACACACTTAGTATCACAGTAGATAAACGCATATCGTCCCTCCTGGGTATTGGCGAGCCGGTTACTGTGTGCGAATAAGCGAGTTAGTAAACTATGGACCAACGATTATTCTCTCGCAAAGAGTGAGTGTCAACGAAGAATAACTAAAACATTCCAGCGTGAATCTCGGAGTGGTACATTATTTCACGACAGTATGTCGATCAATCGGGCAACGCTCCTCTTACTGACCATGGGTCTGCTCTGCGCTTCGGCGTTCTCCGAAGAGAAGCCTTGGCGCGAGATTCGCAGCCCCCACTTCCGCGTGATGACCAACGGCAGTGAGGGCGCCGGCCGCCATGTTGCTCGCGAGTTTGAACAGATGCGGGCGGTTTTCGCTTACCAATTCCCAGGATACCGTCTGGATTCCGCCGAACCGCTTCTCATCGTGGCTCCCGAGGACGAGGACACCACAAAAAAACTGCTACCCGAATTCTGGAAGCACAGCGGTCCCAAACCGGCTGGTGTTTACTTTCATGCATGGGAGCAGCCTTACGCGCTGGTACGCCTGGACGCGGTCTCCGACAAATATAGCCAGGACCAGTTTGCCGTCGTGTATCACGAGTATGTGCACTCACTCTTACACCTGAATCTTCACTGGCTTCCAACATGGCTGGATGAAGGGCTGGCGGAGTTCTACTCGTATACCCGGTTTGAGGGGGATCGTACATTCATCGGAGCGCCTCCCAGGGACAGGTGGGGTATGGCGCTGCTGCAATCTCGAACCACGATTCCGTTGGCCAAACTCTTGGATCAAAGGGGTTCGTTCACGCGCAGCGGGGAAGACACCGCGATGTTCTACCAGCAGAGTTGGGCGCTGACTCACTTTCTAATGATGGGGCCGGGAATGGGGGTTGGCCAAAGACTCAACAAATTCTTCACCGCGGTTCAACAAGGAGTCGAGCAGAAGAAAGCCTTTCAGGATACCTTCGGCGATTTCAAGCAGGTGCAGCAGGATTTTGACAAGTACATCCACCTCTTTACGTTCCAGGCAGGCGTCATTCCAAGCCCGCCCAAGATCGACGACAAAGACCTTCTGACCCGTTCCATGACACTCGCTGAAACGGAAGCGGAACTCTCATCCTTCTATGAGACAACGAAGCAATGGAAACTGGCTCGTGCATTTAGCGAGTCGGCATTGAAGCACGATCCGAAGCTGGCGCTCGCGCACCAGGATATGGGTTTCACATATTTGCAAGAAGGCAAAGATGAGGAAGCCGCCCACGAGTTCTCTCAGGCAATCGAACTCGACAATCGCATGTATCGCGCGCAGTTCGCAGAGACCATGATGTCGCCGCTTCCCCATGCCACCAACCCCGATGATCGCATGGCCTATCGCCTGGCATTGTTGAAGGTGGTGGAGATTAATCCTCAGTTCGCTCCTGCTTACGTCGAACTCGCGAAGTTTTATGTAACGGAAGGAAATCCGAATCAGGCACTAAAGCTCGCGCTCAAGGCCGAGAAACTGGAGCCGTGGCGCGCCGGCTATCACTTGTTAACAGGTCGAATCCTGTTACAACTCGATCGCGCGGCAGACGCGGCCACCGATGCGGCCTATGTGGCCGACCGTTGGAGCAGCCCCGATCGCGACGAGGCCATGGAACTGTGGAACCTGGTACCGGCTGGAAAACGTCCCGCTCAAGGCCCGGCGGAAACTGCGGAAAAGCGCGACGTCAGTAGCGCGGAGGGAATTGTAAAATCGGTGGCTTGCGCTGACCATAACATGACCATGACTCTGGAGCAGGGCGGCCAAACCCTCGCCTACCGCGTTCAACATGCGGGCGGCGGATTCGCCGACACGTTGTGGTTTGGCGAGGATCACTTCACTCCTTGCTATCACACGACCGGCCTGCGCGCCGTAGTGCAATTCAAGCCTGCTGCTGACAAGTCCTATAACGGCGACGTGGTGTTCTTCGGTTTCCGCGATGATTTAGCGGTCACGCCAGCGAGCGCCACCACTGCTTCTCCGGCGAAATGACGGGACGACGCGGCACGTTCCCCGGCAATCCTACCCCCAAATTAACTCGACTCCCACAATCGCCAGTTGCTGTCTGAACGTCCGAACCAATCTTTGTCATCTGTGTTGTAACATCGTGATTTCACGCTTTGACGGGTTCTGAGTGAAATCGCCTGATGGTTCAGCCATGCGCTAAACTGGGGCGGCGGTAATTCGGTACGAAGAGGAGTCATACGTGGAAATACGTCAGCACATTTCTGTGATCTTGTGCCTGGGGATAGGCCTGGCGTTGTCGGGGCTCACTGTGGCGCAGTCCTCCCCAGTTTCGGGAGCAGAGACACGTCATGCAGAAGGTGCGGTGCCGGGACTGCATGACTTCGATTTTTTATACGGACGCTGGCAAGTCCATCATCGAAAGCTGAAGCATCGCCTCGTCAATAGTCACGAGTGGATCGAATTCGAAGGGACATTATTCTGCCAGCCACTGATGGGTGGCTACGCGAATGTCGACGACACCGTGTTCGAAGTTCCCGACGGCACTTACCGCGGCGTAGCTACCCGATCGTTCGACGCCAAGACGGGGCAGTGGTCGATCTGGTGGCTGGACAGCAGGTCGCCACTTGGGCCGATGGATCCGCCGGTGAGAGGCAGCTTCCACAATGGCGTAGGAACGTTCTATGCGAACGACGATACCGAAGGCGGGAAACCAGTCCGCACGCGGCTCCTATGGTCCGAGATCACACCCACCTCAGGTCACTGGGAGCAGGCAGAATCACCCGATGGTGGAAAAACATGGGAAACGGATTGGATAATGGACCTCAAACGAGTGCAATAGTTCGAGGTTTAGCAACGGTTGACCGCCGACATCAAGGGTTCTGCGCGGAAAACCGTTCGCGTATTCGGGCAGCTGGATCGAACTCTTATAATTCGCTGGCTTCTCCCGCTGCATAAAAGACCGGGCTCTGGTTGTCGATTCCAGAAGAGATGGAAAACGCGAAGTCAAAGCCCTAATTCAATCGTTTCCAGTCGGAAAAGTAGGCGCCATCCACGAGGTACATGACGACCTCCGGACTATTGCGGGAGAGCATCGTGTTGTATTTCACAATTCCCTGAAAGGTTTCCTGGATCAAGTAATAGGTCTTGCCAGCTTCGAGCTCCATGTCGAATCCATTCGCGTTTTCAGACTGCGAAATGAGGGAATATTTTCCAGGATCGACATAGGCAACGCTGTAGGTGCCTACCTTGTTTACGGCGATCACCTTGCCATTGGCATGCAGCTTGAACTGATTTCCCCACCCAGTGATCCGCGCCGCGAGCCGGGGACAGACGACGACAATGGTTGCCTTGTCTGGCTTCACCTCAGGCAGCGGATGAGTCGTCCTGTCCAGCTTCATCGCATGTTTGGACTTCAAATCGGGGATACGGCGTTTGTCGATTTCCCCATCCTTGTCGGCTATCGATTCGCCCTTTTCGGGATAATTCGCAATCGTCACGCGCTCACCAAACAGACTTTGGGTTTTGACGGTCGCCTTATCGAATACGGCT
>JBEKLO010000067.1:0-23769 GCA_050010155.1 Terriglobales bacterium
GTTCGGCCGTTCATGACCCACCCGCAGCAGAATGGACAAGTACACCGTGACTGACAACTGGCCACTGAAACTGATTTCTAATGCCCAAACGAACTGACATCTCGAAAATCCTGATCCTCGGCCGAGCACAGTTTTGAAAGGGCACGCCTTCCAGGCGTGCCATAACGGGCATCAATAACGACGCGGCTTTAGCCGCTGAGGGACTGCCGGGAACAACGATGAAGCCGCAGAGAGAACATGCGACCAACAACGCCCAGACCTACATGGTCACATCGTCCACGTGGGAGCGTCGCGCTCTCTTTCAGGCCGAGCCTTGGGCAAGACTTTTGATTGGCACGCTCTATCACTATCGTAAGTCCGCATATCTCTTGCACGAATTCGTTATTATGCCTGACCATTTTCACGCGCTCATCACTTCGCAGACGAGTCTCGAAAAGGCGGTTCAATTCATCAAAGGCGGATTCTCCTATCGGGCAAAGAAAGAATTGGGCTCGCACATGGAGATTTGGCAAAAGGGATTTCAAGACCATCGCATCCGCGACGCGAGTGATTTGGCGGCGCACGTGTCCTATATCCACAGCAATCCCGTCAAGGAGCGTTTTTGCAAACGTCCCGATGAATTTCCGTATTCCTCCGCGCATGGCGGATTTGAACTGGACGCTATCCCTCAGGGGCTAAAGCCCCAAATCTTAGGTGAGCCCGTTGCGGCACGCCTGGAAGGCGTGCCCTTTCAAAGCACAACCTCAAGCGAAGGCGCGTTCTTTCAAAGCAAAACCTCAAGCCAAAATGAAACAGAGAGAACTGAACCCCTTTTGAGCAAAGCCGAAGCCGCACCCGTTCACAGTAAAGCTGGAACTGCTACCGCGCAGAGCAAGGCCAAAACCGCATAATGCCCAAACGAACTGACATCTCGAAAATCCTGATCCTCGGCTCCGGTCCCATCGTCATCGGGCAGTCGGCGGAGTTTGACTACTCCGGCACGCAGGCTTGCAAGGCTCTCACGTCGGAGGGCTTTGAAGTGGTGCTGGCGAACTCGAACCCGGCCACCATCATGACCGATCCGGAGTCGGCCGACCGCACCTACATCGAGCCGCTGACTCGCGAGTATCTCGAAGAGATCATTCGCGTCGAGCGCGAGATGTCGCCTAGCGCTGGCTTTGCCATTCTGCCCACGGTTGGTGGGCAGACCGCGCTCAACCTTGCCATTGAACTCTCTGACGGCGGAGTTCTTGAAAAATACAACGTAATTCTGATCGGCGCGCAAATCAGCGCTATCAAGAAGGCCGAGGATCGGCTGTTTTTCAAAGACGCGATGCAGCGCATCGGACTTGATGTTCCGAAATCAGCGCTGGTTAACAACCTAAAAGACGGCATCGAGTTCGCCGGCAAGATCGGATTCCCGGTCATCATTCGTCCGTCGTTCACGCTTGGCGGCACCGGCGGCGGCATCGCCTACAACCGCGAGGAGTTGATGGAAGTCCTTGCACGCGGCCTCGACCTCTCGCCGGTGCATGAGTGCTTGATCGAAGAATCCGTTCTCGGCTGGAAGGAATACGAGCTCGAGGTGATGCGCGACACGAAAGACAACGTCATCATCATCTGCTCGATTGAAAACTTCGATCCGATGGGCGTGCACACTGGCGATTCCATCACCGTCGCTCCGGCGCAGACGCTCACCGACCGCGAATATCAGATGATGCGCGACGCATCGATTGCTGTGATCCGTGAGATCGGTGTCGAGACCGGAGGATCGAATATCCAGTTTGGTGTCAATCCGTCGACTGGGCGCATGGTCGTAATCGAAATGAACCCACGCGTCTCGCGATCGTCTGCGCTGGCATCGAAGGCTACCGGGTTCCCGATTGCGAAAATTGCCGCCAAGCTCGCCGTGGGTTACACGCTTGACGAGATACCAAACGACATCACGCGCAAAACTCCGGCCTGCTTTGAGCCCACGCTGGACTATGTGGTCGTCAAAATTCCAAAGTGGCAGTTTGAGAAATTTCCCGGCGCGGATGAATCGCTGGGTCCGCAGATGAAATCCGTCGGCGAAGTCATGGCTATCGGCCGCACTTTTAAAGAGGCATTACTCAAGGGTGTGCGCGCTCTCGATACTGGCAAGAAAGTCGGATCGGAAAAAATTGAGCCGAAGATTCTCACACAACGCCTCGTAACACCGCATCCGGAGCGGCTTACTTATGTGCGCTACGCGCTCCGCCAGGGACACACGATCAAACAGATCGCGAAGATGACGTCGATTGATCCCTGGTTCCTTTACCAGCTCAAAGAAATAAACGACATGCAGCTTGAGCTCGAAAAGCATCCGATGGAATCGATCCCGACGGACGTCTTGCGCGAAGCGAAGCGCATGGGCTTTTCGGATGGTCGCCTCGCCGGTACCTGGCGTCTAGATGGCAAAGGCGGCCAGGAAAAAGTTCGACACTTTCGCAAAAAACACGGACTGAAGCCGGTCTACAAACGAGTCGACACCTGCGCGGCCGAGTTCGAAAGCTACACACCGTATCTCTACTCTACGTACGAGGAAGAAGACGAGGCGGCACCGACTGCGAAGAAGAAAGTCGTCATTCTTGGTTCCGGCCCCAACCGCATTGGGCAGGGAATTGAGTTCGATTACTGCTGCTGCCACGCCAGCTACGCGCTGCGCGAGGATGGCTACGAAACCATCATGATCAACTGCAATCCGGAGACGGTTTCGACGGACTACGACACCAGCGACCGCCTCTACTTCGAGCCGCTCACACTTGAAGACGTGTTTGCGGTTTGCGAGCACGAAGCCTCGGCGGGTGCGCCGGTTGGAGTGATTGTGCAGTTTGGCGGCCAGACACCCCTGAATCTTTCGCTGCCGCTCAAGGCCGCGGGCGTCAACATCATCGGCACCACGCCTGAATCGATTGACCTGGCGGAAGACCGCAAGCGCTTCGGAAAATTGCTCGACGAACTCGAGATCCCGCAGGCTCCCGGGGCCATGGTCGCTTCGGTGGAAGAAGCGGTCGAGGCGGCGAAGAAAATTGGATTTCCGGTGCTGGTGCGGCCTTCATATGTGCTCGGAGGGCGAGCCATGGTCATCGCCTACGACGAGGACACGATTCAGCAGTATATGAAGCAGGCCGTCGAGTATTCGCAGGACCGTCCCGTCCTCATCGATAAGTTTCTGGAAGACGCGATTGAAGTCGATGTGGACGCGCTCTCCGACGGAGAGGACGTCGTGATCGGCGGCATCATGCAGCATATTGAGGAAGCTGGTATTCACTCGGGCGATTCTTCCTGCGTGCTGCCCGCGGTCGACATTCCAGAACCGCTGCTGCAGCGCATGCGCGACTACACTTTCAAACTCGCGCGGGCGCTCAGAGTCATCGGCCTGATGAACGTGCAGTTCGCAATTCCGCGCACCGAGTTAGCGTCTTGCGCAGACGAAGGGCACCGTCCTGGCGAGTCGGATACCCGCCTCCACACAGCGAGTGGCAAGGTCTATGTGCTCGAAGTGAACCCGCGTGCCTCGCGCACCGTGCCGTTCGTTTCCAAAGCCACGGGCGTGCCCATGGCGAAGATCGCCGCCCGCCTCATGACCGGACGCAAGCTACGCGAATTTCTTCCAGAGAACATCGAGCGCGGTAGCGATCTGAACACGGGCCGCTGCTTCTACGTAAAATCACCAGTCTTTCCCTGGTCGAAGTTTCCTGGTGTCGACACGGTGCTCGGCCCTGAAATGCGTTCCACCGGAGAAGTTATGGGCGTCGCCGACAATTTCGGAGAAGCCTTCGCGAAAGCCCAAATTGCTGCCGGCCAGAAATTGCCGATCAAAGGCACGGTCTTTATCAGCGTGACGGACCATGACAAGCCGCACGTGGTCGAAGTCGCACGGCGCTTCGTTGACATGGGATTCAAACTCGTGGCCACGCACGGCACGGCCGATATTCTCGAAGAAGCTGGTTTGGCGGTGGAGCGCGTCTACAAGGTAAAGGAAGGCCGCCCGAATGCGGTGGATTTGATCAAAGCCGATCGCATCCAGTTGATCGTCAACACGCCGCACGGCCCCGACCCCTACTTCGACGAGAAGGCGATCCGGCGGGCAGCAGTAAGCGGACACATCACAACCATTACCACGCTTTCTGCCGCGCGAGCCGCCGCTGAAGGCATCTCGGCGCTGCAGCGCGGAGAAATACGCGTGCAAGCTTTGCAGGCGCTGCACGCGGAGCGTCTCGCTGCCAAGTGAAGGCACGAAAATAAATTCGCATGAGCAAAGCTCCTTTCGTTCTGGCTGCAGTTCTGGGCGTTCCCCTTGTTCTTGCCGCCGTCGTATTAGGGCCGACTGCGTTTGATCTGGTTTTCCATCGCCGGCCACCGGAACGATTCCTGATTCCCGCCGGATACCACGGCTGGGCGCGCGTTGACTTTCGTCAGAAAGGCCTGCCGCCATTGCCCGTGGAAGATGGCCGCCTTCTGCTCGTGTTGAGCGAGAAAGGAACTCTGCGGACTTCCTCCGATCCGCTGTCGGGCCACGGCCAGGACGATTTTTTCTACTACTCCAGCGACCGTCGCACGCCGCTCTCGAATGCCGGTGTTTGCAAGGGCGGCATGGTATGGCAGGTTGAAACCATGGTTGACGAGCCCACTTCCACTCCCTTCGTTCGCTTCTACGTCGGGACCGAAGATCAGTATCGCCGCGAAGTTGACCCTAGCGGCAAGGCGCCTGTCTGCGAGTGAAAGTAAAGTGAAAAGCCATACTCGCGTGGGAACAGCCGTTCTCGGCCGTCCCAGCTCCGCGCTGCGCCGCAGATTCCCGCGGTTCCACACATTCGGGATTTCGCGGATGCTACGATGGGGCCAAGTTGCCACGGGAGAAACGTGATGCTGACCATCGTTCTGTTCCATCTCCTGATGCTGGTTCTCGGCTTGAGCATCGGAACCGGAATCGTGCCATTGCAACGCGTCAGCGACCTGCTGGGTTATCTCCACAACACGATCGGAATTACCACTCCTTCTCTTGAAAATGTGAAGATGATCGCCTTGATCTGGATTGGATCCCTAATCATCATCGTTGATGGATGTATTGTCCTGCTGGTGTCGATCACCAGACTGTCTAACTCGGGATGACAAAGTTGAACGCGAGGGCCGATAATTTAAGCGTAAGGCTACTTGCAGACAACGAACGACAAACTACGAACGACTGGAGTTCAAAATGCTTTTATCTGGAATCTTTCCCCCGATGACCACGCCCTTCTATCCCGATGGCGAAGTCTATTACAAGAAGATCGAAGCGAACGTTGAACGCTACTCGCGTACGCCAGTCGCCGGTATTGTCGTGCAGGGCTCGACGGGCGAAGCGATTTTGCTTTCTGATCAGGAACGCCGCGACGTACTGAAGGCCGCGCTCGCCGCTGCCGCTCCCGACAAGGTCATGATCGCCGGCACGGGCATCGAGTCCGCGCACGAGACGCTGCGGCTGACCGAATATGCCGCCGGGCTTGGCTATGACGCCGCCATGGTGCGGACCCCGCATTACTACAAAAAGCAGATGTCCCCGGCGAATCTGCTGGCGTTTTATCGCACCGTCGCCGACCGCTCCGCACTGCCCATCATCATCTACAACTTTCCGCAGGCCACGGGATACGACATTCCCGCAGAAGTCGTGATCGAACTCGCCAACCATCCCAACCTGCTGGCCATTAAGGAGTCGAGCGGCAACCTCGACAAAGTAAAGGCGATGGTCGACGCTACTCGACGGGTGAAACGACAAGTCACCGTGACTGAGACTTTCGAGGCTGTAACACCGCGCATGATCAAAGCCGCTCACGCCGAAAGCGAAAAGCAGAGCAGGGAATTGGTTAGCGTAGCTTCTCTCGCGGGCGAGGCTCCAGGCAGTTCGATCGGGACCAAACCGTCGTCGTCCGCCGTATCTGTCATCGGCAAATTGAAAACGCGGCAGAAAGAGGTCGGCTTTCAGGTCATGGTCGGCGCCGCGCATCAACTGGAACCGTCACTCGGACTGGGAGCGGTCGGCGCCATTCTAGCTTTCGCTTGTCCAGCGCCGATGGCGTGCTACGAGATCTTCGCTGCGCTCAAAGACGGAGACAATGCGCTCGCGCGGGAGAAACAGGAGCGCGTGAAAATCGCGGTCCAGCGCGTGGTCGGCGACCTTGGCGTCCCCGGAGTCAAGTACGCCATGGATCTCAACGGCTACTATGGAGGTCCCTCGCGGCTGCCCTTCCTGCCGCTCAACGGAGAGCAGAAAGCCGAACTCGAGAAGTTGATGGCGGGAATCAAGAGCTAGACTTAGCTCTTTTTTGCATTGGCCGAATAGGTGTGTTACAACTCACATTCAAATGAGACGGACTGCAACCCTATTGGCCGCTATCTTGATCCTTGCCAGCGCAGTTTGCCCGGCAAAAGATGTGTCTATAACTTTACTGTGGCCACAAGATAAGCCTGCGATCAAACTGACATTCGGCAAATTTCAACAAATCTCGGCGCTTGCCGGACAGAATACCTATGTCTGCGACGTGATCGTCGAGAACCTCACTACCAAACTGCTGCCGCGCGCTTCTTTCACCGTATATGGCAATGACAGGAACAATGTGCGGATCGGTGAGGGGTTGTTGCTCGTATCCGACCTCAACCCGCAGCAACTGGCCAAGGTGCGGTTTCAGTTCACCTCTGTGGGGTTGCCGGCTAGCCTGACGATCTCGGCTAGAAAAGATATGCTGGGTGCTCCCAGCGCCGGGGCCATTCCACTGCGAGTAGTCTCTGTCCCGCCAGGTGCAAAGCTCAAAGTCGATGGACAGGATGCCGGGATTACGCCAGTGATGGTCAGACTCACGGTTGGCAATCATAATCTTGACCTCACCAAGGAAGGCTATGCCCCAGGCGCCACCCCGCTCGAAATCACTCCTGACGAACTTCCGGGCGGCAGCATCACCGTAGAGTTAGGTGGTCTGTCGCGCGATACCGTTGAGCTACGCGACGGTACGGTGCTTCTAGGAGATGTGCTCTCGATGTCGCTTACTTCGGTTGTGGTCAGCGTCGATGGCAAAGAACAAACCTTGGGGCGCAACCAGGTGAAAAAGGTTTTGCTGGTCGAGCGTCAAGTGATGCAGCAACCCGTCGTCATTCAGTCGCCCCCTGCGCAAACTGAGCCAGCGAAGTAGAGCGAGGGACCCGGCGAGCAAGATACCGAGCGCATCACATTGCCTTGTGATCTCTGTCACACTCTCTTATAATTAGAACGAACGTTCGAACATATGGCGACCCTCCCCGCAATTCGCAACGCTCACCCTCCGAGACGCAACCTTGGCAGGACTCCGGGCCGGGCGCGGGTAACCCGTTACGATCGTCGCCTTGGCGAGATTCTCGACCATGCCACCGAAGTCTTCTGCCTCAAGGGCTACGAAGGCGCCTCCATGCGCGATCTATCGCGTGCAACCGGCATGTCGCTGGCGGGACTATATTATTATTTCGAGTCCAAGGAGCGCCTGCTCTTCCTGATTCAGAAGCACACCTTCACCACGATTCTCAAAAAACTCAAGGCGCAACTGGAGAACGTCACAGATCCTGAGCAGCGAATCCGCATTTTCATCCTGAATCATCTGCAATATTTTGTCAGCAATCAGCACGGCCTGAAAGTGCTCTCGCACGAAGACGAAGCTTTAAAGAACGGCCTAAGTTCGGAGATTGCGGGTATCAAGCGCGAGTACTACCGCATCTGCCTCGGGCTCATGGAAGACCTCCGGCGGAGCCGCAGCCTCGACTTCAATACGCGCACTGCGGTCATGAGTCTGTTCGGCATGATCAATTGGATCTACACCTGGTACAACCCGCGTGTCGATGGCAACGCCGAGGCGCTCGCGGAGCAGATGGGTAACATCGTTCTCAATGGAATTGTGCACGGCGGCAAGCCGCGACGAAAGAATTAAGACAAAGAAAACTTGGCGTAAACAATTTAAGGAGCAATCTATGGCGACGATCACCACGACGCAGCCGGCAACCGGCGAAACCACCAAAACACTTATCAACTATCGCACCGACGCGGGAGTGGCCGTGATCGAGATGAACGATCCACCGGCGAATACCTACACTTACGACATGAACCGGCAACTTGACGAGGCGATTCTGCGAGCACGCATGGATAACGACGTGCACGTAATCGTGCTGACCGGCGGGGGCGACAAGTTTTTCTCCGCGGGTGCGAATATCAAGATGCTGGCGTCGGTCGACCCAACCTTCAAGTATTACTTCTGCCTCCACGCCAACGAGACGTTGCTGCGCCTGGAACACACGCCGAAGCTGGTCATCGCCGCAATCAATGGGCATTGCGTTGGCGGAGGACTGGAAATCGCGATGGCGGCCGACATACGAATCGCGCGCAAAGATGCGGGCAAGATCGGCCTGCCCGAGGTCAACCTCGGCGTGCTTCCGGGCACGGGCGGAACGCAGCGGCTGTCACGCATGGTCGGGAAAAGCAAAGCCATCGAGTTGATGATTACCGGTAACACGTTCTCATTTGAAGAGGCGCAAGAGTTCGGCATTGTGAACGACATTTTCGAGCGCGAGGGCTTCATGGAGAACATCATGGAGTACGCGCGCCAGTTCACACCGCCCAACAAGGCCGCGAAGGCCGTCGGACGCATCAAGCGTGCGGTGCAGACGGGTTGGGAGATTCCGATGGAATCCGCGTTGGCCGTCGAGCGTGAGAACCAGCAGATCCTCTTTCAGAGCGAAGATGCCAAAGAAGGTCTGGCCGCTTATGTGGAGAAACGTCCCGCGGTATTTAAGGCGAAGTAACGACAAAAGCGTGAAGCACGGGAAAGCGGAGGTCCGCGGCGAATAGTCTGTGGTTTTCGCCCCTCTCGCCATGACCCTACGTTAAAGATTTGAGGTCCTTTATGCCAGGAAAAGTAGCGAAAATCGGAAACTTCAGTGATTGGGTCGGCCTCTTCAACGAGTGGCGCAAAGAAGTCGGTGTCAATAAAGACGATGTAGAATCCTTCCACTTCGACACGCTCTATGGCGCAATCGAAACCGAAGAGATCCAGTTCGGCTCCTACAAAGGCCGAAGCAAGTGGGAGAACCTGCGCCAGGTGCCCACACAGCAGATGCGGGATGCGCTCATGAACATGATTGTCTACCAGGGCGACACCGAATTTGCGAGTGTGGAGCAGCAGCGCAACCTGTTTGCCACCGCGCCCACGGAGTGGGATCGCCGCGCCCTCACCCGCGTCATGATCGAAGAGATGCGCCACGGCTGGCAGATGTGCGCGCTGCTCATCGACTTCTTTGGATCTTCCGGCAAGGTGGAAGCGCAGAAGATGTTGGAGCGCCGAGCGTTCGAAAACGCCCGCCTGCTAGGCACTTTCAACGTCGACGTGGATAACTGGCTCGACTTTTTCACCTACACCGATTTCGTGGACCGTGACGGCAAGTTCCAATTGCAGATGCTGAAGTATTCGTCGTTTGCGCCGCTCGGACGCTCGACCTCATACATGCTGCGCGAAGAAGCTTTTCACATGGGAACGGGCAACGACGGATTGCGTCGCGTGGTCGAAGCGGGCGTGATTCCGCAATGGCTCATGCAAAAATATCTGAACAAGTGGATTTCGAGTTCGTTCGACCTCTTCGGCACCGATCATTCTTCCTCGGCGCACTGGGCTTATGTGTGGGGAATCAAAGGCCGGTACGACGAACTGCAGAACGACAAGGTTGCAGATCTCGACGACCTGAACGATTACAGCCGCCATCTCTATCGTCAGGAAGTTGCCGGACTGGTCGAGCGGCTGAACACGTTCCTGAAACCGGGCGAGAAGAAGTTCTATACCCCGGACATTCACTTCAATCGCAACATCGGAAGATGGGCAGGGCAGAAATTTCACTGCGAAACCGGAGAACCGCTGGACGACCGCAGCTACCAGCAGCACTGCGAAGAGAAGTTGCCCAGTGCGAAAGATAAAGAACTGCTCCTCGATATCATCCGCAACGAGAAAAAGTGGATTAAAGAAAAGGTCGGTGCGCGTGATCCGCTGTCGACGATCGGGGAACCCCGCAAGTCAGCGATCAATGTTTAGCTCGTGCGGGGGTAGACACTACGACCGAAGATGACCACTGCTGCCACAAGTCGAGTTACTTTAAATGTCACGGCGCGCATCGCTCGAATCAAGCTGATCAATCCGCCTCTTAACATCATTGATCTTGCGACGACGTTGGACCTGCAGCGAGTGCTCGTCGAAATCGAATCGCACCCAGAAGGTTCCGTCATTGTCTTCGAGGGAGACGCCCGCGCGTTCTCTGCCGGAGTGGATATCAAGGCTCACCTCCCCGAACAGATTCACGAGATGCTAACGAGTTTTCATGCGGTGATTCGCGCTGTCGTGGCCTCGCGTAAAGTCACGATTGCCGCCGTCCGCGGGGTTTGTCTCGGCGGAGGAGCAGAACTCGCCTCCGTCTGCGATATGGTTTACACCGCGCGCGATGCCACCTGGGGATTTCCTGAAATCAAACTGGCGTGCTATCCGCCGGTCGCCGCCACCGCGCTGGCGGCGCTGATCGGCCAGAAGCGCGCCGCGGAATTGATTCTGACCGGGCGCCAATTTTCCGGGGACGAAGCTGCGGCCATGGGTTTGGCGAATCGCTCCGTGGCCGACGATGAGCTCGAATCGGTGGTCGAGCAGACGCTTACAGAAATCCGCCAACTGAGTCCGTCCTCGCTCGCACACGCCAAGAAAGCGATCTACTCTTGGGATGCGTTTCACTTTGACAAAGGACTGACGCGAGCCGAAAAGATCTATTTCGATGAACTCATCTCGACGGCGGACGCGCGTGAGGGTATCATGGCCTTCCTCGACAAACGAACACCGAAATGGACAGGCGAATAGGGAACGCAAAGGCCGACATCAGATCCGCTAGCGAAGCCGGGAACGAGATTGCGACGGAGAACGGCGCAAACGGACCCAATGGTTCCGGCCACCTGATGTGCCGGACGCCCTTATGGGGCTTGGCAGGGTTCGTTGGCTGTGCCTACTTCGCTTGGATTTCCTTTGCGCACGTCACCCACCACGAGTACGAATGGCCGCACGACCTCTGGACCGCCGCGACCTATGTCGTCTGGATCATACTGCTCCTTGGCCTCTCGCTTGACACGCAATGCCTGCGCGAGCGCATATTTTTCGTAGTGCTGGTTATCAATTTTGTAGCCGGATGCACGTTGACGTTGTGGCACAACATTTCCCCTGCCGATGTACGCAGCGCTCGCATTGGAACGGGAGGCCTCTGGGCGGTGGCGGCGCTGGTGAGTTTGACCACACTCGCAAGCGCGCCGGAATTGCACAGGAAGGTTGAATGATTGTCACTAAAGACGCGGCTGGCTGCGTCGCGGGCCGCGGAGTGAAGCGGGGCAAGCCCCGTCTCAACACGTAAGGATCCAATTATGGACTTTGAAATTTCGCCCAGTCAGGTCAAGTCGCTGCAACAGCGCGGAGACGCATTTACGCTGCTCGATGTTCGCGAGCTTTGGGAATACGACGCTTCACGCATCGAAGGTGCAAAGCATATTCCGATGGGCGACATCCCGACTCGCGCTCACCAGGAACTCAACCCCGACGATTACATCGTGGTTATGTGCCATCACGGCGTGCGCTCGTTGAGCGTCACGAATTGGTTGCGCCAGCAAGGCTACGAAAAAGTGCAATCCATGCGCGGCGGAATCGACGGCTGGGCGCGAACCGTGGATCCGAAAGTGCCGCTGTACTGAAAACAGCTTTTGGCACTTAGCTCTTAGCCCTTAACTAAACCGCAAGGATTTGCTTCAGCGGCAGGCAGCGAAAACTGGCCACCGACCACCGACCATGATTACCGACTGCCACATCCACATCGAGCCGATGGAACTTATGAGGCCGCATGCGCTCGAACTGATGAAGCGCAAGCGCGCCAATTTCGATGAGATCGCCGAATATTGCCGATCCCCCAAGGCCTTCCTGCAATATCTGGACCGCTGCGGCGTCGACCGCGCTGCACTGATCAACTACGTAGCGCCGGAGGTGATCGGCTTTACTTCTGAGGTCAACCAGTTCGTCGCCGATTACACGCGGTACAACCCTAAACGCCTGATCGCCTGTGGCAGCCTGCATCCGCGGCACACCTCCAACATCATGGCCGATGTCGAGCACATCTTGCGCCTCGGCATTCGCATGATCAAGATCCATCCGCCGCATCAACTGCTCTTTCCAAATGACTATCTGAACGGAGTGACAGAACTCGAAATCATCTACCGGGCCGCGGAAGCGAATGGGATCCCGGTCATGTTTCACACCGGGACGTCGATTTTTCCCGGCGCGCGAAACAAATACGGCGACCCGATCTACGTGGATGACGTTGCCGTTGATTTTCCCAAGCTCAAAATCCTCCTCGCCCATGGCGGACGTCCGCTGTGGATGCACACCGCGTTTTTTCTCATCCGGAGACACCCGAACGTCTATCTCGATATCAGCGGAATTCCGCCCAAAACCTTGCTGGCGCATTTTCCGAGGCTCGAAGAGATTGCCCGCAAGACGCTATTTGGCACAGATTGGCCCGGCCCGGGTGTCCCCGACATCAAACGCAACCTCGAGGACTTCAAGGCTCTGCCCATCGGCGAGGAGATGCGAGAGCAGATCTTGAGCAAGACGGCAGCCTCGCTCTGGCCGGAATAGGCCGTTTGGGCGCCTTTGCAGATAGCCGCCCATTTGGCGCTCCTGCTGCCGAACGCCCTACAAACCTCGGTACAATAGAAGCAGTATGATGCGGCGCGTCTATCTCGACAATAATTCGACCACCCCGGTGCTTCCCGAGGTTCTGGAGGCCATGCGCCCCTACTTTGGCGAGCACTATGGCAATGCGTCCTCCATCCACCATCACGGGCAGGAGACACGGGCAGCGGTCGAGCGCGCTCGCGAATCGGTGGCCACGTTGATGGGTTGCCGAGCCTCGGAGATCGTGTTCACCAGCGGAGGCACGGAGGCGGACAATCTAGCCATCTTTGGAATTGCGGGAATTGCGCGCCACGGCGACCATGTCATCACATCGACCATCGAACATCACGCGGTCCTGAATGCGTGCAAACATCTTGAGGCACAGGGGTGCGAAGTCACCTACATCCCGGTGGATGCCCGCGGCCTCGTAGATCCGGACGATGTGAAGCGTGCACTCCGGCCGCATACGAAGTTGATCACCATCATGTCTGCCAACAACGAGACGGGTGTCCTCGAGCCTGTCGCGGAGATTGGCAAGATTGCCGCCGAAGCCGACATTTACTTCCACACCGACGCAGTGCAAGCCGCGGGCAAAGTCCCGATCAACGTCGACCATATCGGATGCGATCTCCTCACCATCTCCGGCCACAAACTGCACGGACCGCAGGGTGTGGGCGCGTTATACGTGCGCAAGGGAACCCAGCTTGAGCCCATGCTCTACGGCGGCAGGCATGAGCGCTCGCGTCGCGCTGGGACGGAGAACGTTCCCGGCATCGTGGGATTAGGCAAGGCAGCCGAGTTGGCCATGGCCGGTTTCGAACGCGGCGATGATCAAAAGATGGCCGCTGCGCGCGATCGCCTCGAGAGGGAACTGCTCGAAATCGAAGCCACCGGCTTGAACGGAAACGACGCGCCCCGCGTGCCGACTACGACCAACATTTATTTCGACGGCGTCGAAGGCGAAGCGCTGGTGATCGCGCTCGATTTGAAGGGACTGGCGGTCTCGACCGGCGCGGCGTGCTCTTCGGGAGCGATCGAACCGTCGCACGTGCTAATGGCTATGGGGCTGCGTCCCGAGCGCGCAAAAGCCAGCATCAGATTCAGCCTCGGCAAACAGAATACGGCCGAGGATGTAGACTTTGCTCTGGGGTTGATTCCGGCAACGGTGGCGCGGCTGCGCGAGTTATCGCCCGTGTGGCCGAAGAGCGCAGTCAGCGCTTAGCCAAATCGGAATCATGAACAGCCAAACTACGAACTGCTAAATGACACACACAGACACTATCGCCGTAGCCATGTCGGGAGGAGTCGATTCCTCAGCCGTCGCGGCCATGCTGTGCGCCGAAGGACGCAACGTCATCGGTCTGACGATGCAGCTTTGGAATCAGCGCCGTCTCGCCGGACACGAAGGCATGCCCGAATCGGTGCAGGGCCGCTGCTGCTCGATCGACGATGTCTACGATGCCCGCCGCGTGGCCGAAACCCTCGGCATCCCCTACTACGTGGTCAATCACGAAGAGCGTTTCGAGCGCGATGTAGTGCGGCCGTTCGTCGAAGAGTATCTGGCCGGACGCACGCCGATCCCGTGCAGTCTCTGCAACAATCACTTGAAGTTTGATCAGCTTCTTATTGTGGCAAGGCAGATTGGCGCCGACAAGGTTGCTACCGGGCATTACGCCCAAGTCGTCTTCGACGAAGAACTCGACCGGTGGCTGCTCAAGCGTCCTGCTGACAAAAGTAAAGACCAGACGTACTTCCTCTTCGGTCTTACACAGGAGCAACTAAGCCGCACGTTGTTTCCGCTCGGCGGCATGACCAAGCCTGAAGTGCGCGAACTGGCCCGCCAGCACAACCTCGTGATTGCCGAAAAGCCCGACTCGCAGGAAATCTGCTTCGTCCCCGGCGGCGACTATAAGCGTTTTCTCGAAGCTTATCTCAGCGAGCAGGGAAGCACGCCTACCGACGTAGCCGGCGAGATGGTCATGACCGACGGCAACGTAATCGGAGAGCACGCCGGCGTTCACAACTTTACCATCGGCCAGCGTAAGGGACTCGGCGTAGCGACGGGTTCGCCTCTGTATGTGATTCAGATCAACAACGACACGCGGCAGGTCGTAGTTGGCAAGGACGACGAGCTTTACTCGCGTACTCTCCGCACTCGCAGGGTGAACCTGATTGCGACGGCGGAACTGTCGGAACCCAAGCGGGTGACAGTGAAGATCCGCCACAAGCATCAACCGTCACCCGCCGTTATTGAGTCAGCCGGGCCGGACGAAGTCCAAGTCACTTTTGACCAAGCACAACGCGCCATCACGCCCGGCCAGGCAGCTGTTTTCTACGATGGAGACATTGTGGTCGGCGGCGGGTGGATTGAAAATTGGACCGAAAATTCCAAGTAATTCGTCCTTCTCCTGATTACCGTACTTGGTTACCTCGATTACTTTTTGCCCAGATTTATAGCACCTTCGTGGCCTAGACCTTCCAAACAAGCCGAGTTAGGGTTGGTTTACGACGGGACCTTCGTAGTCTCTCCCCAAGGTCTAGCGTGGGGAGCGACCTATGAAAATCTGGCATCTGGCATATGCGGCATTGGGAATTGCGGTGGCGCGCTGGGTTTTTAAGCGTCAACCAATGCGGGTAACCGATCCAATCGCCCGTTTCCGTACCTCTGGCCTGCTGTAAGTAACGACTGGGAAAAGGGCATGAAACGCGCCCCGTTGCGCGTCGCTTCGATCCGTGCGCGCTTCATGCTCTTTCCCAATTTTCAGTTTCTTGCCAGAACCTGGAAGTGCTAGTACCATCGGTTTCCTTCCGTAACTTCTCTTCCGTCCTATCTCGCCTAAACTTTCTGTATGGACTGCTGCGGGCGCATACGCTCCGCCGCGACCGAAACAATGCGATCCCCACTCCCCAGTTTGCGCTCTGTTGCGCCAGTCTCCGCGCTGCTCCTGCTTATGCTGTATCCGTTGGCGGCTCGAGCGCAGGACGATGCCCAGTCGCTCGGTGACTTGGCACGCCAGGTGCGCAGCAGCAAGTTGCAGCCGCAGTCAGAACCAGCCTCCGCCCCTGTTGCTCCGGAGCCCGCCCGCACAATAATCGATAACGATAATCTGGCCCAGGTCATGGAGGACGCAAGGAAGGCCCGGCCCGCCAAACAAGATAAGACGGTGTTTTCCATCGACACTGCCAACAACACGGTGAAAGTGTCGTCGCCCGATGTAACCTGCAGTTTGTCTTTCAACGCCCGCGCCAGTTCCTTGCTAATCAAACCCGTGCTTGTCGAAGACTTGCCTCTGAACGAGTTGCTTAAGATTGACGGTCCCGGCTCGATTCAGGATGAAGCGTTGCAATTGGAAGTGTTCAACGGAACGGACTGGGATCTGCGTGAAATCACCATTGGCCTAACGCTGGAACGCAAGCCAGGAGAGAACGCTGAAATGGGCGCGCGCGCGCGTGTGATTCCTGCCGCCCAAAACAACATGCCGGTTGCCGTCGAGCGTCGTTCGGACGTAACCCTCCTCTATCACCTCAAGGCGGAGGCCAAACCTTTCAGCACCACCACGTTTCACGAAGATATCGGGATCACTCCCGGCCCGGACGAAGATTGGCGATGGTCGATCGTGGAAGCCAGGGGAATTCGGCCCGAGCAAGCCCGCTCAGCGCCCGATTCGCTGCAAGAGCCGTTGTTTGGCGCGCCATCGCCGTTCGAGGAAGGATCGAGCGAACCGCACCCCGCACCGGACAAGCTGAGCCTCGACAACTCCGCAGGTCCAGTCCCAACTCCGCCGCGATAAAGCATCGAAAAGCACGCGGCCGGGAGATCGTAAGTCGGTCCTGCGGCCGACTGCTGAGCAAAGGATTCCCGTCCAGCTACTCTTAATACAGGTTGTAAAGCAGCTTGCCTGGTCTCTTACCGTTCAGCCCCTCGAAGACCGCTATGTCGTTGTTGTTGGAGTTCGAGACATAGATGTGTCCCCTGCTGTCCACCGCTATTCCCTCAGGCCCATTCACCAGTTGTGTCGCCCCGCCGGGGCCGCCCGGATTGATCTCAAGCAAGCCCTCGCCGTCGGGGCTGTACACGATTGCCGTGTTGCTCGTGTACTCGGCGATATAGATGTTCCCCTTGCTGTCAAATGCGATCCCGGTAGGACCAGTGTCGACATTGTTGTTATAGAGTGCTTTCTCTTCGGGATCACCCGTCAGGAACTCGCCCACGTTGTAGGCAATCACGGCGTTTTCTCCGACATTGGGTCCGAAACCGACATAGATATCCTGTCCGTAGATGACCATCACGCCGGGCGCATAATATGAAAACTTTTGCTTGTCGGTGACAAGAGTCTCAACCAATCCGCCGTCGATGTTATAAGCAACGATGTTGTGAGAATTAACGCCTGAAATGTAAAGGTCACCGTAGGCGTCGACCGCTGCCCCCAGCGAAAACTCGATCTCACTGCCAGTACTGATTGTCTGGACGAGCTTCGCACCCGGGCTGCCAAGATCTGTATAAACCGTAATGTTGTTGCCCGTTGTGTTCAAAACCCATAGGTCGACGCCCACGAGTTGCAGGCGGCTTGGACCATTCACTCCGTCAGTGATGGTGTTAAGGATTACTCCGGTCTTCGGATTTAATTCGAGCACCTGGTTCGGGCCCCAATTTGCGACCCACAGGTTGCCCGAGCTGTCGAACACAAGGCCTCCCGGACCACTTAGTTGAGCGTTAGCGGTTAGCGACAGGCAGAATACGAGCTCAATCAGCATTATCCTTCGGTGGTTCATGTTGAAATCTCCAGTCCACGAATTCGTTTCCGGCAAATGCGATAGATATTACTGCAAAGCGACCGCCCTAAAGACTCTAAAAATCGGATGGGCTGCCCGTCATCCGTCCCAGCTACTGCCGGGGTCTGACGAGCGACCCATCATGAGACTATCGTGCGGGTTTCGGCGACGACCCCTGAGCGGTTTCTTCATGAGCCGGAATTGCGGGAGCCACGTACCCGATCGCCTGCTCGGCTGACGCGCCGAACAATTCGGGATGCAGGTAGTGACCCTGTTCCGTGGCCGACTTTTGCTCTTCCACCTGGATGCGGTGCGCCTCAGCATAAGCGTCATGGCGAATCCCAGTTACTTGCCAGGAGACCTCCACATTCGGCTTGCTGGTGCGGATGACAAAGTGATTGTGTCCAATCTTTCGCGACACCATGGCTTGGGCAAATGTCCCAATCGTAGTTAATTGGTACCGGAAGTCACGATTCAGAGCGTCGAAATAATCCGGCAAAACTACCGTAGCAACGCCGCGCTTGTCGGTAACGACGTTTCCGTTGTACACGTTCATCATGTCGGGAGACTCGACGAACGAGTGATAGAGATACATATCCGCTGGATGAAGGGGGTGGTCGATCTTGAAAGACCCGCTACCCTTGCTGAGAGTGCCGGTGACGAAAACGTTGCCCTGAAAGTACGCAGCGGAGGAGCCCCCGGCGCCGCTCGCGTTGTTGACGCCCACGACGGCGCTGCCCGAGGGGCTAGCGGTCTGGAAGTAGCCTCCGTCCGCACTGCCGGAGGTCGCAGAGTTCGTGGCGAATATGGCAGATGCGCCCGTCGCGCTGGAGATCACCGAAATGGTGTTGGTGGTGCTTCCGCCAGAACCGCTGCCTCGCACGTCGAGCGCTGCTGCGGGACTGGACGTTCCGATGCCTACATTGACAGAACTTGTGCAACCGTTCACACCATTGATGCAGCCAAGAACGACAGCATTACTCTCGCTTACCACGGCATTCGAGCCAATCGCAGTGGAGTTGGTAATGGAATCGTTTCCGAAAGCGGAGCCGGACCCTAACGCCGTAAGGTTCGTCCCTGTTAAGGGGTTTCCATCGATCGTTTGTCCGCCATAAGCGCCTATGCCGACGTTGTAGCCGCCAGTAGTGTTTTGGTGAAGCGCCTGGTTGCCGAATGCAGCATTGTAGAAACCCGTCGTGTTTGCAGTCAGCGCGAGGTAGCCGGTAGCCGAGTTGGAGTGACCACTGGTGTTGGCCAGGAGCGCAGTACCGCCGACGGCGGTGTTGAACTCACCCGTTGTAGTCGTATTCCCGGCAAATCCAAGAAAAGCATTCCCATTCGCGAAGCTGCCGAAGCCGAATAAGTTGCTTCCAATCTGGTAGCCGCTGCCCGTTACCACGCCGGTCGCGCTCAGATTTCCGTTCACCGTTTGATTGCCGGTGAAGGTGTTGTTAGCCGCCAACTGCGGATAAACGGAATTCAGGGCTGCCGTGTTCACATTGAGTGTGACATTGCCGCTGGTTCCCCCGCCGCTCAGGTCCGTCCCTGCGGTTACGCCCGTGATGGTGCCCGTACCTACGGCAGCGCAGGCCCAGGAACTGCCGTTCCACTGCAGTACTTGATTCGCCGCGCATCCGGTGGTCAAGGATAGATTCAGAGTGCCACTGGTGCCGCCACCAGTCAGCCCACTTCCACTTTCCGTATTAACGCCAGTGATTGTCCCGTCGCCCGCAAACACGATATCCAATTCTGGCGGATGGCTTGTCGACGTGCTCTCTTTGCTGTCGAAAGTGGCATCGAAGTTACTGACGGCGATCAGCGCAACGCCATTGTTAGATGAGGGGTTGCTCACCCATCCCTGTACTGTCGAGGTCATTGGAATAAGAATGTATTGGTTCTTGTCCGCCGTAGTGATCGGCACATCAGAATTGATCAC
Organism: Terriglobales bacterium; assembly: GCA_050010155.1. Taxonomy (GTDB): domain Bacteria; phylum Acidobacteriota; class Terriglobia; order Terriglobales; family Acidobacteriaceae; genus Acidiflorens. Next base: position 19,444 of record JBEKLO010000067.1, read on the forward strand.
GCTTCCAAGAGCGGGGGCTAGGTCATAGGTAATGGTGTTCTCGGCCCAAGCGCCGTTGACGGAATATACCTGGAACGCGCCCGCAGTGGATACTGCGTTGACATAGAGCTTCAGCGTGGCTTGACTGATGCTGGCTCCGGTCGGGATCGACGACAAATTAAATTGAATGTACGTTGCCTGCGATGCGCCATCGACATCGAGCAGGGTTTTCGCGCCATAGTTCGTGGTTGGATCGGCACTGTTAGTGTACGAGTCGCCTAGGGGAGTTACTTGCGCCAACGCGCTAGTCACAAGGCAGAGGGTGGTTAGCAACAATACCGCAAACTGGGTTTTCAGATTTTGCATGGTACGGGTCATGGCGTAATTCTCCTTTTTCCGATTGAGTTGGGTTCCAGGGAAGCCACCGCCCGCTGCCGGAGAGTGGGGAAAAACGGGTGGAGTCTGACCGGAGTAGGTAGTTGTTGGCAATGATCTCCGGGTGAAATCCAGGTAGGTTGTCAGATGACTTCGAGGTAAGCCCGTAAGCGATTGAAATGATGGCATAACAGGGTGTGAATACTCTGAGCATGATGTGAGATCCGGTGGTAAGATACTGGTCCTCTGCACTCACGAGTGGAGTGGGGCCATGAGTATTTATCGTTTCGGGCCGTTTGAGGTGCGGACCGTTGTCCGGGAACTGTATCGATCGGGCACGAAAATCCGGCTGCGCGGACAACCTTTCCAACTTCTGCAGATTCTTCTGAACCGTCACGGCGAGATTGTCAGTCGAGAGCAGATGCGCGCCGAGTTATGGCCGTCCGACACCTTTGTAGACTTCGAACATGGCATCAATGCGTCACTCCGCAAGTTGCGGATCGCTCTCGGAGAGTCGGCGGCCAAGCCTCTTTATATCGAGACACTTCCGGGAGAAGGGTATCGCTTTATTGCACCCTACGAGATCGCTGAAGAGCCTTCAAACAAAGCGAACGAATCCGACGCCGAACAGGACCTGGTCGCTAACGTAATGGACCGGGTTGAGGAGACCGCGCCCTTAGAGCCCAACACAGCCCCAGATCGGCGAAAATGGGTTCTTTTCGCACTCTCCGCTGGGATCGTCGTTTTCGTTGGACTTTTTCTATATGCCGCCAAATGGAATCGGCGAGTGGTGCACGGAGCTACCCCTATTCTTTCGGATGCTCAGACCGCGATCAATTCCGCTGCCCAGTATCCCAATGCATTGGCTCTCGAACATGGATCGGCATCGGACAAGGAAAATTCCTCACCTCGTTCGTCTACCCTCTATCAGGGTTCACGACAGATCCAGGGAAAGATTTGGGTCGTCAGTGTGGCCGAGGCTTCGCACGTGATTTTCCCGCCACCGAACCGCACTCCCGATGCCCTGTTCACGACGGCATCCATCTCCTTCAACGGCGGGATACCAGATCGGTGTTACACCTTGATGACCTTTCTGAACGGTTGTGCAAACCGAATATCCGAGCTGAAGTTTTCAGGCATTCCGAATCCCAATCTGGATGGCGCGGCGGCCGGTCCTGACACCGCGATGAGTGGCCCTACATGGGGAATCCTGATCGAGTTCACAGGAACTGCGAGGCTCGCAAACGGCCAGAAGATTCAGATCCTGCACGATGATGGGGTTGCTCTCAAAATCGACCGGCAGCCAATATCGGGATTCAACCCCTTCGTTACAGCACCCACTGAGGAATCCGCCGTCTTCACCGGGTCGAGCGGCGCGCACTCTTTCGATCTACTTTATGCCAATGCCTCAGGCGGAGGCGCTTGGATTTTTTTCTATCCCGTATTGTATGAGCATTGAGTGCCACTGCCGTCATGCGCGCAGCCCGTTTCGTCATCATTGGTCAGGTTTGTTAGACCGCCGGCATCGCAAGATTGTCCAAAAGGATACGCAGCGAGGGTGCTTCCGCCGTTGTTTTGAGCGCAGCAGAATGGTAGTCTAACCACGTTGAGCGGGAGTAGTTCAGCGGTAGAACGCCAGCTTGCACTTTTTCATCAGACCGATCCATCATAATCAACAACATACCGTTTGACAGGGCCCTTACTGTCCACCATACTGTCCACCACGGCTTAGGAGTTTCCTCGCCGATTTTTTCAATTGTTTGGACAGGCCATGCCGACCAATACCTATTCCGATCGCGTCAACATCATCAAGTACATCAAGCTCGACGAAGGCTGGCGCTTCGCTCCCCTCGCCCGCAAACCGAACGGTAACATTCGCTGGGATACGGTCCTCATCGAAGGTGTGGAAATCCGCCATCCCGAAGGCCGCTATTTCATCGAGTGGCGCCACGAAGGTCGCCGCCGTCGTCAGGCAGTGGGCACGATTCCCTCCGAGATCCTGGCCGCTGCCCAGAGGCAACGAGCCATCCTGAACCTGCGCTCAACCGGCGTCGAGGTGAAGGAACCCGAGCCGTCCGCGAGAATGACTTACCTTCAGGATGCCAGCGCCAAGTACCTACGCGACGTGGAAATGAACAAGGCGCGTTCCACCTACGTCCACTACCGCCAAACGCTCAATCTGTTTAAGGCGTCGCTCGAAAAGGCCACGATCCAGAGCGTCGATCGCGACGACCTCATGGACTTTCAGGCCTACCTCTACAAGCTTGGCATGTGCGCCCGCACAGTGAAAAACAAAACCATCATCGTGGTGCAGTTCCTGAAGAAGTTCGGCGTCAGCGGGTTGCTGGCGGACGACGACTGGCCCACCTACACCGAGCCTGAGCGTGAGACCTACAAGGCCGAGGAAATGCAGCGATTTTTCAACGCCTGTAACCATGAAGAATACATCCTCTTTCAGTTCTTTCTGCACACAGGTTTCCGCGACCAAGAGGTCCGCCATGCTTTCTTCGACGATGTCGATCTGGAAGCGGGAATTGTTCGGGTCACCCCAAAACCGCACTACAAATTTAGCCCCAAGGGCAAGCAATGCCGTGAAGTTCCGATCCCGGATGCTTTGGTCGAGTTGCTAAGGGCCCGACGGAAAAGGTCGAGCAGCGAATTGATATTTCCTTCCCGCCCCCATTCGAAGGCTCCGCTTATCCGGTGCGGCGGCAAACCATCAGATGAGTTTCTCGAAGACTGCAAAGCTGTGGCCGAGCGCGCCGAGCTGAATTGCGGCCGCTGCGTCGATAAACAAGGTCGCAGCTGTGCAGACGGGCCGTATTGCGAACGGTTCTACCTTCACAAATTCCGGCACACGTTTGCCACCATGCATCTACAGAGCGGTGTGGATATTCGAACCGTCGCCGCCTGGCTTGGCCACAAGAACGTGAAAACGACAATGATTTACCTTAAAGATGCGCGAGGTAGCGATATCCGTCGCAAAGTAAACGGTGGACTGCTGGCAACGGCATTCTCCCCCTCGATCAGCACCGAGCCGCGGCGGGGACAATTGGTGGCGATGGCTCGTTGACCCAGGTTCGCTTCGAGCACTCTGCACTGGTTGTTCCTTTCTGTCTCTCCCCCGGCTCGGACCCCGCTCTTTTGCGGAGCCGAGTCAAGCCCGACTGAAAGATTCCCCCTAGTCTCCTGGGCTCTTCTTTTTCTTGACCACCGTCCCGCAGCGTCAAATCCGTTTGACGGAATCAGCGAACTGATCTAATGAAGTCAGAGCGAAGGCGTGCGGCGCGCTTCAAAACGATGGCAAGCGCACGAATGTCCGCATTTCCCGGACACCACGTTCTGTTATGCGGAGCCGCCAAAGAAGGTGTAAATCCATGAACTTGGTTGAAATCTTGCAAGAAAAATCTCAAGCTCTTACTGTCTCGGAACTTGCCATTCTTCTGAGGATCAGCCAGCGGCAACTCTACAAGCTCGCCGCCGGCAATCGTATTCCTTCGTTCAAGATCGGCGCATCGGTGCGATTTGATCCCGCAGCTGTTGCGGCATGGCTGGGCCAAAGAATGTCTCCCATGCCGGTTCATCAGCTGTCCGTTGCGCAACATCGCTTTCCGACGCGTGTCTTGCGTAAGGCATCGTCGTCTTGAGGGCACGGAACCCGCTTAGAACGTCAAAAGGATGTAACTGAGGGTTCGCGATGCAACGAACCTTCTTCAGACACCCAGAGCTGGCAGGCTCTCCCTAACCACGCGCCGCAGCGAAGCACAGAGTCACCACCCAAAGTGTTCTCAGTTGAAAATTCCTTTGGAATGTCTTGCCGGCGCAGTCCCAACCGGAAGTTTATAAACCATTCGACCGGGTGGCCCGCGCTTTTGATCTTGCGGGCATTACCAACGTGGGGCATCCTGAGCGGGAATGGTGTACACAAAAGTCGTTGAAGGTGGGCCACCCGCCATAAAACGTTCCTGCCGA
>JBEKLO010000068.1:0-31777 GCA_050010155.1 Terriglobales bacterium
GTCCAGCGCGGCCTGCGCAGCTACGAGACGCGGAGCATCCATCGCGTTGGCTGGATCCTCCAGTTCCGCGCGCTTCGCTTGCACTAACTGCTCCGCTTCTTCCACTCGCTGCTCAATGGTCGAGTATTCCCGCGCCTCGAGATAGGAAAGTTTCTTTCTCGGGGGACCTGCTAACGCGGAAGCGGGCGTCGCCTTCGAAGTCGCCACGGCGGTTGCATAGTCGGCCTTCGTGCTCTCTGCCTGCCAAGCCTCCCACTGCGCGTAGTCGGCAAAGACATCGGCGCCGCCTTTCCCGTTCAGTCCAAGCACGATCGAGGAGACACGATCGAGCATGTAGCGGTCGTGAGTTACCAGCACGAGCGATCCGGGAAAATCGATCAGGCTTTCTTCCAGAATCTCCAGCGTCGGGATGTCGAGATCATTGGTAGGTTCATCGAGCAGCAAAATGTCGGCGGGCTGCAGCATGAGTTGCGCAATCAGAACTCGCGCCCGCTCGCCTCCGGAAAGCCGCCCAACCGGCTGGCTGAGTTGCTCCCCGGTAAAAAGAAAACGCGCTGCCCATCCAGCGACGTGAATGACGCGATCGCGATAGACGACAGAATCGCCGTCCGGCGCGAGCGCCCGGCGCAGGGTCACGTCGGGATCGAGGGTGCGGGTCTGGTCGAAGTAGACGATGCGCAACCAGTCGGCGCGGCGAATCTCTCCGCTGGTTGGGACGAGGTCTCCCTGCAACAAGCGGAGCAAGGTCGTCTTGCCGCTGCCATTCGGACCCACGAGGCCTACGCGCATTCCAGCGGTGAGAATAAAGTTGAGGCCTTGGAATAACGCGCGAGTTCCCATGGTGCAGCTAACATCCTGCAGTTCGATCAAGCGCTTGGTCTTGCGGTCGGTGGCTGAGAAATCGATTTGCGCTGTCGTGCTGCGCGTTCTCTCGTTCAAGTCGGCAAGTTCCCCCATAAGTTCGCCGGCTTTGCTGATGCGCGCTTTCGACTTGCGCGTGCGTGCTTTCGCGCCGCGGCGGAGCCATTCGATTTCTCCGTGGACAAGGTTTTCCAGCGCCTCCTGCCGCCGCGACTGCGCGTGCAGGAATTCTTCTTTCTTTTCGAGAAAGGCGCTGTAGTTGCCGCGGACGCGCAGCGACCCATCGGGATAAATGCGATTGAGCTCGACCATGTCGGTGGTGACGTTCTCAAGAAAATAGCGGTCGTGGCTGACGATGACGCTCGCGAATGAGGCCTGCTCCAGCAAATCTTCAAGCCACATGATTCCGAGGAGATCAAGGTGGTTGGTGGGCTCATCGAGCAGGAGTATGTCGGGATGCTGCACCAGCGCCTCTACGATTGCGAGACGCTTCTGCCAGCCGCCAGACAACTCGGTGGCGTGCGCTTCGAGATCTTCAAAACCAGCTCGGCCGAGAGTCTCGGCAAAGCGCGCCCCGCGCTCCGTTCCGGTCACACCACAACGATCGAGAGCGCTTTCTACCACCGAACGCACCGTGGCGCCAGGTTCAAATCGCGAATCTTGCTCGACGCAGGCGAGGCGTGTCCGTTTGCGAAACGATACTTCCCCGCTGTCGGCAGCGATTTCGCCAGCCAGAATGCGGAGCAAAGTGGATTTGCCGGATCCGTTTGGGCCAATCAATCCGATACGGTCCCCGTCAGAAATGGTGAACGAAACATTCTGGAAAAGCGGGTTCGCTCCGAATGCTTTCGTAATTTCCTGCGCATTAACAATTGGCGGCAATGAGGTGCGGTCTCCGGAATTTCGGTGTCACGTCTGAGAGTACCAGTTGCGAGGGTCAACTGAGGAGCGACGCCTAACTACAGCTTGATGATTCCTTGTTTGAGATCTTGGGCAGCTTGCGTCACGTTCTCCGGCCGGCCTAGATCTCGCCAGTAATATTCGTCGGCGCGGAAGGCAAGAATTTTTGTTCCCTTCGCAGCGAGGCGCAGATAAGAGTTGATGATGGAGAACGCGCCTTCCTCACTCAGCATCGCAAGCAGGCGCGCAGAAACAACGTGGATGCCGGAAAAAGCCAGCGCTTGCGCTGGTTGGCGGCCGCCAACTAACTCCGCGGGATCGCTCCCAGTTCGCCGGCCGCATAGCCGAAGTTGGTCGTCGAACAGCAGGTAGCGGGAGGTCTTCCGATCCTGCACCGCCAGCGTGGCAAGAGCCTGATTATCATTATGGAATTGGATCATGCGCTGAAGGTCGATGGTGCTGAGGACGTCGACATTGTGCACGATGAAGGGTTCCTTACTGCGGCTGGAATCTTCAAAGAAATAAGCAGCTTTTTTCAGGCCGCCACCAGTGTCGAGCAACGCTTCTTCGCGCGAGACTTCGATGCGCATACCGAAATTGTCGTTCGCCTTCAGATACTCCACAACCATGTCGGCGAAGTGATGAACGTTGATGATCACCTCATGAATTCCAAAGCTGCGCAAACGGGAGAGCGCGATTTCCAGCAGCGTGCGGCCGTCGATTTCGACCAGTGCTTTGGGCCGGTCATTGGTGAGCGGACGCAATCGCGTCCCCAGGCCCGCGGCCAGAATCATCGCTTTCATGAGTTCAGTTGCTCCTGCTCGCGATGACGGACCACGACTTCCAAGCCATCCTTGCCGCGCAGATGCTTTGCTAGCTGCTCCGCGAGATAGACGGAGCGATGCTGGCCCCCGGTGCACCCAAACGACACCATCAGATGTTTGAAGCCACGGCGCTGATAAGCGCTCACGCTCGCATCCACCATCGCCAATGCGCTTGCCAGGAACTGATGCACGCTCTCCTGCTGGCTGAGATAGTCGATCACCGCCGCGTCTTTGCCGGTGAGAGTTTTGAAACGTTCTTCGCGCCCTGGATTCGGCAAGCTGCGGCCATCGAAAACAAATCCACCGCCGTTGCCCGTATCATCCTGCGGCAATCCCCGGTGATATGAAAAGCTGAAAATCCGCACCGTCAATTTTTCCGGCTGAGATGTCGTCGTCAAGCCTTGCAGCCTGTCCGAGGCCACCATGCTCTTGAAAGCTTCCATCAGCGTCGGCAACGCGATGGGCAACTCCACATTGTGCAGCAGCCAGCGCAGGTTTTTCAGCGCGTAGGGAACGCTTTGCAGGAAATGCTGCTTGCGCTCGTAAAATCCGCGAAAGCCATAGGCCCCAAGCGCCTGCATGATGCGGACATACACGTAGGCATAGTAAAACCGCATGAACTCCGGGCGATTGAGATCGAGGAATCCGGCGAGCGTGTCGAGATAGTGATCAAGGAGTTGCTGGCGCAGGTCCGGAGGCAGGTCGGCCTTGGCGTCGTACAGAAGAGAAGCGATGTCGTACTGCAGGGCGCCTTTGCGGCCGCCTTGGTAGTCGAGGAAAAACGGCTCGGCCTCATTGGGAACTTTGCTTGGAGTTTTGCGCAGCATGATGTTGCGGGATTGGAAATCGCGATAGAGGAAATAATCACGGCTGGCGCTCAGCAGGAATTTCGTCAAGAGGCTGAAATCGTCTTCGAGCGCCTGCTCGTTGAAGGGAATGCCGGCGAGCCGCAAAAAGTAATATTTGAAATAATTCAAATCCCACGCAATGGACTGACGATCGAAGCTCGAGCGCGGATAGCAGACTTTATAGTTCAAGTCGCGTCCCGCTTCGACTTGAAAGCGCGGCAACACGGCGACCACTTTGCGATAGGCCGCGACCGCTTCGGGAGCAATGGCGGGGCCGCTGCGATGGTCGACGTTGCGATGATCGTCATTACGATGCATCGAAAGGAATTCGAACAGAGTGGTGCCGCCAAGGTCTTCTTCAAGATAAGCGCCCTGGTTCAAGTCCTCGCCGTAAATTTTCGGCACCGGCAGGCCGTGCTGGCGAAAATGCCGTGAAAATTCGAGGAAGGCGACATTTTCTTCGCGCACGTCATAGAGGATGCCGATCGCGCTGTTTTTTTCGTCAGAAAGGCGGATGATCCTGCGGCCAGAACCGCCGAGTTGGCCCTGCAGGGGCTCGACCCGCTCGACGGGCGAGTGAAAATGCCGCTCAAAAAGTTGCTTGAGAACATCCATGAAAATGATTTCCAGCGATTCGCACTCATAGAGTAACATCGGGCGCGCGCGCAAACGGTCCCGATTAGCGCAGCATTGCTCACCGTTTGTTGGCCAGCAGACTATGAAGATCAACCTGAGATTATGGCGTTGGACAGTCCTTGCTTTGATTGTTGTCGGGTCACTGCGGCATGCATCGTCCGCGGATCAGACCGATGCGGTGGATAAATTCGTCCAGGCGGAAATGGCGACGCAGCACATTCCCGGCCTCGCTCTTCTGGTTTCGCGAGGAGGCCAAATCATCCGGGCGCAAGGCTACGGTTTGGCGAACGTGGAATTGCAGGTTCCGGTCAAGCCGGAAACAATTTTTCAATCCGGGTCCATGGGCAAGCAGTTCACTGCAACCGCGGTCATGATGCTGGTCGAAGAAGGCAAGATCGGGCTGGAGGATCCGCTCACGAAGTACTTTCCCGATGCGCCTGCCTCATGGAAGCAGATCACGATTCGGGAACTGCTGAGCCATACGGCTGGATTCACCGATTATCCGAAAGATTTCGACATGCGTAAGGATTACACCGAAGCGCAGGAGCTCAAGATCGTCGAGAATGTTCCGCCAGAGTTCCCACCGGGAACGAGTTGGAGTTACAGCAATCTCGGCTATCTAACCCTGGGAATTCTGATTCACAAAGTCACGGGCAAGTTTTATGGAGACTTTCTCGAAGAACGCATCTTCCGGCCTCTGGATATGAGCACAACGCGCATCATCAGTGAGGCGGACATTGTGCCCAACCGTGCCGCGGGATACCGCTTGGTCAAAGGGGAACTGAAGAATCAGGAGTGGGTTTCGCCTACCGTAAACACGACCGCGGACGGCAGCCTGTACTTTTCGATTTTGGATCTCGCCAAGTGGGACGCCGCGCTGTACACGCAGAGGCTTCTGAAACGCTCGAGCCTGGACGAGATGTGGACTGTCGCACAGTTAAAAAATGGCAAACCGAATTCCGGGCAATACGGCTTCGGCTGGTTTGTCGAGTCCAAGAAAGGACACCGCGTAGTTGAACACGAGGGCGCATGGCAGGGTTTCGAAACGGTGATCTCGCGTTACCTCGACGACCAACTCACCGTGGTCGTTCTGACCAATCTTGATGAAGCCAAACCAATAACTTTCGCGGATCGCGTGGCCGAGATGTATTTATCTGGGCAAGTGAAATAAAAAAACAGAGGTGTTCTTGTTCCCCAGTGATTGTCGATAAACCGGCGATGCTCGAGCTATCGCTCGACTTCGTACCTCGCAATGATCTAGAATCGGCGCCCGCTCTCGTCCCTTTCCATGGAATGTGACCGGGGGTTGAACTGCACACTTAGCCGTTCAAATCAGCCGAAACTCGGAGTAGACTGGCGGCCAACGCCGCGGCTTCATTTGGAGGATCGCGCCTTCAATTGATCTTCCAATCGAGAATTGGTTCGGCGTATGGTGCAGCACCAGAGATCCAAATGGAAATTCCGAATCGAGATTCAACTCGGAGGCATTGATGAAACGACTGAGGGTCGGCCTATTTATATGGGTAATCTTCTTCCTTATCTCCTCGATCCCGCTGGTTCAGGCGCAAACCACAAAATCTGCCGCGCCTTCCCGTTACGATGCCACCGAGGAACTGACAGTGATGGGTACTGTCTCGAGTGTGCTCGCGAACGCCGGTCCCGGAATGATTACGGGTTCGCACTTGCTCCTCGCGACCTCCTCCGGTCAGGTGGATGCGAGTCTGGGAATGTTTGGCTTGCGAGGGTACGGCGCGGTCTCGGTCGCCGCCGGTCAGCAGATTGAGGCGACCGGGGTCATGAAGACGATAAAGGAAAAGCCAGTTCTCCTGGTCCGCACCGTGAAAGTGGACGGCGAGGTCTATACCCTCCGCAACGAACATGGCGTCCTCCTGCCGCCGCAGGCACGTAAACGCGCGGGTCAGAAAGGGGAATCGCTATGAAAACGAGCCGCCCAGCGCGCCCCAGCTTTTTCGGCATACTTTTTCTGGCACTGATTGTCCCCGCCTCAGTTTTCTTGACGAGTTGCAATAGCTCGAACTTCAATCCACCCGCTGAATTAATCGCGGCGACGAGCGGAACTCCGCAAAGTGCGCAGCTCAACACTCCATTTGGAGCGCCGCTAGTAGCAACAGTAACGATGGGCGGAGCCCCGGTCAGCGGCGCGTTTGTGACCTTCACGGCCCCGGCGTCGGGAGCGAGTGGCACCTTCGCCTCCAGTTCAACGAATTCGGAAACGGATACAACGAATGCGAGCGGCGTGGCTATGACCTCGTCGACATTCACTGCCAATGGAACGATCGGAGCCTATGCGGTGACGGCTTCAGTAGCGGGCGTGATCGCGACGACTACTTTCAGCCTGACGAACACTTCGGGTCCCCCGGCATCCATTACGGCGACGAGTGGTTCCCTGCAAGACGCAACCATCAGCACGGCGTTTGAAGCACCGCTGGTCGCCACGGTTGTGGACAGTAATCAGAACCCAGTCACCGGCGCATCGGTGACGTTCACGGCTCCGGCGTCAGGAGCGAGCGGTACATTCGCCAACTCAACAACTACCGAGACGGACACTACCGACGCAAGCGGTATGGCGACCTCGTCGCCGTTTACAGCAAATGCGACGGCGGGCGCTTATGCAGTAACGGCTACGGTTGGAGCGCTAGCGCCAGCCACTTTCACTCTGACCAACATTACCGGAGCAGTCATCTCGATCACCGCAACCAGCGGTACGCCGCAAAGCGCAACCGTCAACGCCGGATTCGCAGCGCCCTTGGTGGCAACCGTAACTGCGAACGGATCGCCGGTTAGCGGGGCGACGGTCACCTTCGAAGTTCCAGCGGCAGGACCGAGCGGCACATTCGCCGGGGGCGTGAATACGGCCACGACCAATGCCAGTGGCATGGCGACGTCGGCGCCGTTCACCGCGAATGGATCGGTCGGAACTTATACGGTCACGGCTACGGTTGCCTCCGGAGCCGAGCCGGCCAACTTTATTCTGACCAACACAGCGATCAATTACGCGTTTTACGTGAGCGGACTGGAGGCGCTCAACGAGGGTCCTAATTTCTACGCGCTCGCCGGCTCGGTGAGCGTCGACGGTAATGGCAATGTCCTGGGCGGCGAACAAGACTACAACGACGGGTTCGGACTTAACTCGCCGGAGCCCTCCCCCGACATAATCCTGCCCGGAACAGGCGCGCTGATCGTGGATCCTACGACTGGCCAGGGAACACTCACGCTTACGACCAACAACTCGAGTTTGGGCCAGGACGGCGTCGAAACCCTGGGCGTTCAGTTTGTGAACTTGAACCACGCGCTCATCATTCAGTTTGACGGGACGGCAACCTCCAGCGGCAGCCTGGACACGCAGACCCTGTCGAGCGCGCTCAACGACGGCAACTATGCCTTCACTCTTTCCGGCGTGGATTCCGGCGATCTTGCGGTGGTTTACGGCGGTGTGTTCTCGATCTCAGGCGGCGGCACAACCCTGACGGGTACTTTCGACATTGATGATATGGGAGCGGCGACGACTCCAACGCTTGCAACAGCTTTCACCGGAACTATCACCGCACCCGACGCTTTCGGGCGCGGCTCGATCACTAGCTCCGCTCTGGGGATACAACTCAACTATTACGTCGTTGGTCCGGAAGCGATACGGCTCATCGATGTGGATAATCCAAACACCGGCAACGGCAACGACGATTCGGCCATCGGCTCAGCATTTGGCCAGGGCACGGGTACTTTCAGCAGCGCATCGCTCGGAAGCTCCGTGTTCGGAGTCGAAAGCAACTCGTTCGGCGCTCTCTACGCCGCTGCGGGCATGTTTACGACGGATGGCAACGGCGACCTCACGACAGGCATTGCGGACGACAATGAATTCGGCTATGGCCTCCTCGTTCCCAAAGCGACTATCGCGGGCACCTATACCATTCAGAGCAACGGCTATGGCAATTTGACGATCGCAGCCGGAGACTTGGGCGACGTCAGCGTCCTCGGAATGTACATGACCGATCCAAATCTCAACCTGAACGATCCGAATAACACAACCAGCGGAACAGGTGGCGCTCTGCTGGCCGACCTCGATGGATTCACCCTCAACGGGACTGGAGTCGTAACTCCGCAAACCGACACCTCGACCGCGAGTTTTGCCGGGAGCTATGCCTTTGGAGCCCAAGCTTTCAATACCGCCAGCAGCGAGTTCCTCGGTTGGGAATTCGACTTGGTTGGTCAGGGATCGGTGAACAGTCTTTCTTTGAGCCAGGCCACCGGACTCGTCAGCGATCCTTTCATCATCTTCAACGCCACGCCGCCGGATGGCACCGATACCGCGACCTTCTCGGGAACCGCCGCGCCCGATCACCTCAACCCCGGCCGCTACACCATTACTCTCGGCATGGCGATTACTGGCGTTGACCCGGCTTACGGGACAGTTATCTACCAAGCCAGCGGTAACCAGTTGTTCTGGATCGATGAGGATGAGAATGGCGACAGCGTATTTCTTGGACCGGTTGAGCAGCAAGGCTCGTTGTCCGGACTGCCCGCAGCGAAAAAGGGTGCGGCGAGAACTAAATTGAAACGGAAACCATAGTCTGCGCAGCATGGTTGCGGGAAAGGAGATCGCAATGAAATTCCATCGGATGTTGTTGCTCTCACTGATTGTGCTGATAGCTTCAACCCTGTCTTCGGCTCAGGATGCCACTGGAAGGATTTTCGGAACGGTCTACGACCCCCAGGGGCTGGTGATTCCCTCCGTCCAGATTAAGGTAACCAACACGGCCACCCAGGTCACGCGCGAGGCCACGACCAACAAAGACGGATCGTTCCAGTTGCTGGCGCTGCCCATCGGCAACTACAAAGTAACGGCCGAGCACCCTGGGTTCCGCACGGTGATCAGTCAAGAACAGAAACTGCTGATCAACCAGGCACTTCGCCTTGATTTCAAGATGGAGGTGGGAGCGGAGAGTCAGACCGTAGAGGTTGGGGCCGAAGCTGCGCCGGTGGAGACCGTCAATCCCACTCTCGGCCAGTCGATCACCGGACGAGCCCTTACTAACATGCCGTTGAACGGGCGCGACATGCTCGATCTGGCTTTGCTTCAGCCGGGGGTCACGGAAAGTAACGACGACAACGGCGGCGCAGGTAAATACAGCATCGCCGGCGGACGGACCGACTCGGTGACGTTCCTGCTGGATGGCGGAAACAATAACGACTTGCTGGATAACAGTAACCTACTCGATCCCAATCCCGACGCCATCGAGGAGTTCCGGCTTCTGACCAGTGATTACACGGCGGAGTACGGACGCAACGGCGGCGGGGTTATCAGCATCGTGACCAAGTCCGGTACCAATCAGATCCACGGCAGCGCATTTGAATTCATCAGAAACGCGGCTTTCGACGCGAACGACTATTTCAACAAGGATCAAGTACCTCAACTTCCACGGCTCGACCTGAAGCGCAATCAGTATGGTGCGACACTGGGCGGACCAATTGTCAAAGACAAGGCTTTCTTTTTTGTTGCCTATCAGGGACAGCGGCAGGTTCAGGCGATACCGGACGTCGACATCCCGATCTTCACGACGCAGGAGTTGAAAGGAGATTTTTCCAACGCTTCCAGCGGCGGCACTCCCGACCCAGGCGTGGTGGCTTTCTTAAAAGAAAACCCGTATTTCGCGGCGTCCACCAACGGAGGCGCCGCAAATGCCCAAATTGACCCCACGAAGTTCGATCCCGTAGCCCAGAAATACCTCCAGAACAACCTGATCCCATCCGACGCGAGCGGTTTGTATTCCGCATCGCTTCCGCAAGTGGACAATCGGAATGAAGTGACCAGCAAATTCGACTTGAACCTCAACTCGAAAGACAAGATTTCTGCCACCCTTGGTCTGAACAAAACATACTTCCTCGCACCTCTCGATGCCTCCACCGTGGCCGGTTATCCGAGTCTTAGCACAGCGACCTACTACTACCTGAATCTCGCGTACACCCGGATCTTCTCGCCCGCCCTGCTCAATGAATTTCATTTCGTTGCGCACCGCAGCAATTACCTCGGGGATGTCACCCAGGGCAAACATCCGACCGGCCAGGATCTTGGCGTCGACGTCACTCCCGACCTGGTCACCGGCCCGACCAACCTTTACCTGGACACGGGTCTCTTCATTGGTCCCAGCGAAAACGGGCCGACTCGCTACATCGAAAACACCTTCTCGTGGACGGATGCGTTTTCGTGGACGAGGGGAAAACACAACTGGAAGTTTGGCGCTGGATTCTCGCCTTATCAACAGAATCTGGTCTATGGCTATTACCTGAATGGCGAGTTGGATTTTTATACGGGAACGAGCACAGGCACGGGAAATGATTATGCGGACTTTCTGCTCGGCATTCCGGATGCATACTTCCAAAACGCGCTGGCGCCTTCCAACATTCGGAGCAAAAGCACTTATATATTCGGCCAGGACGAGTGGCACTTCCGCAAGAACCTGGTGCTCACTCTCGGCCTGCGCTACGAATACAACACGCCCAAGCTCGACACCGAAGGGCGCTCTTTTTCGGTGATTCCAGGACTTCAGTCGCGACGATTCCCCAACGCGCCGCCGGGACTGGTATTTCCCGGCGATCCCGGCGCCCCCGTCGGGACCAACTTCCCCGACAAGACAAACTTTGCGCCACGCTTTGGCTTTGCCTGGGACCCCACCGGAAGCGGCAAGACCAGCGTGCGCGGCGGAGGCGGCATTTTCTACGACATCCTGAAAGGCGAAGATAATCTTCAGTTCAACGGCCAGCCCCCGTTCGTGGGCTCCGCAGGACTCTATTTCACTTCGCCGGACGGACCTCCTTACTGCGGGAGCTGTCAGGTGACCGCGCCCCTGACTTATATGAGCAATCCCTTCCAGAATGCCTGCAATTATGATTCGGAGGGCAACTGTTACAGTTTGGGCGTGGCGAATACCTTCCCATCGAAGCCACCTGCTTCGAACGTCGATTTCACGCCCTATCTCCCACTCAACACCACCGGCGCTATCTATCTGGATGCCCCCCACCTGCGCACTCCCTACATCTACCAATACAACCTGAGCATCCAGCGCAATATTGTCGCCGATACCGTACTGGAAGCCAATTATGTAGGCAGTACGGGGCGTGGACTGACGTCGCTGAGAGACATCAATCCCATGGTGCTGGGAAGCACCAACCGACTGCTCAACGAACCCAGCGGGAATTGCGGAATTTACTCGCAGGTGGTCTGCTATGGCCAACTCCCAGAATTCCAGAACGTATCCCATGCCAATTACAACGCCCTGGAGGCGAGCCTGACGCGGCAACCCAAGAACTCACGCTTGGGAACGGTGTATTACACCTTCGCCTATACGTATGGTCACAATCTCGATAATGCCTCGGGCTTCCGGCAGCGCAATTCCCAAGTGCCCACCTACAGTTCGAACGCCTTCTACGCTTCCGGCGACAGCGACGTTCGGCATCGCATCAGCCTCAGTGGGGGATGGGATTTGCCGATCGACCGCGCGTGGGCCGCGGGGCCGAAGCGCCTCACCAAGGGTTGGAGTCTCTATCCCATCTTTACCTATCGAACGGGATTCCCCATCGACATTCCAGCCCAGTTGCCCGATTTCTCCGACCCTCTTAACCCGGGTTCTTCGGGCGCGGGCGATCCTTCACTTTCGCGCGCCGCAGTAGTTGGACCCATAAGAACGTTCAACCCCGCGCAAGTGCGGACAATTAATGAGATCACCTATGGCACGAACGCCGCAGGCGGGTGCCAGATCACGACTACTCCGGTCACCGGCAACTTCATTTTTGACCCTAATAGTTTTTCCGACGTGCCACTCGAGAACAATTCTTACTTTGAAGACGGCAGCCCTCCGAATCCCTGTTTCCCGCAGCTCGATCCGGTGCATAACCCGAAAGATCGGACCTATGGTCTGGGCCGCAATGTGCTGCGAGGTCCAACCCTGACCAATCTCGACATCGCGCTGGCCAAAACCACTTCGATCACGGAGCGGCTCAAAATGGAATTTCGCGCCGAGTTCTTCAATGCCCTGAATCATCCCGAGTTCGCCCAGCCGACCCTGCTCGACAACGGGACAAATATTTTAGGTCCAACATTCGGACAGATCACGACAACCGGCAGCTTCCGCGGCGCGGCACCCAGGATCGGGCAATTCGCCCTGCGGCTAACGTTCTAGTAAGGGGACGGCGCGATTACTCACGCGATGGAGCGCCTATCGGACGGAGACTTTCTTTTCTAATTCTTCCAGCACCAGCGACGCGCCATTATCGTGTGCCGGTTCTGTGTTGCAGGTTTAAGACCGTGCTGCGTTGCATGGCGGGCTGAGGTTCTGCTTGTGAGTAAAGATCCAAGTCCGAATACACCATGTCGCGGACCAGTTCGCTGAATTTGGTTTCGGCCGACCAGCCCAGACTCTGGCGCGCCTTGCTCGGATCTCCCAGTAACACATCCACTTCAGCAGGCCGAATGAAGCGTTCATCAAGCACCAGATACTTATAAGGATCGAGTCCGAGCAAGCCGAACGCACATTCGAGAAACTCCCGCACCGAGTGCGTCTCTCCCGTGGCAATGACGTAGTCGTCGGGCTCTTCCTGCTGCAGCATCCGCCACATGGCTTCCACGTATTCACGCGCGTGACCCCAATCGCGTTTGGCGTCCAGATTGCCCAAGCGGATTTCAGCAGCCAGCCCGAGTTTGATCTGCGCTGCCAGACATGAAACTTTGCGCGTGACAAACTCCATACCGCGCCGTGGCGACTCGTGGTTGTACAACATGCCGCACGAGGCATGCAGACGGTAGGCCTCCCGGTAGTTCCGGGTGAGATGATAGCCGGCGACTTTCGAGATGCCATACGCCGACCGCGGTCGAAACGCAGTGAGTTCGTTTTGCGGAGCCGGCGCGGAACCGAACATTTCGCTCGATCCCGCAAAATAAAACTTTGCCTCGGGCACAAGGTCGCGGCAGGTCGAGAGCAGGTAGTGAGTGCCGTTGACATTGACTTCGAAGGTCGAAAATTCGTCTTCGAACGAATAGCTGACGTAGCTTTGCGCCGCCAGATGATAAACCTCGTCGGGCTGCACGGCGGCAACCACCTTCATCAGACTGGGATAACTCTCAAGGGATGCAGCGTGCAGGTGAACCCTGTCCAGGAGGTGTTGAATCCGCGACAGCCGGTGCTGGGGGTCTTCAATCGCCACCCGCCTTACGATGCCGTGAACCTCGTAACCTTTTTCCAAAAGCAGTTCCGACAGATAGCTTCCATCCTGCCCCGATATGCCGGTAATGAGTGCGCGTTTTTGATTCGCCAAGTTTGGTCTCATTGGTTTCAAAACATGCCGTCCATGGTCTCAAAGTATGATGCGAAGTAGGACGAAAAAGCCCACCTCCGCAATGCAAATTTCCCTTCTTCGAAAACCGCGCTCGCGGCCTTGACTATGCGGAATTGCGGGAATCCACGGCACTACGGCAGAAACTGCAGTGTAGCACAGCATGAAACTTCCCGGTCAACGTTCAGGCCCATCCGAAAAGTGCTTGTTACTCTCCCTTTGACCGCGCCGAAACAAAGGGTTGCCCGGATCGCCGGACCTTTCGGAAGCGAGAGAAAAGACCGATAATACTCCGAGGCATGAAATCAGTTTCTATCAGGAAAAGCTTGCGCGGGGTGAGCTTTGGCGGCTTGGGACCTCTCGTGGCGGCTGTGTTGGTTCTTTTCTCGCTATTACACGTTATCGCCCTCGCCCAGAACCAAGCCCGCCGTCTCATCCTGAAGGATGGCTCCTACCAGTCCGTTACCAAGTATGAGGTTCAAGGCGACCGCGTCCGCTATTTCAGCGCCGAGCGGGGCGAGTGGGAGGAAGTGCCAAACTCGCTGATTGACTGGGACGCGACCACCAAGTTTGAACAAGGCCGACAGGAAGGCAAACTCGCTCCGGAAGCTGTCGAACTCGACAAGGAACTGGAGGCGGAGCGGCATGCTGAACAATTATGTTCTCCGCAGGTAGCGCCCGGTCTGCACCTGCCCGATGAAGGCGGCATCTTTCTTCTCGATACCTACGAGAATCAGCCGCAACTGGCCGAATTGCAGCAATCGGGCGGCGACGTGGAGAAGAACACCAAGTCAAATATTTTGCGTGCGGTGATCAATCCGTTGGCCGGCGCCAAGCAAAACATTGAACTCCCCGGAGCGCATGCCAAGATTCAGTCGCATACCACGCTGCCTTCCCTCTACGTCAATATCGATTTGAATGTTACTGCTGGCGCACCCGCAACCGCGCAGGCCTCGACGGAGTCGCCCACGCCATCGCCCACCGAGCGCTTCAAAATCATTCGCATCGAGGTCAAAGGGAGCAAACGCACAGCCGGAACCGTGAAGACCGCCGTCACGGGAGCGACGAAAACCGACGAACGTTTTGTCCCGGCCACGGTCACAGCCATGACGGGAGGCTGGGTTAAGGTCACGCCAACCCAACCCCTTGCGGAAGGGGAATACGCGGTCGCCGAGATAATGGGAAAAGAGGGAATGAATCTCTATGTGTGGGATTTCGGCGTAAACCCGTCCGCCCCCGCCAACGCGTTTGCCTGGAAGCCTGACTTGAACGAAACGCTGCCGAAAGCCGACCAACCGGGCGAACTGAAGAAGCGCGACAATCAGTAGGCGGGAGGGGTTAGGCTTTTTGAAACCTGAAGCTGAGATTCTTTTCGCTCTAAGTTTCCATTAAGCCGCGCGAAGCGATCCCGATGTTATCTCGGGTCGTGTTCTTCACCACATACATCATTTCATCGGCCTGGCGGATGATGTCGTGCGGCGTCTGCGCATCGTGAGGAAAAGTCGCCAGTCCCATGCTGGCGCGCACCGTCAGATTCAATCCCTGTTCGGTGCAGAATGTCCCCACCCTCAGGGAATCCTGCAAACGTTTCGCGACGACTACCGCCTGATCTTTGCTGGTTTGCGGCAGCAGCACCACGAACTCGTCTCCACCGTAGCGGAATGCAAAGTCAATCAGTCGCAACTGCGCTTTGATCAGGTATCCGACTTCGGCCAGCAACCGGCTTCCCACCAGATGTCCGTGGGTATCGTTGACCGCTTTGAAGTGGTCGAGGTCGATAAAGATGACGCTGAACTGGTAGCCAAAACGCGCGGAACGATAGACTTCGGTTTCGAGCGTCTTGTGCAGATGGCGCGCATTGAACAGACCCGTGCAATCGTCGGTGATGGTCAGTTCCTGAATTTTCTCGACTGACCGGGCGTTCTCGATCGAAATCGCAGCGTAATCGCACAAAGCCTGCAGGAAGAACATTTCCTGCTCGCTCATTTCCACATTGGCGTTTACCAGTTGGATCACGCCCAACACGCGATGCTTCGACCGCAGCGGAACGCAGATCACCGAACGGGTCTGCAACCGCGTGATCTCGTCGAGCCGCGATGAGAAACGGGGATCGGACTGCACGTCGGGCACAATCAGCACCTGTCCGTGTCGCGCCACCCAACCGGCAATTCCCTCTCCAACCTTCAGTCGCACCTTCGACAGCACTTCCGCCGCCGCTCCTACCGCGATGGCGAAATACAGCTCATCTTTTTCTTCATCCACCATCAGGAGCGACCAGGTATCCGGGCGGAAGTATTCCGCCATTTTTTCCATGATGGTCTGCAGGATTGAATCGAGGTTCAGCGAGGATGTCAGCGCCTTGGCGACATCGTGAAAGATGGTCAGCTCTTGCGACAGGCGGATTGGGGATGTGCCCGCGGCCTCAGCCATGAACTCCTCGTTCGCGAAGGTGTAGATACGAAATTATAGGTTTGGTCGCACCCAACCGGCAACGAACGTCGGTAACCAGTACCGGTCACGCCAACCGGAGCTTCACCGGTTCCGGTTGCTTAGAAGACGAACTTTGCAACCACCTGGGCCAGTCTTGAAGGCGCCGCCGACACCACTTGCCCGAAATTTTCGCTGCTGATGTTGCCGTTCACGGCCGCTGGCCCGTAGAACTGTGCATGGTTGAAGAGGTTGAACGCTTCCAGCCGGAATTCGAGGGATCTGGACTCAGACAGCCTTACGCCCTTTTCGAGCGCCATGTCGAAATTGTCAATGCCTGGTCCGCCAAAGAAACGTCTCGGCGCGTTGCCGACTTGTCCCAACGCCGGAAGGGTGAAAAGCGCAGTATTGAAGGCGGACTTTTCGTCACGGGGGTTGGTATGCACATCGAGGTTGCCTGCGGCTAAATTTGGCGTGTCGACGCCGTTGTTGTTGATACCGTTTGGTATGGTACCGAGCAGCGATCGATCGGTGTTGTTGTAAAGCGTTACAGGAAACCCGGTGGTAAAACGGGTTAAGCCGGAGATGGCCCACCCTTCTGTCCAACCGTCCTGACGACGCAAGAGCTTGCCGACCGGCAAGTGGTACTTGTAGCTCGCCACAAAATTGTTACGCATATCGAAGGCCGAAAGCGCGCCGCTCAATCTCGGATCAATCGGATTCACTGCTTCCGCCAAACTGGAAGATTCGTCAAAAGACTTGCTGTACGTGTATCCAACCATGACTTCCAGCGGTCCGGAGCTGCGATGGAGGTTGACCTGAAGCGCGTTGTAGTTTGAGTTGGCGATGGTCTTCTGGTACGTGACGGCGGCAAACTTGGAACTGAACGGCCCGCGCGTTCCTGGAATAGAGGCGCCGGAAGGCGTGGTGTAAGTACCGCTTTCGCCAAATGGTCCGCAGGTGGGCGTGCCCGGCCGGACTTCATTCGGCTGACTCAAGCTCAAGCACAGCGCGGGATTGCCAGGGTTCGCCGAAGTAAGGACCAGAAGATGATGAGCTTCGGTCCCAACATAGCTGACGCTGAGGAAGGTTCTCGCCGTAATCTCGCGTTGCACCGAAAGCATGTAACTCTCGGAATAGGGCGGTACATTTCCGTGAAAGAAAGACGGCACGCCAGTGATCGGCAGGTACTGCGACCAGTTGACATTGGAATCGGGATGCTTCGCCGAAGCTCCAAACGCGGGAAAGGTTAAGGGAAAGCGTTGGCCCACGCTCTGTCCGCTCGCCGCCGTGACAAAGGGTGTGGCAAAAAGAGGCGGGGCCAGACTGGTGTAGTCGTAACCATAGGGCGGATTGGCGCTCATGATGCCCGCGGATAATCCTTCAAATGCGGTGTAGAAAAGACCATAGCCGGCTCGGATGCTGGTCTTGCCCGGTTCCCCGAAGATCTTTGCCAGCAACCCACTCTGCCAATCTGGAGCATAGGCAACGCCAATTCGCGGCGCGAAACTGTTGTATTTGGTTGGCGCCAGTGTCCGAGGAACGCCAACGTCGCCAGGAAATACGAGTCCGGCCGGCGCTCCCGGGTAAACGCGCGATTGCTCGCCGAGAACAAGGGTTTGAAGCTGATTGTATTTTTCGGACCACGGCGCGATCACATCCCAACGCAATCCATAGTTCAGGGTTAGATTTGGCCGCACTCGCCAGTTATCCTGAGCAAACATGCCAATGTACTTGTCCCGGTCATAGAACCGCTTTGAATCTCCCTGGTTATAGCTGCTGGCAATCCCCAGCAGAAAATCGGCCATGTCAGAGCCTGTCTCGTTCCCCTGGAATACGAAAGCGCCATTAAAAATGGGATCCGGATTGGTATTGATCTGGTCAAGGTGAAATTCTCCGCCCAGCTTGACCGTGTGTTTGCCCAGAATCCTGGAATAGTTATCCATCCACTGGAGCGTATTGTTGACCTGTGTCAAGCCCGTGATGTCCTCGCCAAACGTAAAGTCGTTGAACGATACATTCTCGACGCCTTCAATCCCTGGAGCGAGCGGAACGATCCCCGGCGCACCACCTGGCCCAACGAATCCCTGGGAAGCCAAACTCGGTCCCACGCCGCCCACTGGCTTTCCCGCCAGGTTCGCATCGCGCATATAGCTGAAATGCAGTTCATTGACCGCATTCGCCCCAAACGTCCGGGTAATTCCGAGGCTCAGTAATTGCGCCCGCCCGAATGTCATCGCATTGAAACCCGGAACATTGGCCCCACCTTGAGCTGTGGGATAGGGATTGTTTAATGTGAAATCGTCGAGAAAGTAATACCCGGCAACCGCTCCCCAGCGTGTATTGGTATCAATTCTGATTGCGGCTTTATCATCCCGAAGCGCTTCGTTGTAAGCCGACGTGGAAAACAAATTTCCAGCCTGATTGGGTTTGGGAATGTACTGCAGCAGGGCCTTGGCTGGCCCCGACCACGCACTCCGCGGTATCGAAGCGTTCGGCAGCACGCATTGCGACGAGTTGATGCAACCCGATGTGTAGTAGGGCTCGCCGGGCGAGACTGTATATCCGAGTTGTTTGGACAGCAAGTCCGCCCAGTACTGGCCATTCACCGTCCCTGTCAACGAGCCAGCCATGTCCGAGAAATCACCCGTCCGATTCTGCAGTGAGGGCACCGAGATCCGCCCCGTGTCCACACCCTGGTTCAGGCGCGTTCCTTGATAGTCGAGAAAAAAGAAAGCCTTATCTTTCTTGAGAAGCGGGCCGCCCAGCGTACCCCCAAATTGATTCTGCTGGAATTGCGCACGCTGGCTGGAGAAGTAATTCCGGGCATCGAGGTTGGTATTGCGCAAAAACTCGAATCCATCCCCGTGGAGTTGATGAGTGCCTGACTTAGTGAGAACCAGCACCTGCCCTCCGCTGTAGTTACCATATTCGGCATCAAAACTGTTGGTCAGGACGCGCAATTCCTGGATCGAATCGAGGTTCGGAACGATCGCCGTTCCCATGTTGACATCCTCTTCCACGTCGCTGCCGTTCACTCGGAACCCGTTGGCGGTTTCCCGCTGCCCGCTGATGGACGTGTTGCCTGCGTTCAAGTCGCCGGACGGCGATGTGCTGGTGACGCCGCTCATGACCACTGCATTCGGCTGTTGCGAACTGGTGGGCACTATGCCGGACTGAATGGCCAAAAGATCAGTAAAACTCCGCCCGTTCAATGGGATGCTGGACAGTTTAGTGGCCGCGATGGTTTCGCCCATCTGCGAGGTTGAGGTATCGATCTGTACGCTGTCGGCGCTCACCTCGACAGTCGTCGCTTCGGACTTCAACTCCATGGCAATGTCGACTTTCAGCGCCTCGGATGCGGCAAGTTCCAGCCCTGTTTGCAGGTAGGGCTTAAATCCGGGAGCGGCGATCTCAATCTGGTAGCGCCCCGCCGGCAGCGCCGGAAAGCTATAAAGGCCATCCTCGTTGGTGACACAGTTCCGTTCCGCTTCAGTCTCCAGATTGCGTAGGATTACGACCGCGGCCCGAACCACCGCACCGCTCGGATCGGCAACTGTCCCTGAAATACTCCCAGAGTCACTTGCGAAACCCGACGAAGACAAAAGAAGAAGAAACACTCCGCACCATCCCACGATGATTTTCCGCCGCCGGCCTTCGTGGCCGAACGCCCCACCCTTTTCCACCACGTTACGCCCCCTTCAAGATGCGACTCAGTCGCATATCAATGCGTTGAAATTGAATTTCATTTTCATAATGCCTCGGCCGCGGCTACTCCGCTGTGATTTAGGTCACGTATCGGTGTGAGTTGACGCCGCCGGTATAGGCTGAATGGCGCGGCCAGCTCACGATTCCGCGGATTGGTCGAGCCGTCAATTTTGTTTTCGCGCGTAGAAACTTGACTTGGTGTACGAATCGTCTGCGAGTGCCGACCGCGGAACGAAATGAAATTGCCCAACACCCATCGCGGAATACCCTATGATCTTGCTTCTCAACTAAGGTAGAATTTTCTATCCCGTCCAACGAAAGCGAGACTGGTTTGTCGTCCTTCGGCGAAAAACTGAAGCTGGAGCGTGAGAAACGCAAGATCACGCTGGAGCAGATATCCAGTTCAACCAAGATCGGCACCCGCATGCTTCAGGCACTGGAAGAGGATAAGTTCAACCAATTGCCCGGAGGCATCTTTAACAAGGGTTTTGTCCGCGCTTATTCCCGCTGCGTTGGTCTCGACGAAGATCAAACGGTCGCCGAATACCTGCAGGCGTCCGGCGATGCTCCTCCAGTTCGCGCAGAACCCTCAGGATATGAAAATGCGGGGCGCGAAGCAGTAAGCCAGGAAGATCGAGCGCGTGAAAGTCAACAAAACGTCCGTCGCCTGGAAAACATCTCCGATACCCCACCCCGATCCCTGCCGTGGGGCTTGTTCGCCGCGATTTTACTGGTCGTCGCGCTTGTACTCTCCTTCTGGAGCCATCGCCAGAGAGAGCGCGCCAGGCTATCAGCTCTGCAGACCCCCGCCGCAGCCGTAGCGCCAATGCCAAATGCAGCAAGCCAAGAGACCGGCTCCGCTTCACCCACCTCTACTTTGGCCGCGAATGATGCGCCAACAGCGGGTTCGCCCGCAAGCGGTTCGCCGACGGGAGAAGTTGCCTCCGCCGCATCCAAAACGACGACGGATCTGCCCGCGGCACTTCCTGGCGAGTTTACAGTCGTCATTCAGGCGCGCGAAGAATCCTGGATCTCAATCAACGTCGACGGCAAAGCCACGCCGTCTGAACTTATGGCCGCCGGGAGCGAGCGCACCATCCGAGGCCGGAAGGAGATCACGGTCAAAGCAGGAAACTCCGGCGGCGTCGACTTTCGATTCAACGGGAAAAAGCTTGAAACCGGGGGAGAATACGGAGAGGTCAAGACCGTTACCTTCGGCCCGGGCGGGATGTCACCAACCGCCGCCGCAACGCCCTCGACGCCCTGAGTTTTTTCTTTCATTTCTTCCATTTACCTCTGTCCTCCACCATTCAATGGCGGCTGGCTTCCACTCAATGTCGGCTCCCTCCGTCACCGGCCAATTCCGTTGCATTGAGGAGGCCATCTCTGGTACCGTTTTAAAGGAAGATTAAGCCAAACCCCCGGTCTTTATCAGGAGCCTTTCGGGTTAAGAGTATTTGGTCAAAAGCCCTTGGCTCCGTAAGCCTCCCTAATCGGACGTGAAGGATCGCTATTACGGCTCAAAAGCTACCTTGAGGAGATACCAGCTTGCCATCCACTAACCGTTTTCTGTTTACCTCGGAATCTGTAACCGAGGGGCATCCGGACAAGATCGCCGACCAGATTTCCGATGCCATTCTCGACGCCTGCCTGCGTGAGGATCCGTCCAGCCGCGTCGCCTGCGAAACCCTGACCTGCACCGGCCTCGTCGTGATTGCCGGCGAAATCACCACCAAAGCCTACGTGGACTTTCAAAATCTCGTCCGCGGTGTGGTTCAATCCATCGGCTACGACAATGCCGTCTACGGTTTCGACTCCAACACCTGCGCCGTAATTTCCAGCATCAACAAGCAATCCGGCGATATCGCCATGGGCGTGGATACCGGCGGCGCCGGCGACCAGGGCATGATGTTCGGCTTCGCCTGCAACGAAACTCCCGAACTGATGCCCCTTCCGATTTCGCTAGCCCATAAGCTCTGCTTGAAACTTTCAGAAGTTCGCAAGAATGGCACCTGCCCTTATCTCCGCCCCGATGGAAAATCCCAAGTCACGGTCGAATACAGCGCACCGGGAAAAGTGAAGCGGATCGATGCCGTCGTCGTATCCACGCAACATTCAGAAAGCGTGGGCAACGATGAATTGCGTTCGGACATTTTGAAGCATGTCATCCAAACCGTAATTCCGGCCAACCTGCTCGACGAGGACACCAAGTACCACATCAATCCCACTGGACGCTTCGTGATCGGCGGTCCCATGGGCGATTCCGGTTTGACCGGACGCAAGATCATCGTGGATACCTATGGCGGCATGGGACGTCACGGCGGCGGCGCTTTCAGTGGCAAGGATCCGACCAAGGTCGATCGTTCGGCCGCGTACATGGCGCGCTACATTGCGAAGAACATCGTGGCCGCCGGCCTCGCCGACCGCTGCGAAGTGCAACTCGCCTACGCCATCGGAGTTGCGGACCCGGTCAGCGTCCTGGTGGATACTTTCGGAACCGAGAAGATTGATGCCAAGCTGATTCCAGATCTGGTGCGCGCCAACTTCAAACTCAAGCCGCGCGAGATCATCGAGACGCTAAATCTGCGCCGTCCCATTTACCGCAAGACCGCAGCCTATGGACATTTCGGCCGCAACGATCCCGATTTCACCTGGGAAGCGACCGACAAAGCTGCCAAACTGGCCGCAGACGCGGGCCTTAAAAAACATGAACCAGTAGGGGCGAGAAAATAGCTCCAATCGGGAGCGCTGTTCGTCGTTCGCTTTTCGTTGATCGGTTTGAGCGAAAGGCGAAGAGCGAACAGCGCGCTACCAAGTCAATCAAGACGTCATCATCCGGGGAGAAAAATGGCTACATCATCGATTAGCAGCGACGTAAAAGGTTTTGAACTGGCCGATCTGGGCAAGAAACGCATCGAGTGGGCAAACCAGTCCATGAAGGTGCTGCAGATCATCCGCAAGGAATTCATCAAGAACCAGCCGCTCAAGGGCATCCGCGTTTCGGCTTGCCTGCACGTGACGGCCGAAACCGCGAATTTGATGATCGCGTTGCGCGACGGCGGCGCCGACGTGGCTTTGTGCGCCTCGAACCCACTCTCCACACAGGATGACGTTGCCGCGAGCCTGGTCCGCGACTACAACGTTCCCGTTTTCGCCATCAAGGGCGAAGACAACGACTCGTATTACTCCCACATCATGGCAGCCGTCGATCACAAGCCGCAGATCACCATGGACGATGGCGCCGATCTGGTCACCGTGCTCCACACCAAGCGCAAGACTGAATTGGCGGGCGTGATTGGCGGCACTGAAGAAACCACCACCGGCGTGATCCGTCTGCGCGCCATGGCGAAAGAAGGCGTGCTCGGATATCCCATCGTGGCCGTCAACGACGCCGACACCAAGCATCTGTTCGACAATCGCTACGGCACCGGCCAATCGACGATCGACGGCATCATCCGCGCCACGAATTTCCTGCTCGCCGGGTCAAAGTTTGTGGTCGCCGGCTACGGCTGGTGCGGACGCGGCCTGGCTTCGCGTGCGCGCGGCGCGGGAGCGGAAGTAATCGTCACCGAAGTCGATCCGACCAAGGCGCTCGAAGCCGTCATGGACGGTTTCCGCGTGATGAGCATGGAAGAGGCCGCTAAAATTGGCGACGTCTTCTGCACCGTCACCGGCAACAAGAGCGTGCTCGCGAAGCAGCATTTCGAACTCATGAAAGACGGCGCCATCATTTCGAACTCGGGACACTTCAATGTCGAAATCGACATTCCGTCGCTCGAAAAGCTGTCGTCCTCGAAGCGCACCACCCGCAACTTCGTCGACGAGTACTCGTTGAAAGACGGCCGCCGCATCAACCTGCTCGGCGAAGGCCGACTCATCAACCTGGCCGCCGCCGAAGGCCATCCCGCCTCGGTGATGGATATGAGTTTTGCCGACCAAGCCCTTTCCTGCGAGTACATGGTGAAGAACCATTCCACGCTGGAAAAGAAGGTGTAGTACTTGGCCAGCTGGAGCGAAGGCACCTAGGTCCGTGTGGTGCGGGCGCCCTCGCCCGCGGATTTTGACTTTCAGCAGGGACGGCGGCAGAATCCGTCCCTGCTTTTTTTGCCCTCACTATCAATGGCCTACAACCACCCGCGCCGAAGAAATTCCTCGCCGGCAGCGATAGAATAGGGTGTATGTACCACTACAACCCAACAACCGCCCTTGAAGAACTGACCGAAGAAGCAACCCTCCCCAATCCCGTCCATGTGCGCGACATGATGCTCCGGCACAAGCTTAGCGCCGACCAGTCGCTCGAACTGAACCGGATCTTCGTCGAATACCAGAAATTTTTCGGCGAAGCACAAAAGCTGGGCAAAGAAATCTTGCAGCGCCTAACGACGTAGTTCGCGCAAACTTCTCCTTCACGGGGGTAGGTTTTACTGACGGCTGAAAGCTGACAGCTGAGAACCGTTTTTCCACATTCCATTCCCGAAAGACTTCTGCCATAATTGATCGTGCACCCCAGCCCGCACAATTTTCCAAACAAAATTAAAGCGAGGAAACGATGTCGGCCAAGTACATCTTTGTAACCGGCGGTGTGGTGTCTTCATTGGGCAAGGGACTGGCGGCGGCTTCCATCGGATGCCTGCTCGAAAGCCGCGGCCTCAAAGTCAACCTGATGAAGTTCGACCCCTACCTCAACGTCGATCCGGGAACGATGTCGCCGTTTCAGCACGGCGAAGTGTTCGTGACCGACGACGGGGCCGAAACCGACCTCGACCTCGGACACTACGAGCGCTTCACCCACGCCAAGCTTTCTCGCGATAACAACTGGACCACTGGCCGTCTCTACGAGCAGATCATCGCCAAGGAACGCCGGGG
Organism: Terriglobales bacterium; assembly: GCA_050010155.1. Lineage (GTDB taxonomy): Bacteria > Acidobacteriota > Terriglobia > Terriglobales > Acidobacteriaceae > Acidiflorens. The sequence continues at coordinate 24,413 of JBEKLO010000068.1, forward strand.
CGACTATCTTGGCAAGACAGTGCAGGTGATTCCGCACGTAACCAACGAAATCAAGGCGGCGGCAAAAAAAGTCGCGCAGGACGTGGACGTGGCGATTGTCGAAATCGGCGGCACCGTGGGAGATATCGAGTCGCTGCCCTTCATCGAAGCCATCCGCCAGATGCGCCAGGAACTCGGCCGCGATAACACGCTGTTCGTGCACGTAACGCTCGTCCCATTTATCGCCGCCGCGCAGGAATTGAAGACCAAGCCTACCCAGCACTCCGTGAAAGAATTGCTCAGCGTTGGAATTCAGCCGGACATTCTGCTCTGTCGCACCGACCGCTTCCTCTCGAAAGAGATTAAGTCAAAAATTGCGCTCTTCTGCAACGTCGAGGAAGAAGCCGTGATCACCGCGAAGGATGTGGCGTCCATCTACGAGGTGCCTGTTTGTTTCGCCCATGAAGAAGTGGATACGCTGGTCCTGCGCCGTCTGAAACTGGAAGCTAAGGATCGCGATATCTCGAAGTGGACCGACCTGGTACATCGCGTCTACAACCCGAAAGATGTGGTCAGAATCGGCATCGTCGGCAAGTACGTGGAGTATGAAGACAGCTACAAGTCGCTGAAAGAGGCGCTGGTCCACGGCGCGCTCGCGCACAACCTGAAGCTGGAAGTGAACTGGATTGAGGCCGAGGGTCTGGAGTCTCCAGACAAAACCGATACGAGTTATGAAGCGCAGCTCGAAGAATACGATGGTTTGCTCGTCCCCGGAGGATTTGGCAAACGCGGCATCGAAGGCATGTTGCGGGCGATTCAGTACGCACGCGAGAAGCATGTGCCTTACTTCGGAATCTGCCTTGGCATGCAAACAGCGTGCATTGAATATGCGCGTAATGTCTGCGGCTTGGCCGATGCGAATTCGAGTGAGTTCGATCCGGCGACTCCCCATCGGGTGATCTACAAACTGCGCGAACTGCGCGGCGTGGAAGATCTCGGCGGCACCATGCGGCTGGGCGCGTGGCCATGCAAGATCGAGACGGGAACGTTGGCGCACAAAATATATGGCCAGACCGAGATCAGCGAGCGCCACCGGCATCGTTACGAGTTCAACCGCGAGTACGAAGAGCCCATGGTGGCCGCGGGGTTGCGCATTTCCGGGTCGACTCCCGACGGCACCTACGTCGAGATCGTGGAGATTCCCGGCCATCCGTTTTTCATCGGCTGCCAGTTCCATCCGGAATTCAAATCGAAACCGCTGGAGCCGCATCCGCTGTTTAAGTCGTTTGTAGGCGCTTCCTACGAACACGGGCAGAAGAAGAAAGGGCAAAAAGACGCCACCGAAGTAGAGATGTTCCTGCGTCCGGAAAAAGTGGGAAGAAGATAAACCACGGGCTTTTGGCTATTAGCCTTTAGCCAAGAGCTAAAAGCCAAGAGCCTTGACTCTCTCTTTCCAAATCGATAACGTTCGCGTCGGCGCCGGCGATCTGTTCCTCATCGCTGGGCCCTGTGTGATCGAAAGTGAGGATCACGCCCTGCGCATGGCCGAGATCATCAAGGGCGTGGTTCGTTCGCTGAATTTCCCGTTCATCTTCAAAGCTTCTTACGACAAGGCGAACCGCACTTCAATCCGCAGCTATCGTGGGCCGGGGATGAAGGAAGGCCTCCGCATCCTCAAAAAAGTGAAGGATGAAGTGCACATCCCGGTGCTGACCGATGTGCATCAAGTCGCCGACGTCGCTGCCGTGGCCGAAGTCGTGGACGTGCTGCAGATTCCCGCATTTCTCTGCCGCCAGACCGATCTGATTGTGGCGGCCGCGCTCAGCGGGCGTCCCGTGAACATCAAGAAAGGTCAGTTCGTTTCGCCCTGGGACATGAAGCACGCTATCGCCAAATGTCGCGATGCCGGAAACAGCCAGGTTTTCGTCACGGAGCGCGGATCGAGTTTCGGCTATAACAACCTCGTCGTGGATATGCGCTCGCTGGCCATCATGCGCAAATTCGCGCCGGTGGTATTTGACGCGACGCACTCCGTGCAACTGCCGTCCGCGTCGCACGGCGATGACGAAGAGCCCGCGGTGAGCGGCGGCCAGCCGGAGTTTATCCCGGTGTTGTCGCGCGCGGCTGTCGCGGCCGGCGTGGATGGTGTTTTCATGGAAGTCCACGACAATCCAAAAGAAGCAAAAAGTGACGGCGCGAATGCGCTCGACACCCGAAATCTGCGCGGCCTGCTGAAAGAACTGCAAGCAGTGAAAAAGGCGCTGGACTCGGCGCATACCACGCCCTAGGGTGCGCCCCATTCCATGGGTGACTAGCGTGACTCCCGGAATCCCTGTTACCGGCCCGTCTTCGTTCATAACGTGGTATCAAGGTGAGTACTGCGTTCTGCACGCATGCCATCCGCCACCTCGATTCGCCGCCTTCGTCGTCTCCCCAGGCTAGCGCTGGTTGTGTTTTGCCTGATCTCGATCGGGGTCAGCGGACGCCAGATGCTCTGGTATTTTTCCCACGGTCCGGTAGTGACCGATCTCCGGATTTTCATGACCGGCGTCAACATGGTGGCCTCCGGCCAGGGCCACCAGCTTTACCGCTTCGACGCTCAGCAAAAAACGCAGATCGAACTCTATCCCGAAACTCGCACCAGTGGTCTATTGCCTTTTAATCATCTCGCCTATGAGTTGTTGTTTTACTGGCCGCTCTCGCGGCTTTCCTATCACACGGCATTGCTGTGCTGGGCGCTGATCAACGTCGGCTTGGTATTTCTGATTGCGAGGCTGCTAGCTCCTTATAGCCGGGCGATTGCGCAGGCGACAGGTACGCCGCTGGCTCTCTATTTGCTCGCCTTTCATCCAGTGATGTATGTGCTTGGAGAAGGGCAAGATTCGCTCATCTTCATGTTGCTGCTCGTTCTATCTCTCCGCTCGATGGATGGCGGTCAAACGTTTCTTGCCGGATTCTTGCTCGCACTGGCCTGTTTCAAATTCCATCTGGCACTGCTGATCGCATTCTTCGTTCTGTTTCTCCGTGGGAAATGGCGCGGACTGGCCGGCTTTGTAAGTGGCGCCGCCGTAGTGGGCGGGATCTCTTTGGCGCTTGTTGGTCCGGCGATTTTCCGCGACTATCCTGCAATGCTGCACCGCCAAGAGGTAATGACGCCGTGGGGATTTATTCCCTGGTTCATGCCGAACCTGCGCGGGCTTCTGCAGTGGACACTCGCACCGTGGCTCGATGCGGGCACAATTCTGCCAGTCGTGTTCATGAGTTCGGCAGTCGTTGGCGCGGTGGCGACTTGGCAGGCGCTGCGCAAAAGCGCTGAGGGCACCGAGACTCCAACCGATGAGAGCATGACCTACACGGTGGCGATCCTGACGACGATCCTCATCAGCTACCACCTCCACATGCAAGACCTGAGCATGGCGCTACTGCCTATGGTTGTTCTCACCGATCGCGCGATTCGCATCTGGCAGAAGCGTCAAGCAATGGAGGCCTTACTCGCGTGGACAGCCGTGTTGGCGGTTACCATCGCCGTGCTCTATCTCTTTCGCATCGCCGCCGAACCCTTCCCGATCCTCGAAATGCGTGGCTGTCTTCTGGCTGTACCGATCATGGTCCTCTGGGTAGTGGCTTTGCGTTGGTGGCGGACGCCAACCCCTTCCTAGCGCTCACATGCCACTCATTCCTTCCTGAATCTGCTACCATTCCCGCGTCATCTGAACATCGTCTATGCATTGGTGGGCATCCATCGGCGGCATCGCTCTGATCTTCCTCATCCTGGTAGATGCCTTTGAAACCGTGGTCTTGCCGCGCCGCATCAAACGCACCCATTTTCGAATCTCATCCCGCTTCTACAAGAGGAGTTGGGGGCTTTGGACCCGCGTGGCGCGCCATATCAAGGCGCCCAACCGCCGCGAAGGCTTCCTCGCCTATTTCGGGCCTCTGTCCCTGTTTCCGCTGCTCGGTTTTTGGGCGCTCGGGCTGATTTTTGGATTCGCCTGCGTGCAGTATGGGCTCGGCGAACACCTGACGCTGGGCAACGAAAAAATTACGTTCGGGAAAGTCATCTATCTGAGCGGCGAAACTTTTTTTACCCTCGGCTATGGAGACATCACTCCCAACAACGCCGCCGCCCGCGCACTGGCGGTAATGGAATCGGGCATGGGCTTCGCGTTTCTCGGAGTCGTAATTGGATATGTCCCCGTGATCTACAACTCGTTTGCCGCGCGCGAGACCGAAATATCGCTGCTTGATGCGCGCGCCGGGTCTCCACCGACTGCCACCGAATTTCTCGGCCGTTTGGGTTGCTGTCCCGATCAGAAAGTACTCGACGGTATTTTTCGCGACTGGGAGCGCTGGTGCGCCGATCTTCTGTCTAGTCACATATCGTATCCGGTGCTACTCTTCTTCCGCTCGCAGCACGGCAATCAATCCTGGTTGGGTAGCCTGACCGTCATGCTCGATGTCACGTCCTTGGTCATGACCGGAGTGGATGGCATCCACCCCGACCAGGCCAAGCTTACCTTCGCCATGGCGCGGCACGCCGCCGTCGATCTCGCGCAGGTAGTGAATGCCGAATATAGCCCGCAGGACGTTGACCGGCTCCCAGCAGAGAATCGGGCCCGTCTAAACAAGGAACTGGCTTGGCGTGGCGTATCCCTAAGCGTGGCGAAGGATAAAGACAAAGAGAAGGCCGACGCTCCCGATCGCCTGGCGCAGCTTCGGGAAGTCTATGAACCTTATCTGCATGCGCTCAGTCGCCGCCTCTTAATGACGCTGCCGCCGTGGATCCATAGCGAGCGGCATAAAGATAACTGGCAGGGCGGTCCGTGGGATCGCGCCATCCAGGCGCGGGCGCTGGAACATCCGGGCCATGCCGCCGACGATCACTTCTGAGAATCCTGTTCTAGCGGCGCTGGGGAGAATTTGGGCAAGAGTTCAAAGAAAAACGGCTGGCAGATTTCTCATGCCAGCCGTTGCTATCGCACTGGGCCATCTCTCCGATGACCCGATCAGTTGTTAGCGACCGCCGCGACCACCGCCTCCACCGTGGGACCCTCCGCGGGAACCTCCAGCCGAGCCGCGAGATGCGAAGGCGTGTCCAACCGGACCATGTCCAACAGAGCCACGTCCAGCAAAGCCGCGTCCCTCAAATCCACGACCTTCATATCCGCGTCCGGCAAAGCCGCGACCGTAATATCCGTGTCCCCAGCCTGCGCCGTAGTATCCACGTCCCCATCCACCGTGGAACCAGGGGCCTGCGCCGATGAAGATCCCATTCGCGAACCAGCTTGGGCCGTAGTATCCGTAGGGCGCGCAAGCATACGGATAGTCTGGGTAGTAGCCGTAGGAGCAGACCGGAGGGCCTGCCACATAACCATAACCAGGGCCAACGCCAACGCCGATTCCCACTCCGACTCTGACCTGGGCTTGCGAGTACGCAAGAGGCATGGCCAGCAAAGCAAGCAGTGCTACATATCTCAGGTATTTCATAATGAACCTCCCTTTCGTCCCCTCAGCGATTCGTCGCCTTGATTCGCCGGAGTTTGAGGTCCTTCAGCTTTTTGTCTCTTCTGAAGCGCCTACACATTTGAACTCGGATGGGGAGAAAAAGTTGCGGGAGGACGAGTGGCTGATTTCAGCCATCCTGCGTGAAATCAACCAGTTAAAAGGAACTGAGGGCGGTGCGTTTCCACATATTGGTCGCCACGCAAACATAAACATAGTTCGTGTCCGCGCCAATCTGGCCAGCCGTGCAGGGGGCTGACGAACTGGAAGGCGTCGCCAGATTTACGTGAAAACTTCCCGTCGTATAAACACCGGTGGCGTTGACCTGAAGGTTTCCGCCGGTTGTCGTATTGATGGTCAACTGGCCGTTCGCATCGTTGATCATTCGCACATTCTGGGACGTTCCAAAACCGTTCAGATCGACATAGGGAGTGGCTGCGCTGTTGGCCAGGTTCCCGACATCCACGGTGCCGTTGGTTGGATCGCCATTCAGGAAAACACTTCCGAGATAGAGGCTGGATCCGATGATGTTCCCGGCGCCATCGACCGAAAATAGCGTATCTCCGTCTTTGGCATATTGCATGGCGTATTGCCAGGAAGCGCCTGGGCTGTTTTGAATGAGAACTCCAGTGCCGAGCGCGCCATAATCCGCGGAGTAAACCGCACCGATGTAGTCTCCGTTCAGATGGTCCAGAACTCCTTCCTGAACATCAATGCCGTAGGTGAGAACGTTTTGGACCGGATCCACAATGGATGAGGCAAATTCGGTGGCGGAGAGAAATCCACGTCCCTGATTCTGAACATTCACCAGGATTCCCGATGAATCGGAGTGCGGACCGTTTTGGCGGACCAGAACATTGATGCCGTCCACTTCGCCAACCTTTCCACCTGTCCACCAATTGTCTTTGGCAATATTGATGGTCATTCCAGTCTGGGCGGTTGCTGGACCATTAACGCCGCTGCCACGCGCGTTGGCGGTTACGGTTGCAGCCGAGCACGGCTTATCAATGCAATTCAGATTGACCGGACCAACTACCAGAGGCGGGTGCTGATTCTTTGTCTGCGATGTCTGCGCGTGCGCTAACAAACTTACTGCAATCAAGCCCGAAACCAAGAAATGTCTCATACGGTCTCCCGAGAGATTGATTATAGGTATCTCTGCATCCCTGCTCTCGGGAAATCCGACTCCGATTACCTAGGGAGCCCCCCCATGTTTTTACCTATTAGAATCAATGACTTAGCCGCAAAATATTCGGCTCGAAGGACTTACATGGAAAATATTCGGGAATAAGGACTTAGCCCTATTCGGGAGCCGCTTACCGGTGTAAACACGTTTTCAAAGAATGACCGACGAAATGGGCCAGGGGCAGCTTCGAACGCCGTCCTGGGACGGGCGCACCTCTTCCTTGCCCTAAACAGGTTCATTGTCGCGCTTGGCGGGATGGAAGTCTGTGATGGGGCATACAGAGTGTTTGTGATGAAAAAAGTCAGGTGTGAGACTACCGGCTTGGGAACGCTCGCCACCGCCCGCCGCTTAGGGGCCCAAAAACGTTCTGAGCTGCTGCCTTAGTTTCTCATCGTTTGCTATCTGGCATTCCCAAATTATTAGGCTTTTCCAACCGTCTCTCGTTAGCTGGGATTGGTTTTTCTTGTCGCGCTCTTTGTTTCGCGTTAGTTTTGGAGACCAGTAGGCAATGTTTGACTTTGGCGTACGGCCGTCAATGCAGTCCCGGTGCTGGTGCCAAAAACAGCCATGCACAAAAATCACTTTTCGCCTGGACCGAAAAACTAGGTCGGGGTGGCCGGGCAGGTCTCTGGCGTGCAAACGGAATCGGTACCCCAAACGATGTGCCAGCGAACGAACAATCTTCTCTGGTTTGGTAT
>JBEKLO010000069.1:0-23505 GCA_050010155.1 Terriglobales bacterium
CAGTCAATGCCATACGCGGGGCTGAGCAGCTAGCCGGTAGGCCGTCAGGGTTGTTCGAGCTTGCTCGCTACTGTCGAAATCGAGAGCGCCCAATTTGGGATGATCCGCGGCGATTTCTGACTTTATTATAGAATTCAGGGCCATCCGGGGTCCTCCAGATGCAGATCAACGCCGAGGCCACAGCCATGCGCACATTGTTCGGCTACGCGCTTGCGATCAGTCTCGTATTGCTTGCTCTGTTGGTGTCCTTGGCACTACAAAACTCATTTGGCAATCCGTTTTGGTTTTTCTTCTCCGTTGCGGTGATCCTCAGCACTTGGTTCGGCGGAAAAGGTCCTGGGTGGCTTGCCGTTATTTGCAGCACGGTTGCGGTGATGTACTACTTCACGCCACCGCTCCGCAGCTTTGCCGTAACGCCCCACGATCTGCCCTATTTTGTCACGTTCGTTGCATGTGAAATCGTGGTGGCTCAGCTGATTTCGTGGCGCAGACGCACCGAAGAGTCGCTTCGACACGCGCGTGCCGAGCTTGAAGTGAGAGTTGCGGAGCGAACAGCGGAGCTTAAGAATGCAAACGATGCACTTGTGAGACAGATGGCAGAGCAGAGACGAACACAGGAAACGCTTCAAGCTACGCGATCGGAATTGGCTCGTGCCACTCGAATCACCACCATCGGCGAATTGACAGCGTCAATAGCGCACGAAGTGAACCAGCCGCTTGCAGCCGTTGTGGCAAATGCCGATGCCTGTGTTGCGTGGCTTTCCCGTAAAGCTCCAGATCTCGTGGAAGCTCGCGCTGCCGCAGAGCGAGCCACAGAAGGCGCCACGCGGGCGTCCGATGTCATAACTCGAATTCGCTCCCTGATCACCAAAGCGACCCCCGAGAAATCACACGTTGAAATCAACCGGCTCATCGAAGAGACCGCAACGCTCGCCGAAGGGCAGGCGGCGAGGAACAACGTAATCATCAAGCTTGAACTCGCGCCAGACTCACCCGTTGTGGTAGGTGATGGCATTCAGTTGCAGCAAGTAATTCTTAACCTGGTGATGAATGGCATCGAGGCAATGACGAGCAATGCGGATCGGGCAAGAGCGCTGACCCTGCAGTCGACAGAAAACGGCGGACAGATTCGAGTTGCAGTCGCAGACTCCGGCATTGGCCTAAGCGAGGAAGTGAAAAGTCGATTGTTCGAACCCTTCTTCACCACTCGTACAAAAGGAATGGGGATGGGGCTTTCCATCAGTCGATCGATCATCGAAGCACACGGCGGACGTTTGTGGGCTGAAAGTAGCGGATCAGGCGGGTCGATTTTTCAGTTTACTTTGCCGAAGGATAATGGGCGGAGCGCATGAAGGAGCAAGAACCAGTTGTGTTCGTTATCGATGACGATCGCATGATTCGCGACAGCCTCCAGAGCCTGATCAAATCGGTTGGACTGCGTGTAGAGACATTCGCTTCAGCCCAGGACTTCTTAGGGTCGAAGCGTCCGGATGCTGCGGCCTGTCTTGTTCTAGATGTGAGAATGCCGGGCATCAGCGGCCTCGATCTTCAGCTCAAACTCAGGGATGGCGGAATTTTGCTTCCGATCATATTTATTACCGGCCATGGCGACATCCCGATGTCGGTGCGAGCGATGAAGGAGGGGGCATACGAGTTTCTGACGAAACCGGTGCGCGGGCAGGATCTGCTTGATGCGGTTCAGAAGGCACTTGCCAAGGATCGAACGCTCAGTCACGAACGTCGGGAAGCAAGCGAAATTCGTGAAAAGTTCGAGTCCCTTACGCCGCGTGAAAGGGAAGTACTTGAACTGGTAGTTGCCGGTCTTCTCAATAAGCAGATTGCAGATCAACTAGGGATGAGCGAGCTTACGGTTAAGACCCATCGCGCGCACGTGATGGAGAAGACCCAAGCCGAGTCCCTAGCCCACCTTGTCCGCATGTCCGAGAAGCTCAAGAGTGCCGCGCGAAAGGAAGGACCCGTCTCCTCCTAAAGCAGGAGGCTTTTCAAAATAAAGCAGGATGGTATTCGATTAACCCGGTTGGTAGTCTCATGCTCGTGGCAGATCGAAAGTAGCCGCAGATCGAGTGAACTGAAGTGCATGAGATTCTACCCAAGACCGGCGTCGTCGCCATCGTCGATGATGACGAACCCCTTCGCGAAGCGCTAGGAAGCGTCATGAAGGCGGCGGGCTTTCCTGCAAGAACATTTGCCTCGGCGGAGGAGTTCCTCGCGTGCGACGCTTGCGACAAGACGGCTTGTCTGGTTCTCGACGTGCGTCTACCAGGAATGAGCGGGATTGAATTACAGAAACACCTGGCTCAAACGAAGAGCTGGCTTCCTATCATTTTCGTAACAGCCCACGGTGATGCCGCACTTCGAGACTCGCTGATGCGAGCCGGTGCCGTTGCTTTTCTTTATAAGCCGGTTCGGAGCAACGCATTGCTAAGAGAGATTCGGCGGGCGGTGGAGACAACTGGCGCCCATAACAAGCCGTGAATGGAGTTAGCTATGGCTTCCGCGTACACGCTCAGGATGAATGAGGAGAGCTCAGCGAGTCTCAATCTGTCTCGACTGGCGCAACCCCGTTCGAACGCTATGGACGGAATTGTAGGAGAGAGCGCGCAACTGCAATCCGTGCTGCAACAAGTCACACTCGTTGCGCCAACAGACTCGACCGTTCTTATTCTAGGCGAGACCGGGACGGGGAAAGAACTGATTGCGCATGCCATCCACCGGCTTTCCAACCGCGCGTCACGCCCGTTTATCCGCGTGAACTGCGCGGCGATTCCGCCATCCCTGATCGCATCCGAATTGTTCGGACACGAAAAAGGCGCTTTCACTGGAGCTCTGCAGCGGCGGCAGGGGCGTTTTGAAGCAGCCAACGGCGGGACGATCTTTCTCGACGAGATCGGGGAGCTCCCCGTGGAAACTCAGATCACGCTTCTGCGAGTAATTCAGGAGCGAGAATTCGAGCGGGTTGGCAGCACCCAACCGATCTCGGTGGATGTTCGCATAATTGCAGCGACCAATCGTGATCTGGAAGCAGCAGTAGCTGAAGGTACGTTTCGATCAGATATGTTCTACAGGCTGAATGTTTTTCCAATCCACTTACCCTCTTTGAGAGAAAGGCTGGAGGACATCCCTCTGCTGGTGGAGCACCTTGTAGAACGCCACGCCAACAAGGTGGGCAAGGTATTTCGTGCAATCAAAATGAACACGTTTGAAACCTTGCAGTCTTACGAATGGCCGGGGAACATCCGGGAATTGCAAAACGTGATTGAAAGATCGATCATTCTGTCCCGGGGCGATGTGTTCTCGATCGACGAGGGATGGATAAAACGCCATATCAGGCGGGTACAAGTGGCGCCCCCGCTTGCCAGCTCCATGGCAGAGCGGGAGCGAGAGATTATCGAAGCTGCGCTGGCAGAGAGCGCAGGGCGGGTATCGGGCCCGTCTGGGGCAGCCGCCAAACTGGGGATTCCGCGCCAGACCCTGGATTCTAAGATAGCAAGCCTTCAAATCAGCAAGCTGCGCTTCAAACCGCGCCGCGATAGCGCTGCACTCTACGCCATGCAGGTCAACGGGGGTAATAACGATGTCGACTGACTTGATTCGCTTCGCAGTGGATTGCGGCATATCTCTCGTGTTGCTTGTTGCGGTGGTGCTCACCCTTGACCGGCTGGGCGTGCAGGCCTGGCTTTGGTGGGCAAGTCGCCGCAAACGCCCAGATCAACGCTCGTCCGCGAAAGAGTACCGGAGTGCTCACGATTAACTTCCCTATTCTTTCTGATTTGTCGGCATTTCCTGGTACTTCAGCAATTTCTCCAACTTTCGTTCCAGTGATTTCAACGCTCGGATTGGATCTGAGCTTGCAATGCGAGGACAGGTGCGCACGCCCGAGCGAGGAGCGAGAATTATGATGCGAAAAAAGTTGACTCAACGAGTTCCAATCGTATTGTTCTTTGTGTTGAATCTGCTGCCCGTGCAAGCCCAGGACAACGGCTCGGAAGCCATAACCCCGGTTCAGATGACGGTTGCGGTCACCGTGCGTGGTAAAAGCGAGCGCCCGCCCGAGCTCAAACGCGAGGACATCGTTGTCCAGCAAGGAGAAGATCGCTTGCAGGTCACCGGTTGGACGGCGATCGATCGGAGTCCGCTGGACTTGTTCATCCTGATTGATGAGTCAGCCAGGCCGAGTATTGTTTCTCAATTCGTCGATTTACGCGAATTCATAAATTCTTTGCCGAAGTCGACTTTCGTTGGGTCGCGGTGAACCCTGGTTTGCCAGCCACGCTTTCCGCAAACCCGCTTGCATTTGGCAATCAATACATTCTTACCTTGAGTGGCCAACAGACAATCGCCCTGACCAATACTGGGAGCGCGCCGCTGAAGATGGGCAGCGTGATTCTGGGTGGGGCAAGCGCGGCGTCATTTAGAATGTCCAACGATAGCTGCTATGGGACATTGGTGATGGGCGCATCCTGCAACATCGTCGTGCGCTTCTATCCGCAGGCCGCAGGTCCCGTCACGGGGGCCGTCACTATCGTTGACAACGCCGCTGGGTCGCCATTGACGGTAACCCTCACCGGAACTGGTGTTTATTCGGCGGTAGCGCTTTCCTCCACTAGTCTTGCATTTGGTAGTCAGAACGTCCCAACCGAGAGCGCGGCGCAGACAATCACCCTAACCAATACTGGCACCGCGATGATTTACCTGAGCAGCGTGACGCTGGGCGGAGCGAATCCCGCGTCGTTCGCAATGTCCAATATCAACTGTTACGGGACGCTGCTGGTGAACGCATCCTGCACGATCAACGTTCGCTTCTATCCGCAGGCCCCAGGCCCGGCTACGGCAACCGTGAACTTTGCCGACAATGCTAGCGTAATACCACAGACGGTGACAGTCACTGGAACTGGCAACGTCCTGGCCCCGATCGCCTTGCTTTCCGCCAGCGGCCTTGCGTTTGGCAGTCAGAAAGTTGGCACCGAGACCGGGCAACAGACAATCACCCTGACCAATACTGGTACCGCGCCACTTATCCTGACCGGTGTGGCGCTCGCTGGAGCTAATCCCAAGTCGTTCTTGATGTCGAACATCAACTGCTCTGGGACATTGGCAGTGGGCGCATCTTGCAGTATCATCGTGCGTTTCTATCCGCAGACCTTAGGGTCGCTCACGGCGAGCGTAGGTTTCACCGACAACGCGAGCGGAATGCCACAAATCGTTACGCTCACTGGAACAGGACAGTAGTTCGAGTAGTCCGGAGAAGTCTGCGCTCCTCAGTTGCTGACGCATGAGATGTGGGGCTCCTTACGGGATGCTCCTCATTCCCGCATTGAGATACTTCGGGCCGATTCGGTAGTCGGTCCGATCCCCATAGCCAACCTGACGGCTCTTTCAGGTCAACGGTGCGGCCGTCTGGAACAGCTATTTGGACATGGGTGCGACTCCGAGCCGTCGACGGGAAGTTTCCATTATTCCGTGTACGTTTACGGCGTGGAATCTATCGCAATATGAATCGGAATGCCAGCAGTTGGCGCCAACAGCGTCTCTGAGAATGTCGACGGTGTGAAGATTCTTTGAGCGCACCAATCCCCGCACCTGGGAAGATCGCGCCATTCGCCCTCGTTGATGTTTCTGTCTCACCAAGCAAGGCTCGAATCGTAATCAGTTGCAAGTCAGGAACTCGGTCCGACCGCTGCTGTATCTAAGACTGTAGATTTCGGCACAGCACCAGACCACAAGTTTGGACACGCTAAGGGGCGTGTTTTCAGCGCCGCCGGAGCCAGATGGAAACAGGGATTCTGGCACAGTCGATTGGACTGTGGCCAGAACCTGATCTAGGCTCGACGCTCGGTTGGAATGTCATGACCGTCGCGGCAGGCTTCCCACAAGCCGACTCTTGTCAGCATCAGGGAGGACTCCGTTCAGCTGGGGGGATTCTCTTCAAGAAGCGCCCAGCTCGAAAATCACTGGGTCACGGTAAAAGCGACGTTGCTGGAGAGTGTGCCTCCAGGCGTGGTGACTTGGATCATTCCGGTGGTAGCACCCAGTGGCACCTTGGTTTTGACTAGATTTCCTCGATTGCCTGAAGACCGTAGCCGAACGTGCCAAACTCGACTCGGAGAACTTCTGGTTGCACAAATCCGTGCGACCTTCGCAGCCCGCTGTCTCCGGGCTGGCGTCGATCTGCGTACGGTACAACAATGGCTGGGCCACTCCGATATGGCGAGTACGATGCGCTACTTGAAACCGTCACGCAGCCAGCGCGTAAGGGATAAGGTGAACGAGATCTTCGCCTAGGCTTTGGAGTGAAAATGTCGGCCCAGAAGATTCAGCCTTTGAACAACTTCAGGTCTGTTCCTGAAGCGAAAATCTATAGACAGTCATGGAATGGAAAACTTGGCCCGGTTTCAAAAAGGTTGGAGGAAATTCCGGATGGTTTGGTGAATCGGGGAAATGCTGAGTCTCCAGACAGAAGGCGGACCGATGTTCGTAAAGTTTGCTTTCTTTGCCTCGGATGGTGCCGTCGAGGAAATTGCCGGCATAGAATTGGATTCCGGGTTCGGTCGTGAAGATGGAAAGCATGCGACCTGACACTGGATGATGGATTTCAGCAGCCAAGTCGAGCGCGTCTGGATGCTTGTTGTCGAGCACCCAATTATGGTCATAGCCCCTAGCGTACTTGAGCTGTTCGCTATCGGCGTGGATATGCTCTCCGATGGCGGTGGGGCGGATGAAGTCGAAAGGCGTGCCGGCGACATTTCGGAATTCACCGGTCGGAATCATCGCGGCGTCTATGGGCGTGAACCGTTCGGCGCAGAGCCTGAGGCGATGACTCAGAATGTCACCGCTTCCGGTACCCCCTAGGTTGAAATACGAATGATTGGTGAGATTAAGGACCGTATCCTTGTCGGTCGTCGCAGTATAATCGATGCATAGCTCATTGCGATCGCCTTCGAGAGAGAAGGTTACGGTGACGAACAGATTTCCCGGGAAACCCTCTTCAGCGTCTCGGCTTAGGTAAGTGAGTTGCAGTGCTTGTTTCAAGCCAGCAGAAATGCGCATGGCGGCCCAGACTCGCTTGCCGAAACCCAGGTTCCCACCGTGCAGAGTGTGGCGTCCTTCATTCCTGGTCAAGAGATAGGGTTCTTTACCTAGGGTAAACTTGCCATCTGCGATGCGGTTCGCGTAGCGGCCGATGGTCGCGCCGAAAAACCACTGGCCGTTCTCGTAGCCTTCCAGATTGTCGTATCCTAGCACGACATCTTCCGGCCGCGCATCGCGATCCGGTACTCTCAGAGACACGATGGTACCGCCATAGTTGGAGATAGATACTTCCATCCCTGTGCGATTCCTGAGCGTGTATAGGTTGACAAGTTGACCCGCTTGCGTCCTGCCGAAAGGTTGGGAGGAAAGAGGCAACATGGGTTCGATTATCCTTATAGGCGTTGTTGGGGTTGCGACTTGCCTGGGCGAGATGGCGCCGTGTGATCAGCGCGGTCTAGGGTCGGCAAAATGTCCTGTATCACCATTCCTAAGCGCCGCGGCTGCGGCCTCGGGCGAAATGTCCCGCTGCGGGCTTGCCAGCATTTCATATCCAACCATGAATTTCCGTATGGATGCCGAACGCAATAGCGGCGGATAAAAATGGGCGTGCAGATGCCATTCCGGGTGCTCATTGCCGTCCGTCGGCGCCTGGTGAAATCCCATCGAATAGGGGAATGAGGTCGTGAAAAGATTGTCGTAGCGCGTGGTGAGCGCTTTGAGCATGGCTGCTAGACTGGCGCGCTGGGATCGATCGAGAGCGAGCAGATCGCGGACATGTTGCTTCGAGACAACCAACACCTCGAAAGGCCACACCGCCCAGAACGGCACAAGCGTGACGAAGTGTTCATTCTGGAGAACGACGCGGCTTTGCGCTTGCGACTCGATTTGCAGGTATTCGCAGAGCAAACAAGCCCCGTACTTCTCCGCATATGAGCGTTGCGATTCCTGCTCCTTTTGCGGCACATTGGGAATCGTCTCGTTGGCCCAGATTTGACCATGGGGATGGGGATTGCTGCAACCCATCATTTCCCCGCGATTCTCAAAGATCTGCACGTAGTTGATGCCGGGCAGAGAGCCAATTTCGGCATGCTGTTCGCACCACACGTCGACCACGTTCAGAACCTCATGCATGGCCATCCGCGCAATCGTCAGGTCATGGCGAGGTGAAAAGCAGATGACGGCGCAGATGCCAGCCTCAGACTCGCAAACCATTAGCCCTCGCCCGGACTCATCTTTCTTAGCGGCGGGGGTATCGGGCTTCAGCGCCGCAAAATCGTTCGTGAAGACAAACGTCCTGCTGTAGTTGGGATTGCGCGCACCGCCGGCTCGTTCGTTACCCGGGCAGAGATAGCAACTCGGGTCATAGGCGAGACCTGCGGGAACGATGGGCATTTCCGTTTGTCCGCGCCAGGGGCGCTCGGAACGATGCGGCGACACCAGGACCCATTCGCCGGTGAGCGGGTTGAGACGGCGGTGCGGCTCACGGTAAAAATCGAGTGGATCGCGAGTTTTCAAGTCTGTACGCTCCCTTTCGGCCAGGACTCCGCTCCTTGCGCCGGTTCACAGATGTATATCTCAGGGGTGATACCGGTTCTCTCCGCATACATAGTCGTGATGGCAGACTGAAATGTTTCGACACAATCGGACCGTATGAGGGTCACGGTGCATCCGCCAAAACCGCCGCCCATCATGCGAGCACCATAAACGCCTCGGAGGCTTGAGGCGAGGACGACAAGCAGATTGAGTTCGCTGCAACTCACCTCGAAATCATCGCGCAGGCTCTCATGGGACTGGTACATCAAGCTACCGAACTGGTTAGGATCCTGGGACTGGAGGGCCTTGGAGGCATCGATGACTCTTTGATTCTCGGTGACCACGTGGCGGCAGCGGCGGTATACGTTCTCGGGCAGCGCAGATCTGAATCTTTCCAGATCGGAGATGCTCACATCGCGCAGGGCACGGACCTCCGGAAGAAACGCCCGCAGAAGCTTCGCCCCGGCTTCGCAATCGGCGCGGCGGAGGTTGTATTCACCCGATGCCAGTTCGTGCCGTACCATGCAGTTACATACGATGAGGCGAAGATCCTGAGGGATGGGAAGCAATTGATATTCGAAGGATCGGCAGTCTAGCATCAGGGCGTGTCCGGCCGCACCGAAACCAGCGGCAAACTGGTCCATGATGCCGCAGCGCGTGCCCACGTATTTATGTTCCGCCGCCTGACAGAGCTTCACCAGATCCAAACGAGACACGGCGATTCCGCTAAGTGTCGTGAGCGCCAAGGCTAGCGAGACTTCCAGAGAAGCAGAGGAACTGAGCCCAGCGCCAAGAGGGACCTCGCTATGAATCACAAGATTAGCGCCAGCAAGTTTGTGCCCCGCTTCCTGCAGAGTGGCGGCGACTCCGCGGATGAAATCGCTCCAGTGCCCTCGAGGCGGACCGAAGAGCGCATCGAGAGACAAAACGACCTTCTCGTTGAAGTGTTCGGAGTATACCTCCAGGAATCGATCCTGCCGCGGGGCAGCGGCGATCCAAGTGGAAAGCCCGATCGCCATGGGCATCACAAAGCCCTCGTTGTAATCGGTGTGCTCGCCAATAAGATTGACGCGACCGGGTCCGCGAAAGATGCGGGCGCTGGTACCAAACAGTTCGCGGAATCGTGCGAGGAGCAAATCGCCGGTGGATTCAGGGCTTGACACGGTCGAAATCATGGCTTCCCACCTGCCGAATGGTCCCTGTTGATAGCGGTGTCTTGCTCGTGTGGCCGAATCGTGCTCCCGCGATTGCCAAACACAACCATGATGATCCCGAAAATCAGCAATATGACGCCCCAAGCCAGGTTGACATTAAGACCAAGCGAACGCTGGTAGATTCCCTTGTCGCTGATAACACCAAATCCCGCCAGCAAGAATCCCAGCACGCTGAAGAGCAAGCCGATCGGCAAGCGGATGTCCAGTCCCATGGCACTCCTACCAGAAAATAATATTCAGTATCAACGCTAACGTAAGCACGACAACACCCAGCACTACCGGCCTCTGATACCAAGGCAAGTGACCTTCGGAGTTTCGCGGGGTCAACGAGTAGACGAGTCCGGCGAGTTCCGATTCCTTTCGGGGTTGAGTGATCAGGCTCACCAGAATGGTCACCAGGAAGCACACGCTCCACGCCCAGATGGCGGTCCAGAAGTTCTGAGCCATTTCGCTGGGATAGGAATGAATGGTTGCCAACCAGCCGCCCTTGATGCCGGGAGCAGCCCCCGCTGGCAGAGTTAGCCCTTGATGAATGGCGGCGGCGGCGGTTCCGGAGAGCAGTCCCGTAAAGGCAGCATGACCGGTGGTGCGCTTCCAGAACATTCCCAGTAGAAAGGTGGCGAACAACGGAGCGTTTACGAAGGCGAAGACCAGTTGCAGAAAATCCATGATGTTATTGAAACGGGTCGCAGCATAGGCGGCGGAAATGGAAAGGGCGATGCCAAAAACAGTCGCCATGCGGCCCATCCAAAGGTAGTGCTGATCGCTGGCATCTTTGTGGAGATATGCCTGATAAATGTCATAGGTCCAGACAGTGTTGAACGCCGTGACGTTCCCGGCCATGCCCGACATGAAGCTGGCCAGTAGCGCGGTGAGACCCAAGCCGAGTATGCCTGTGGGGAAATAATGCACGAGCATGTTGGGAATGGCGAGGTCGTAGTCAAGAACGGCGATGCCGTTGGCATCGACTACCGGATTACCCGTCTGATCGATTTTCGCGGGGATAAGACCCCGTCCAGTGGCGGCCACTTCGCCAAGTGTAGTTTCGGCGGCTCCGTGTCCCGTAGAGAGGACTGCCGGCTGAGCCGGCAGAGAGACGGCGATCAGGCCCGGAAGGATTACCAGAAACGGGAAGACCATTTTGGGGAGGGCCGCAATTAAAGGGGTGCGGCGTGCGGCGCTCATGGAATGCGCGGCCATGGCACGTTGCACGACCAGAAAATCGGTGCACCAATAGCCAAAGGATAAGACGAATCCCAAGCCCATCACTAAGCCGAACCATTCCACTCCCAACAGATTCGTTTGTGAGCTGCCCATGCCTTGCCAGGAGTGGGTGTAGGCGGGCGGGAGGTGGGCCTTGATGCCGTTCCATCCACCAACATCCTTGAGTCCAAGAAATACGAGGGGCAGAAAGCCGGCGACAATCAGGAAAAACTGGAGTACTTCGTTATAGATGGCGCTGACCAGACCACCGAGAACGACATAAGCCAGAACCACGATGGCGGAAATGACAATGCTGCAATGAAAACTGGCTGAAAGAGGCAGACCCAGGCTGTGCAGCGGCGCATCGAGGATGTGGAGAGTCTGGATCAGCTTGGCCATGGCGTACATCGAAATGCCAGACGAGAAAATCGTCATGGTAGCGAAGGAAATGGCATTGAGCCCGCGGGTTTTCTCATCAAAGCGCAGCCGCAGATACTCGGGGACCGACCGGGCGCGGGAACCGTAGTAGAAAGGCATCATGAAGATGCCCACAAATGCCATGGCGGGAATGGCGCCGATCCAATAAAAGTGGCTCGTGGCGATGCCGTACTTGGCACCGGAAGCGCCCATGCCAATGACTTCCTGCGCGCCCAGATTGGCGGAAATGAAGGCCAAGCCGCAAACCCAGGCAGGAATGGAACGCCCGGCAAGAAAAAAGTCGGTGCTGGTCTTCATATAGCGCTTCAAAGCCACACCAATCCCCACTACAAATAGGGCATAGACGCCCATGACGATCCAGTCGATGTAAGTGAGGTTCAGGCGAAGCTCCTTGTGGGGCGCAGCATGATGACTTCAGTCTGGACTTTATCAAATCATGGACCTCCTCGCGGAGGCAACGCCGCCCGGGGTTTCAACTCCGTCGGGCGGTAGCGGGAACCACATTAGAAGTAGAATTTTGCCGCTAGCTGGATCGTGCGACTCCCCAACTTAGTTTTCGCGAAGCCAGCCGAGTCCGCGTTAGTAGGTAGAGCTCCGTAGTTCAAATAAGCCAGATACAAGCCCGGATCATACTCCACGAAACTATAGAGCGGGTGGTTGGCAAAGTTGAATGCCTGGGCGCGGAACTGAACGCTCCTCGATTCATCGATCTTGAAAGACTTGAAAAGGCCAATGGTGTCGTTCTCGTAACGCGGTCCGTGGATGTAAGGCAAGCGGTACGTCCCGATGCTGGGGCCGCTTGTCACCGTCCCGGCCTGCGGCGCCTGGAAGCAGTTTGCGTTAAAGTACTGGCCCTGCACTAGGCCAGCGGTAGGATTGCAAACCAACGTCGGAACAGCCTGTTCGTCGGGTGTGCCCAGAACGTTCCGATTACTCATATCTGGTCCGTCGCTGTAGAAGCTTATGGTCCGATTGTGAAAGCCGTCGTATTCATTGCCACCGCCGCCATTGGCGTTGGCGGCCGCAGTAAATTCCAGCGGATTACCCGATGCGAATTGCTCAATGCCGGTAAGCTGCCAGTGGTCGAGAATTCCACCGAGCACCTTGTTGTTCCCCAGATACTTTGCGCTCACATTGGGCAGATTGATGAGATATGAAATATTAAGATTCTGACTGCGGTCGAAAGGAGCGGGGCCATAGCAACGACGCTCGTCGAATGGATCTTCACAGTTATAGGACAGAGTCTTGCCCCAGGTATAAGTAGCCCAGAAGTTTGCGATGCCTGTTTGTTTTGAGACGGTAACTTGCGCCGAGTTGTAATAGGAACTCAGGTTGTGCGTCATCATACTGAGGCCGCCGTTCAACGGATAAGGCCGGCAGAGGGTGTCGTTATAAGAGCCGGTGGTATAGCCCTCATAACTGTCATATTCAAACCTGCATCCCTCCGGAACCAGATTCGTCCCGGAATAACCCGTCAGGTTGCGTGAGGAGTTTCCGGCGTATGCGACTTCGAAATGGACCGAGCGGCCGAACGAGTGCGCCACAGCGAGCGTGTACGAGTAAGTAACCGGGATGCGGTGATCGTTGATGTCGGCAATGCCGTAAGCTCCGAGCGGCAGATAGGTATTGATGGAGGGTATGTTAGAAATCGTCGTCAGTAGATAGTCAGTCGTAAATGCTTCGTTCGGTGGTGCTTGGACCGTGGAAAAGGCATTGACGCCCGGGTCCACGTAATAGTTGGTCCCAAAGCCCCCACGAAAGACGGTACTGCCCGTGCCCCGGGGATCCCACGCGAATCCGAAGGATGGCGCGATCTGGAAACTTTGCGGGCGGCTTCCGCTAATGGAGATGGTGGGATCGGTTGCGTGAGTAACCAGGCCGGGAGCCTCGGCATAGGTCCCATTCGGGTTATATAACGCGGGATCGAAGACCACCATGCGACCTTGCGGCTCAAACCATGAGCCAATGTGATTGACGCGCACTCCGTAGTTGAGGGTAAAGCGGGGCACGACCCTCCACTGGTCCTGAACGAAAAAGTCGGTTCGCTTTTCGCTAAGATTGGCGACGAAGTTCTGCGTGCTCTGCGCATAACCCGCGATCTGTCCGGTCAGCAAGTCGGCGAACGCGTTGCCGGTGTTGTACGACCCGTTATATTCCCCCGTGATGATGGTGCTGTTGTCCGTACCCTGCGTGCGCATGCCAAACTGCTGGTGGCCGAAGTAAACGCCGGCTTTGAGGATGTGAGTCCCAAGAATCTTGGTTATGGCCTCGTTGACCGTGTAAATCTGCTGTGGCGCGTTGGTGGTCGGAAAGGTGCCCCCACGCATATAGATCGAGGCGTAGCCGGCTCCGCCGTAACCCGGTTGCACGTTGGGAATAATCGGCGAATGGTCCGGGTAAAGGTCGGGTGCGGTGTATCCCAACCCGGAGCGGGAAACCGCCGCTTCATCCTCCATGTAGGTAAGGAAATTCAGGCGCGTATAGGCAAAAGTGAGCTGGTTGATCAAACTTGGCGAGAACGTAGTAGCCAGGTTGCCAACGATGGACTGCGAGCCATTACGGTTGACCTGGTCGCCTGCGAATGCGTCCGGCGTAAAAGTGTTGTAGTAGCCGAAAGGGAATGGCACGACTTCATGCTCGCGGTTATAGCGAGCGGAGAGGTGGTTCATGTTGCTCACGTTGTAATCGATTTTCAGGTCTTCCTGGTCGCGCGGCTGATAAGGGGTGACCGCTGTGACCAGGTTGTAGCCATTGGTGGTTACCGGATTGGCATTCGGCAACGGCAGGGCATTGATCAGCACTTGTCCGTTCGGATCAATGGAGCCCGGATTAATGATCCCGCTCGTCGGACTCGTGCAAAGGCTCGTATTGGCGCCGGGGCTGGTGCACGGCGTAACGGTGGCGTAATATGCGGTGTTTCCGTTGAGACTCTTTAGGTACGCGGTGTCGCTAAAGTCACCGGCGCGCATGTTGGGCGTCAACTGTCCAGCGACCATTGTCCCGGCCGTGGGGGTGACCGCTTCGCGGATGTCGAGCACCGGGTCCTGCACGTTCTGGATGTCTTTTTCAAAGGCGGCAAAGAAGAACAGTTTGTCGCGTCCCTTGTTGAAGTTGGTTCCAGGAATGATCAGGGGACCGCCAACATTGGCGCCGATATAGTAATAACCGTCATCCGGCTTGGACAGTCCCAGGCTCTTCACCCGCCAGTCGGTGTCGTCCAAGGCATTGTTCCGGACCGTTCCATAAATCTCACCGTGAAAATCCTTGCCGCCAGACTTGGTTTGGGTTTCGAAGACGATGGGTCCACTCGGATTCTCCGAGGAGAAGGCCGCGGTTATTACCTTGACCTCCTGAATGATCTCTATATTTGGTGTTACGGCAGCCGCGCCGGCCGTGTTGACATCCGTGACCGGGGCGCCGTCGCTGACAATTTGCGTCAGGTCGAAGCGATTGCCATTCACACTGTAGGCGCTGGCGTTGGACGTGAATCCCGCGGTTTGGCCTGAGTACGTGTCGACGTTGAAGTTGCCGGAGTCGGCCGCACCTGGCACTAGGCTGAGTAGTTCGATGGCGCTGCGCCCCATTATGTTCAAGTTCTGGACTTGCTTGGCGGTGAGAGTATAGGAAAGCTCGCCGGTGGAGTCTGGGGTGATGGAAGTACTCTCGGCTGTAACGCTGACCGTCTCCTTGATGCCGCTGACCGATAGGTGGATATCTGGAATTTCGGTGTGGTCGCCAATGTGAACGGCAACCGTGCGACGCAACTCGGAAAAACCGGCTTTGTCGAACTTCACCTCATAGGTGGATGCCGCGAGACTGGAAAAAACAAAGAACCCATGCGCATCGCTCGTGGCCGTGCGCTGCGTCTGGTTCGTCGTGTCGGTAAGGGTGATGGAAACGCCGGTAATGACGGCGCCGGTCGCATCCTGAACGGTACCGGTTAAAGTCGCCTGACCGACCTGTGCCCGCAGCAGGGTCGTAACACAGGCGACAAATGTCAACAGCACTGCAACCAGGGAGTGACGGAAGATCACAGACGTGGTGTTCTTCATTTAAGTTCTCCATTCCTCAAGACGGGTTGAGGAGTTCAAAAACCGCGAAATCCGGTTCCGTTAACGATAACGAAAGTATTCCTAGAAAAAACCGCTGTCAAGAGCGGATTTCACCAGGCAATGGCTGAGTACCCCCGAGACGAGTGAGGGCGGAGGTTGGGAGTGGGCCGGAAAATCCTAGGTTGCTGTGCTTCGGGGGAGTGGTATGGTCAAATACTTCTTTCGACAAGGGAGTACTGGGTGAGGAAATAGTCAAGATTGGAGCGGGTAACGACATGAGGCGCGAGTGTGACGCGGTCGGTGGGGCAAGTGCCGTCGCGCAGAAAACCTTGCAGAATTCGCAGAGCGAGTTGGCCCTGGGCGCGCGGGCGCTGGTGAATGGAGGCGGCGATCGCGCCCGACCGAAGATACGGCACCAGAGCGGGAAACAGGTCGGTCGTGATGACCGTGATCTTACCCGCTTTCTTCTGCCGCTTTAGAGCGCGCAACACGGGCGTCGAGTTGGCAGTGGTGATGTAGCAGCCGACCAGGTTGGGATGAGCCCGAAGCGTGTGCAGAGCCTTGTCAAAGGCTTCGTTGGCGCGGTCATGGGTTTCAATCGGGGGCAGCACTTCCAGATGCGGGTAATGACGCGCGATGCCCTGCCGGAAGCTCTCCACTTTCTCCACGTGATCGGTGGTGGTAAGTTCGCCGGTGAAGACTGCGATCTCACCGCTCTCGCGGAGGAAGCGCCCCATGAGATCGCAGACCAAGCCCCCGCTCGCTTGGGTGTCGATGGTAACCGCCGCAATTCGATCGGAACCGGTCGCGTCGGCGACGACAGACACTACGGGAATGTTGCGGCGCAGCGCTTTGCGGATGCGGCTGAGAAACTGACCGGGGTGCCCGACCGCGGTGATGACACCATTCACGGACGCTTCGATCGCATCGTCGAAGGCCTCCACTTCACCCACGCCGAGGCGGGGGAAGCTGCGGAACTCGAGATCGATCGAGCCCTTCGACAGGACCATATGCTCGGATTCGATTCCCGCGCGGACGTGATTGAAAAACGAAGCAATCTCCTCCGGGAGGTTCACGGAGATGCGCAGCCGCCGCTTGGACGACAAGACACTCGCGGCGAGATTGGGCCGGTACCCCATGGATTTGGCCATCTGTTGGACGCGCCTCTTGGTGACCGCATTGACGCCCGGACGGTCGTGGAGAGCGCGGTCTACGGTGCCAATGGAGACTTCCAGCGATTTGGCAATATCAACCAGCCGGATCATGCGAGCCCATTCTAGCTTGTGTGGACGCTGTAGGAGTTGCGATTTTGTCTATTGCGCAGCGGCGGTCGACTGCGGACTAATTACAACTTCATACTCCGGCACGGCGGTGATGGAAGCTACCGCGTCCGCTTGTTTCCCGCCGAATTGCGGTTTGTAGCCAGGATCGAAGTAGACGGGCGCATCGTCGCGGAGAGGCAATACCTGCAGTTGCAGTGGAGCGTCCAGGCGTGTGGCAAAACGCTTGAGTCCGATGACCCAAAGCTCGCCGTTGTAGAAATTATCGTCGATCGGGGATGGGCCTGCCGGTGATCCGCCGGCCAGCGATCCACCCGCGTAGAGGCGTGCGACGTCACCCTCATAGTGAATCTGGAGGAAAACGTCTTCCGTGCCGGCCAAGGCATCTTGGGGCACGGAAATAGTCCATTGAGCAGAGTATTTCTGCATAGTCGCATCGGATGGGGCAACCGCCGCCGGCTGCTTTCGCCAGCCCGCAGGGTTGGCACGTTCGATCCGCGGCGCCGCACCGGCTGGTTTAGTTTGGGTGAACTGTACAGCAATCGTCTTGGGAGTGAGCGCGGCTTCGTAGACCGGGAAAACCCCTTCCGACGGTTGGGATTTAAGGGGCGTGTCGCTTTGCCATGCGACATCGCTCGCGCTCAGTATTCCGAAGAAGATGTCGGAACGCCCAGCCGAACGCAAGTGCGTGATTTCGCCGTCGGAGAATGCATAGGCGCCAGAATAGATCAGCGTCTTTTGGCCGCGAATCTGCATCAGCGTGAGGCGCTCAGCCTGCTTCCGCGTAAGCACAACGAAGTGCGCGGGCTTGCCCGATGCCGAGCGGACGGTGAAAGCGACGCCGGTACCGGGAGTTGGACGGATCGTGAGATTGCCTGCAGCACGGTTTGTGACCTGCGCGGCGCCTTGCACTGACGGTTCTTGCAATGACTGGCCGGGTTGGAGCGAAAGAGAAAACTCGGGCGCGATGCCATCCTGGGCCACGGTGAAGATATAGGTTTCGTGCTCTCGTTCGAGAGTGGTGATGAGTTGGGCAGTGGCGTAGCGCAGGGTCAACCCTTCCACCGTCAATCCGATCGGCCAGATGAAGTAGGCTCCGTCGGGGATGGTAATCGGTTGCTCGGGGACTATGACGTCACCATCGGGCAACCGAACGCGCACGCGAAAATTATTTCGGGGAGGCATTTTGTAGCCGCGAACGTAATTGTTCACGAAGAGAAAAGCTTGGCCTCCGAGACTGCGCACGGCGAGCCGCGGCAACGAAAAATCGCTGGGACTGGCGGGAATTTTGCTTGGTGCGTGGACAAGCATGGGCGCCAGTTGCTCGCCGAACTCATTCAGGAAGTAATGAAAGAGTTTGGTTTTGCGGTAAGATTCGCGTTCTTCGCCGTATTGCCCCAGCGGCGCCTGGAAGTCGTAGGAAATCTCTGGCAGATCGTTGGGGGAGCCCGTGGCCTGCGACTCCTGCAGTGTGGTGAGTTTGCCCTGTGGGTTCGTCCCACCATGAAACATGTAATAGCCCAAGAGATTGACGCCGGAACCGAGTTGCGTGGGCAGCATCGCTGCCACGTCGGAAGAGTGGATCACGGGCCGGCGATGGTAAGTGTCTTCGATGCCAGCGCCAAATTCGGCGGAGAGGAATGGGTAGAGCGCAAGTTCGGCCTGCGTCGCGTGCGACGCCGGGCGACCTCCGGGGGCACCCATGTCTCCCCCTTCGCGGCTCTCGAAGCGAAAGCTGTAGACCTCATTGGGACCGAGTTGCTGGAGAGAGTCGTCCCATGGCCAATCGGGGTAGCCGCCGAAGACTGGAAGCACCTGACGAGGCGGGAAAATGGCTCCGTCCCATCCAGTGACGGTGTAGAAGGGAACGTCAAGGCCGGCGGCGAAGGCCATTTCCTTGAGCTTTAGGATGTGCGCCGCGCCTTGACCGGGACCCTGCAGAGCGTACTCGTTTTCAAGCTGGACGCCGATGACAGGTCCGCCGTCTTTCCAAAACTGTCCCCGCAGTTGTTGCGCAATCTGCCGATAGAAGGTGTCAACCGCCGCAAGATAGTGCGGGTCGTTACTGCGCAAGTGTGGCATCCGCTGCACCCAGTCGGGAAAGCCGCCATTGCGAACTTCGGCGTGCACCCAGGGACCGATTCGTACGACCACGAACAGGTCATGCTTTCCGCAAAGACGGACGAACTCGTGCAAGTCACGGTCGCCAGTCCAATCGAATTGACCTTGCACTTCTTCGTGGTGGGTCCAAATCACGTAGGAGGAAATGACTTGCACGCCCGCAGCCTTCATCTTGAGGAGCTCTTCCTCCCAGTACTGATGTGGGTAGCGGGAGAAGTGGAACTCGCCCATTACGGGTAACCACGGTTTTCCGTCCTGCATCAGGTAGGCGCTGTTTACAGTGATGGAGTGGCCCGCGGGATTCGTGGCCCGGCCCATGGGCAGCAACGACGGAGCAGGCACCGGTTGACTAGGAGGACGCGCATCAACCTCAAGCGTCGCTGGAGTCCTGGCTGGCGAGCCGGCAAGAATGTTTCCTTGCTGAGCAACGATAGGAGCTGCCGGCAGCATTAGCAACAGAGCGGTTGCGATGAAAGAACTAGAAGCGGTAAGCGTAAACATGATGGTCGGTCACAACCGCGGGAAAACCGCGCACCATAAAAAGACGTTCGCCCACGGCCCAACGGAAACGGATTTGACGCCTGATCATATATCAAAACAGACTATAATTTACGTTATCGTTAACGGTCATCGAATTCTCTATCGCATGACACAATCTGGCTCCGCATCCGTCTTCATCCATATCCGCGATTGTTTGGCGCCAAGGGCAAGACTGGGGGCGGAGATAGTGATGCTCGCGGCAGTTGTCTCTGTCGTCGTGAGCGTCGCCTGGGCACAGCCGACGAATCTTCTAGTGAACCCCAGTTTTGAGAATCAGAGTCCTGCGCCCTGGCGGTTAGCGCCGGCGGCGTTTGTGACACAGGAGGATTCGGTGGAGGGGGGACGGGCGCTGGCGCTGACTGCAGGAGCGACGGCTTCCCAGACCGTTGCGCTCCGCGCAGGAGAGTATGAGCTGCGGGCCTTCGTCCGCACGGGACCGGCACAGACGGTGCAACTCAAGTTGACGTGCGATCGCGGTCTGCAGTCGGAGGTTTCCACTGGCACTCGAGACCCTAGCTCTCCGGCACCAAGCCAGATGCGGGAGACCGACTGGAGAGAACTGCACGCGCCGTTGCTTTTTCTCTCCGACTCGGAATCTTGCAGCGTAAGCGTGCAACTGTCGGGGAATGGGGAGACGAGCGCCCTTGTCGATAGTCTCTCATTAACTCGGCATCGGAATCTCTTGCGTAATCCTCGCCTGCTACGCGCGCAAAAGGGGTGGAAAATGGCGGGCGTACCTCGCGTTTCCGAAGGGCCGGTTCTCTTTAACCGGACCGATGAATCCGATGCGGATAATGATTCGTGGTTGCTACAGACGGTGCAACTAGTGCCGGGGAGTTATACACTTTCGGCGAGTTATCGCTCCAGCGGCGGGCAGAGTTTGGCGCGATTGGAAGCAAAGGGTTGCGGTCCCCAAGACGCCGTCCTGAATCTTGCGCCGACGCCTTTTGGGGACGCATACCGGCGGGTGCAACTCCGCGGGCTTCAGATTCGCAACCCGAGGTGCACGGTGGGAGTGCATGTGCGTTCCGGCCATCACCAGTGGCTTCGCGTTTCCGACTTGACTCTCGAGCTCGATGCGCACTCGTACGAGATGATCGCGGGCGGCGACGTGAGTCTGACCGACTTGGTTGAGCAGTATGGTGGCATCTACAAGTTGGATGGGACGCCCGCCGATCCCTTTCACATCCTGGCCAGCAGCGGAATGAATCTGGCGCGGCTGCATCTGTTTGTCGATCCCGGAAATTCGGGGTTCTCTCCATCGCGAAACATGCAAGGTTCATATGATGATCTGGCAGACATCTTGCATCTTGCCACGCGCGCGCATTCGGCGGGGATGAGGATCGAACTGTCATTGCACCTCAGCGACTATTGGGCCGACGGCGATTGCCAAACTATGCCACATGCCTGGCTCGGTTTGTCGGCGGATGCGCTGGTCGACACGGTTAGCGCATACGTTGGCAGCGTTCTGCGATCGTTCCATGAACGCGGAATCGCTGTGGATTATGTCGCCATCGGGAACGAAGCGGACAGTGGGTTGTTGCGCACCCTGGAATGCAAGTCTCCGTTGCTGCCGGTGAACGCTGACGCAACTACAAACCCGGAACTTTTGTCCCGCATTTACGAAGCGGGATACCGCGCTATACACGCGGCCTCTCCGGAAACACTCGTGCTGTGGCATTTGGCGAACATCGGGCGTTATATCGAGACTCGCCGCTACATCGATGCGATGTTGTCTCGCGGCACACACGTCGATGTGCTGGCGTACTCCGCCTATCCATATTGGTCACGGCAAAGCGTGCGGCAGTTCCAGGATTTTGCCAACTACGTGACAGCGCGATATCACCGACTCGTGTTCTTCGAAGAAACAGGCTACCCGTGGGCGGCAGCCGCGGGCGCAGATAACATGACGAACGGCGGGACGGAGCCTTATCCACTCACTCCGCACGGACAACTTGACTTTCTGAACGACGAGATTGACGCGATCCAGAGCGCGGACCAAGGCAACATACTCGGCTTCGCTTACTGGGATGCCACTTGGATTCCAGCTCCCCACACCTTCGACAACGTCGACAATTATGTGCTGTTTGACCGAGCAGGCAATGCGCTTCCCGCACTCACGATCGGATTTCGGCTGCGGCTTCCGGCGCATTGCACGACCTGCGAGGCTGCTCCGCTAGGGCCAAGCGTTGGCCCGAGTACGAACTGCGTCGGAGCAATGTTGTGCCGCGGACTCCCATCCGCATCATCCGAAACGGCTGCGAAATGCTCCTCAAGGATCTCTTTCCGCCGTGACAATCGGTAGCGTCCACACATGGAGGCAGTATGACTAGAAACGATCGGCGCGACATAAGAGTGCGAGGGCTCTGATTTCCCAGAAGCCGACTTCTGGCCTGCGTCGCTAAGGTTCGTCCCATGAGCCAGCGGGCGCCACATTCCCCCATAGCTGAACACAAGCCAACTTCCCATTACTAATCCGGATAACTTCCGAGCCCGTGTCTGGGCAGTTTCCAGGTTGGCGACGACTCGCATACTCATCAAGGAAGAAATCCGCCATTTTGGGGAGGTCGCTAACCAATCGACACTGGCCTAGGCAGAGGCTGCTCAGGACTTCACCATAAGCTCTGATCTGTCCCAATCAGGGAGTCGACTTGCTGCAGGAGTGGGCTTGCGCGCAACGGCCCATATAGCGACGGACAAAGCTGTGCGCCTGGACGATCTCCAGCGCCGTGACTCGGGCTTCATCAGCTAGTTGGTGCCAGTATGTTGTCTTGAGAATGTGCTCTGTTCCTGATAGTGCCGAAGTTTCTGGAGCGGCGGGAAGTCGCGATCCGCATCTTTCCAGGCCAGTTCTACTTGCGCGTAGGCCCTGTTCGCGCTGGTTGAATCTCGCAGCACCTGGAAGGCATGTCCCAGCTCAAGCTGTGAGAGAACAAGGTACAACGAAAAAGTTGGCGATAGAAGCCTACGATCGATGACCTGCTGAAACTCGTGGACGGCCAGCTCCGGTTGTTTGTTCTGCAGGTACGCTAACCCCCGGTAGTAACCCGGCGCCAGCAGCATGCATCCGCATAGATCAAAATCGTGGGATTCCAGAGCCTGCAGAGCGCTCGTAGGATCGTTCTTTTGAATGTAGATTGCCGCGCGAACTGTTGGAAGCATCGCTGAATTAACCAGGTCATCGAGAGGCGCCATGCTGGCTGCCTTCTTGGCGACGATAAGTGCGAGTGATGTATCACCGGATCGCGCCAGCGCACGCGCCGCATAAGCTTGCTCCCAGGCGCTTTCAAAGGGAAGCTTCAGGACGTCTTGCGCATAAGTTCTTGCGGCGGGCAGCAAGCCTACTTCCCCATCAAGTGTGGCTTGGTCAAGTTCGATGTCTGCGGCGAGGTCTATGGATTTGCTTTGCAGCGCGCTCTCTTTAGCCTTGCGGAAGAGAACTTTGGCATCCGAGATTTTGCCGCGATACATAGCCACCCATGCGGCATCGGCGAGGGCTTCGCCTTCCTCAGCGCTTCCTCGAACGGATTGCAACTGGTGCTCCATGGCAGCCTCATCCTGTTGCGCGAATGCGGCCTGGAAGCATGCGCGATGAAAGACCATAGAATTCATCTTTCCGCGCACCGGGTCATCGCACAGTTTCTCGACGTTCCCGTAGTCTCCAAGCTCGAGATAAATCTGCGCGAGTAGGTCATTCATGATGTTGTTTGGTTCCTGCCCAATGACCTGCCGGGCCAGGTCCAAAGCTCGCTGCGGCTGACCGATCAATAGGTACTGGGTTGCGAGATTGTAAATTGGTACGATGTCCCGAGGGTAGAGGGTACGCCAGAGTTCGTAGTCCGCTACCGCTCGATTGACCTCCCCGGTCGCAAACTCGTAATAATGAGCGACGATATAGAGTCTGTCGCGATCGCTGGTACGGCTGTTGCCAAGTTCAAACGCTCGCTGGTAAGACTGTGCGCTGAGAGCAAGTTGCCATGTGTTGTGATAGACGGTTCCAAGGCGAGCATAGGCAAGCGCAAATTGCGGATCAAGGTCGACAGCGAGCTTGTAGCTGGCCACCGCTGCGGTCAA
>JBEKLO010000070.1:0-22915 GCA_050010155.1 Terriglobales bacterium
AGAAGTGCCGGTGGTTCGATCTCATTTCTTGATCCGTGATAGAACGAAAGGGCATACCTCAGGGACTGAAGCCCGCGCTCCTTGCCGGGCCCTCAAACGGGTTGGCGGTGGCTACTGGGAAGTGGATTTGGTCCGGTTTATAATGACTAAATCGGCCCGGGGTGCGGCATGCGGTGCTTCCACGGTTACTGTCGTCGGTGGGTAGTTCTTCTGGTCTGTTCTCTCTTTTTGTCTTTGCTTGCGCTTGCCGAGGATAACCCTCCGCCAAAGATTTCCAACAAAACACGCCAGGAAATCATTCACTTTTTCACTGAAGAGCTCATCTACATTCGGACTAACTTCCCCATGGGTAAAACGGGACTGAGGATCAGAAACGGAACCGTAACCCCGTCGGGTGCGGAATTGCAGTCGCTGATATCGCTTTGGGGACCGGCTGCGAAGCCCGGTGATCGCGCCCGCATCAGCAACGTCATCATCAAGGAAAACTACATCCGCTTTGAGATCAATGGAGGGCCCATCAAGAAGCAGAAGTGGTATCAACACATCGAGGTAAATGGCACGGCTCCGCCGACTGATGTAGCGGATGGGTCGGCCACTGGCCGCGGTTCCTTCGTCGACCTTTGCTTTGACAAGTATGTGCCGGACTTGACTGGACCGGAGCTGAAACAGTTGCTCCGTCCAGTGTTTGATTTCGATGCCAAGAACGCAGTCGACGCTTATCTGGAATCTGTTTCTCCCCAGGTCAAAGAAGCCATTAAGAATCACCACGTGCTGGTGGGAATGAATCACGAGATGGTGATCTATGCCAAGGGGCGTCCGCCAAAGAAAGTGCGCGAGACGGCCAACGAGGTGGAGTACGAAGAATGGATCTATGGCGAGCCGCCGCAAGACGTGGATTTTGTACGCTTCGTCGGCGACGAAGTCGTTCGGGTTGAGACCATGAAAGTAGATGGCCAGAAAATCGTGCGCGTGGACAAGGAAGTGGATGCCGGCGCGGCCACCGTCGCCAAGAAGCATGAAGAACGCCCCGCGAATGCGCCCACCTTGAGGCGTCCCGGAGAAGAGCCGTTGCCGGGCGCCGATCCGACCAGCGCACCGCCGGTGTCGCCGCCGCGACTGACTGGTGGTAATGGCGGGGAGATCAACTCACCAGTCTGGCCATGGTTTGACGCGTCTCTCGGCACGTATTGGCGCCTTCCACCCCAACCTTCTAAACTAGTGATGTGAAGATTGCCCTGGGCCAGATCAACCCCACCGTCGGGGACTTCTCTGGCAACGCCACCAAGATTATCCAGTTTGCGCTGCAGGCGCGGAGTGCTGGCGCTGGACTGATCCTTTTTCCCGAACTCTCTGTCTGTGGCTACCCGCCTCGTGACTTGGTCGAGAGGCCCTGGTTCGTGGCGCGCAATCGCACCTCTGTCGAACGGATTGCCGCCGAAACGCAGGGCATTGCCGTGATCTGCGGCATGGTTACAGCGGCCGCCGCCGACACAGGGAAAAAAGCAATGAACTCAGCTGCGTTGCTGCGCGACGGTCGGATTGAATTCGTCCAGTCGAAGATGCTGTTGCCCACTTATGACGTCTTCGATGAAATGCGCAACTTCGCTCCCGCCAAGAGCCAGCAACTGTTCGGCCTTTGCGGGCAACAGATGGCTTTGACCATCTGTGAAGATGCCTGGAACGACAAGCGCTTCTGGAACCGGCGACTGTATGGCATCGACCCAGTCGAAGAACTGGTGCGCGCGGGCGGGAATCTGGTGCTCAATATCTCCGCGTCGCCGTTTTGGCTCGGTAAGCGCGAACTGCGGCGGGACATGCTTGCTTCCATCGCGCGAAATCAGAACGTTCCGGTCGCGATGGTGAATCAAGTGGGCGGGAACGACAGTCTGGTCTTCGATGGATCGAGCCTGGTGATTGCGCCCGACGGCCAAGTAATCGCGCAAGCGAAATCGTTCGAGGAGGACTTGATTTATTTCGACTCCGAGAAACTCGCCGGAGACGTGCACTCACAGATCGAAGGCGAAGAGGCTAGTGCGTATGAGGCCCTGGTTCTGGGCACGAGTGACTACGTTCACAAATGCGGCTTCACCCAGGCGATTATTGGGCTTAGCGGAGGCATCGACTCCGCGCTCACCGCCTCGATCGCAGCCGATGCACTTGGTTCGGAGAATGTCATCGGTGTCGGGATGCCTGGCCCCTACTCTTCGCGAGGATCGATTGATGATGCGCGAGAACTGGCCAATAACCTGAAGATTCGCTTCGAACTGCTCTCAATCAACGACATCTACGAAACTGCGCGCCGGACGCTTGCGCCGGTGTTTGCGGGAATGCCGCAAGATGTTACCGAAGAAAACATTCAGTCGCGTGCGCGGGGAATGCTGCTCATGGCTCTTTCGAACAAACTCGGGGCGCTGGTGCTTTCCACCGGCAACAAGAGCGAACTGGCGGTTGGCTATTGCACGCTTTACGGTGACATGGTGGGCGGATTGGCGGTGATTTCGGACGTGCCGAAGGCGTTAGTGTATCGGTTGAGCGCCCACGTGAATTCGCGCCGCAACGTGATTCCAGAAGCGACGATCGAAAAGGCGCCCTCCGCCGAATTGCGGCCGGATCAGAAGGATTCGGATTCACTCCCGCCTTACGATGTGCTGGATGCGATTCTCGAAGACTATGTGGAGGAGTCGTTGTCAGCGGAACAGATTGCGAGCGCTCACAATTTTGATCTCGAGTTGGTGCGGCGGGTGATTCGCATGGTGGAGCGGAGCGAGTACAAGCGGCAGCAAGCGGCGCCGGGGATCAAAATCTCGTCCAAGGCGTTCGGCTACGGGAGGAGATTTCCGATCGCAGCCAAGTCGGAGATCTAGCTTGCAACTTGCATTCAATGCGCGACGTATGGTGGTCCAGTGCGGCGACGCGGGTCGGGACTTCAGTGACGCAGGCAAATCCATCTGTCTTTCGCTTCTCCCAGGATCACAAAATTGACTCAAGGAAATGACAACTGCTCCGGTTTTTGTAACAATCGAATTCCGATTAAATTTCAAACTATGACCTACATGCATCGCACACTTCTTGCTGCTCTGTTGTTAGCCGGTATCACAGTTGCGCAAACCCAGGCCGATCGCCCGCCGAAACCGGCGGCCAAGCCAGCAGCGGCTGCTGCCGCGGCTGGAGTGGCCACGGCCCTTCCGACCGAAGATACGGTCAACTCGTTTCTGTTCCAGACCTTTGGGTACGATCCCACGATCACGTGGAAGGTGAGTGAGATTCGTCCCTCGGAGGTACCGGGTCTGGCGGATGTCACGGTGGTGATTACGAACTCGCAGGGCGCGAACACAAATAAGATACTCGTCAGCTCCGATGGCAAGCACGCCATTGCGGGCGACATTTTACCCTTCGGGGCGAAGCCCTATGAGGATGCGCGGATCAAACTCGAAAAGGGCGTGAATGGCCCCAGCAAGGGACCGGCGAAGGCGGCGGTAACGATTGTCGAATTTAGCGACATGCAGTGCCCGCATTGCGCGAAGGCCGCCCCGGCGGTTGAGCAACTGCTGGCGCAGTTGCCCGAGGCTCACTTTGTTTTCCAGAACTTTCCGCTGCCCATGCACGACTGGGCAGAGAAGGCGGCCGAGTACGTTGATTGCATAGGGCGCGCTTCAAATGACGCGGTTTGGAAATTTGTCGCCAAGACGTTTGACGAACAGGCCAATATCACGGAGTCGAACGCGGATGAAAAGTTGAAGGCCATCGCGACCGCATCGGGCGCGAATGCCGACGAGATCGCCGCCTGCGCCGTCAAGCCTGACACGAAAGCCAGAATCGAGGCGTCGCTGGCACTGGGTAGATCGGTGGGGGTGACAGGCACACCAGCGCTGTTTATCAATGGACGAAACGCCAGCGGGGCGTCGGTCGAAATACAAAAGAAGATTGCGGACTTTGAGGCGAGCCAACTGAAGAGCGACAAGTAGACTCAATCATTCAATGAGCTGATTTACTTTCCCAACCAGATTTCCGGGGCCTCAGCGCGCTCCCGGCTTCGAATGACGTGGGGCGTGAGCAGAATCAGGAGTTCATCGTTGTCTTCCTGTTTGGAATGCTGGGAAGTGAAGAGGCCGAAGCCAGGAATGGTGGAGAACAGGGGCAGACCGCTGATCGTCCGCTCATCGGATTGAGTAACCATTCCCGCCACCACCGCCTGTTCTCCGGGCTTCAGCAGGATCCCACCCTTATACTCGCGATTCAAAATATCGGGAATGCCATTGGTGATGGAGGATCCGAGACTGCGGATGTCGATCTCCAGTTCGACGGCCACATCGGAATTGTCGTGAATCGAAGGCTTCGCCTTGAGCGTGAGTCCAATGTCCTCATAATTGACAGACGGAAAGGGCGCGGTATAAGAAGAATTCCCGATTACCGAGGCGATCGCAGAATTGTTGTAAATCGGCGCAAAACTCGCGTTGAGGATGGGGTAGCGCTCTCCCAGCTTGAAGGTCGCGTCTTTGTCCTGGGAAGCCAGGAGTTGGACATGATCGAGTTGCCGGACGGAACTCTCATTCATGGAGAGAGTGGCGGATAGCTGATCGAGACTTAGGCCCATGAGCGTGAGGCCGCCGCCGAAGGTGGCGAGAGGCTGGCTGAAGATGGAATTCTGCTGGCCTTGCAATTGTGCCAGCAAGGCGGAAAGAGTTTGATTGCCGGCTTGGTTGATGCCGCCCGAGGCAATCAACTGGTTGATGAGAGCCTGAATATTTTGGCCGCCAAGCGCGGCGAGCGCGGCTACCGGAATGTTGAAAAGATTGAAATTATCGGGGACGTGCAGCCCGATGGTGCGCATGTAGCTGTGGCTCACCTCGAACACTTTCAGATCGAACATCACTTGCGGTGGAGGGCTATTCAGCTGTTCTAGAAACTGGGTTGCCGCTACGAGCATCGGCAGCGGGCCGCGCACCGTGATCTTGCTGGCGGCAGCGTCCAGGCTCACCAGTTTGAATTCAAACACCGTCCGCAGCGAGTTCACTAGGTCCTGCAAATCCTTGCTGGGATTGCTGCTCGAGATGTAAAACGTGCGCATGCCCATGCGATCGAAGAGGCGGTGGTTCTCAGGGTTGTCGACGGCGGCATAAAGAACTGTGTCTTCAAGCGGCACGCAGAAACTCTTGGTGACGGCGGAGGCCGAGGCCAGGGCAGTGGCAAAATCCGCGTTCTCGAGATCAAAATGCACGCGCCGGCTGGGGAAGCTATCGTCGAAGATGACCGTCAGGCCATAACTGGCGGCGACCGCTGTGACCAGACCACGGGAGTCACCCCGATAATGGAAGTCACGGCGTGCATCGGCCGGTTTGGCGGTGAGATTGTCAGAGCTGTCGACTAGTTGCGGCGGTTGTGAGGCCTGCGGCGGCACCGGCCCCAAAGCGTCACGAACGCGTTGCTGTGCGAATTCATTCTGGGGGTCGAGATTCAGCGCGGTGCGAAATTCCGCCAAGGCCTCGATTGGCCGCCCACCAAGGAGGTCGCTGTTTCCCTGTTGAAGATGCATCCCGGCGAGATGTTGCCGCGTCATCTCGGTCGCGGTCAGGTATTCGACGTTCTGCGGTATGAGGCGAGCAGCTTCCTGAAATTCGTAAAGGGCCTGCTCCAAGTTGCGCGATTTTTCGAGTTTGAGCCCACGCTTGAAAGCCTTGCGGGCGTCCTTCAAATCTTTGTTGTTACCGTGGCAGGCAGGCGCGCCTCCGGAATCGGAGCAGAGCGATGGCGTGGTCCCTGTAGTTCCAGTGACTGGCGGAGTATCCGTGGCCCAGCACACTGCGGCACACAATAAAGCAACTCCTGCTGGCAGCCATCGCATATGACTACTATAGAATGCCCGCTCTCTGCTGTCTTGCAAGAGAAATACTCGGAAGGGAACTACCGTCGTAACGGGCTGGTTTTGGGGTGGTCAGTTCCGGTCAATCTTGCCGCAGCATCAACCGTTGCATGCTAGTGGCGCGGCCGGTCTGGTCATCGCAGTCAACCACGACGGCGCACAGGCGGACGTCACCGTTGGCCGCCTCGAAGCGCGCTGGCATCCCGCTGAGAAACTTTTCGATCACTAGTTCCTTCTTAACACCAATGACACTGTCGTAGGGGCCAGTCATGCCGACGTCTGTGATGTAGGCGGTGCCTTTCGGCAAGACGGTTTCATCGGCCGTGGGAACGTGCGTATGCGTGCCCACCATGGCAGTCACGCGGCCATCAAGATACCAGCCGAAGGCAATTTTCTCGGAACTGGCTTCGGCGTGGAAATCCACAAATACGATCTTCGATTGGGTCTTTTCCAGGAGCCGATCGGCGTAGCGAAAGGGGTCGTCGCTCGAACCCATGAAAACGCGTCCTTGCAGGTTCATGACGGCATAAGAGACGCCATTTTTCTGGCCTTCGTAGACTCCCCAGCCGGGCAGGTTCTGTGGGAAATTCGCGGGTCGCAGTAGGCGGCGCGCTGGGCTGTGGGGGTTCCCGTCGGCCATCTGGAAGTATTCGATGATTTCGCGTTTGTCCCAGACGTGGTTGCCTGTGGTCATTACGTCGATGCCGAGATCGAAAAGCTCTTCGGCAAGCGAAGGCGTGATGCCGAAGCCAGCAGCAGCATTTTCGCAGTTAGCGATGACCAGATCTATCGCGTGCTGCTGGCGCAGTTCAGAAAGGCGATCTTTTACGATCGTGCGACCGGGGCGGCCAAAAATGTCACCGATAAAAAGAATTTTCAAAGTAACGTCTCGAGTGCCAGATCTCAGGGACCGCGTTTCCAAACGTCAGCGGATGCCCAAATTTCGATGGTATCACGCTGAAACCCGCACTGGCCGCCTACACTCAGGGTGCTGGCTATTGGGTATTGATTTCCGCCGTCTTTAGAAAATCGTAATTTCCCGATGGATTCAGGGTTAGATTCCGCACTCGACGTGTGTGCACTAGCACGTTATCGAAATACCACAGGTTTATGTACGGCTCATCTTGCGCCAGCACTTCCTGCACTTCAGCATACAAGCGCTTACGGGCGTTCTGGTCGGTTTCCCGGCGCGCCTCATCGATCAGTTGATCGACACGCGGGTTGGAATAGAAACCACGGTTTGCACCTTTAGGAGGAAATCGGTTGGAGTGGAAACAAAGCTCAAAAATATCCGGGTCCTGGTTGCCGCCGATCCAGCGCAGCGAATAAACCTGGAAAGCTCCGCTGGTGACATCGGCAAAAAATGTGGCGAACTCGAAGGTGCGAATGTCGAGGGCAATCCCGACATCGCGCAACTGCTGCTGCAAAACCGCGGCCAGCAGGCGCGTGGACTCTTCCGTGGACGTCTTCATGGTCAGGTGAAAGCGAACGCCATCTCGCGCCTGGTGGCCGGCCGCATCCAGCATCTGGCGGGCTTTCTCGGGGTCGTGGGGGTAGGCCGCGACGTCCGCGTTATACGCCCAGCTTTGGGGAGGGAGCACGCTCAGAGCCGGTTGCGCGAAACCGCGCCAGATGTACTTGAGAAGTGGACCACGATCGATGGCGTACGCGATCGCCTGGCGAACCCGCACGTCGTGCAAGAGTGGATCGCGCAAGTTGAAGGCGAGATAGGAAAGAACGGTTCCCGGGGCGCGCTCGATCTGTAAATTCGGCTCGCGCTCGAGCGCCACGATCGTGTCGGAGGTCAGCGCATTGATCGCGGCATCCGCGCTGCCTTTCCGCAATTCCAGCGCTCGCGTAGTTGCGTCAGGTACGACGGCGAAGCGTACCCTGGCGAGGCGCGCCTTTGCGCCCCAATAGCTATCGTTGCGCTCGACCACGATCTCCTTGTCTTGTTCAGCGCTTACGAACTTGAATGGACCCGAGCCGATTGGTTTGCCTGTGATCTCGTCGAGCGACCCATAGGGCACAATGCCGCTTGCGCCCTCCGAGAGATTCCAGAGCAAAGTTGCGTTTGGTTCCTTGAGATGAAAAACCACGGTGAAGTCGTCGGGCGCGTCGACATGATCGACGAAACGGTACGCCGCTGCTTTCGTGCTGCGAATCTTTCCTTCGAGTAGAGAGTCGAACGTCCACTTCACGTCTCGGGACGTAAGCGGTCGGCCATCGTGAAACGTCACACCGCGATGCAGGTGGAACACGTAGGTGAGCGGATCCGGAACGTCCCACCGGTCGGCCAGTCCGGGCTGCACGGTGAAGTGATCGTCGCGTGTCAGCAGCGCGTCGAAGAGAAGTTCGCCTATGCGCTCCGATTGCGCATCAATGCCAACGCGCGGGTCCAGATTGGTTGGGCTGCTTTCAATAATCATCACCAGTGTGTTGAGATCGGGAGGGCGTGAGCAGGAGAGAAGAGGCAGCAATCCGCCGACGAACAGCAAAAAAATCGCAATCCTAAGAAAAATTATCACCCCCACAGAACTTGTCATCCTGAGCGGAGCGAAGGACCTGCTCCTTGCTTGCGCCAGCAACGCCGCTTCACGCATACGAGATCTTCCCGAGGATCGCTGCCCGCTTCGCTCCCGTGGCCGACGGGACATTGCTTGGCCGCCGATGCCAGGTTTCATGCGCGAGCAGGGCAAAGGCCACTGCCTCTTTGGCCTCTGCCGGAAGGCCAAACTCGTCGGAGAAATGCAGGCTGATCGACATGGGATCGAGTTCACGGCGCAATAGGGTCAGAAGGGTGGGATTCTTTGCGCCCCCACCGGAGACGATCATCTCGCGGGTCCCGCGCCGCTCAGGTCCGAAGCGCGGCAACACGAAGCGCCGGATTGCGTCCGCAATCGATCGTGCCGTCAATGCCGTGGCTGTCGCTACCACGTCGGGCTTACTGGCGCTCTGGCACAGTTGCAGAAAATGGCTCACGTACTCGCGGCCAAATTCTTCGCGGCCTGCGGTGCGCGGCGGCTTCTGACGGAAAAAAGACGCGCGCAACAACTGGGTGATCACGCCATCGAGTACGCGTCCCGAGGCCGCGATCTTGCCGTCGCGATCGAAGCGCTTCGCGAAAAGCTCTTCCGTTACTGCATCGATCACCATATTGCCGGGGCCGGTGTCAAAAGCCACGACTTGGCCTAGCGACGCGCCCGCGGGAATCGCGGTCAAGTTCGCAATTCCGCCAATGTTTTGTGCGATGCGATTCTGAACAACGCTGTTCTTTCCTATGCGGCCCACTTGCTGATTGCGATAAACAAGGTTGCGATAAACAAGGTAGTCGAGGAATGGAACCAGCGGCGCACCTTTTCCGCCGGCCGCCAGATCCGCGGGACGAAAATCGGAGACCACGGGCACGCCGAGTCGGGCCGCGATCACCGCGCCTTCTCCGGTTTGCCACGTCACAGCTAATCTTCGTCCGAGAAATCGTTCCGCGACTCCCTGGTGATACAAGGTCTGCCCGTGGCAACCGATCAGGTCAATTTTCACGCGATGCTTGCGCACCGCCTTGGCCACCGCCTCGGCGTAGAGTTCCCCTAGAAGGAAGTTCAGGCGCGAGAGATCCGCGACGCGGGCCAGTTCGGCATTCATCGCCGCCAGGATTGCGCGCCGCACCGGGGCAGGGAACGGATACTCCTCGTGGGCAAGTAGTGTGAAATCTTTGTGTGGAGACGTGCCTCGGGCCCGTCCCCCGCCGACGGAGGCGAACCGCACGATCGCTACATTGATTCCATCCGCCGAAGTGCCACTCATCACGCCGGCAACGATCATGCTCATGCGCGTCCCTTTTTTGTTTGCTTCTTATTGTCTGCGCGAACGAACGTGGCCAGCCGGATTTCTTCACCGAATTCCCAGAGTTGACGGGAGAGAGACTTGGTTTTCAGTGGACTCAGGGGTGGTCCTTTCCGCTTTAGAAAAACGGCGTGGAACTTCCTTCGAAGGGTCTGTCCGCGTTTTACCGCCTCTGCAACTCGACTCGCAAACCTGCGATCTCGCTCCGCTTCGTGGATCAACGCCTCATAAGCACGCACGATCAGCTCTTCCCGGTGGCAAATCAGAGCAAGATCGCCGCCCGCGCGGATGTGTTGAACGACAGTTTGCTCGATGGGAGCATATTCAAGAACGGCGCCCATTTCCATGTCGTCCGAGACGATGCATCCGTCGTAACGGATTCGCTTCCGCAGTACTCCGGTGATCCATTCTTTCGACAACGACGCCGGCGTTTGATCCCCCGTCACTTCCGGATAGGCCGCGTGCGAAACCATGACGAATGGCAGTTGGTGACGAAGTGTCCGATAAGGAGCCACGTCTTCGATCCACAATTTTTTGAGTGGCTTCTTAATGACGGGCAGCTCATGATGGCTGTCGAGCTTCCCCTCGCCGAGCCCGGGAAAATGTTTGCCGCAACCGAGAACTCCGGCATCGCTCAATCCGCGCAGAAATTCGCGCGCGTAGGTGACCACCTGCTTCGGATCGCTGGAAACCGCCCGCGAACCTAACACCGAACGCGAAGCCTCGCAGGCTAGGTCGAGCACCGGAGCGAAATCGACGTTGAAGCCCAGCGCGCGGCAGTTCTGGCCAATCACGCGTCCATGCTTGCGAAAGAGCGCACGGCTGCCCGTGGCAAAAACCTCTGCTGGAGACGGCGCCGAGCCGATAACGCCGCGGAACCGATCGACCGTGCCGCCCTCGACGTCGACGCATGTGAAAAGCGGCGTGGCCACGCATTTCTGGCATTCGCGCAAAAGAGCATGTGTCTGTTCAGCGCCTTTGATGTTGCGCGCGAACAGGATCACGCCCCCCGGCTGAATCCTCGTGAGGAGCGACGAGAGGCGCGGAGACATCTCAGCGCGGTCGAAGCCGATGATTAGGAGTTGGCCGACGGGCGAATGAGCATTGTGGGATTTCGTCATCGCTACTCGATCTGCCTCTTCAACTCCGCCAGCAAGTTTAGCGCCTCGAGCGGCGTCAGACGGTTCAAATCTACTTCGCGCAGTTTTTCCAGCACTGGTTGCGAGAGCGGCGTGAAGATAGTTAGTTGCGTGGGGCGCTCCGGCTCTTTGGAATTACCGGGTGTCAGATGGTCCGAGAGACGGTGCTCGGACGATTCGTGCTCGGCCAGCACTTCGCGCGCTCGCACCACTACTTCGTTCGGCAGACCTGCCAGCTTGGCTACTTCGATTCCGTAGCTGCGGTCGGCTGCTCCCGGTTCTACGCGACGCAGAAAAACTACGCTTCCGCCGGTCTCTTTGACGGACACGTGATAATTCTTTACCCCGCTCAGTTGTTCCGCCAATTCGGTCAACTCGAAATAGTGTGTAGCGAACAACGTCTTGGCTCGCACATGCGCGTGCAGATACTCGACGGCGGCCCAGGCGATCGCCAGGCCGTCGTAGGTGGATGTGCCGCGGCCTACTTCATCCAGCAAGATCAACGACCGCGCCGTTGCCGTGTGCAGAATTGCCGCCGTCTCGGTCATCTCGACCATGAATGTCGAGCGGCCACGGGCTACATTGTCGCTAGCGCCAATGCGCGTGAACACGCGGTCAACAATTCCTAAGCGCACGGCCCGGGCGGGGACAAACGATCCCATCTGCGCCATGATGACGATCAGCGCCGCCTGCCGCAGATAGGTGCTCTTGCCGCCCATGTTCGGCCCGGTCAGGACAATAATGTTTTGCCTTGGAATGTTCTGCTTCGCGTGTTGTGGAGGCGAATCCAGAAACAGGTCGTTGGGAACGAAGCGGTCGCTTCCGGCCGCCTGCTCCTGCAGTTCGATTACGGGATGACGGCCTTCGACAATTTCCAGGTCGCCGCCGTCCTGGTTGTTTTCCGTTAAATCGAAATGTGGACGGCAGTAATTGCGGAGAGCGGCAATGTGAGCCAGACAGCCGAGGACGTCGACTTCCGCCAGAGCGAGCGCGGTCTGTCGTATGCGCTTGGCCTCGGACGCAATCGCGGAACGCAACTCCGCGAACAGGCGGCGCTCGATTTCTACAATCTTCTCCTGCGCATCGAGAATCTTCGACTCGTACTCCTTCAGCTCCGGAGTCGTGAAACGCTCGGCATTTACCAGCGTCTGCTTGCGCTCGTAGTCGGCGGGCGAGAGGTGCAGGTTCGCCTTCGAGATTTCAATGTAGTAGCCGAAAATGGAATTGAACTTTACCTTGAGCGAGCCAATGCCGGTACGTTCACGCTCGCGGGTTTCGACTCGCGCCAGATATTGTTTCGAGTTGCGGCTGAGGTCGCGGAGTTCGTCCAGATCCTTATCGACCCCGGCGGCGATTACGCCGCCATCGCTCAGCGTAAGCGGGGGCTCAGGAACCAGCGTGCGATCGATTTTCTCCCGCAGATCGCCCAGTTCGTCGGTCAGTTTGTGCAGCGCATCTAGCCGCGACGCCTGCGGTCGAGAGTCCGCTAATCCGGCTAAGACCTCTCGCACCTTGGGAATTCGTCCGAGCGACGCAGCTAGCGCCAGCACGTCTCGCGGATTCGCCGTTTCCAGCGTAACGCGGCTCAGCAGACGTTCCAGATCCAGAATTCCGTCGAGCGAGCGCCCTAATTCCTCGCGGCGCACCGTATCTTTGACCTGCACTTCGACCGAATCCAGCCGCCCTTCAATCTCGCCCCGATCAAGGGACGGGCGCAGCAGCCATGTGCGCAGAAGGCGTTTGCCCATTGGCGTTGCGGTCGCGTCGAGGCAGCGAAAAAGCGTTACTCCGGCGTCGGTTCCCGCGAAGAGAGGTTCGATCAATTCGAGGTTGCGCACCGTCACCGTATCGAGCACGAGGCAATGTTGCCGCTCGTAGAAACCGATGCGGTCGACGTGATCGAGCTTGCCGCGCTGGGTTGAGCGAATGTAATACAGAATCGCACCGGCCGCAGAGGCCGCCGCGTGTTTGCCCGCGAGGCCGAAGCCCTCGAGTGACAGCACTCCGAAATGATTCTCGAGCAAAGGAATGGCGTGGTCGGGAGCAAAGATCCAGTCGTCCAGCGGAGTCTCTGCCCAGCCGCCCGTTGCTCGAACGGGGACGGCTCGAGTCGGTGGGCTCATTACGAAGTGTTCGTCCGAGGGATGGCCGAGAATACCTTTCGCCCCACTGTTTGTCTTTTCAAAGAGGGGCGCTGAAGAGCCATACAGCATCTCTTTTGGCCGCAATTGTTCAAGTTCTTCTTGAATGCGCCGCCCCGCCGACTCGCCGACGAACTCGGTGGCGCGAAACTCGCCGGTCGAAAGGTCGAGCGCGGCAAAACCGACGCGATCCCCGACGGTGGCGACCGCAGCCAGAAAGTTGTTTTCTTCCGCGCTCAGGGATGAATCGGCAGCCGTGCCCGGCGTGACCACACGGGTCACTTCACGCCGCACCAGCTTCTTTGCCAGTCGCGGATCTTCTACCTGCTCGCAGACCGCGACCTTGAACCCACGCCGAATCAGTTTTGCTATATAGGACTCCGCGGCGTGGTAAGGAACGCCACACATCGGGATGTCCACGCCTTTTTCCTTGTT
Organism: Terriglobales bacterium; assembly: GCA_050010155.1. Taxonomy (GTDB): domain Bacteria; phylum Acidobacteriota; class Terriglobia; order Terriglobales; family Acidobacteriaceae; genus Acidiflorens. The sequence goes on from JBEKLO010000070.1 coordinate 13,419, forward strand.
GCGCGAGGTCAGCGTGATCTGCAATTCGCGGGCGGCCAGGACTGCGTCATCGAAGAAAAGCTCGTAGAAATCTCCGAGCCGGAAGAACAGCAGAGCGTTGGGATGCTCTTTCTTGATGGCGGAATACTGCCGCATCAGCGGCGTCGAGGGCTCGGACATGGGCAAATTGTGATGCGTAAGTTGTAATTTGTAATTTCGTATTTTGCAATTCTATGCCGGAATGGCTTCCCATGTTGGCAAGTTGAATCGCGGAGCGAACTTTGATTTCCAAATCACCAATTGCAAATTACAAATTCTTTTGTTCTCCTTACCCCATGGAACTCCGTAAAGATCCCATCACCCGTTCCTGGGTGATCACCGGTGACGATGTAATCGAGCCCACGCCACGTTCTGAATCTTGCCGGTTCTGTGGGCCAGCCGCCGAGCCAGTGCAAGTGATTGCGAACTTGCCAGGGGTAGACGGCATCGCATGGTCGGCGCGGTCGGTGGTGCATCCCCATGCGCTTTACCACGTCGAAGGCGAGGCGGGACGGCGCGGCGATGGTCTTTACGACCGCATGGGATCGGTGGGGGCGCACGAAGTTCTCCTGGAAAATCCTCGTCACGACGGGCATCTGTGGAATGCGAGCGACGTTGAAGTCGAACAATTCCTGCGATTGGCGGCAATGCGGATCCAGGATTTGAAACGCGACGCCCGGTTCAAGTACATCAGCATCTTCAAGAATCACGGCTCGGGAGCGGGACAGGAATTTGAGCACCCCACATCGCAACTCACGGCAACCACGTTCGTGCCGCGACGTGTGCTCTACGAACTGCGCGCCGGGCGGGACTATTTCGAGACCAAAGAGCGGTGCGTGTTTTGCGACATTCTGGCGCAGGAGGAGCGGCAAGGATTGCGGATACTCGAAATGCGCGGAGACTACGTGGCGTTCTGCCCCTATGCCCCGCGGGTTCCGTATGAAACCTGGATTCTGCCGCGCAGCCATGAGTCTTCGTTTGAGCGCAGCGGTTCGTCGCGCGTGGGGAGCGTGACGGATCTTGCCGCCCTGCTACGGAGGACGCTGCAACGGATTCGGACAGTGACAGAGGGCTTTCACCTCGTCCTCCACACGTCGCCCAACAGCCAACACCCTTCGGCGACACTCGGCTATTGGAAGACGCTGGATGACGATTATCACTGGCACATCGAGATTCTGCCCATTCTGGAGTCCAAGTCCAAGTCATACACTTTCAAAGAGATCTATTATTCTCCCGTCACGTCGGAGACGGCGGTGAAGCGCTTGCGGGAGGCGAAGATCTGAGGGACTGCTGATCGTCGTTCGCTGTTCGTCCTTCGCTCTTCCTCGCCGTTGGCTGTTGGTCGTTTGGCGATGCGCGAACAGCGAACGACGATCAGCGAACGACGAACGGCACCACCCATGACCATCCGCCGCCTCAAGACCTACGCCGGCTCGCAGGGGTACGCTTATCAGTACTACTTCGTCGGGAAACGCCCCGCCCCGACTTCCGACACGAGCGGTTCCATCGCCAACGAGTACATCTTTGATGTAACCTCTGACCGCAAGCTGACCTATGCGGTCAGTATTTTCCTTCCGCATCCGGTGGTCGCCGCCTGGGCCGAAGCTCACGGGCGCGCGCTCTCCGACTCCGAGCAGTACGCCGCGGTCAAGATGCGGCTGTTCCGCGGCTTCGATGAAGTGGAAGACATGCAGGCACACGGAAGGCAACTGCAGATTGACTTGCAGTCACTGGAAGAAGCGCTGGCGTCGTTGGGATTGGAGTAGGAATTTAGCCTCGGTTGAGGTTTTTTCAGGTGGCGGATGTCGTCCGCAATTCGACGTCACCGCTTGTGACACAGGTCACAAACCCTTGTGACAGCGCACGTTTACCCCACACCGCCTCTCCCGGCAAACTATAATCACCCAGGCGGGTTGGGGATGTAACGAACCGGCCTGAGGAAACACTTTAAGAATGATGACCTTGATTTGGTTGCGCGTTGCGCTCGTCTTTTATGCCGCGGGATTGCTCTATGCGCTAGTGGCGCTGACTCGAACTACGGAAATCCTCGGCAAGATCGCGCTCCACGCTTCCTATCTCGGGATGGTGTTTCATTTCGTTTCGCTGACGGAAGCGGTGGTGCAAAGCGGCCAATTCACTACGGCGTCCGCTCACAACTCGGAGTCGCTGCTGGCTTTTCTGGTCATGGTCGTCTTTATGATTGCCTATCTCGTATACAAAACGACCACTCCGGGCATCGTGATTTTCCCCCTGGTTTTTCTCCTGACCTTCGTGGCTGCCACCGGTCAGCAACCGCTTGTCTTCGCCTCGGTCGCCGTGAAGCACGGCTGGCTCGCCGTGCATATCCTGATGATCTTTACCGGATACGCGGCGCTGTTCCTTAGCTTCGGCGCCAGCATTCTTTACCTGATGCAAGAGCGCGCTCTGAAATCAAAGAGCTCGCGGGGAGTGTTCGCTCGCCTCCCGGCCTTGCAGGTCATAGACGACATCGGGTATCGCTCGCTCATGCTCGGGTTTCCTTTTATGACTCTGGGCCTGATCGCGGGGATTGTGGTCGCCGAGGGCACGTACGCGCGTCTTGATTTCTTTGACCCCAAAATTCTGCTCTCGGTGTTGATGTGGGCTGTTTATCTGCTCATGGTCTTCATGCGTCTGAATGCGGGCTGGCGAGGACGGCGCGCTGCCTTGCTGGCCAGCGTGGCTTTCGTCGCGGCCATTGTGGCATGGATTTCCAACTACTTTAGCGGCATGCACAGGTTTATCACTTCATGAGATTCCAGCTCATCGGCGTCAATCACAAGACCGCGCCGGTCGAGGTGCGCGAGCGGTTGGCTATTGCCGAATCGCGATTGCCGGAGGCCTGCAAGCGATTGTCCGAGCATCCCGCCGTGGCCGAGGGCATGATCGTTTCCACGTGTAACCGCGTAGAGTTTATCGCCAACATGAAGAACGGTACGGGCGACTTGCGCGAATTCCTGCGCGAGTATTTCGAAACTGACATGGCCCCGTTTGAAACTCATCTCTACGAATTTAAGGAAGATGAAGCGATCCGCCATGTCTTTCGGGTCGCTGCCAGCCTCGACTCCATGGTTGTCGGCGAACCCCAGATTCTGGGGCAGGTTAAGGAAGCCTATGCCACCGCCCGCGCGGTAGGAGCAGTGCGCGCGCAACTCGATCAGTTGCTCACGCGCGCGTTTGCTGTAGCTAAGCGCGTTCGCACCGAGACCGCCGTCGGATCTTCGTCGGTTTCGATCGCCTCAGTCGCCGTCGAATTGGCGGAGAAAATCTTCGGGAGCCTGCACGGCAAAAACGTTTACCTGGTGGGAGCAGGGAAGATGAGCGAGTTGGCGGCGCGGCATCTGCTGGCGCACGGCGCTGCTTCTCTTTTTGTTGCCAACCGCACCTACGATCGCGCCATACGGTTGGCGCACAAATTCAATGGACAGGCAATCGAATTCAACCGGCTCTACGAAACCTGCGATCGCGCCGACATCGTAATTACCGGCACCGGTTCGCCAAACTTCATCTTCCGCCCCGAACACGGTGAAAAGCTCATGGCGCTGCGCAAGAACAAGCCCATGTTCTTTATCGATATCGCGGTTCCCCGCGACGTCGATCCGGAGATGAACAAAATCGATGGCATTTTTGTTTATGACATCGACGATCTGCAGCAGGCGGTGAGCTCACACGTTTCCGATCGCAAGAAGGAAGCGGAGAAGGCGGAAGCAATTGTCAATGGCGAGGTGCTCAAATTCCACGCCCGCCTGCAGACGCTCGACGTGGTTCCGACGATCGTAAGTCTCCAGGACCACCTCGAAACGATTCGCCAGGCCGAGATTGACCGGGTTCGCGGGCGACTCGGTTCCATGAGCACCGACCAGGAGATGGCCGTCGAAACGCTCACCCGGGGCATTATCAACAAAATTATGCATACTCCCATTAGCACTCTTAAGACTGCGGCGCGCGATCCTGAATCCACCACCGTGATCGATCTTGTACGCCGGCTTTTTAATCTGCATACCGAAGATGAAAAGGAAGTGGCCGGCGCGAAGTCCGGCCGTGGACGCGACTCGGACAAAGGGGGGCAAAACTGATGGCTCGCCTGCGCATCGGTTCCCGCGGCTCTCAACTCGCGCTCTGGCAAGCCCACCACATCTCCGACCTGCTGCGCTCGCAGGGCCATACCGTGGAACTTGAGATTATCAAGACCACGGGCGACAAAATCACGGATGTCGCCCTCGCGAAAGTCGGCACCAAGGGCATGTTCACGAAAGAAATCGAGGAGGCTCTAGTCGAAAACCGGGTTGATCTGGCCGTGCACAGCTTGAAGGATTTGCCGACGGAACTGGCCGGCGACTTCGAAATTGCCGCGATCACCACCCGCGAAAATCCGCGCGACGTATTTTGCTCGGTGAAGTTTGCGAATATTGACGCGCTGCCGCACGGTGCGAACGTGGGCACCAGCAGTTTGCGGCGTCAGGCCCAGTTGATGGCACTGCGACCCGATCTGAAGATTCACCCCCTCCGCGGCAACGTGGATACGCGGCTGCGCAAACTCGAAGCCGGGGACTACGATGCGATCATCCTTGCCGCCGCCGGATTGAACCGACTGGGCAAGACGCAACTCGTTCGTCAGGTAATCCCTGCGGAAGTCATGACCCCCGCCGCCGGACAAGGCGCCTTGGGAATCGAAATTCGGAACGGCGACAAGGCGACCCGGGCACTGCTGGCTTTTCTCGATGATGCGGCCGCGCGCGCCACTACCACTTGCGAACGCGCCTTGCTCAATAAACTCGGCGGCGGCTGCCAGGTTCCCATCGGAGCCTTCGCCGAAGCCGTAGACGGCCGCATTCGTCTGAACGGGTTGGTAGCTCATCCCGATGGAACCAAGGTCCTGCGGGAAACCCGAGTAGGCGACGACCCGGTGCGTCTGGGAGAGGAAGTCGGTGAAACCCTTCTCGGTCGAGGTGGCGATGTTATTCTCGAAGAAGTTTACGGCGAAGGTTTTGCGCTGCCGCAGCAGCCGTAGACCTGACACCTCAGACCTGACACCTGATTTCATGAAGCCCAACGAAAAGCATCCTCTTGCCGGAACCCGTATTCTTGTCGGACGCGCCCGTCACCAGGCGGGAAGTCTTTCGGCCAGCCTGCGCAGCCTGGGCGCGGCGGTCGTCGAAATTCCATTCATCGAAATCCGCAAGCCGCAATCGTATGAGCCGCTCGACGACGCTCTTCGAAACATCAAGAGCTACGAATGGCTGATTCTAACCAGCGCGAATGGCGTCGAAGCCATGTGGGAGCGCGTGCGAAAGCTCCGCATCACGCGGAGGAATCTCAAGCACCTCCAAATTGCAGCCATCGGGCCCGCCACCAAGAAGGCGATCGTGAAACATGGATTGAAGGTCAAGATGGTTCCGGAGGAATACGTTGCCGAATCGGTGGTGAAGGGGTTGCGTGACAAGGTCAGCGGCAAGCGTGTTGTGCTGATACGAGCCAAAGTAGCGCGCGATGTGATTCCCGAGGAACTGCGCGCGGCCGGAGCTCTGGTCGATGTGGTCGAAGCCTACGAGACCGTAGTGCCAGAAAAATCGCGGGAGCGCCTGCGGGCGCTGATGAAGAATGCCGGTCGCCGGCCGCACGTTGTGACCTTCACCAGTTCTTCGAGTGCGAAGAATTTTGCCGAGCTGCTGGGCAACTTCACTGCTGGTTCAGCGAGCGCTGGTTGGCTCAAACATGTTCAGTTGGCGTCGATTGGGCCGGTGACTTCGGCGACGCTCGGCGAATTGCAACTGCCGGTCGCGATCGAGGCCAGGGAGTTCACGATGGGTGGACTGATTCGCGCAATCGTGCTCGCCCGCTACGCGGAAGAAACTCCGGCTCTTTGAACCCTGGATATCCTGGCTCCCAGCGGTTGGCAAATCGCTCAATGACGGAATGATGCTAATGGCCCGATCATTTTACTGCGGGTTCGGAGCGGAAATTCCCATCTGCGGATCAATCGCGTCCAGGTAATCCTGCATACGCTTTTTCATGTCGGCGGGCATCCCAGTGAACTCGATTCCATTCCCCACGCCGGGATCGCATGTCCGCACCACTGCGGTGATCTTGATGTGTTCCACGTCCAGCCAGAAATCGACACGCAATACGGTCCCCAGCGGCAAAGGCATCATACTCTCGATATAGCATCCATTGCCGCTCACGTCAGTCGCATTGATGCGGAGTGGCGCGCTGACACGCTCGTCGCGGAGTTCGAGGGGAAGGGAAATCTTATGCCGGTGCCAGCGCCGGCGGTTGGACTCAGAAATCGTCACAGTAGCGCCGTCGAGGGGGAGATAGTTCTTCCACGGGCATTCCTGCGTGGCGACCAGTTTCACTCCCACCTGATTTTTCTTTACCGGACCGGTGTTCATGACCCAGACCACGTTGCAGCGAGTCTTTTTCTCATCGCATTGCAACCCGATTACGTCGCCCACTTTCAGTTCGGTTTCGACGCCCGAGATCAGGGCGCCATCGGAACTGATGTTGTGAGCGCGAGCACCTTGCGAAAAGGGCCGGCCCTCGGCATTCATTCCCCAGATCCGCACGGGGAGATCCACGGTCAGGCGAGGTTCGGTTTTATGGTCAGGCATGCCTTATCCTCGTAATGGCGGCTTCTGCGATAATACCGCCGTTGGGATGCGCCGCGACATTCCAAAGTTGGCTGGAGGAGTAACGAGCGGAGCACCACTTTCGGAACCTGCCTAGCATCCTTCAGGAGCGTTTTTCCACGGACGTCTCTATGAACTCGCGATAACTGATGACCTGGATTTTTTGCTCCTCCAAAAACTGGCGCAGTTCGCCTGAAGTCAGCAGGGTCCGTTCCTGGTCCCGAGAATCGAGTAAGCGCGTGCCGGCTGCGCGCAAGTCCGAGTCGCAGTACCCCGGGTGACAGACGAACTCCCATGTACCCTCCGGCAAGCTGGCCAGCGTTTGACAAAGCAGCGAACTGTAGCCCGGACTGTGGTCCGCAATCTCGTCCGGAGTGTCGACAGCGCCGGTCTCAATTACGCCCACTACTCCGTCGGGTGTAAGCAGTCCCGCACGCTTCGTCCGCTGCAGGAATTGCCGAGAGAAGGTGTGCAGCATGCGTACCTGGCCGTATCGCTTCCAGAGATGAGGCTTGCCTTTGAACAGCCGCGCTGGCAGCGCTTTGACGGGAACGATCGGATTGCGGATGGCGCGCACCCCGCAAATCCTCGCGGCACGCAGCAGTGCGGTCAGAATCTCGGGGAAGATATGTGCGTGCTTGTGGGTATCGAGGTGCGTTACCCGGAGGCCGGTAGCTTGAATTTTTCTGATTTGCGCTGTGACTTCCGACACGAGTTGATCGCGATCAAAGCCTCCGAACATGGCGCGTGCGGCGAAGCCGGAAAGATTGGAATAGAACTTTTGCGGTTCGGCCGAGCGAATCGCCACCAGCGTATCCAATGCCCCGACTGGTGCGACCGGCGTTCCATCCACCAAAACGACGTGGCATCCCACGGAGAGATTTGGCGCTGACCGGGCTACCGTTACGGCGTCCTCGAAGGCGGGACCGTTGGCCATCAAGGTTGTCGACGACACGACTCCGCGATTGTGAGTTTCGAGAATGGCTCGATTCACTCCCGCGGTCAGACCGAAATCATCGGCATTGACGATTAACCTTCGCACCGAGAAAGTGTAGCAGCCGAGCGGCCGGTTTGACCGGCGAGGAACGGTCCAGTATCCTCAGCATAGTTTTGCTGACACTAGTTTTTGCTGAAAATCGTTTTTGTAGCCCGTCTACAAGCGGAAACACTCCGTGATCGCCAGTCCCGCCACGCGGGCGGTTAGCTCAGCTGGTTAGAGCGCCTGCCTTACAAGCAGGAGGTCGCAGGTTCGAGTCCTGCACTGCCCACCATTCCCAAGGGCTTCAATCGTTTACAGCAAATCTTGCACTCTTCCGAATTTCAGAACGTCGCCTGCCTTGCAGCGACCTTGGAGAGTGTATGAGTACAAATTTCGAGGCTACGCCGAAGTTCGAGCAATTCATTCGTGAACGCCAACTACTACACAACGTCAGTACTGCAACGGCTGAGTGGCATCGCCAGTCATTAGCATGGCTCAAAGTAAGCAGTCCCACCCAAGAAGACCTGAACGACTTCGTATGCAGGATGCGTGAGCACGGGTTAGCTGTAAGCAGCGTCAACAACCGAATTCGAAGCGTTAATGCGTACCTGCATTGGTTGGCGACTGGTACAGGGTCAGGTACGGGCACCGATGGTAAGTGCGGCTCGGGCTGTCGTCATCTACGGTGCACGAAATTGAAGGAACCGCAGAATGTAGTCCCCACGTACACGCCAGAGCAGATACGTGTACTCATACAGTGGAAACCAGCACACAAGAACTTCTACCATCGTCGTTTGCATTTGCTCATTCTGATGCTGCTTGACTGCGGGCTGCGAATATCCGAAGCACTCACCCTGCATGTACGTGACGTGTCCATGGATGACTTGTTGCTGCTGGTGATTGGGAAAGGTTCCAAGCAGCGGCGGGTGCCTTTCAGTTTCGAGCTACGCAAGCGGCTCTATAAATTCGTGTCGGACTTTCAACTGGCACCTGACACGCTACTGTTCTGCACGGCTGCCCACACCATGCTAGACAAAGATATCGTGCGACGGGATGTAAGACTCCTGTGCAGATCGCTAGGCTTCGAACCGCCGAAAAGCGTGCTGCACAGTTTCCGGCATACGTTCGGCACCAACTACGTACGCAAGGGCGGTGACGTGTTCCGGCTCCAAAAGGTGTTGGGACACTCCAGTCTGAGTACATCTAGGATTTATGCGAACCTGAATACGGCTGACCTAAGCGCCGTGCACGAGCGGCTATCGTTGCTGGCATCGTGATGGGTCGTGCGTTGCTCATACTTCATCGGCTTCATCGGAGGAAGGCATTGGCTCTGACTTGTAGTTCACCAGTTGGCGGCCCGTGCCATCGCACGCTTCACAGGTTCTGCGGGACACGGTATCGATGCCCGTTCCATGGCAGTTCACGCATTCCTTGTCCAAAGCGATTTCCATAGTGACCTCCGATACAGCATTGCTGCTGCCTTATTTAATTAGACGGCACGGCTGTACTGATACAGGCGAGCAAATCGAGTGAACCCGGGCAAGTTGGGCCCGACGATAAGCAGTCCGTGGTGTTCGCTTGCTGGCTAGGCAAGGCACTCTTTCTACTAATGTCGTTGGTCTTTCTGAAAGGCAGTCCGTCTCACTCAGTCTAAGTCATTGAAAATAAGCACTGTCGCATGTCTCCTGCCTCTCAGGCAGGCGATGTATCCCAAGCACGGGTACGGGTCGGGAACAGATTGATTCTAAATGGTTTACTCGTAATTTAGCATAGGCGAACACAAAGCGAAAGACTGTACGATTTTAAAACCTGCGTAAGTCGTTGATTCTAGGTACCATCTAGGGGGTCTTTAA
>JBEKLO010000071.1:0-22423 GCA_050010155.1 Terriglobales bacterium
ACACCACAACAATCAATAACTACACGAACATAATCCAAAAAACTAACCGCCTCAACTATTGAGAAGGGATGTCCTCCTCGCGCACAGCCGGTCTCAATCAATATGGGATCGACATCTTCACGGACTTTGCCCGCCGGATATCCATCGAGCAACACGGCAACGTGGGCATCGGAACAACCAGCCCCGACAACCTTCTCACCGTCAACGGCACCGCGGACAAGCCCGGCGGCGGTTCGTGGGGCACTTACTCCGATGGCCGGCTCAAGAACCTGAACGGCACCTACAGTTCCGGCTTGAGTCAGATTCTGCGCATCAATCCTATCCGCTATCGCTACAGGGCCGACAATGCGATGGGCATTCGCGACACGGACGAACATATCGGAGTTGTGGCGCAGGAAGTCCAACAAGTCATTCCGGAAGCGGTAACGGAAAACAGCAAAGGCTACCTGCTGGTGAACAACGATCCGATTATCTGGTCGATGCTGAACGCAATCAAGGAACAGCAGGAGGAGATTCGTGCGCTGAAGTCTGAGCTTCGGTCGACACGCCAGTCTTTGCAGAAAGTGCAGGCGCAAGTGGCTCGCACGCAGCCCGCATTGGTAGCGGCGAAGTAAACGCCGGGAGTGGGGTTCAAAAAGACCCGAACTAATAAGGAGCATGACCATGACCAACTTCGCGCAACATCCATTGGCAGCCAGAACTCTACGGGCAAAGGCAACGTCGACGCTGGTTGTCCTGGCGGTGCTGGCCATGGCAGCCGCTACGCTGGCCTCCGCGCAGACCTTCATGTTCAACCGCGCCGATTTCGTCACGGGTACAGGCCCCGCAGTGGTGGCCGTGGGCGACTTCAGGGGCAACGGCCTCATGGACGTGGTCACTGGCAATAACGACACGGCGAACACGGTTTCTGTATTGCTCGGCAAAGGAGACGGAACCTTCGCTCCTCACGTCGATTATGCAGTGGGTTCAGCGCCAAGTGGTATCGCTGTCGGCGACTTTAACGGCGACGGCAAACTCGACATTGTCGTCGTCTACGGCTTTAACGATGCCCATGTCGGCGTGCTCCTAGGAAACGGCGACGGAACCTTCCAGGAACCGTTCAAGTCCACCGTCGCGGGTGTGCAGGGCGGCAGCATTGCGGTCGGCGATTTCAATGGCGATGGCAAACTCGACGTGGCCGTCTCCGACTACGATTCGCAGACGCTGGGCGTTGACGTCATGCTCGGCAACGGCGATGGAACTTTCAAGGCTCCGGTTACATACGCAACTGCGGCGGACCCGTTGATGGTCATCGCTGCTGACTTCAATGGCGACGGCAAACTCGACTTGGCGACCGCCAACGCAAGCAGCGAAACAATCTCAGTCCTGCTCGGCAATGGCGACGGAACCTTTCAGCCTCACAAGGATTACTCCACCGCGATCGCCGAAAGTTGTATCAGCCTCGCTGCGGGCGCGCTCCGCGATGACAAGAGGATGGACATTGTTGCCGGATGCCAAGCTGACAGCAAAGTTGTGGTGCTTCTCTCCAACGGCGACGGAACCTTCAAGGCCGCGAAAGCTTATCCCGTTCCCGCCGGCGTGGATCAAGTTGCGCTCGGTGACTTCAATGGCGACGGCAAACTCGACGTAGCGGTCACCAATTCCGGAACCTATGACATGGTCTCCGTTTTGCCCGGCACTGGTTCGGGAACACTGAAAGCCCCTGTCGTGTTCGGCACCAACTATGGTCCGAGTGGCATAGCCGCTGCCGATTTCAATGGCGACGGCAAGCTTGACCTGGTTACTTCGGACAATGGCGGTCCCTTCGGAGTCACGATCGCTACGATCTCGGTTCTGCTGAGCAACGGAAAAGACATGTTTGCCGCTCGTACCGATTACGCCGTAGGCAGTGAAAGCGTTACCGGAGCCTATAGCGGAATTGCAGCCGCCGATCTCACCGGAAACGGCCAGCCGGATCTGATTGTTCCGATCACCTATGCCGACACTCCTTATCAGCTTTCCATCCTGAAGAACAAGGGCAACGGGACATTCGATGCGCCCGTAAACTACGCGTTGCCCATCGGTCCGGACGCCGTAGCGGCAGGCGACTTCAACAACGATGGCAAGGCGGACATCGCCGTGATGAATTTCGGAAACAGCGGCAGCATCTCCGTGTTGCTCAACTCGGGCACAGGAACCTTCCCGACCTACGCGCAATATCCCATCAACGGCTACGGTTATGGCATCGCGGTGGGTGACTTCAACAAGGACGGCAATCTCGATATCGTCGCCACTGATCTCACAGAAAATACCGTATCCGTCCTTCTCGGGAACGGAACCGGTGCTTTTCCCACGTTCGCCACCTACCCAACCGGAAGTTTCCCGCAAGGCGTCACCGTCGGCGATTTCAACGGCGACGGCTGGCCCGATATCGCGGTTGCCAACCAGAGCGGCGGCACCGTGTCGATTCTGCTTAACAAGGCGGACGGCTCGGGCACGTTCCTTCCGAAGGTGGACTACGCCGCCGCCGGAGGTGGTGGCCCATTGTCGATTGCGGCTGGCAGTTTCCGCGGTAACGGCATCATCGACCTAGCGGTCGCGACGAACAGCGCCTTTGGCGGAATCGAGGTTCTGTTGGGAAATGGTGACGGAACATTTCAGAAGGCCGTGCCGTACGACACGTTGAACAACGCAAACGGGGTAGTCGTTGGCGACTTCAACAATGACGGCAATCTGGATATCGCGGTTTGCATCGCGAATGCGGGGAGTTCCTTCGCGTTCGTCACCATTTTTCTCGGAAACGGCGATGGAACATTCGGCGGCGGAGTGACACTCACATCCGGAGCGTTGCCGTCTGGAATCGTGGCGGCTGATTTCAACGGCGACGGTGGATTGGATCTGGCCACGGCCAATGGGACAACCGCTGGCGACACAGGTTCCGCAACCGTGCTCTTGAACGAACCAGTTATTGGTATAACGCCCAACAACCTGACTTTCGCGGCGCAAAAAGTAGGAACCACAAGTGCTCCGCAAATCATCACTGTAGACAATCCTGGTGCGACACCGCTGAAAGTCTCCAGCATCACCATCAGCGGGGACTTTGCACAAACCAATAATTGTCCGGCCAAACTTACGGTCGGCAAGAACTGCACTATCAACGTGACCTTCTCGCCCACGCAGATGGGTACGCGGACCGGGGTCCTATCGATCAAAGACTCCGCCCTCAGCAGCGTGCAAAAAATCACATTGACGGGCAGCGGTACGTAGCCGGCCTCAACGGGAGCAGCCTGGCACGCAGCACGACGCGGGCTGGGAAGCAATCTTTATCGTTTGGGAATGCCTACGATGGTGATTCAGCGAATCCTGTGCCACTCGAACGCGAGCACAGGAGCTAACTACTGCATCAAGACAGGGGTTATGTTGGAGCCGACGATCAGACTTGAACTGATGACCTGCCGATTACGAATCGGCTGCTCTACCAACTGAGCTACGTCGGCCCGCTTTCGATTCTAAAACCCGTCTGCGATTCCTGCAATCAGTCGGGCAGTCGAACGTAACGCGCGTTTCGCATAGTGCACCGATTTTGCGGGATTTGATTTCGCGAGATATCGAGCGACGACGCTTGGGGCATGCAGTCGTGGAAGTGTTGCGCACGCCGAAAATATCGCTGGACTGTCCCAGACTTACGCGGCCTGCGCCAGCGCTTTGTACTCCTCGTCGGATTGTGAGGGCAGCAACACCCAGAGCGTATAGATGCCGAGTGCGGTGCCGACCGGAACGCTCAGCAGGGCGATGAAGCCCATCACCAGGGCAACGGTCCGCGCCCAACTTTCCCGCCGTATCAGGCCCCATCCGGCGAAGAACCCGGCGGCGGCTTTCGCCAAGATCAACCACGCGATGATACTGAATAGAGGTTGCAACCACACCATGACCTCGGGCGGCGGACCGTCCGAAGTATGAACAATGTGGCCAAAGACATGGCCGAACATGATCTGCGCGACCATCATGATTCCCATTCCTATCACCAGATGCAAGGCCGAATCCGCCATCCAGAGAATGCCCAGTAGCCGGGAATGTTCGCGAACCCGGCTGCGCCGCAAATCGACGAGCCCGAGGGCAGGTTTGCCGCAGCGTCCGCAGCGGGGTTCTCCCGCTTGCAGCTGCGCACCACATTGATTGCAAAACATTGACTCGCCTCCGGAAATTCCACGCGCTCTGCTACATGAACTCGATGACACAAACTCGACTACAAAAATCTTCCAGCAATGATACGGATGCGAGTTCGAAAGAGTTTCAAATCGTTCACAAAGCGGTCACCGGCGGATCTGAGTGTTTACTGAAAACTGAGCGCCCGTCGATGATCGTCGCTGCCTAAAAACGAAAAGGCCACCCGGCAACTTGGGCGGCCTTTTCTTTCAAGGGAGAATAGTCCCAACGGAGGTTTTATCCATCAGAACTTTCTGCGGGAATCTTATGAGTCTTAAAACCGCAGTGTCAAGCAAAATTTATGACTTAAATAGTCTTATTTTCAACCACTTACGCGATACGTCCACAAGTCGGCAAACCGGACCAAAATGGCATAAAATGTCCGGCTTTCGTCGCTAACGATATTCGATTGAGTCACTTAGCGTTCCCGAGGTACCCGACGGGGGTTGTCTTCGAGGTGCAGGGAGATGATTTCCATGGCTTCGCGGCGATCGAAGACGGAGTCGGGAAAAAACCGCTTTACCAGCACCCGCAAGCCACCAAAAGCGACGCCGGCAACCAGCGCCAGGCCGACCACAATTCCGCAAAGAATAATCGCATTGAACAGAAAGTTCGCCAGATTGTCTTTTTTGGTCACGTAGGTGTTTTCGTTCCACGTGACATCAGCTTCGTAGCTGATCGACGACATTAGGGAGCGCGCCTCACTTTTTGAAAGTGGGCCGCCCGCGATCACGAGGATGGGACCGCTGCGCGCGTCGAAGAACGGGCCGACGTCAACAATGGACGCCACCCCGGGTTGCTGCTGGGTGACCTGATGCGATGCGTCAATTTGCCGCAGCCGTTCGGCCGCGATCTGCGGCGTTGGATATTCGACCAACATCAGCGTCGCATCGCCCGCGTTCACCGCATACTTGCAGAGCACGACTTCGGCCCCTGACTTGAAATCCACCATCGAGGCAGGCAGCGGCGATCCGATTCGATCTAACGTTACCGGACCCAGAACGTACTTCGTTGTGTTTTTCTCCAGAGTCCGATCCGAAGTTCCCCTCGGAAGATACGCGGGCAGCGACGGTGGCTTGCTCTTGCCGCCATCTGCCTGTGGAAGCAGTCCGGCCAGTTGCCGTAATTGCGATGCCGACATCACGCTCATTCGGTCAAACACGGCATCCACCAACACATTGCCCTGATAGAACAGCACGCGGTTATTCAGGAAAGCCGCCTGGCCGCCAATGGTTTCCTGCTCCATCTCTGGTGAATAGTAATAAGTGAAGGCGCCGTAAGCTCCGCTGGCATCTTCAAAAACGGCGGCTCTGATAGTCAGATTGCGGCCGTCGTCACGAGTGTAAGCGCCCTTCTCGAAACGCACGAAGCCGTACTCTTTCAGAACGGGAGCATTCCCCGCATCCGCGGCGGCTGGATCGTCGCTCCTGGTAACGTCGCCTTTTAACTTCCAGCCGCCAAAGTCGGTGGGAAGGACCAGGGTGGAAGAAACAGCGGTCGAAGGGACCGCGCCCGATGCCTTCGGATCAGCCGCAAAGGCTCCGGCACAGAAAAAGACAGAGTAAAGAAGGATGAAGGCTACGGAGAGACGCAGCGAGAGTTTCATTCGAAAAAGACACACCTGTTCTAGTGGATTAGACTACCGGCAGCCTGAGAAAGTTTCCACCGGAAAGCCGCAGACAGCCAGTTGCGAGTTTGGCAGTCTGATCGCGGTTTTGGGACGCCAATCGGCAGTCATGCCGCTCGAAAGCCGGGTTCGGTTTCTTGTCGATTCCTTTGTGCCAACGGCCTAGAATAGTTGGTTAAGGTGAAGGCGAGGGACTTTCTTCCCTATGTCCAGCCGAGTGTTAGGCCAGGATTTGCGCGTTGGCCTTGAACTGGGCCACTACCGCATCGTTGAGAAGCTCGGCGGCGGCGGTATGGGCGTGGTTTACAAAGCGGAGGACACTGAGCTTGGCCGCTTTGTTGCTCTGAAGTTCCTTCCCGATGAACTGTCGCAAGACCTGCTGGCTCTAGAGCGTTTCCGCCGAGAAGCGCGTGCAGCCTCCGCTCTCAATCATCCCAACATCTGCACCATCCACGAGATCGGCAAACACGGTGAGCAGTCCTTCCTCGTCATGGAGTTTCTGGACGGGCAGACGCTGGGCCAGTGCATCGCAGGACGTCCGCTGGAAATCGAAACGCTCTTGTCGCTCGGCATCGAGATCGCGGACGCGCTGGATGTGGCTCACACCGCTGGCATCGTGCACCGCGACATCAAGCCGGCGAACGTCTTCGTCACCAAGCGCGGACACGCAAAGCTTCTGGATTTCGGACTGGCGAAAGTGAATCCCACGGGCAGTTCAGCGAGCCAGAATGGATTGGCGAGCGCAGAAACGGCCACGATCGACGCACAACACCTGACCAGTCCCGGTTCCGCCCTCGGCACCGTCGCTTACATGTCGCCGGAGCAGGCGCGGGCGAAGGAACTTGATGCTCGCACCGACCTGTTCTCATTTGGAGCCGTCCTCTATGAGATGGCCACCGGCCAGTTGTCATTCCGTGGGGACAGTACAGCCACGACTTTTGATTCGATTCTGAACCGAGCTCCGATAGCCCCAGTACGGCTGAATCCCGACGTGCCCCCGGAACTGGAACGGATCATTAGTAAGGCTCTGGAAAAAGATCGCAATCTGCGTTATCAGAGCGCAGCCGATATGCGAACGGATCTGCAACGGCTGAAACGGGACACAGACTCCCACGTGTCATCGTCGGCAGCGATCGCCAGTGAGCAGATCGAGACTGGCCGTGTAGAGACAGCGCATGCCGCGACGACTCGCGCAAAAACGCCAGCTTTCGGCAGTAGTGCGCGGAGCGCACGCTCCCCGGAGGCGGAGGTTGTCGGTCGTCCAAGCCGGGCTAAACTCGCCTACATCGCGGCCGTAGTCTTGTTGGCTGCCTTGATCGGAGGCGGTCTTTTTTATCGCTCGCATTGGCAAAGCAAACGTCTGAGCGAGCAGGACACGATCGTTCTCACGGATTTTTCCAACAGCACGGGCGACCCTATCTTCGATGACACGCTGAAGACGGCGCTCACCATTTCCCTGCGGCAATCGCCTTTTCTGAACGTGCTGTCGGACGGCCAAGTCGCGAAGACCTTGCAACTCATGACACGCCCAGCCGGCACGAAACTCACGCTTGAGATAGCGCGCGAGCTTTGCCAGCGCGCGGGCAGCAAAGCCTATATTGCCGGTTCGATTGGCAGTCTGGGCAGCGAGTATGTGCTGGGGTTAAAGGCGATCAACTGCCAGAGCGGAGACCCGCTGGCGCAGGAGCAGGTGACAGCGGCGTCCAAGGAGAAGGTGCTGGGCGCGCTGGGCGACGCGGCATCGAAGCTGCGCGGCGAACTCGGCGAATCGCTGGCGACGGTGCAGAGGTTCGATGTTCCGCTCGAGCAAGCTACCACGTCTTCGCTCGAAGCTCTGAAGGCGTACAGCCTTGGAAGTAAGTCCACGCGGGAAAAAGGTCCCGCCGCGGCCTTGCCGTACCTTCAGCGTGCCATTGAGTTGGATCCGAGTTTTGCCATGGGTTATTGGGCACTGGGTGTGAACTACTACAGCCTCGGAGAACTAGGGCGCGCCAGCAAGTATTACACCGAAGCATTCCAGTTACGGGAGCATTCGAGCGAACTGGAGAAGCTGATGATCACTGCCGATTATTATTCGAATGTAACCGGGGAACTGGATAAAGCGGCCCATGCCCATCAGGAGCAAATTGCGAGTTACCCCCGGGGAGTCGTAGCCTACGGGGATTTGGGCATCGTGTACGCCGCACTGGGACAGTATGAAAAGGCTTACGACGTAACCCAGAAAGCCCTTAGCCTTGCGCCGCATCAAGTCGCTGCGTACGAGGATCTCTCCAACTACGCGCTTGCATTACAGCACTTCGACGAGGCGCGGCAGATCATCCACGAGGCGCAGGCACGAAAATTAGATAATTACATTCTCCACAATTCCCTGTATGTTCTCTCTTTTCTCGCGGCGGATTCCGCGGCGATGGAGGCGCAGCAAAAATGGTTCGCGAGCACGCCGGATTATGAGGGGTGGGGACTTGCACTCGCAGCCGACACCGAGGCTTATGGCGGCCATTTGGGTAAAGCGCGGGATCTCACCAAGCGTACTGTGGACTCCGCCGTACGAGGAGACAATAAAGAAAGTGGGGCCATATTACAGGCGATTGCTGCGCAGAGAGAAGCCGCTTACGGTTACGCTGCGGAGGCGCGGCAGGCAGCGGAAGACGCTTTCAAGCTTGTGCCTTCGAGTAAGGGCGTGGAGAGTGAAGCGGCTCTTGCATTTGCCATGGCGGGTAATACGGCGCGAGCCGAGTCTCTGGCAGAGGACTTGGGAAAACGCTTTCCGCTGGACACGCAGATGCAGTCGCTTTGGCTGCCCGCGATTCAGGCGCAACTGTCACTGGGTAGAAAGGATCCGGCTGCAGCCTTGCATGCGCTGCAGGCTGCCACTCCTGTCGAGTTGGGGCAAATCGGGTTTGTCAACAATCTGTCCTGCCTCTATCCCGTGTATATACGCGGAGAAGCATACCTGGCAGCCGGGCAGGGCACGGCTGCCGCCGCCGAGTTTCAGAAGATTCTCGATCACAGCGGCATCGTCTGGAACTGTTGGACGGGAGCGTTGGCGCATCTGGGAGTGGCGCGCGCCAATGCCTTGCAGTCGAATACGTCGCGGGAAGCGGATGCCGATGCCGCCCGCGTCCGGGCGCTCGCCGCCTACAAAGATTTCCTCACACTCTGGAAAGACGCCGACCCCGACATCCCTATCCTGAAGCAAGCCAAAGCGGAGTACGCAAAGTTGCTTTAGCCGAAGCTAGTGGGTTCGTCCAGCATCTAAACTTACCGCGTGCATTTCAACAGGAGCTTGGTGTGATTACAGCGTCGAAACGCCACATGCGAATGTTGATGAATCTCTGGCCGCCCTTTCTGGGTGCAGGAATCCGCGTCAAGCGCCTCACCCCCGACTGGACCGAGATTGATGTCGAGATCAAGCTGCGCTGGTGGAACCGGAATTATGTTGGCACTCACTACGGAGGCTCACTGTACTCCATGGCCGACCCGTTCTTTATGCTCATGCTGATTCAGAATTTGGGGAAGGATTACATTGTCTGGGACAAATCCGCGAGCATCCGTTTCAAAAAGCCGGGCCGCGGAACGGTTTCCGCCAGTTTCCGTTTGGCAGAGGAGCAGGTTCGCGAAATCAAACAAGCTCTAGGTTCCGAGGAAAAAATCGAGCGCGTATTTACGGTTGAGGTGAAGGACGAATCCGGGCTAGTCATTGCGCAGGTCGAGAAATTGCTGCACATCCGAAGAAAAGAGCAACCCGCAAGCTGACCTGTAAGGCCGGCTTGGCTGCCCGCCGCCGGCCTTCCCGTTCGGAGGGACGGCACGGCGAGATGGTTAGTGCAATCGCGATGTTACGTCAACAATCCTTGCCAAGCCGAATTCCACTATGTTGGCACTGCCTTAGGGGCGTAACATCAGGGCGATGATTCGCGACTCTCGTTCGGTAGGCGACCAGGTGAAATCCGGGTTAAAAATTGCGGGGATTCTCGTCGTGGTGTGTGCGGCCTTATTAGTCCTTGTATCGTACCTTCCGATTTACCGCATGGAAGCGTGGGTGTGGCATTGGAAACACGGAAACAGCATTCAAGTTGGCGAATTCACAGTTCCGGTTCCGAACGAGTGGGGCGTGGAGCATTTCGACGGTGCCGGAGGGACCCAGGAATTTGAACTTGTTAATACCAAGGGCCGTAAACCCTTCTGGGCAACTATCAGCATCACCGAGGAACCTTGGCGGCGAAACTTTGTCATGGCGGATTACGCCACTTCACGCCGTCGAGTGATGGAAAATCTCGGAGTACATGTCACGGATACGCGACAACTAGCCATCAATGGGGTCGCTGGATTTTGCCTCGACGGAGAAACTGCGATGATGGGAACTCCTGTTCGCAACATTTCCTGTCATTTGGGGACGGGTTTTTCAATGGAGTACATCGGCAGCTCGCTTACGGCTCCCACGTTCTATTCGATTCTGAACGGAATCTCGACACCATCGAAACGATGACTTCTGTAAACAGGCAATTTCACTAACTGAGAGTCGTCACTGCCCTTCGTGTTTGTCGATCTTGCTCGCCACCTTCACGCCGCTCAAGCCGTTGACATACTTCGAGACGCCGCGATAGAGGGACTCGGCAATGCGTTGGCGATGCTCCGAGGTTTCAAGCTTACGCTCGTCCGTCGGATTCGACACAAACGAAATCTCGGCCAGAATCGACGGCATATTGGCGCCGATCAGCACGATGAACGGGGCTTTCTTGATGCCGCGATTGCGAATGCCCACATTATTCAAGGCGAGGCCGCCATAGAGCGATTCCTGCACGTCCCCGGCAAACTCGCGCGATTCTTCAATCTTTTCTTTTAGCGCGATCTTCTTCACCAGGTCCTGCAGTTCGTAGATCGATTTTTCCGAGACCGCGTTCTCGCGCGCGGCAACTTCCAGAGCTTCCGGCGACGAGGTGAAATTGAGGTAGTAGGTTTCGACGCCGCGAGCATCCGCATCACGGCTGGAGTTGGCGTGGATGGATATGAACAAATCCGCCCGTTCCCGGTTCGCAATCGCGGTGCGAGTCTCAAGCGGGATAAAGGTGTCGTCCTGCCGCGTATAGATCACTTCGGCGCCCAGTCGCGATTCCAATAACCGCCCGAGACGCTTGGCCACGTCGAGCACTACATCTTTTTCGAGCAGGCCGTTCGGACCAATGGTTCCAGTGTCATGGCCACCGTGCCCGGCATCAATGACGATCTTGCCGATCTTCAGGCCCAAGGCGCGAGTTAAAGACCGGTCGCCGGCAGCGTTGGGACGTGCTTCGCGGGACTCGAGATTAAGATCCGAATGCAGATCGTCAGTGTCGGGAGCGGATGAAGCCTTTGCAGGCGAACGCGACTTCTTCCGGCGGGACGGCGTCACGGAAGACGAAGATGGTTCTGCCGAGGCCACAGCCGCCGCGTCCTTGCCGTCTTTGTTCGGAAGAACCCTCGCGTCGTGGTTGGTGCCAACGTCCGAGTCGTCGTCCGCCGCGACGATCGTCTTCGGGATCTTTCGGTTTGATCCTTTCACCGCAACCGAGGTCTTAATCACTCCACCGTTGTTTACGGTCCTCGCGGTGTTGGGCTTGGAATCAGCGCTGGCATCTTCGGGCGGCAGATCTGTTTCGACAAGTCCCGATCTCCGTGAGCCGGCAGCGTCCGCCTTGGATTGTGCAGGAACCGGCACGTCGGCGATCCGGCCGGGCGGCAGCGCACGGCTCTCCACCGCGCTGGACTCGTCATCCGATTCCGAAGAGGCCATCGCGTCCGTCTCCGTGGCGGAAGCATGGCTTTTAGCGCTAGCCGTGCTCGCGGTCAGCCGCTTCTGTTTCCCGTGAACATCTTTCCCATGAATATCAATGATGAGCCGGTACGGGTCCGGCAACAGGAACGCGTCGTAGCTGGCCAGGTCGTCCACTTCCAGCACGATGCGCGTGCGTCCCGGCTTAAACTCCGCCACACGAATTTTTTTGAGGAAGCCATCGTCGACGTCGAAAGTTTTCCCGACCAGAGTTGAAGCAAGTTTGGTATCGTGCAGATCGAAGAAAATACGATCAGGGTTCGAGATACGCTGGGAGCCGAATTTCACTTCCTGTTCCACGTCAATGGCGACGCGGGTGTAATCGGGCGTGGACCAGTGACGAACGCCGGTCACGCGGGGCAACGCGCTGCGGCGGTCGTTCACAGCATTCGCGGATTCGCCCGTATCGTCAGAACCTGAACTCGCGCCGGGCGCGTTTGCAGTCGCGCTGTTCCCGGTGGCGCTCCCAGAGGAAGCCCGTTGCCTGCGCGCCGTCTTCTGCGCTGCGTGTTGCGACTCGGCGGCCTGGGCATCGATTTCCTTATCGATTTCCTTAACTGCAGCGCGGGCGTCGTCAGCGAGCCGGTTGCGGGGATAGCGAGTGAAGAATTCCGTGAAGGCGGTGCGCGCTTCCTCGGGATCGTTCAGATCGTCCTTGTAAATCTCGCCGATCGTAAACAGGGCATCGAAGCGGTATTTGCTGCCGGGATATTCCTTGCGCAGAAAGCGATACTGATCGATCGCGCCGCGCAGAATCTTATTGTCATCAAAGCGGCGTCCCATCTCGACCATGAGTTCGGCAGTTGCCACCACGCTCGGGTCCGCTTTCGAGGATGCCGGCGACCCAAAGTAGACGCGCCGGTAGGAATCGATTACATGCTGGTATTCGTGGCGTGTACGCTCGCCCACGGGACGCCCGTTCAGAGCTTCGCGCATGCTCTCCGCTTTGCCGAATTGCTGGCGAGCCCAGGCATCGTTGTGGTGTAGGCGAGCCGAAGCGGAAACCAGCGGCAGCAGCACGAACAACAGCGCTGCGCCGAGGCGCAAAGCGCGCCCGCGTGGAGTGAGGGCTATACGAGTTAGGGTCGAAGAAGCCTGGGTCTTCACCAGATCCTGCTATCAAAACGCGCTGTCATCAATCCCAGCGTTGTCATCCTGAGCAAAGCGAAGAACCTATGTACTAAGCTCGTGCGCTCAAAATGCCGAGGTGCATTCGCGACGCTCGATATGACAACCCATCTGACGCCGCGAAGTTGCTAAGAATACTCCCGCTACCACGGCGGGAGAACTCGCTTATTGTGTGTTGCTGATATACAGCACGCCCCGGGCATCGCGCTGCACCTGCACGGGGTCGTGCCCGAACGGATTATCCGCCGTCCCGCCAATCACATACGAGCCGGTTTCGCCGCCGTGATAAAGGTTCGTGATGCGGCGAACATAGTCCTGCGTTTCCCTGAAATGCGGAACGCCCGCACTCCGCGCCACCGCTCCCGAACCGGCGTTATAGGCTGCCAGACTCAGGCGCACGTTGCCGCCATAGCTATCCAATAATTTCTTAAGATGCCGCACCCCGGCATCTACGTTCTCCGCCGGGTCAAAAGGATTAGCAAGATTGAGCGAACGCGCAGTCGCGGGCATCAACTGCATTAGCCCCATGGCGCCCTTGCGCGACACCGCATTGGGATTGAAATTCGATTCCACTTTGACCACCGAGCGTACCAGGCTCGGGTCCACGTTGTGCCTCGCCGCCGCCGCGTCAATCGCGGCATCGATATCCTGCTGCGTGAAGGCGGGGTTAAAGTTCGGAGTCTGATGATTTTGCGGGCGTCCGCCGAGGTAGGTGTTTACTTCCGAAGCCGCCGTACGCGCCGCGCGCATCACCGCTCCGCTCGTAGGAACCGGCTTGAAGCGATGTTCGGTCGAACTCCAATAAACCAGCGGAGATCGGGAAGGCGCGGAACTCTCTGCCCTCGAAGCCGAAGAAGATCCACTGCCGCTACCCGCTTCTCCGTTGACATAGATTTTGCGGCCGGAGTCGTCGGTGGTTGAAGTAATCGCGCCCGCGCGTTCGCTAGACTGGGCGCTTGATTGCGCCCGCGCCGGCAAAGTCGAAAACAGCGTGGAAAGAAAGGAGATCGCGGTCAAGCTGGCCATCAGCGCGATTTGCAGGCGTTTAAGCATACGGGTTCAGTTCGCCCAAAATAAGAGCCGACAAAAGACACACTTACTGCAGGGCCTACCTACCCGAAAGCCTGCCAGAGAATCAGAACCAGAGTAACGTCAGTATAGGGCGTGCCGGGGACCACGGCAATCTATCCAAAGTGCGTAGAACCAGTGGAGTAATCTACGCAAGTGACTGAAAATAATTGATTTTTAAGAGATACCTCCGGTAGAAGTCCCACAGTGTGGCGCTCAGCCCCCGATGTGCACCATGGTCCGCGATGCCGGCACAAACCCCGGCTCCCCGATATGGTGGCGTTCCTCTTTCTTCTCCACCACTTTCACAATGAACTCGGTGAGCTTCTCATCGGTTGCGCCGCGCCGCATCAACTCGTGCAGGTCGTGATCCCACACGGAAAATAGACAGGTTCGCAGCTTGCCGTCCGAGGTGATGCGAATCCGGCTGCAGTGTCCGCAGAACGGTCGCGATACCGGAGCGATGATTCCAATCTCGCCCACGCCATCGGCGAAGCGATAGCGGCGCGCCGTTTCGCTGCGAGCATGAGCAATCTCTTCGAGCGGCAGATACTCCGACATGCGGCGGACGATCTCATCCAGCGTCACCACAATTTCCGGCGTCCAAACCCGGTCTTCTTCGAGTGGCATGAATTCAATGAAGCGCACCACGACCCGTTCTTCCCGCGCGAACATCCCAAACGGAATGACTTGATCTTCATTGAAGCCGCGCAGCAGCACGCAGTTGATTTTCACGGGATCGAGGCCCGCATGCCGCGAAGCCCGCACGCCCGCCAGTACACTCTCGTATCCATTCGGCACCCGGGTGATGCGCGCAAAGCGTTCCGGATCGACTGCGTCCATGCTGACCGTGACGCGGTCCAGCCCCGCATCTTTCAATGGCCGGGCGAGTTCCGCCAGCAGATGCCCGTTCGTGGTCAGCGCAATCTCAGGCTTCTCGCCATCGAACGTGCGCAGCTTGGCCAACTCCCGCACGAAGTCGACAATTCCTTTGCGCAACAGCGGTTCACCGCCCGTCAATCGAATCTTGGTAATCCCAAGTCCCACCAGGATGCGAGCCATCCGCAGGTAATCGTCGAACGGAAGCTCAGCATAAGCCGCGCCATTCGTGCCCGTCCGGCAATAAACGCACCGGTAGTTGCAGCGGTCCGTAATCGAGATCCGCAGATCGTGGATCGAACGTCCGAAATGGTCAGTAAGCGGCATTTGGTATGTAGCACTTCACGCGAGGAAACAGGCAGGCAGGAGCGCACCAGCGAGTGTTTCCTTTCCAACCGGGAGGCGCAGACGTTTCCATCCACACCCTCGAATCGCACCCATTCAACCGATGCAACTCTCGCCCCCGCGGCCAGAAAGTCTCTGAGGCTGCGAGGGTCGGAAACTCGACCATGATTATAGATGCCAAAGCTAAAGCCCGCGAATCACTTTAGCGGCCGCCAAAATTCATCGATCAAGGGGTGCGCTGTTGGCTTTCCCTAGTGGCTTTTCCTTCGTGTGCCTTAGTGCCCTTAGTGGTAAAGAACTTTTCTTAGCTCGCGCAGATGAGCTTTCCGAACGCTGCTAAACTTTCCCCATGAAAGCACTCGTCATCACCCGTTTCGGCGGTCCCGAAGTTCTCGAACTGCAGCAGGTTCCCGACGCGTATCCCGCGCCCGAGCAGCGTCTGGTGAAAGTGGAAGCGGGCGGGTTGAACTTTGCCGATCTGATGACTACCCGTGGCGGATACGCCGGCACGCCCAAGCCGCCGCTTAGTGCCGGCCGCGAATTCGCCGGCATCGAACTTGCCGCCAACGGCGACTCGAGTGGCCGCCGCGTGATGGGCTACACGCAGTGGGCCGCCTTCGCCGAAAAAACCGTGGCGAATCGCAACCTCCTCTGGCCCGTCCCCGAAAATTGGACCGCCGAGCAAGCCGCCGCCTTCCCCGTAAATTTCTTCACCGCCTACTTCGCCTACTGGAAGGCCGGTTTGCTAGGTCATACGCCAGGTCAGACGTCCGGTCAAACAAACGACAAGCCCGCCCGCGTCCTGATTCATGCCGTCGCCGGTGGAGTCGGCACCGCCGCCGTCGAAATCGGAAAAATTCTCGGCATCGAAATGTACGGCACCTCTTCTTCCGAAGACAAGCTGGCAAAAGTCCGCGAGCTCGGCCTCGAACACGGCATCAACTACAAGCAGCGCGATTATGTGGAAGCGATCAAAGAACTGACGAGAGGCGAAGGCGTGGACGCGGTTTTCGAAATGCTCGGCGGCGAGCACGTTGCCAAAAGCGTCCGCTGCGTGCGGGAATTCGGACGCGTCATCGTCTACGGCGCCGCTACCGGCGAAACTCCGCAGCTCGATACTCGCGTGCTCTACGCGAAAGGCGCCAGCGTCCACGGACTCTGGCTGTCGTATCTGAGCGCAAACCGTCCGCTCATGGAATCCGCGTGGAAGCAGCTTTCCGAATGGATCGCAGCCGGCAAACTGAATCCCGTGATCGGCAAGGTTTTCCCGCTGGAGCAAGCGCGTGAAGCCTACACGCTGCTGCAGGAAGGCAAAAATTACGGCAAGATTGTGCTGAAGATCAGTTAGTGGGTGCCGTTTTTACTCTTTTAAAATTTGTCTTCCCGAACGAAGTGAGGGAATCTGCAGTTCGCGACAAAATGCAGATCCGTCACTTCGTTCGGGATGACAAATTTTTAAAGAATTGTAAAAACTGCAGCCACTCAAGACAAAACATCCACGTTTTGTTGTCGTACCAGCGAAGCTCGCTAACCCGGCGTGCGCCCGCACGTCTAATCAACATATCGGCAAAGGATTGAGTAAAGAGAATTTTGTGCAAATCGTATCCCCCGTGGCGTTCGTTATTGGACAGAGATGCACGAAAACAATCAGATGACGGCGCTGCGTAAACGCGTATCGCATTCGGCTACCTGATTTTGCGATCCTTGTGGTTTGGCAGCAAAAGTGCCCTCGTGGAGAAGATGGTTCGACAAAAAATAATCGGGAACTAACTCAAACCGAGATTCGTATCCTGTAGCGAACCAGTATTAGGGAATCAGCAGTAGGGTGGACGAAATCAATTCAGTCCACTCCCAAAAATTTGCAGGGTGACGGGACGGCGCATGCAATGGTTTGGCGGCCCTGCGTGCGCCGGGTCCGGCAAAAAGATCGAGTTTGAGGCCCGCGTCTTTTTGCGTCACCCTGACCCGTGCATTGTAGGACTTCGCGAAAAAAACGCAAGCCTTCAATCGACCGTCCTCGCCCCATCACCAGCCGCCCCTAAGGTCCCGGCCAGAAACCGGGCAGAAAGCTAAGGAGCATATGAAACTGAACAACGTGGCAAAGACTGTTGTACTCGGCCTGGCCGTGCTGCTGGCGACGAGTGCGTTCGCAAGTAACAAGAGTTCGTTTCAGGCGAATGAGCCGTTCGAAGTCAACGGCCAGCAACTCGCCGCCGGCGACTATCAACTGCGCTGGGATGGCACGGGTTCGAACGTAGAAGTCACCTTCCTGAAAGGCAAGAAAGAAGTAGCAAAAACGTCAGCGAAACTTGTGCCTCTCGACAAAGCATACGATCACGACTCGACAGTGGTCGACCGCTCCAGCGGCAAGGCAACGGTTTCTGAATTTCGCTTCGCGGGCAAGAAGTACGCCCTGGCCCTAGCTCCCACCGAGAAGGCGGAAATGGGCGGAGGCAAGTAACTTACTAACTCCTGGAAAAAGGCAAGCGGGGAGCACTTCGGTGCTCCCCGCTTGTTTTATCGGACTAGCTAGTGGTGGTTCGACTAGTTGGTCTGAGCAGCTGGGCTAGGGGTGTCGGCTTTCTCCAGTTCGGCTCCTATATGCACGCTGCTGCCGGCGCTGGACTTCAACTTCCGTTCCCAGTCTTTGAATCCTGCTTTCTTGACAACAACGGTGTGGTCGCCCTCCGCCACTTGAACGTCAGATGGAGTATTGCCAACAAAACTGCCGTCGACCTCGATGTCCGCACCGGACGGGGAAGAATCAATCTGCAGCTTTGCCGATAGGAAGCTGCGGTTCTGATCCTGGTTACTTGCGCTAAGGCCTTGCTGTGGGGCGAGCGTTGAAGGTTGAAACTTCGCGATGTCCAGTTTCATATCCCCGTTGACATAAGCCGTGATCTCAGTTCCCTTGGGAATCGTAATGTCCTTGCCGTGCATGAAAAGAAAAAACGGCGCTGCGGGAAAAAATACCAGGCTGGTAGCCACGATTCCCGCCGTCATGCCAACGACATGGCTGCCGCCTTGGACGTTTTTTATGGCACGCAACGCCGCCTTGTCGCCAGTTATCAATTTCACGTAATCGATATTAATATCAAGTTTTCCAGCTCGCCCCATCCGGCGCTTCGCTTGGGCCTCGGTAACGGTCGCATAGGCCAAGCCACCTTTTGGGATGACGAGAGTGCCGTTTACGCTGATGTCCTGAAGGACCTCAAAATCCACAGTGTCCCCAACATTCGAATCACCCGACGAGATCGTACGATTAATACGCATCTTTATCGGCGTCGAGTCTTCCAGCACAAAACCTTTCGCGGATGTGAAGTTCGAAGTCTCGGCCGTCTGCTGCTGCACCGCGGGCTGCGTGCTCGGTTGCTCGGGGGGAGTAGTAGATTGAGGATAAGCTTTCTGACTCGCTAAAACATTAGCCAGAAGAACCAATATGACCAACAAGGAGTAGCCTTTCTGCACGAATGACCTCCGGTCTTGCTGCTTCGCACCCGAAAATGCGACAACAAGCCATTAT
This sequence comes from Terriglobales bacterium, assembly GCA_050010155.1. GTDB lineage: Bacteria > Acidobacteriota > Terriglobia > Terriglobales > Acidobacteriaceae > Acidiflorens. The sequence continues at coordinate 18,568 of JBEKLO010000071.1, forward strand.
CTTCCGTGCAGAAAGTATGTCAACGCCAATCGGATTGGGCCACGGACTTCAGTACTTAGGCATCTTAGGATCGACTCGATCCGCCCAAGCCAGAATCCCGCCGGTGAGGTTATATACCTTCGTAAATCCCGCGCGCCGCAGAAAATTTACCGCCTTAGCGCTGCGTCCGCCCATCTTACAGTGGGCCACGATTTCCCGGCTGGAGTCGAGTTCGTTCACGCGCTTTGGTAAGTCGCCCACAGGAATGAGATACCCCTTCAGGTTACAGATCTGGTATTCGTGGGGCTCGCGCACGTCGAGGATAAACACGTCGGCCTTGGCGTCCAACTTTTTCTTCAATTCCTCCACCGAAATCGACGGCACATCGTTCCCCGCAGGCTCTTCCTGCCCGCGAATGCCGCAGAACTGATCGTAGTCAATCAACGCGTTGATCGTCCGGTGTGTACCGCAAATCGGGCAGTCTGGATTCTTGCGCAGCTTCAGTTCGCGGAACTTCATGCCCAGCGCATCGACCAGCAGCAATCGTCCGGCAAGCGAATCGCCTTGCCCCAGAATCAGCTTGATGGTCTCGGTGGCCTGAATCACGCCGACCAGGCCGGGAAGAATTCCGAGCACTCCGCCTTCGGCGCACGACGGTACCAGGCCGGGCGGTGGCGGCTCGGGATAAAGACAGCGGTAGCAAGGTCCGTCTTCCGTTGCGAACACGCTGGCTTGCCCTTCAAAACGAAAAATGGAACCGTAAACATTGGGCTTGCCGGTAAGCACGCAGGCATCGTTAACGAGGTACCGCGTAGGGAAATTGTCGGTGCCGTCGGCAACGATATCGAACTCGCGAAACAATTCCAGCGCATTGGCGCTGGTCAATTTCATGTCGAACGGTCGCAGGTTCAGGAAGGGATTGATCGCCATCAATTTCTCGGCGGCGGAATCAAGCTTCTTGCGGCCCACGTCGGCAGTCGTATGGATGATCTGGCGCTGCAGGTTGGTGTAATCGACCACATCGAAGTCCACAATGCCAAGTGTACCAACGCCCGCGGCCGTCAGGTAGAGCGCCAGCGGCGAACCCAGGCCGCCCGCTCCGATGCACAGAACTTTCGCGGCCTTGAGCTTCTGCTGCCCTTCCATGCCGACCTCGGGCATGATCAGATGGCGCGAGTAGCGCAGGATTTCGTCGTTGCTTAAAACGGCTTCGGGTTTTACATCGGCTGGTTTTACATCGGAAATTGTAGCCATAGAATCCTTTTCAATTTGCCATCGGGTCGAGGGCGACTAGATCACAGCGCGGCGAAAATTCGCAGAATCAGGCGCGCCGCCGGCAATCGACGGCACAATGGAAATGGTATCACCGTCCTTCACCGCGGTTGCTTCTTTCTGCAGGTAGCGCATGTCTTCATCGTTGACGTAGACGTTCACGAACGCGCGCAGTTTTCCTTCGTCGGTATAAAGGTGGCGCTTTAACTCGGGATGCAACGCGACCAGTCCGGTGAGGGCCTCACCCACGGTCTTTGCAGGAATCTCGACCGAAGCCTGTTTGCCGGAGTATTGCCGAAGCGGAGACGGAATCTGGATCTGTGCCATGTAGATAAAGATGCTATGGTACGGGCGGAAGATGCAAGAGGAAAATCATCACGCTATTTCCGTATGTTCGTCCACGAACTGCTTGTCGCCCTCGTCCGAACCAGTCAGTTCGAACGAATTCGTAATCGCCGCTTTGCCCTTCTCAACGCTCGTAATCACGTAGGAACAGCCAAACCAGTGAGCTTCCGCGAGGTCGGTGGGTGACCATCGCGCGGGATGATCGGGATGGGAGTGATAAAAGCCGACCATATCCTCGCCGCGCTCGCGGCCTTCGCGCTGAATGCGAATGAGATCCCTGGGGTCGATACTGTAGCGGTTGTGCGGCGAATCGTCACGCGTGTTGCCGCACCGGGCGATGCGCGCAACGGTCTTTGAGCCATCATCGTTGAAGTGGCCGAGTAAGACTCCACAGCACTCGTGCGGATAAGTTTCCTCTCCGTGCTCACGAAGGGAGACGTAGGCGGAATGAGCGAGCTCGAGCATCGACGAAAGTCAAAAGTCAAAAGTCAAATTGGCAAAAGTAAAGCTCTCACTTCTGCAATTTGACTTCTCACTTCTGCGATTATCCTTCCTGCCAAAATCTCTCGCTCAAGTATTTATCCCCCGAGTCAGGAAGGACGGCGACGATGGTGGCGCAGTGATCTGACTTCTGGAGCTCCAGTTTCAGGCGTTCAACAATCTGTAGACTGCCCACCAGGGCCGCAGCTGCCGAAACTCCGACGAGCAGCCCCTGTTCACGCGCCAAACGCCGGGCCATGACGTGTGCGTCTTCCGTTGTGATCTCCAGATTCTGGTCGGCGAGCGACGCGTCGTAAATGCCCGGCACGATCGCCGTCGCCAAATGCTTCGTGCCTTCGATGCCGTGAAAAGCCGAGTCCGGTTGCAGCGAGATGCATCGGATCTTGGGATTCAACTCTTTCAGCCGCCGCGTGGTTCCAACAAAGGTTCCGGTGGTGCCGAGCATGGCGACAAAGTGGGTGATACGTCCTTCCGTTTGCTGCCAGATTTCGTTCGCAGTGGTTTCGTAATGCGCGCGCCAGTTCGCGTCGTTCGAATACTGATCCGCGTAGAAATAGAGATCGGGATGCTGCTCAGCCAGTTGCCGAGCGATTTTGAGCGCGCCGTCCGAACCTTCGGCGGGATCGGTGTAGATGATATTTGCGCCGTATGCCTGTAGAATGCGCTTTCGCTCGGGAGAAACATTCTCGGGCACGCAAAGCGTCACCGGGAACCCGAGAGCGGCGCCGAGCATGGCGTAGGCAATGCCGGTATTGCCGCTGGTGGAATCGAGCAGAATTTTTCCGGCGGCGAGTTGGCCCGAGCGGCGTGCTTCGGCCACAATGTGGGCGGCGGCGCGGTCCTTGATCGATCCGCCGGGGTTGTACCATTCGGCCTTGCCGAGAAGCTCTACGCTGGGAAAATCCCGGATGAGTGCGTAGAACGGCAGCAGAGGCGTGTTGCCGATGCGCGCCAGCACAGCGTCTCCTTTAGTCTGTGATGGCGCTGAGCCGGACGCTGATGGTGTCATTGCCCCTGATACCCGTGTGACTAGAGTAACGTGCCCGCAATCTTAAAAAGGTATATCTATACAAGCGTTGTAGAAATCTAGCAGTTATTGGATTCGCGGTAAACGGTTTTGGTTCCATCTTTGGTTCCATCGTAACGGCCAAAGCCGCATCTAACCGAATGACAAGAGAATTGAGCTAATAAAAATGACAGCGAAAGTCGAACATAAAACCTACGAAGATGCAGTCAGCTACCTGCGTGATCATGGCTTTGACCTCATTGAAGCCCCGGGTGCGCAAACCCGCGTGTTCCTGAAGAAATACAATTGCTCGGCGGCGATCCAGAAGACTGAAGATGGCGGGGCGAAAATCTTCGCCTATCCCGGATACATGATTGGCAGCGAAATTTCCAAGCTGATCAATCGCGGCTACCAGCAGTTCATGAAGACGACGAAAACCGAAGTGCCGGCCACGGCCGACCACCTGAAAGCGCTGCAGCAGTTCTCCGAAGAACTAAAGGAGGCGTTGGGACTACCCAGCCTCTACAATGAGTCGCTCGGCACAGTCAGCGATTCGTATCACTACGATCGCATCAAAGACCGCGACGAGCCGGCGGTGGATCGCCCGAAGCGTCCGTGGGAGACGGTGAAAGTGAAAGTGAAAGCGGCTACAGCGGCGAAAAAAAGCCGCGCTTAGAGCGTTCAGTCATCAGCCGTCAGTTTTTGCTCTCAGGTTTCTCCTTCGTGTGCCTTCGTGTCCTCTGTGGTGGACGG
>JBEKLO010000072.1:0-27230 GCA_050010155.1 Terriglobales bacterium
GCCATGAACGCGACGGCGACCCCGGCGGCATCCTGGTAGCCTCCGATCATCACGCCGTTGTTATTGATATCGATCAAATACGTGTAGTCTTCGCCGGGGATCGCGACCGTCGTAAAGACGCCCCCGCTCAGCAGAAATCCTTGCTCGCCCTCATTGGTGGAGACGCATTGGCTGGTTGTGCAGTACAACCCGACGATGTCGCCGGCGTCGTTGATTCCGGGACTATTGGTATAAAGCGCGCCTGGAAAGTCGATCGAGGTATACGTTCCTCCGCTCAGCGAGAAACCGTGCCCAACGCCGCTTGTGTCGTAGTAGAAGCCAACTATTTCCCCCACGTTGTTGACGTTGAGAGCACTGGTGAAAGTCGCTCCGGGGTAGTCGAACGAGGAGTAGGCTCCCGCAATCAGGGTGAAAGCGTGTGTTACGTCTCCGCTATCGGTCCATCCGCCGACAATTTCGTCCGAATTGTTGATGGCGTTGATGAAGGTGGCAGTGGCGCCAGCAAATGGCACATCAATGGTGGTGAACTTTGCACCGGTCCTCTCATAACCATGCTGGACGCCTGAACTGTCGACGTAATAGCCAACGATTTGGCCGGCATCATTGACGCCAGCTGCAAATTGGACTGCGGCGTGGGGGAAATTCACCGCCTGGTACTTTTCAGAGACGGTCTTCTTCACTGACGCGTCTACGAGGAAGCCCCCTTGACCCTGACTGCCGACGATCTCAATCTTCGAAGTGGTCGCACCCTTGTTGATGCCGTCCGCAAACGTGGAAAGCGTGCCGGGGAAGCTGAGCAAAGTGTAAGTGTAGGACGGCGAACCCGTCGTCTCTGCGTGGTGGCGTACCGCTTGCGCTACGGGAGTTGCCGGATTCTTAGCCCGAAGCTTGGACGCGGGTCCGGCCTGCGCCAAGCTGGTGGACGCGATCAACGCTGTACCCAGCAGACTCAGCACCAGTGCCAAATGCTTCACGGTTTGCTTCCTCATAAAACTCTCCTTGTATTCTTGGAAAGGCGAAATTTCGATGGCGAGTATCTAGGGCGTTGCGAGGAACGAAACCTCCAGGCCGGCGGCATCCTGGTAGTAACCCACCATCACGCCGTTGTTATTGATCCCGTTCACCCACGTATAAGATTCGCCCGGGACCGCGATCGTGGTGAAGGCCCCATTGCTCAACAGAAATCCCTGCATGCCTTCATAGGTTGAAATGCATTCTGCGGTTGTGCAGTAAGTTCCGACGATGTTGCCGGCGTCGTTGATTCCTTCGGCATAAGTCCCTACCGACCCTGGGACGTCGAACGAGGTATAGGTTCCTCCGCTCAGCGAGAAGCCATGCGTAACTCCGCTTGTGTCCGTGTAATTGCCGACTATTTCCCCCTCATTATTGACCGAGATGGGCAAAGTGGCGGACGCGCCCGGGTAGTTGAACGAGGTATAGGTGCCCCCAATCAGCATGAAACCTTCCGTGGGGCCGCCGCTCGTGCCCCAATAGCCGACAACTTCGCCGGAATTGTTGATTCCAAGGGCGAGGGTGCCCGCCCCACCCGGCACGCTGAGGGTGGTGAACTTTCCGTCGCTCAGCTCGTAACCATAAAAGACATTCTCACTGGTGTAGTAAGTGCCGACGATCTGGCCAGAATCATTGACGCCAAGTGCGATTTGATCCTGTGGGAGGTGAGGATAATTCACCGCCTTGTAGCTTTCTGCGACGGCTTTCGTTCCTGACACGCGAGCGAGAAAGCCGCCTTGGGCAAGGTTGCCTTGCTCCGGAGGACCGTACCCTCCAACGATCTCAGTCTTTGAAGTGGTCGCACCCAGGTTGATGCTGGCCGCAGACGTGAGAAGAGCCCCGGGAAAACTAAGCAGGGTGTAGGTGTAGGACGGCGACCCTGCCGTCTTTGCCTGATGGCTCGCCGCTTGCGCCGCGGCGGAGGCCGGGCGCTTACCCGGAAGCTTGGACGCGAGTCCTACCTGCGCCAAACTGGTGGACGGGATCAACGCTGTTCCCAACAGACTCAGCGCCAGTACGAAATTCTTCAAAGTCGGCCTTGTCATAAAGCGCTCCTTGTTTTTTCTTGAACAACCGCGCTGAAGGGGGCATGTTTCTTAGCCTTGGCCCCCTTTGGTTTCAGCGCAACTGTGACTTGCCGATAGCACTTACTTGGAGTGAGCAACCACGGGTTGAACTGCGGCCCGGACTCGCAGCATGAATAATGGCCGCCGCGGCCTTGCCAGGCTCTGGTTAGCCTTGCGTTAAAACGTCGCTATCGTATCGACGTCCCATGAATTACCAGGAGTTGCATGGTAGTAAAGCAGCGAATTGCCGCTTGACCCGTAGGCGACGACGTCCGCCTCGCCGGCCGTGTGCGCTTTTCGTACTGCAATTACGGGCGTGGAGAACGTCGTTCCGGACCCAGCAATCGTGGTGGCTACAAACGGATCGCCAGGAGTTGCGTGGTAGTAGAGCAACGAATTGTCGGGCCCCTCTGCGACTACGTCCGCCTCGCCGGCCGGGTCAACCGTGCGTACCGCCATCCCAGGCGCGGAGAACGTCGTTCCGGACCCAGCAATCGTGGTGGCAACGAACGAATCGCCAGGAGTTGCGTGATAGTAGAGCAGCGAATTGTCGGGCCCCTCTGCGACCACGTCCGCCTCGCCAGTCGAGCGTACGACGATTGCGGGTGCCGAGAACGTCGATGCGGACCCAGCAATCGTATCGACGCCCCATGGATTGCCGGGAGTTGTATGGTAGTAGAGTAGCGAATTGTCGGGCCCCTCTGCGACCACGTCTGCCTCGCCGGCCGGGTGTGCCTTCCGTACCGCAATCGCAGGGGCCGAAAATGTCGTTCCAGACCCAGCAATCGTATCGACGTCCCATGGATTGCCGGGAGTTGCATAATAGTAGAGCAGCGAATTGTCGGGCCCCTCTGCGACCACGTCCGCCTCGCCGGCCGGATCTACCGAGCGAACGGCAATGGCGGGCGCCGAGAATGTCGTTCCATTCCCAGCAATCGTATCGACCGCCCACGCAGACTTAGGAGTTGCATGATAGTACAGCAGCGAATTGTTCGGACCTTGTGCGACCACGTCCGCCTCGCCGGTTGAGCGCACGGCAATGGCGGGCGCCGAAAACGTCGTTCCATTCCCAGCAATCGTATCGGCGACAAAGGATTCACCAGGTTTTGCATGATAGTACAGCAGCGAATTGTTCGGGCCCTCGATGACCACATCGGCCTCACCGTTCGATCGCACTGCAATGGCTGCCGGGTTCTGCGCGAGGGCGAGGGTGGACATAAATGATGCGGCGATCAGTGTCATTGCCGCGCACATGAGGTTCCGTCGTCTTCCGAGGTTGGTTGGCTGGCTGTTTTTGGTTAGCTTGTTTTCGTTCGTTGTTTTCATTTTGGTTCTCCTTGTTAGTCTTTTCGGGAAGCTTGTACTGAAACTCGTTTGTCCTAAATCCCTGTCTGTCGGATTCGTTTCGCCACCGCACCACTTTCGTCGGCGACCCGATTCTTCTTCGCAAACCTTCCATGGCAGCGAAGAACCGTGTGTCTGATCGGGACAAATGCCGCTCTCGAACCTCTGTGAACCTTGCCGACTCGACCGTTATTTCGGTCCGAATGGTACGGGTCGCGCCGCGACGGGATGTATCGGATCAGAAGAGGCTTGCCCCCGGTCGCCACCTCGGGGACACCGCCGTACGCCGGCTTGCGAATGGCAGTCTTTATGGCCGCGTCATTGGGATAAAGCGAAATTCCGGTGAGAAGCGGGCCAGGAAGAATGAGAAATTCTTCACACCTCGCATCGAGGACCATGGCAAGGCCCGCGACTGCTCGAGGAAATACAGGCGCGCTGACCGCCTTGACATTGGTCATTCGGGGGGCTAACTTGCTACCCACGAACTCCGTAGGGAGTTCTGGGGGCTCGTTGTCGCAGGTGCAGTCCAAAATCGTCACCCAGTTGCTGGACAACTGGCATGCGGGCGATGACGAGGCGCTGCGCGCCCTAGTTCCGCTGGTTTATGACGAACTCCGGCGGGTCGCGCACCGCTATCTGCGGAAGGAACGCCCTGACCATACGCTGCAGAGCACAGCCCTGGTGCACGAAGCTTACTTGCGGCTGGAGAAACAAGGCGCGGCCAAATTCGAGAACCGCGCTCATTTCCTGGCCATCTGCGCGCAGTTGATGCGGCAGATTCTGGTCGAGTACGCGCGCAGCCGCGATGCCGCCAAGCGGGATGGCGGCGATCGAGTAACCCTGGATGGGTTGGCGTTCAAGAGCCGCAGCCTGGACATAATTGCTCTCGACGACGCTCTGAATGAACTGGCTAAACTCGACCGGCAACAGAGTCGCATTGTGGAGTTGAGATTCTTCGGCGGCCTTTCCGTCGAAGAAACCTCGGATGTGCTCGAGCTGTCACCAAGGACAGTGAAGAGACACTGGGCGAGCGCACGGGCTTGGCTGCATCACCAGATCGCCCAGACAACCGGCCCATGACTGCCGGCATTATGACACCGGAACGTTGGCAACAGATTCGTGATGTGCTTGAAGAAGCGCAGGAACTGGAGCCAGCGCAACGTTCCGCCTTCCTCGATCGCGCCTGTCTGTCCGATCAACCCTTACGGCAAGAAATCGAGGTCCTGCTCGCCTCCAGCGACGAAGCCCGCTCCAGCTTTCTGCAATCCGCACCGGGGCCAGACGGTTTGATGGCGAATCTGGAAGGGATGCTTTCTAGCGGCGGATTGCAAGCCGGCCAGCTCTTTGCTGAACGTTTTCAACTTGTGCGCAGGCTTGGCGAAGGAGGTATGGGCCAAGTGTGGCTGGCGGAACAGATGTCGCCGGTGCGGCGCCAGGTTGCTCTGAAGCTGATCAAGGCCGGGATGTACGATGAGGCGGTCGTGCAGCGCTTCCAGTCGGAGCGGCAATCGCTGGCGATCATGGATCATTCCGCCATCGCGAAGGTGTTTGACGCCGGAGCGACGCCGCATGGGCAACCGTACTTCGTGATGGAGTACGTATCCGGACTGCCGATTACCGACTATTGCGATCAGAAGAAACTCAAGATCGCTGATCGGCTCGAGCTCTTCATCCAGGTCTGCGAAGGCGTGCAGCACGCGCACCAGAAGGCCATCATCCATCGCGATCTCTTCATGGGCACACCCGGATACGTGAGTCCGGAGCAGGCTGACCCTACAGTGCAGGATGTTGACACGCGCACCGACGTCTACTCGCTAGGGGTTGTTCTCTACGTGTTGCTGACTGGGCTGCAGCCGTTTGAAACGAAGCAGCGGCAGAAACAGCCGCTCGACGAGTTACTGCGGAGGTTGCGCGAGGAAGAGCCGCCGCGCCCGAGCACGAAGGTGGGCGCGGATCGCGACACATCAGCCGAGACGGCCCATGCGCGCGGCACTGAGCCCAAGGAACTCGTGAGCATCCTGCGCGGGGATCTCGACTGGATCACGATGAGAGCGCTGGAGAAGGATCGCGCCCGGCGCTATGGCTCACCTTCGGAACTCGCCGCCGACATTCAGCGGTATCTAAACCACGAGCCGGTCGTGGCCCGGCCAACCAGCGCCGGTTACAGGGTGCGGAAGTATGTCCGGCGGCATCGTGTGGCTGTAGCTGGGTTCGTTGGGTTGGTGCTGCTGCTCTCCATGTTCTCTGTCCTGCAGGCAGTTCAGTTGCGCCGCATTACTCGTGAGCGGGACCGTGCCGCACACGAGCGGGACCGTGCCACCCGCGAACGCGATCGTGCCACGCGGATCACCGACTTCATGACCCAAATGTTCAAGGTGCCCGATCCTAACGAAGCGCGCGGCAACACTGTGACTGCCCGCGAGATCCTCGACAAGGCTTCGAACGATATGGGGACAGGTCTGGCGAAGGATCCCGAAGTCCAGGCGCAGATGATGCAGGTCATGGCCAGCACATACCTGAACCTGGGACTCAATCCTCGTGCTCATGACCTGGCCCAGCGGGCTCTGGACGCTCGACAGAGCCTTCTCGGACCCGATGATCCAAGGACGTTCGAGTCCCTGACTCAACTCGGACGCGTTCTAGATCACGAGGGACGCGAACCGGAAGCGGAGAAACTCGAGCGGCAGGCGCTGGCGGGCGAGCGCCGCATCGTTGGGCCCGACGATCCGCTTACGATCGAGACCATGAGCAACCTGGCATGGATCGTGGAGGCCCAGGGCCGGTTCGACGAGTCGGAAAAGCTGACACGCGAGGTAATAGACACGGCTACCCGAAAGCTGGGCCCGGAAAGCACTCAAGTCCTCGCGGCCATGGGCAACCTGGGCACAGTACTCTGGAACCAGGGCCGCTATGACGAGGCAGAACGAGAGTATCGCCAGTTGCTCGATGTCGACCGCCGTGTTCTCGGACCGGATCATCCTGGAACCTTGAACACGATGGGCCATCTTGCGATGACATTCGAGAGCGAGGGGCGATCGTCGGAAGCCGAACAGATGTATCGTGATGTACTGGCCATAGAGCAGCGCGTGCTTGGCCCCGAACACCCTGGATTAACCGGCGACATGTTCAATCTTGCGACCCTGCTCTCTAACGAAGGCCACCATGCCGAGGCCGAGAAACTGTACCGGGAGGCGCTGACGATTCAGTTGCGAACTTATGGCCCCGAACACCCGCGGACCTTGCTCTCCAAATCGGGGTTGGCGGATGAACTCTTCAAGGAAGGGCATGTCCACGAAGCGGAACAACTGAATCGAGAGACGCTCGCGTCCATGATTCGCGTCATCGGTCCGGAACATCCCAGCACCTTGGTATGTCAGACCAATCTTGCCGAAGACCTGATCGGGGAGGGCCGCTACGCAGAAGGTGAAAAAAATGCTCGAGAGGCTCTCGCCACCATCACTCGTACTCTGGGCCCGCAGCATCCCTATGCACTGCTTGCACTGCAGCAACTCGGGACAGCGATGGCGCACACCCATCGCTACGCTGAGGCCGGCAAACTGTTTCGCGACGTGATCGAAAAGCAAGACCGTTCGAAGGGACAAGGAGACCGTTTCTCGGTGTGGTATTCGTTCGCCTGTGTGGCCGCCGCTGCCAACCATCCCGAGGACGCGCTTCAGTATCTGCGTGAAGCTATCAAGCGCGGCTATAAAGATGCCGATGGATTGACAGCCGACGATAATCTGAGGAGCCTACGCCAGAATCCCCATTTCCAGGAACTGGTCGCCGGACTCAAACATGCGACCACAACAGGTCAGCGCCTCGCTACCAGCGACTCCAACTGATTCTGGCCCTATCCGTCATGGGGTTGATCCGAGTATTTGCGGTGCTTCCGGCACCGCAGCGCCGTCCGCTATCGGATCCGAAGCACCCTGATTGCCGGGCATTTCGTAATCGGCAGGTCATCAGTTCAAGTCTGATCGTCGGCTCCAACATATCCCCACTCCTAAAACGCTCGCATGTGCCGAAGCACGAATTGCGAGTGACGATGGAAATCCCCAGACGACAAACCTGCTTAGCGGCGCGGCTTCCGGCCATGACCGCACATCAAGACGTGATATTTCTCACTGACAAAATGCGCTCCTTCGTGTCTCATCAACGCGAGTCGCCTTCTCCGAAGAGCAGTTCCCCCCATTGAGACGGTGCACGCGCTGAGGCAAGACTCTCAATTGCAACTCTCCAAACTGCAACAGATTTCATATTTCTAAGCACTTCAAGGAGATATTCCATGAAAGGCATTCACTTCCAGGTTAAAACCCTCTGCGTGACGGCAGTTGGGATCACCATGGTCGCACTATTATTTGTCGCCTACCCCGCTCCCGCCCAGGCTCAGACCTACACGCCGCTCTACGACTTCGGAGTCGGGAATCTGTACGAGACGAATAGTTTCCCTCTCGGGCAGATCGCGCTCGGCCGGGACGGCAATTTCTACAGCACGGTTCAGAATCCCAACGGCCACTCTGGTATCTACGAAATCACACCCCAGGGCTCGGCGACCGTGCTTTGGGCAGATGAGAGTACCAGTGAAACCCAGTGCTTGACGGGTTTGACGCTCGGCCCTGACGGCCTCTTCTACGGTACCTGCAACACCTATGGAGGAAACAACGATCAGACCGGCGGCAGCGGTATCGTCTTCAAGTACGATCCCAGCCAGGGCCAGTCTGGATTCACGGTTCTGTATTCGTTTCCGGAATGCAACGGTAGCGGATCGCTCTACCCCAACGCTTTGACCCTGGGGACCGATGGCAATTTCTACGGCACGACGACGGGCAACAGTTTCTGTCCGAATCCTGACGGAACTGTTTTTAAGGTCACGCCGACCGGCACATTCACGACGCTGCACTCTTTTAAAGGAAACGCAACCGGCGACGGCACTTCTCCCATGGGCCCGATAACGCTTGGCGCCGACGGCAATTTCTACGGCACGACGCAGGAGGGCGGCAACTCCAGTTCCAATAGCGGCACTGTCTTCAAGATCACTCCCAAAGGCAAAATTAAATACATCTACAACTTTGCCCAGGCTGGCTACTACCCTGAAGCCGGAGTCACGCAGGGCGCCGACGGCAAGTTCTACGGCACTACGGCCAGCGGCGGCACTTATGGCGATGGAACGCTCTTCCAGTTGACCACCTCCGGCAAAATCGATTACCTGCACAACTTCAATTATGCCGTCGACGACGTTGACGGCCCCATCAACCCGCTCACGCTCGGAAACGATGGCAACCTCTACGGCCCGGCCAATTGCTATCCCTGGGGCTGCGGTGCCGAGAGCCTGTACGACATCACCACCAAGGGCGTTTACAACGACCTCTACAGCGGTTTCACCAACCCCGAGGGAGCGTGCCCTGATCAGTCAGTGACCGGATGCTACCTGAGTTCGCCGATGTTCCTCGCTCCGAATGGAATCTTCTACGGCACAACCATGCAGGGCGGCGTTTACCAGGGCGACCCGATTGGACACGGCGTCTTCTACAGCTTCAGCAACGGATTGAAGCCGTATATCATCCTGCAATTTCCGCGCGGCACGACCGGTTCGACGATTGGCATCTTCGGCCAGGGCCTGACGGGAACGAAAAGCGTCTCGTTCAACGGAATCACGGCGACTTTCACCGTAGTTTCCGACGCCTATCTGACGGCCACGATCCCCACTGGCGCGACCACCGGATATGTAACAGTCTCGACGCCTTCATCCACACTGAAGAGCGCGATAAAACTCACGGTCGTCAAGTGAGAGCAGTAACAGTGGAGGAGTGAGGGAGAAGTGTTGCAACAGGACTGCATCGCTGTGAACTAGCCTCCTGGTTCCCGGCGCCGGGGTGCGGACTCTGGAATCCGCGCCCCGCGTTCATTCGCCGGAATCGAAGAACCCAAGGTTATGCCAGCAGCGGCAGAGTTGCCGAACTCGGACCCTCCGAGTGCGATCCCGCGGTTAGCTTAGAAACAGCAGGGCGCAAGCGTGACGGTCAGGGTTTCCTACATGCGTTGGGGGTTATAGCGCGGGAACTGGATTTCTATTCTGGTTGAACGGTTTGCTCCGCTAGCGATTGCGGCAAGGACTTTGACGCCTTCTCTCGCGCATACCACGAAGCGCAACACAAGGCTAACAGCAGCACAATTCCAACCACGCTCCAGATTGCGCGGCTGGACTTTGGCTCCGGCGGTGGGATTCGCGCCGGAGCAAGAGCCGCGGCTGCACCTCCGCCAACGGAAATGCCGCCTAGCATTGGCGTACAGCCAGGACAGCATTGCGAGTCATCACGTAACTCACTACCGCAATTTTTACAGGACACAGGCTACCTCGCATCCATTCTGCTGATGCCCGGGCCCCTCAGCAAGATTACCGCGGTCACCCGTGGGCAACCGCGATTCCCATGCGTTTCGTGCTCAAATCAGCCTTCTTTTTGAACCCTGTATCTTCCGTAACCTTCATGATTCACGACACGGCGCGTAACCTCCACATAAGGTCTCACCTGGAAGGAATTCACCACCCCCTATGTCTTCTCCTGCGATTAGTCCTCCGAATATAGCTCCGTCTGCTCCCCGGCCCCCGACCGCGGCAGCTCCGGCCGTCGCCGCCGCGCCGTTCTCGACTCCGGCGCTTCTGGCGGCCATGCTCAAGACGTCGACGAAGATCAGCGATCTCTTTTTCACACCCGGAAAGCCGCCGCTTGTCGAAATTGGCGGAAAACTTGCCCCGGCTGGAACGACCCGTGTCCTAACCTGTGACGACACCCGGCGCATTGCGTCCGATCTAATTGGTAAGAACCAGCATGCCCTCGATAACCTGAAGGAATTCGGTTCGTGCGACGTTTCCTACAGCTTGCCGGGCACCGACCGCTTTCGAGTCAACGTCTTTATGCAGCGCGGCTCCTGTGCTGTCGTAATGCGCGTTATTCCCGGCAAGATCCCGGATTTCGACTCACTCCACTTGCCCGACGAATTAAAGAAGATCATCAGCCTGCGCAATGGAATCGTTTTAGTAACCGGCCCGACTGGCTCCGGCAAATCATCGACCCTGGCCGCCATCATTGACAGAATCAACACCGAGCAGTCGTATCACGTGCTTACCATCGAGGACCCCATCGAGTTCCTCCACCCCCACAAAAACTGCATCGTGAATCAACGCGAACTGCACAGCGACACTCCCAGCTTCGCGCTGGCTTTGCGCGGAGCGCTCCGCCAGGCTCCCAAAGTCATTCTTGTCGGAGAAATGCGCGACAAGGAAACCATCGAGATTGCGATGGAAGCCGCCGAAACCGGTCACCTCGTCCTCTCCACGCTCCATACCATCGACGCCTCGAAAACGGTGGAGAGAATCGTGGGAGTTTTCCCGATGGCCGAACAGCACACGCTCCGCAACCGCCTCGCCAAGAGCTTCCGCTACATCGTTTCCCAGCGACTCGTTCCGCGTAAGGATGGCGCTGGGCGGATGGCGATTATTGAAATATTGAAGTCGACGCTGCGCACACGCGAATATGTGGAGAAGGGCGAATCCGACGGCAAGACCTTGCTGGATGCAATGCGCGTCGGCGAAACCGAGGGGATGCAATGTTTCGACGGCGACATAGAGAGACTGATTCGCGCTGGCACCCTCGACATGGAGACAGGTCTCGCGTATGCCACCAATCCCGGCAATCTTCAGCTGGATATGTCCGATTTAAAACTCGAGGCTGAGGCCGAAGCCGATTCGCTGCTCGAAACCAGCGGAGACAGGCGATAAGTCTCATTGGAGACCCAGCGCTTGCTCCGCCGCGAACACGAAACGGCTCGTGTTTCTTTTATGCTGTGGGGCGAACGACCAGCACATCCAATTCGGAGATGACTCCGGTAATTAGCGTCGGGGACGGTAATCTCGGTAAAGTTACCGAAGGTGAAAGTATGAAACGAGTACTGATTCTGATTATGATCGCCTCGACCCTGGCGGCGGCGCGGGATAAAAAAGTAAAACCTCATCCCGGCCCGTATGTATTCACCAGCAAAGCATCGGCTCAAACGCTCAAGGCGATCATCGTCCAACAGAATCTGATGGAAGGCTACACGCTCGATGCCGATAATCAGTTTCAGTTCCGCTTTTCGAAACCCGCGGAGATGCCTCCCGTAGATGCGATTTTCATGGCCTCAAGTGTATGTAAAGGCATGACAACAAAAAGTGTGTGGTCATACTCGCTGGTGGAACTCAACGGCACGACCAAGGTGACGGTCCTGCCGGTCTGGGAATATCCGGACGATTACTGCGAAAAGCAAACCAAAGAGTTTATATGGAGCCGGCCCGAGGAAATGGCGGCGTTTCAAGCCATGCTCGACAAGGTTCCCGCTTCGACGACGCAGGCTTCCAGTGCAGTTCCCGCTTCTCCAGCAACTGCTCCGGCCCCCACTCCAGTTTCGGCGGCAGATCAGCAAAAAATCAAGCAACATGCCGCATGTGTCGCATTGGCGAAAGATAACCCCAGTATTATTTGCCAGTAAAATCGGAACGATCGCGTACCTTCGCCAACCGCACCGGCTGGGCAGGAAGGTCCTAAATTCTACCGCTTTTTCTTGGTGTGCCTTCGTGTCCTTTGTGGTGGAAGTTTTGGCACAATGAGCCACCACCGGTCGGCCCAAGCGCTTGCCATTGTTGAAAACCGTCCAATATCATTGGCGGTCCTGTGACTTCTTCCGATGACTCTCGTCCAAGGTGAATATGCGCAAACATGCGTTGTCTCTGTTGTTGCTTCTGGCTCTATCGCTGGCAAATGCTCAAACGCCATCCACGCAACCGTCTTCTGAGCCGGTCCTGCCCTACAGTCCCAGTCTCGACGTTTCGTCAATGGACAAATCCATCGACCCCTGCGTGGATCTCTACCGCTATTCTTGCGGCGGCTGGCAGACGAAAAACCCGATCCCCCCTGATCAGACGTCTTGGTCGGTCTACGCCAAGCTCTATCAGGACAACCTGACCTTTCTCAAGGGCATGCTCGAACAGGCGGCCCAGCCGGATCAGCAACGCAATCCCGTAACCCGGCAGATTGGCGACTTCTATGCCGCTTGCATGGACGACGCCACCGTCGAAGAACTTGGATTCTCACCCATCCAGCCGGAACTCGATGCCATCGCGCAGATCAAGTCAGCAAAAGACCTGATGCCGCTGGTGGCGCGGCTGCAGCTCATCTACTACCGCTATTCCTACAACAGTTCCCTGCTCTTTTCGGCGGGCTCAACGCAGGACCCCGACGATTCCGAGCACGTGATCGCGGATGTGGATCAGGGCGGCCTCGCCATGCCCGATCGCGACTACTACCTGAAAGACGATGCGAAGTCGCAGGAAACGCGCGAGCGCTACTTGCAACATGTGCAGCAAGTATTCGAGTTGATCGGCGACAACCCTGCCGCGGCCAAACAGAACGCAGAGGGCGTCCTGCGCCTGGAAACGGCCATGGCCAAGGCTTCGCTCAGCCGCGTCGAGCGCCGCGATCCCCACAAGCTAGTTCATAAAATGAAGGTTGCCGATCTCATCCAGCTTGCGCCCAATTTTGACTGGGCCGGGTACTACCGCGAGATGCAATATCCGAAGTTTGACGTGCTCAACGTGGACGCGCCCGAGTTTATCAAGGAACTCAACGTACTACTGTCTTCGGAATCAATCGACAGCTGGAAATCCTACTTGCGCTTCCACGTGGCCGACACCTCTTCGCCATACCTTTCATCGAAATTCGTGGAGGAAAACTTCCAGTTCTACCGCAAGTACCTGCGCGGCGCAAAAGAGATGCAGCCGCGCTGGAAACGCTGCGTGCAGTACGTCAACTACGACCTGAGCGAGGCGCTGGGCCAGGTCTATGTCGCCAAAGTCTTCTCTCCCGAACTCAAGCAGAGCACGCTCGATATGGTACGGCGCATTGAAGACGCGATGGGTGCGCGCATCCGGGCCCTCGACTGGATGAGTCCGGAAACCAAACAGCAGGCGTTGACCAAGCTGGCGGGGATCCGCAACAAGATTGGCTATCCCGATCATTGGCGCGACTACAGTTCGGTAAAAATCTTGCGTGACGATTTTGCTGGCAACGTCGAACGCGCACATCAGTTTGAGAGTCGCCGCGGTATAGACAAGATCGGCAAACCAGTAGACCACGGCGAATGGGACATTTCCGCTCCCACGGTTGATGCTTATTACAATTCGCAGATGAACGACATTAATTTTCCCGCGGGCGTGCTGCAGCCCCCACTCTACGATCCGAAAATGGACGACGCCCCGAACTATGGCAACACCGGCGGCACCATCGGCCACGAACTCACTCACGGCTTCGACGACGAAGGCAGTCAGTTCGACGCCAAGGGAAATTTGAAAAACTGGTGGACAAAAGAAGACCGGGAAAAGTTCGATGGGCGCACCAAGTGCGTGGACGATCAATACTCCGGATATGTGTCGGTGGAGGATGTTCACGTCAATGGCAAGTTGACCCTGGGCGAAAACGTCGCCGACCTGGGCGGCGAGATTCTGGCATACATCGCATGGAAAGACGCCACCAAAGACATGCAATTACAGCCCATCGACGGTCTGACGCCTGAACAGCGCTTCTTCGTAGGTTACGCGCAGTGGGATTGCTCCAACGAACGTCCCGAAGACATGCGTGTGCGCGCCATGACCGACCCGCATTCACCCGCGCGCTACCGCATCAACGGAGTCGTGGTCAACATGCCCGAGTTTGAGGAGGCGTTCCACTGCAAAGCGGGACAGCCCATGGTGAAACCCGCCGCCAATGTGTGCAAGGTTTGGTAGCGGTGGGACTTCATTCCAACCCGTTTTAGAAAAAAGCGCTCTTGAACTGCTCGCTCCGGTGGCGAGCCTGGCTGACCAGATTCTGGAATTCCGGGTCGTCATGAAGATTTTGCAGCAAAGGATCGCCCACGAAGTAGGGATAACAAAAGAATCCACCGTCGACGCTATAACGCAACATCTGCAAGGCTGAAGCTTTGTCTCCCAGCACGGCATAGGCTTGCGCCACTTTGTAAATGCCCTCAGCGTCGCTCACTCCGCGCTCTTCAATCCTGCTTTGCGTATGCCGCAGAAGCTCAAGGCCGGCTGCGTTGTCATGCTTGATCGAGTCACTGAGTGCCTTACCCACATTCACAGGAAGCGAGGAAGGGTCTTTTTCAAAAGCGCGATCAAAATCTTTGGCCGCCTCGTCCAGGTTGTTTAAGTAATACTCGCCAAAGCCGCGGTAGAAGATGATGTAGACAAAATCTTTGGCGGGCAGGCTCTGTAGGAATTTCTGATATTCGCCCAGGTAAAGATAACTGTTCATGGCCGAGCTGTTGATTTTGACCAGCGGATCGATGTGCCGAGCTTTTTCCGATTCCGCCACGGACTCTTCCAGCATCCCGGCGTACCGGTAGGCATATCCCAGTTCCCAGTGGGCTTCGGCGTTGTTTGGACTGTCGCGCAGGACCGAGCGCAACAACGGAACCGCCTGTTCCACTCTGCCAGTATCCGTCAGCAGATTGGCCATATAGATTCGGGGCTCAACCAGCGCGGGATTGAGCGCGATCGCTTTTTCATAGGCAGCCTGAGCCTTGCCATAATCCTCTCGCCCGCCAAACTGAAGCGACGCATTGGTCGTGTAGGCTCTCCCCAGATTCGCCCATGCCGGCGCATAGGTTGGTTCAACCGCCGTGGATTTCTGCAGCATTTCGATCGCGGCCGAAAACTCGTTCAGCGAGTAAAGATCGATCCCGCGCAGATAGTATTCGTAGGCCACCGCGCTGATCGGTTTTTCGGGCTTCAGATTCTCAGCTTCACGGGGCGACAGGTTCACTTCCAACTCTTTAATGATCTGCTGTGACACGCGGTCTTGAACCGTCAGCAGTTTGTCGTACTTCACATCGATGGAGTCCCGCCACAAAATCTTGTCGAGCTTCGCATCGATGAGTTGGGCCGTAATTCTCAGGTCATCGCCATCTTTAATGAAGCTGCCCGTCAGCAACGTGTCCACGTCCAACTCTGCAGCTACTTGCTTCGGGTCGATGATCTGATTGCGATACTTGTCGATGGAGGATGACGGACGAATCGTTAGCGCATTGACATACCCAAGCTTGGTAATGATCGCGTCCGCCAGAGAGAATCCGAGGAAATCAGTCTGCGGATCCTGTTGGAGATTCCGGAAGGGCAGAATTGCCAGGCTGTGTGGCTGCGGCGGCGCGACGGGCGGATGCGATCTCTTGAAATAGAAGTAGCCGATGGCAGCAATTGCAACCAACAATCCAGCGAGTGGCCAGAGCCATTTTCTTGACCGCCTTTTCGGCAAGGCCGGGCGCGCCGGTGTTTTGCTTCCCGATCCCATCCTCGCCGCTTGCGCTCCAGTCGATCTCTGCAGCTTGGCTTGAAATTCCGATTCCTTCTTGAAATCCTGCAGGTCGATCAGCAAATCTCCCACGGCCTGGAACCGCGTTTCGCGGTCTTTGCGCAACGCCTTGCCGATGATGCGTCCGATTTCCTGCGGCACCTCTGGAGCAAACTCCACCGGCGGCGGCTCAACTTTCAGGATCTCCGCCATCACGTCACTCGCGGTCTCGCCTCCGAATGCCGGTCTGCCAGTGACCATCTCATACATCACCGATCCCAAACTGAAAATATCGCTGCGCCCATCCACTTCCACGCCCCGAGCCTGCTCCGGCGACATGTACTTTGCTGTTCCAACGACCATGCCGGGTTGGCTCGACGTGGAGGTCAACGTCAATCCACTGCGATCGGTGCCACCCTTCTGGCTCAGCTTGGCGATTCCGAAATCGAGGACCTTCACCAGTCCGTCGTTTCGCACAATCACATTGTCTGGCTTGATATCGCGATGGACAATTCCAGAAGCGTGCGCCGCCGCCAGGGCACTCGCCATCTGGATCGCAATGTCAATCGCTGTATGCAGTTCCATCCTGCCCGCCCCCATTTTGTAGCGAAGCGTGATCCCCTCTATATACTCGGAGACTATGAAACGCAGGCCCTCAGCCTGTCCGAATTCATAAATGGTTAGGATGTTGGGGTGATTCAGGGCCGAAGCAGACTGCGCTTCGTGTTCAAAACGGCGCAAACCACGCTCGTCACGCGTCAGATCCGGCAAGAGCAACTTGATCGCAACCTTGCGCCCGAGACGCGTATCCTGGGCAAGGTAAACTTCGCCCATGCCACCCGATCCCAGGATCGAAATGATTTCGTAATGGGCTAAGCGGGTCCCGGGAGCGATCATTCCGCGGCGATTTTCCACGATTCTCTACGGTAAAGCAAATTGAGGGTCACTAGCAACAAATGTTCGAAGTGACTCCGTAGGATCGTCTACTCCAACACGGGTTGCCACAACGCACGAAAACACGATATGCTCGCGCGTCCCGAGGGAGCAGATATTTTGATCACGCGTACTTTCCGTTTTTGGGGGTTTTTCAGCCTACTTTTTATCGCCTCTTCCCTTTTTCCTAACCCGAAGTCGTTCGCACAAGCCGTCGATCCCAACCTTTATTCAGGTATGCAGTGGAGGATGATCGGCCCATACCGCGGCGGCAAGGTGAATGCCGTTGCCGGCGTTCCAGGAGATCCAGCCGTTTACTACTTCGGCTCGAACGGCGGCGGCGTGTGGAAGACAACGGACGGTGGCACTGTCTGGAAGCCGATCTTCGACAGTCAGCCCGTGGCTTCAATCGGCGCGCTGGCGCTCGCACCATCCAACCCCAATGTCATTTACGTGGGCAGCGGAGAAAATAATGTCTATGCCGACATCACTTACGGAAATGGTGTCTACAAGTCCACGGACGCCGGCGCAACTTGGAAGCATCTCGGCTTGGAAGATACCCGTCACATCGCGCGCATCCTTATAGATCCCCGCAATCCTGATGTTGTTCTGCTCGCGGCCATGGGCCACAGTTACGGGCCCAGCACCGAGCGAGGGGTTTTCCGCTCCACCGATGGAGGCCGCACGTGGAAGCGAGTCCTTTTCAAAGACGACGTCACCGGCGCGGTTGATCTCTGCTTCGCTCCCGGCGATCCACGAATCGTGTACGCGGCGCTCTGGCACGCCATTCGCAAACCCGGAGAAATCGAAACTGGGTTCGGGCCGGGCAGCGGTATCTACAAATCGACGGACGAAGGCGTCACATGGAAGCCGGTCGCCGGCGTCGGCCTGCCCCCCAAGAACTGGGGCCGCATCGGAGTGGCAGTAGCTCCGGGCACACATGGCCAGCGCGTTTACGCCCTTATCGAGGCCAAAGATAAAGACAACGGTCTCTACCGTTCCGACGACGGCGGAGCAAACTGGCAGCGCGCGACCACCGACGACCGCGTCCTCGGCTTCTGGTACATGAGCGAGATTTTCGTTGATCCCGGAAATCCCGATGTCATCTATGTTCCCCGGCAGTCCCTCTACCGCTCAACCGACGGTGGAAAGACATTCACCATCATCAAGGGAGCGCCCGGCGGAGACGATTACCACACCGTGTGGATCGACCCCACCAACTCGCGCCGCATCATGCTCGGAGTGGACCAGGGCGCAACCATCAGCCTGAATGGCGGAGAATCCTGGAGCACGTGGTACAACCAACCCACTGGCCAGTTTTATCGCGTGGCCACCGATCACAGGTTTCCTTATTGGGCGTATGGATCGCAGCAGGATAGCGGAACTGCGGCCACCTCGAGTCGCGGCAACGATGGCCAGATCACGGAGCGCGACTGGTTTCCCGTAGGGCCGGGCGAAAGTGGCTACACCATTCCCGACCCACTCGATTCGGATGTGGTTTATAACGCCGGCCCCGTGGGCAGTGTGGTTCGATTGTCAAAAAAGACCGGGCAGGTACGCGATGTTTCTCCGGCGCCAATTCCGTTCGGCACAAAATACCGCTTCAATTGGAATATTCCCATGGTCTTCTCGCCCCACGATCCGCACGTTCTTTATTTGGGAACGCAATTCGTGGTGAAGACCGTCGACGGGGGCACAAACTGGGAGACAATCAGCCCCGATCTGACGCGGACTCCCGTGGACGAGAAAGATCCGAAAAAACCGCTCGGCTCACTCATGACCATTTCGCCATCGCCCGTAACAGAAGGCGTAATCTGGGCTGGCAGCGATGACGGCGCCGTGCAGTTGACGCGCGATGGCGGCGCTACCTGGCAGAATGTCACACCGCCCGAGGTCTCCGCGTGGAGCGCCGTGCCGCTTATCGAAGCTTCGCACTTCGATGCCGGTACAGCCTATGTCGCAGTCAATCGCAATTCGCTGGATGATTTGCGTCCACACATTTTTCAAACTCACGATTTCGGTCATACCTGGCAGGAAACCATAACCGGTATCGGCGCGACGGATTTTGTTCGCGTGGTGCGCGAAGATCCTGTGCGCAAGAATTTACTCTATGCAGGAACCGAGCAGGGTGCCTACGTCTCGTTCGACGCTGGCGGCCACTGGCAATCCCTGCGTCTGAATATGCCGATGGTGGCCGTGCATGATCTCACCATCGAGCAGGGCGACCTGATCGCGGCAACCTACGGGCGTTCATTCTGGATCCTCGACGACCTTTCGCCGCTCCGCCAGATTGACCCGCAATCACCTATGGCAAGAGCGATTCTGTTTGCGCCGCGGCCCGCGATACGAATACGCCGCGACGAAAATCAGGACACACCGCTGCCGCCGGAAATCCCCGCCGGCAAAAATCCTCCCGACGGCGCCATCTTCCATTACTTCCTGCCGCCGGCAACGGCATCAGATATTCAGCTCGAGATTTACGACCAGCAAGGAAAACTGATTCGCGCCTACTCCAGTGCGCCCCTGCCTGAGGTTAAGGAACAGCCGTTGCAGATTGCTGAATATTGGATTGCGCATCGCCAGCCGCTCGCGAAAACGCCGGGCATGCATCGTTTTGTCTGGGACCTGCGCTATGCCGACCCGCAGGCGGTGCATGTGCAGACTCCGTACAACTATCCCATGGGCGCAATCGTTGGCGAGACCCCGCTCCCGCCGCAAGGTCCGCTGGTCTTGCCCGGAACCTACGAAATCCGCCTAACCGTAGACGGCCAAACCTATCGGCAGCCCCTCGAAGTAAAGATGGACCCGCGGGTGAATTATGCGCGGAACGAGTTGCAGAGTTCACTCAACCTCGAACTGAAGATTTCGTCTACGCTAGGGCGGAACTTCGCCGCCTATGAGCAAGCCAAAGACCTGCGCGCGCGCCTGGCGGAGTTCACCAAACGTCCTGCGGCGGATCCCACAGCCAACGCGGCCACTCAACTCGATTCCAAAGTGGAAACACTCGAAGGCAAGTCCGTCTATATTCTCGATACTCCCACGGGCGGAAGCTTCCTTACTGTGAACGATAGCCTGGTATCGCTGATTGCCCTGGTGGATGGTGCTGATTTTGCGCCTTCTGCCGAATCGTTCGCCGCCTGGCAAAGAGTCTGTGCCGCCATGAACGGGACGCTCGAAGAATGGCAAAAACTGAAAGACAATGATCTGGCGGCCTTCCGCAAGCCTGTTGACCCGCAAAAGCCAGGCGGAATCCCCGACTACCCGGCAATAGCGGTCGACCCAAATTGCAGCAGGTAGCGCCACGGACTACCAGAGCGATAAACAGTTTGCCGAAGAACTCGATTTTGCTCTTTCGAATCCTACAGTGCGCGCCCAGCATCTCTTGCGGATAACATGCGAACCTCTGGGATGATCGGCGGGCTTGGGCCCGAATCTACGATTGACTACTATCGCTCCATCATTGCGCGCTTTCGCGCCCTCAAGCCGGATGGTGGATATCCGCACCTGATCATCAACAGCCTCGACGTTGAGAAGGGCATCGCGCTGCTTGATGCTGGACGGCTCGGCGAGTTGGCCGACTATCTCGCCACCGGTGTGGAGTTGCTATCACGTGCTGGCGCGGACTTTGGTTTTATCGCAGCGAACACGCCGCATCTCGTTTTCGACGAGGTCCAGCGGCGTTCGGCGATCCCGCTTCTCAGCATCGTGCGCGCCACCTGTGATTACACCAAGGCACGCGGCCTGAAAAAGGTGGGCTTGTTTGGAACCGGGTTTACGATGCGAGCGAGCTTCTATCCGGAAGAATTTCAGCGAGCCGGGATCATCATGGTTCGACCGACGGAATCAGAACAGCAAGTCATTCACGAAAAATACATCGGTGAGCTGCTGAAGAACAAATTCTTGCCGGAAACCGGGACGGAGATTCTGAACATTGCGCAAAGAATGAAGAGCGAAGACGGAGTTGAAGCGGTAGTCCTCGCCGGTACGGAGCTTCCTTTACTATTGCGCGTCATCGCCAGCCCGGGCATCGAGTTCCTCGATACAACCATGATCCACGTCGAAGCTATAGTTAACGAGTTGCTGAGGTGAACGGCTGAGTTGCACGTACCACGAGTGCACACGGCCCACTCGACTAACCGATCATTTTGCGTTGATCATTTAGCGCCGATCGCCTTGCGTTGATCGCCGATGCGGCGCTCGCGGTCGTTTGCGAATCGCTCCACGCCCGCAAAAATCGAATCGGGGTCAAGATGCGCTTCCGCGATCACGTCCGCTTCGAGGCCGCCGCTTCTCCAGGAATTGTCGAAGTCGGACGTAAGTGAATACTCATCCGTCAACGGACCGAGGTTGCGCACCGGCCACACGCGTCGCGTGCCCGTGGATACCACCATCAGATCATAGTGAGCCTCGGGCGGCAGCACCGAATCGCAATACGCTTGCCGCTGGCGATCGAACAACTCCTCGCTGATCGCGGCGATCACCTTCACGTTCACACCGGCCGCTTCGAGTTTCGGCAGCACTTTTACGAGATTCACGGTGGAACTCGATCCTTGCGCGATCACGTAACCGTGGCGCGGTTTGTTCGGCGCAAAATCGCGGATCACGTATAGACCCTTTGCGGCGGCGCGCAGATCGGTGTCGGCGAAATGGCTACGGTCCGCGACCGGGAAGTCGGGACGCGCCACTTCCAGCGTGATGATGCCTACGTGCGGTTCGCGCGCTGCGATTTCTGCCGCGGCGAAATAGCCGGGCGCGACATCGTTGTAATCCCAAAAGCTCAAATTGATTGCCTGACCGCGCGGGAACAACTTCCACACTTGCGGCGCGAAGATGCCGAAGTGCGTGCGCGCATCCGCCGCGGTTTCAGGACCGGAGTGGGCCGCGAGAATATGCAGCACCCCGACGCGGAATTTGCTGTCCTGTTTTTGTTGACTCCAGACCCGCGCCGGAGTGTACATCAGCGGCGTGAACGCCCCATAGGTACCGCTCAAAGCCCAAACCCCGGCGAATTTTGCGGGATCGACGGAAGCGCTTTGACTTACCAGCCCGATGGCGGTTGAAACATTGCCAGCTTCCTGTATGGACGCTTTCAAGCGCGTGCCCAGCGGATTGTCCGTAGGACTGTAGTGTCCCCACAAACTGCCGTGCTCCACATTGATCGACTCCGAAAGGTCGGCGGCCACCGAAAAGAATCGTCCTTCGGTGACGTAATTCATCCACTTAATGATTTCGGAAATTGCGCGCCGCGCTCCGGCCACTTCGCCCGGTTTCTTGAACAGCGCAATGCTGACTTGCTTCTCCGCACCAGAAATCGCATTCCGAATCGAGACCTTCTGCGTGTCTTCCGGTAGCGCCGCGACGCGCAGACGATCGTCGAGAAACGGATCGCTCATGGCTGAAATGCGCAACTTCACGTCGTCGCGCACGGTGTCGCCGATCTCCACGAGGCGATCGGCAAGCCGATCGCCCAATCCGTTGCGATCGAGCAGCGACATTACGATGTCGAGGTTCGTCTTGAACTGGATCAATCGTTCGCGATTGTTGCTGACCGGGCCCTTGCGAATTCCTTCGAACTCCACGCCGTAATGCTTCTCGAAAGTCTGCGCCAGCGCGAGAAAATACTCCGAGTTCATTTTCAGCGCGTAGGGATGGCTCGGGTAACTCACCAGTTGATCGCCGCCAAAGCCGGGGATTTTCCCGTCAACCGCAGCCGGCCAGTAGCCCTTGATCGTTTTGCCGATGGCGGCGACGGGACGGCGATCGTCCGGGTCCACTGCGTCCATTGCTTTCAGAACCGCAGCCACTTGGCCGTAGTCGTTACCGTTCATCAGCGTAAAGACGTTCCATCCGTACGATGTCCATTGGCTGACGAGATCGTAGCCGTCGAAGCACTCGGCGATCACGCCGCCAATCTTGCCGCCAATCAGGCAATCGTCGATGCCCGCGTTGTTGTCGGAAATCATCACGCGCAAACGCTTTCCCACTTGCAGCGCAAGCGCCTGCGTCTTGAACTCCTGCGCGTGACCTTCGGTAAGCGCGAATTCGCCTTCCAGCGCAATCACTTTGGGCGACTCTGGCGCACCCATCACATCCCAGAACGCCGCTTTGCCCGCGGCCGTCGCAATGCCGATGCCCGACGGTCCGCCGTTCACGTCGTTGGTGCAGTCGGTGCTTTCGGCATGTCCCGAGAGGGCACGAATGCCGCGGCCTTTCGCTTGCGCGAACAGCGGATTGTCTTCCAAATCTGTTTCGCGCAGCAGCGTCTTCAGGGCTCCCGCGCCGCGCCGAAATCCCAACGCGTCGATCGGCAGCATCGCGACGTGTGGGTCGACGTGATAACGCGGATCGCCGGTCTGCTGATACTTGCGATACAGCGCCTGGCCCATGATCATCCACAACGCGTAGCACGTGGGGATCGAGTGGCCGGCAGCGAGCATGAATTTGTCTGAGTAAGGATGCTTCGGCCGGCGGTAATCGTAACGGAGTCCGCCATTTTCAGGACCGAGCAAATGCACCGCAACGTTGTAAGGTGTATAGGCGAGCGGTCCGCCGAGATGCCCGGTCTGCGCGTAATTTCCCAGCAGCACCAGGGTCATGCAGGTCATGTATCCAATGTCGTCGAGCAGCGGATCGTACGCCAAAGTTTGTTGCTCGGAGGGAGAAGGAACCACGTGAATGTGCGATGTCATAGACGGCCTCGAAAATCATAACATCCGTGACGCAAAGGCCTTCGTGGTCTCGCAGATTAAGGTAGAAGGGCATTGTTTTAGACGACTTCGACGAAAGTTCTTTCTTCGCGGAGGATCAATTTCTTGCTTTGCGCCATGGCAAAATTCTCCCGGGCTTCTGGATCGGATCTCAGTCGAGCCCGATACGCCTCATAAGCGGCGAGGCTTTCGAAGGCAATCAGGCCCCACGCCACATCATTGGTTCCTTCGTACGGCAGGAAGTAACCGATTAGGTTTCCGCCGCATCGTGGAATGATGCGTCCCCACGTCTCGGCGTATTTCTTGAACTCATCTCGCTGGAACGGATCGATCTGGTAGCGGATGAAACAGGTTATCTTCATGCGTCTCCTCCCAAAGGACTATTCGATTCGGCCGTCAGCCATGTCGATTAAAACGGTGTTCGTCAGGTGGCCGCCGCATCGCGGAACGGCACCAATCCAATATGCCCCTTGTTCAACATGAACACTTCGTTTATCATCAAACCATGGATGTACAGCATACCGCCGACGCAGCAGTCTGTAGAATCGCGGCAGCCATAGGGGAGCCAGCACGCGCCCGCATGCTCTATTGCCTTGCGGACGGCCGTTCCCGAACGAGTACCGAACTGTCGGTAGTGGCCGAGGTGAGTCCGTCCACTGCCAGCGTTCACTTGAGCCGACTGATGGCGGCGCACTTGGTGAAGGTCCTCGTGCAGGGCAAGCACCGCTTCTACAGTCTGGAAGGCCCCGATGTAGCCAGTGCGCTCGAAGGGCTAAGTGTCCTAGCCGGCGCCCCGCGCAACAAGTTTGTATCCAGGGCGCCCAACGGGCTGCGTACCGCGCGCACTTGCTACGATCACATGGCGGGAACGGTGAGTGTATTGCTCCATGATCGCTGCAAATCGCTCCGTTGGATCAAGGTCGTTTCCAAAACGAACGACACCGCATACGACCTCACCACCGATGGAATCAAGGCGTTTGCCGCCCTTGGCATTGATATTGAGGCAACCCGCGCACTGCGCCGCCGGTTCGCATCCGCATGTCTGGATTGGAGTGAACAGCGCCCTCACATTGGCGGCGCGCTCGGCGCTGCCCTATTGAAAGTCGCCCTCAAAAGAAAATGGGTGATCCAGGATCTCGACAGTCGCGCGTTGGCTGTCACCGGTCACGGGCGGCGCGAAATGATGGCTCGATTTGGCCTGGACCTCAACCCATCGATTATCGCCGCATAAATCCTCAACTCCGCGATTCCCAGCCCAACCGTCAGATCCTAGGCATCGAAAGACTGCTGATAGCGTTAGCGGTCAGAGCTGCCCTTGATTCGAGCGTCGTAAAGCCGAATGTAGTCGGGAAGTGCGACACCTGCGGCTAATCTATCGTCCGGTATGGGGGCCTGGGGTGTCCACTCCAGCGGCAATACTCCAGCCCATACCGGCAAGCCGTAGTCGCTCTCGTCGTCAAGCGCGGGTCCACTTCGCACCTTTGCCGAAGCTTCTTCGATTGCGAATTCAAGCACCGTTGTCGCTTTCAATTCCTTCTCGCTGGGTCCGCGGACATCTGCCCACCGGCCGGCAATGACGTGTTCGGCAATCACGCGTAAGGCATTCGTCTTCTGCTCCGCATCTGCGATCTTCCGCGCCGTTCCGAACGCAACGACAGAGCGGTAGTTCATGGAGTGATGGAAAGCAGACCGCGCCAGGACCAAGGCATCGACCAGGGTCACGGTAACACAGGCTGGGACACCCGTCTCGAGTTCTCGAAGCATGCGGCTCGCGGCCGAACCATGGAGATACAGCTTTTCTCCGTCCCGGCCATACAGGGTCGGAATGACGAAGGGCTGCCCATCTACACAAAATCCCACGTGAGCGAGAAATCCCGCATCGAGAATTTTGTGAATGGCTTGCCAGTCACGCGATCCTCGGTCGGGAATACGCCGCAGTTCAGTGCGTTTTGTCAGAGTCATCTTTCACCCGCTTGTCCGTCGTCACCCAGTTTACTTCCCAAGTCTTGCCTCCGTCGTCCGAGAAGGCTTGTTCAAAATGGCAGGAACTGGAAGTAATTTCTGACCAGACATTTCGGACCAAAACATTTCTTCCATTCAATGGCTCCGCATCGAAAAATTCCCCGCGTCCATTTTTGAATTCGCCAACCGTCGGGACGCTCGCAGTAGCGCCCTTGCTGCTCGCGTAATAGAGGCTCCACTGGTGAGATTGGGGGGCATATAAACGGAGAGACAGGTTTTCGACGTGACCAGCGACTGGGCCATCAGCTTCGAGTTCCACCAGATTGGCGCGGCCATTCCAGACTTTGCTGACGATTGAAATACCGTCAAAGTCAGCCCAGGTCGTGGAACCCGTTAATGGATGCAGAAGTCGGGATCCGTGCGACTTCCAGGTACCAATCTCGAAATCAAAATCGTGTTGACCATCCCGAGCCGCTTGTTGAGACTGCGATTTCATTGCCTCTGAACTCGCGGGTGCGGGTGCATTCTCAACTTCGTCGTTCGTCCGGGTCTGGTCCGTAATCCAGTTGACTTCCC
The DNA here is from genome assembly GCA_050010155.1 of Terriglobales bacterium. Lineage (GTDB taxonomy): Bacteria > Acidobacteriota > Terriglobia > Terriglobales > Acidobacteriaceae > Acidiflorens. The sequence continues at coordinate 25,975 of JBEKLO010000072.1, forward strand.
AAGTCTTGCCTCCGTCATCCGAGAATGATTGTTCGAAGTGGGGAGTGTCCGTATCGGTCTTCGACCAAATATATCGGACGAGAATCGATCGGCCGTTGGGGCCAGATGGTTCCGTGTCGTAAAACTCCCCGCGTCCATCCTTGAACTCGCCGATGGTTGGCGCGCCCAGGGTGCCGCTCTTGCTCGTGGCCCAATACAGGCTCCACTGGCGGGTTTGCGGGTTGTAGAGCCGCAGCGTCAGACCTTCGATGCGGCCGCCGACCGGGCTGTCCGTTTCAAACTCCTCCAGTTGAGCGCGCCCACCCCAGACTTTTCGCGTGACTGACGTCCCGTCGAATTCGACCCAAGTCGTGGAACCCGTTAAGGGATGCAGAAGTTTTTTCAGATGAATCTTCCAAGTGCCGTATTCGAAATCAAAATCATGTTGCCCATCCCGTTGCGCGGGCGCGGGTTGAGCGCTGGTGTTTGATGCATCGGAAGTCTGTTGCGCAAGCCCCACCGTGGGCCGCATCACGACAAACAGACTGCACACTATTAGATACGCACGAATATGTTTCTTGATGTTCATCGCTGCCTCCTTTAACTCGTCTGTCTATCTGGTTCGGCGTGCTGCTTCGTCATGACCATAAGCAGCTTGCCGTGAACCGTCTCGAAGCGTTCCCTGTCGGAAAAATTCACAGGGTTACTTCGTGGTCTTCCTCGTGAAATCAATCACCCAGTGTTGAATCCAGGTTTCTCCGCCATCGAAGGAGCGGTGACTTTCCCAGTGAGCGGACCGCTCCGTGATCCGCGACCATGTGAGCCTGGAGAGAACATTGCGCCCGGTTTCATCCTGCCACTGGCCGTGAAGGTCGATCGCGCCGCCTTCAAATCGTCCGCGCCAGACCAGGAAACCACCCGGCGCAGATGTGTCCGTCCACGTGTGTTCCCATTGCGAGGTCTGGGGATTGAAGGCTCGGAGGCCGAGGCCCTTAATCATCGTGCCTTGGTAGGGTCCCTCGAAGAATTCCAGCGAGACGCAGCCATCCAGAACCTTGCTCGCCGTCATCGAGCCCGGACCTTCGCTCCAAGATCCGTCGGGCAGAGGAAAGTGGCAGATGGCGTTCCACTCGCCTTCCAGAAAATCAAATTGAGTGCAATCCGTTGTCATGCAAGAAAGCTACCTTGAAAGAGTGGTCTATCACAATATCCACTCTTGTTTGTTACGATATAACCACTATGGTTTTCGCTGACACTGGTTTGGCTCGGATGAAACG
>JBEKLO010000073.1:0-22028 GCA_050010155.1 Terriglobales bacterium
TCAACATAAATATTGAAATCGCTCTCATTGCGGTTCGCGCTCGCCAACTGATGACGTGTTGGATTCTAGCGGCTTGCCGGCTCTGTAACTAATCAAAATGATTCGTCTCGAAAGCAGGGAACAAAACTGAGTTTCTGCGCAAAACATCCTTGCTACGACGCTCCTGCTACAACTCTTCTTGACTTCCCTTCCCCCGCAAAACGATAATAGCGACTTTGTACATCGGACCACGTAAGGAGCCGTCATCGTGGCGTCAACTGCCAATCCCGTCGCTCCCATAATCAAGCCCGGCGTCGCTCCACTGCGCGCTGGCGAGGGTACCTCGTTCCTGCTGCGCCGTCTGCATTCCTTGAGCGGCGTCGTACCCATCGGAGCTTTCCTTCTCGAACACTTCATCTCGAACGCCGAAGCCTTCAAAGGCCCAGCGGCTTATGGCAAGCAAGTCGAGTTTCTGAACAGCCTGCCTTTCGTTTTTCTGCTGGAGCTGTTCTTCATCTGGATTCCGATCGCCTACCACGGCCTCTACGGCCTTTGGATCTGGTATCAAGGCGAGAGCAACGTCGCCAATTACCCGTGGACCGGCAATTGGCTCTACACCACTCATCGCTGGACCGGCATCATCTCGCTTATTTTTATAGCGCAGCACACGTACTTCCTGCGCTTCACCGGCGTGCACCTGCCGACCCATCCTATGCAGTCCTTCGCTAAGGTCCAGCTCGAATTTCAGAACCCTTGGATGATCGCCTTCTACGCCATCGGCATCGTCGCCGCTTGCTGGCATTTCAGCTACGGCCTGTGGCTGTTCGCCGCGAAGTGGGGGATCACGACCGGCGAAGCGGCGCGCCGCGGCTTTGGCTATGTCTGCCTCGCGCTCGCTCTTGTGCTTATTGCAATCGGGGCGGGCAGCATGTACGGATTTCTGGCGACGCCGAACCAGCCTTTAGACACCAATACTACGGAAAGTGTCGTAATGCGATAGTGGTTGTGCGAGAGATTGTACGAGGATGCGCGACGGGCTGAGCCCGGCAGATCGGATTCATACAGTATGGCAGCTCCAAGAATCATCGTAGTGGGCGGAGGTTTGGCAGGTCTCGCCGCCGTTATCAAGATTGCTGAGATGGGCGGAGAGGTTGACCTGTTCTCCATCGTCCCCGTAAAGCGCTCGCATTCGGTGTGCGCGCAGGGGGGCATCAACGCCGCCAAGAACCTGAAGGGCGAAGGCGATTCCACCTGGATCCACTTCGACGACACCATTTACGGTGGCGACTTCCTCGCCAACCAGCCGCCGGTCAAGGCCATGTGCGAAGCCGCTCCCGGCATCATCGATCTCCTCGACCGCATGGGCGTTCCCTTCAATCGAACCCCCGAGGGTCTGCTCGACTTCCGACGCTTCGGCGGCACGCTCTACAACCGCACCGCCTTCGCCGGAGCAACCACCGGCCAGCAACTTCTCTACGCTCTCGACGAGCAGGTCCGCCGTTACGAGTCTGAAGGTAAAGTGAAAAAGTACGAGCACTGGGAATTTCTCTCCGCCGTGCTCGATGGGCAGCACGTCGCTCGCGGCATCTGCGCCATGGATTTGCGTACCATGGAAGTGCGCACCTTCCCTGCCGACGCCATCATCATTGCCACGGGCGGCTGTGGCGCCATTTTTGGCAAGTCCACGAATTCCGTTGTGTGCACGGGATCGGCGCAGTCCGCGCTTTACCAGCAAGGCTGCTACTACGCCAACGGCGAGTTCATTCAGGTGCATCCCACTTGCATCCCCGGCGAAGACAAGCTGCGTCTCATGTCGGAATCGGCTCGCGGAGAAGGTGGACGCGTCTGGGTTCCGAAAACGGCGGGCGACAAGCGCGATCCGAAATCGATCCCCGAAAAGGAGCGCTGGTACTTCCTCGAAGAGTGGTATCCGAAATACGGCAACCTCGTCCCGCGAGACGTCGCCACACGCGCAATCTTCAAAGTCGTGTTCGAGGAGAAGCTAGGCATCGACGGCCAGCCAATGGTGTACCTCGACCTCACTCACATCGACGCCAAGACTCTCGACCGCAAACTCGAAGGCATTTTAGAGATCTACGAGAAATTTGTTGGCGTCGATCCGCGCTACACGCCCATGAAGATTTTCCCCGGCATGCACTACACCATGGGCGGCCTCTGGATCGATTACAAGCAGCAAACGAACATTCCCGGCATCTTCGCCGCCGGAGAAGCCGAGTATCAATACCACGGCGCCAATCGCCTCGGTGCAAACTCGCTGGTGTCGTGCATCTTCGGTGGCTTCGTCGCCGGTCCGAATGCCGTGCAGTACGCAAAGAGCCTGCAAGCCGCAACTGCCAACGGTCATTTTGAGGCCGAACGCAAGCGCCAGCAGGAAATCAATGCCGGCCTGATGAAGGCCGATGGCAACGAGAATCCGTTCCTGCTCTGGCGCGAACTCGGCGCTCTGATGACCGAGAACTGCACCGTCATCCGCTACAGCAAAAAGTGTGAAGCAGCCGACGCCAAGCTGGTCGACTTGCTGCATCGCTTCCAGAAGATCAACCTAAGCGACCGTTCGCAGTGGGCAAATACGACGATTGCCTTTGCGCGTCAGCTCTACAACATGCTGCAGTTGTCGCGAGTAATCGCGCAGGGAGCGGCCATGCGCGACGAGTCTCGCGGCTCGCACTACAAGCCCGATTTCCCCGAGCGCGACGACAAGAATTGGATGAAGACCACGAAAGCAGTCTTCGCCCCCGATCTGGACGAGCCGAAATTCGAGTTCGAGCCGGTGGATGCAAGCCTGATTCCGCCGCGGCCAAGGAAGTATTGACCTGGAAGCATCATCGGATGACTTTAATGCGCTGTCATCCTGAGCGAAGCGAAGGACCTATGCACTTGGCAGCGCCAGAGAGTACATAGTTCTTCTCTCCGCTGCGGGCGACAAGGTTGAGCTAGAAGCTAAAGGCTAAAAGCTAAATGGCAAACACAAAATCCGTCCTAATCAAGATCAAACGCCAACTCACTCCCGACGCAAAGCCGTCATGGGAGGAGTTCGAGATTCCTTACAAGCCGAACATGAACGTCACCTCGGCGCTGATGGAGATCGCGGCCAACCCCGTCACCCGCGACGGCAAGCAGACCACGCCCGTCACCTACGATTCGAATTGTCTTGAGGAAATCTGCGGCTCCTGCGCCATGCTCATCAATGGACGCGCCCGCATGGCTTGCTCCGCCCTCCTCGACCACCTCGATCAGCCACTCAAGCTCGAACCGCTAACCAAGTTTCCCGTCGTGCGCGATCTCGCCGTCGATCGCAGCGTGCTCTTTGAGAATCTGAAAAAAGTGAAGGCTTGGGTCCCGGTCGATGGCACTTACGACCTCGGCCCCGGCCCGCGCATGACCATGCAGGAGCAGGAAAAAGCCTATCCTTTATCCAACTGCATCTCCTGCTGCTGCTGCATGGAAGCCTGTCCGCAATTCACCGAAGACACCGGATTCGTCGGCGCCGCAACCATTTCTCAAGTGCGCCTCTTCAACACCCATCCCACAGGCCAAGCTTTGAAGCGCGAGCGCTTGTCGGCGCTCATGGGAGATGGCGGCATTCAGGAATGCGGCTACGCGCAAAACTGCGTCGAGATTTGCCCAAAGAGTATTCCACTCACAACCTCGATCGCCGAAGTCGGCGGCCAGGTCATGATCCAGGCGCTCACCGACCTGTTGCGCAAGTAACGGACCGTGCGCTTGGACGGTCCTTTCCCGTCTCGGCATACCCGCGCCGAGCCTGTATAACGCCGCTGTTAGCACGTTCCTGCCCCCGCGAATCAGCCACTTACCGCCGGTAACCACCCGCAATTCCCTTTCGTAATGGGCTTAGGGCGAATTGCCTCACAGTACGATTGACAGCTCGTTTACAATTACCCTTCCTCTAACGAAAACGACGGTTTTCCACAATCCGAGGAAACAGCGTCCAAGTGAAGCGACCAATCCGATTGCGATGATGCAGCGGCCCACATCCCGTAGCGGGCGATTCCACAAGCCGAAGCTCGCGCTGCTAACCGCCCTGCTTATGCTTGGGGTCTTTATTACAGCCGCGCCGGGAACCGCCTTTGCCCTGCATCGCGTCGCCCCACAGCGCCATCATCGCATCCTGCACGCGTTTCGTTTCCGCGGCCTCCGCGGCATGCTCTGGAATCCGATGTTTCGTCCGTCGCATGATTCCCTGCTCCGGCAAAACGAAGAAATCGACCGTCTCGATCTGCCCCGCATTCAGAACGACGACGAACTGGAAGCGCTCAAGGCTTCCGGCGAACTGGTACCGATCAAGGAGACCGAGTCCCTCAAGATTGAGCGCAGTCTTGATCCCTCACGCCGCTATTGCCGTCCTTGGACTCGCGATTTCGTGCAAGACCTTTCCGAGGTTTATTACAGTCAGTTCCACGAACAGATCCAGTTGAATTCCGCTGTCCGCACCGTTCAAGTACAGAAGAAACTTCGGCGTCACAATCGCAATGCCGCCCCGGTCGATGGCGACACGGCCTCTTCTCATCTCGCCGGCATCACGGTCGACCTGCAGCGCCGTGGCCTGTCGAAAGAGCAGATGCGCTTCGTCGAACGCTACTTGTTTTATCTGAACGCCCTCGGTTTAGTCGAACCCGAAGAAGAACGCCGTCACTGGTGTTTTCACATCATGGTCTCCGACCGCTACAGCAACTGGCGCCAGACCCAGACGATTTTCTCGCTTCCAGCAACCGAAGATCCTGCCCGCGCACCGGCAACGACCGTCGCGGCCATGGGCGCCTCGAACTAGAAATCCATCCGACATCCCCTCCGTTACAATGAGTTCCGAGTGCAAAGTTCCCAACGCCAAGGTGAGCTTGCTCCTAAGCGCTGAGAGCTGAAAGCTGAAAGCTGAGAGCTGCTTTTGATCGTTCTAATGACCGGTCTCCCCGGAACCGGCAAAACTACAATGGCTCGCGAGTTAGCTCGCCGCACGCAAGGCGCGCTCCTTGGTAAAGACGAGATCCGCGCCGCCTTGTTTATGCCGGAAGATATCGAGTATTCCGTCAAGCAAGACGACTTCGTCATGGAGGTCATGCTCTACGCCGCCCGATACCTGCTGCAAGCCGCCCCCACCCGCAACGTGTTTCTCGATGGCCGCCCTTTCTCCCGCCACTACCAGATCGACCGCGTCCTCGAATTCGCCCGCGAACTCCAGCAGCCATGGACGATTCTCGAATGCACTTGTTCCGACGACTCCGCCAAGCGCCGTCTCGATCTCGAACCCGACCTATCTCATCCCGCGCACAACCGATCATTCGCGCTCTACCGAGAAGTGAAAGCCCGCTTCGAGCCTATCCTCCATCCGAAGACTACGATCTCGACTGACCAAACGGTCGAAGACTGCATCGCTCAAGCTCTCGTTGTCTTAAGGGCCTAAACGCTCATCCAAAGAGCGCATCATATAGAATTCTGTTCGCCATAAAGGACACAAATGAACAAACGCTATTTAGCCGTTGGACTCTCGGTCGCCCTCGCCGCTCCCATGTACGCCCAGACCGCCGTCAGCAAGAAAGCCATGGAGATTCAGAACTCGGCCATAGTCATCGACACCCACGCCGATACTCCGCAACGCTTTCTCGACGAAAACTACGATATCGGATCCACCGATCCCAAAGACCTCGGCCACATCAGTCTCGACAAAGCCAAGGCTGGCAACTTAGGTGCCGAGTTCTTCTCCATCTGGGTGGACCCCGAGACCAACCAGGGTCACTTCGCCCGCCACACGCTCGATCTCATCGATTCCGTCTACGAGCAGGCTGCCCGCCATCCCGATCGCATGATGATGGCCTTCAGCGCAGCCGATATCGAGCGCGCCCACCGCGAGCACAAACTCGCCGCCTTGCTCGGCATTGAGGGCGGACACTCGATAGAAAACGACATCCGGCTGCTGCGCGATTTCTACCGCCTCGGCGTGCGCTACATGACTCTGAGCTGGTCGAACACCAACGAATGGGCCGACTCCTCTGGAGACATCAACAATCCCAAGATCGAGCACCACAACGGCCTCACCGAAGGCGGCAAGCAGATTGTTCAGGAGATGAACCGGCTGGGCATGTTGGTAGACATTTCCCACGTTGCTGACAAAACATTCTATGACGCCATAGCGATCAGCAAAGCTCCACTAATCGCCTCGCACTCTTCCGCCCGCGCCCTCACCAATCATCCCCGCAACATGACCGATGACATGCTGCGCGCCGTAGCCAAGAACGGCGGTGTGGTGCAGGTGAATTTCTTCAACGCCTTCATCGATGAGAATTATCGCCAAGCCACCGAAGCCCAGACCAAAGATCGCGAAGCCGCCGTCAAGGCCTACACCGATCAAATGAAGGCCGCCGGAAAGACCGTGACTTATCTCGACACCGACCGCGTCGAGCGCGAGTGGGCCGCGAAAATCCCGCGTCCTCCTCTGAGCTCGCTCATCGATCACATCGACCACATCGCCAAAGTTGCGGGCATCGACCACGTCGGCCTAGGCTCCGATTTTGACGGCGTGAATGGCGCCACTCCCGCAGGTATCGACTCCGCCGCCGACCTTCCCAAGATCACCCAAGCCCTACTCGACCGCGGCTACAGCGCCGCCGATATCCGCAAAATTCTCGGCGGCAACCTCCTTCGCGTCTTCCGCGAAGCGGAGCGGATCAGCCGCGAACTCCAGGCCGCTAAGTGAAAAGCGTCAATCGATTGTCGTACAATCAAAGTTTGCCAAAACAACCTATAGGAGCATTTATGCGAACTCTGCTGCTTACGTTTGTCCTGATTCTTTCCACCTGCCTGTTCGGCGCTGCCGCCGATCCCACGGCCATCATCCACACCTCAGCCGGCGATCTGCACTGCACCCTGTTTCCAAAAGTTGCCCCCATCGGAGTCGACAACTTCATCGGTCTCGCGAAACGGCACCAAAGATTGGACCAGCCCTATTTCGCATGAGAAAAAACACGGCGTCCCCCTCTATGACGGCACCATTTTTCATCGCGTGATCCCCCAATTCATGATTCAGGGCGGAGATCCCGCTGGAAACGGCACGGGCGATCCCGGCTACAAGTTCAAGAATGAGACTTCGGTCACCGTCACCTTCGACCGTCCCGGACGTCTTGCCTATGCGAATGCAGGCCCTGGAACCAATGGCAGTCAGTTTTTTATCACTGAAATTCCGTACCCTAGCCTCAATGGCGGCTACACAATTTTTGGCCAGTGTGACGATGCAGCAGTTGACCTGGTAAAGAAAATTGCCCGCATGCCCACGCACGGCGAGACTCCGGTCAATCCCGTCAAGATCAAGCACATTGAAATCCAGGGCGCCGGCGCATCCGCGGCAAAAGCTGCAGCCAAGTCATCGGGGATGTAGTAGAGACGCGGCTTGCCGCGTTTCTGCCGCAAGTGAAATTCACAATTTCGAACAGACATATCGAGGAGACTATGACCCGTACACCCGGAACTTACGCCGTATTCGAAACCAGCGAGGGCACCATCGTTTGCCGCCTGTTTGAAAAGGATGCCCCCAAGACTGTCGCCAACTTCGTCGAACTCACCGAAGGCAAGCGCGAATGGACTCATCCGACGACCCGCAAGAAAACAACAGATCCTCTCTATAACGGCACGATTTTTCACCGCGTGATTCCCGACTTCATGATCCAGGGCGGCGATCCGATGGGCAGCGGCTTCGGCGGTCCCGGCTACCAGTTCGAAGACGAAACAAATGGTTCGCCGCACAAATTCGACAAGCCCGGCAAATTGGCGATGGCGAACGCGGGCCCCAACACAAATGGCTCGCAGTTTTTCATCACCGTCGGCAACACCGACTGGCTCACCGGCAAGCACACTATTTTCGGCGAAGTAGTAGAAGGCTACGAAGTAGTCGAGAGAATTTCGAAAGTAGCCAAGAACCGTCAGGACCGTCCCAACCAGGACGTAGTTGTGAAATCAGTAAAAATCGAACGCTAAATTAGGCTGTCATCCTGAGCGAAGCGAAGGACCTATGCACTTTGCCGACACCAGCAAACTGCCGCGCCCTTCGCCACGCCTCCGGAAGAGAAGTCATTCCCGCAACCGCCGTGCGTCAATCACATCCCAGCCGCCGCCTTGTGATTGCCGTCACATTTGCCTGTGACCGTCATCCTGCTCCCTTTTCCGTTAAAATTTATAATGATCCGGTTCCTCAATAGCCTTCTGGAGGCAAGTTCATGGCATCGTTCAACGGCGTCCCCGTCCCGTCCCACGGCCAAAAGATCGAATATAGCAATGGCAAGTACCGCGTTCCCGATCACCCGATCATCCCTTTCATTGAAGGCGACGGCACCGGCCGCGATATTTGGAAAGCCTCCGTCCGCGTGTTCGATGCCGCTGTCGAAAAGGCCTATAACGGCAAGCGTTCCGTAGCCTGGTACGAAGTCTTCGCCGGTGAGAAAGCCAAAGCGCGTTTCGACAACTGGCTTCCCGACGACACCGTCAGCGCCATCCGCGAATTTCGCGTCGCCATCAAAGGCCCGCTGACCACCCCTGTCGGAGGCGGCATCCGCTCCCTCAACGTAGCCCTGCGCCAGACCCTCGATCTTTACGGCTGCATACGTCCCGTCAAGTACTACGCCGGCGTGCCCTCGCCCGTGAAGCATCCCGAGCGCATGAACATCGTCATCTTCCGCGAGAATACAGAGGACGTCTACATCGGCATCGAATGGGAGCAAGGCACGCCCGATTGCGATCGACTCATCCAGTTCCTCAACAAAGACATGTTGAAAGGCGGCAAGAAACAGATCCGCCTCGATTCCGGCGTGGGCATCAAGCCGATCTCCGTAACCGGAACCAAGCGCTTGGTGCGCATGGCCATCCAGCACGCTCTCGACAACAAGTGCAAGTCAGTCACACTCGTGCACAAAGGCAACATTCAGAAATTCACCGAAGGCGCATTCCGCCAGTGGGGATACGACCTCGCCACCGCCGAGTTCCGCGACAAGGTCGTCACCGAGCGTGAGAGCTGGATCATCGACAACAAAGACAAGAATCCCAACCTCACCATAGAGCAGAACGCGAATCTCACCGAACCAGGCCTCGAGTTTGCCCAGGAAGATTTCCGCCAGGGCATCTACAAAGAAGTGAAAGCCTGTCTCGATTCCATCTACGCTACCCACGGCAAAGGCGCATGGAAGAAAAAGCTGATGATCAACGACCGCATCGCCGACTCCATCTTCCAGCAGGTCGTGACCCGCGCCGATGAATACAGCGTTCTAGCCACTCCAAACCTAAACGGCGACTATATCTCCGATGCCTGCGCTGCCCAAGTCGGCGGCCTCGGCATCGCTCCCGGAGCGAACGTCGGCGACGGCTACGCGATCTTCGAAGCAACCCACGGCACCGCCCCGAAGTACGCTGACAAAGATGTCATCAACCCCGGTTCCGTCATTCTTTCGGGTGTCATGATGTTCCGTCACCTGGGCTGGAATGAGGCTGCCGATCTGATCGAGCAGAGTCTCGAGCACACCATCGAACAGAAAAAAGTAACCTACGATTTCGAACGCCTGATGGAAGGCGCGACCAAAGTAAAAACCAGTGAGTTCGCCACCTGCATGATCGAAAACATGCGCGTAGCAGTGGCGGCCGACTAAAAAGATTTTGACTTTCCTTCGTGTACCTTAGTGTCCTTAGTGGTGAACGCTTTTTGATCGAAAGGAAGTTTCATGCGCAATAAAGTAACCATAGTAGGTTCCGGAAACGTAGGCGCCACCGCCGCTCACTGGATCGCCTCGAAAGAACTGGCCGACGTCGTCCTCATCGACATCGTCGAAGGCATCCCGCAAGGCAAGGGACTCGATCTGCTCGAGGCCATGCCCATCGAGAAGCGCGATTCCGCCATTCTCGGTACCAACGACTACGCCGACACCGCCAACTCCAATATCGTCGTCATCACCGCCGGAATCCCCCGTAAACCCGGCATGAGCCGCGACGACCTGCTCAACACCAACTACAAAATTATGAGCGACGTAGTCGGCAAAGTCGTGCACCACTCGCCGAACTGCATCTTAATCATCGTCTCGAACCCGCTCGACGCCATGGCGCAGGCTGCCTACAAGATTAGCGGTTTCCCGCGTGAGCGCGTCATCGGCATGGCCGGAGTACTCGACTCCGCCCGCTTCCGCACATTTATAGCGCAAGAACTCAAAGTCAGCGTGGAAAACGTCAACGCCTTCGTGCTTGGCGGACACGGCGACACCATGGTTCCGCTTCCCCGTTATTCCACCGTCGCCGGCATCCCGATCACCGAACTCATGGACAAAGCCACTCTAGATCGCATCGTCCAGCGCACCCGGGACGGCGGCGCCGAGATCGTCAAGTATCTCAAGACCGGCTCGGCCTACTACGCCCCATCAGCCGCCGCCACCGAAATGGTTGAGGCCATCCTGAAAGACAAAAAGAAGATTCTCCCGTGCGCCGCCTATTTGAATGGCGAGTACGGAATCCACGGCCTCTTCGTAGGTGTCCCAGTAAAACTAGGAGCCAAAGGCATCGAGCAGATCATTGAGATCAAACTAACGCCGGAAGAGAAAACAGCCCTCGACAAGAGCGCAGCTGCGGTGAAAGAACTGATCGCGGTAATCAATGTCTAGTCAAAACCAGCTGTAGAGACGGGGCCAGCTCCCGTCTTTTTTCGGAAAAACCTCCGGGAAGGGGACGTGTTTTGTATCAGGGCATCGCTTCAGCGATGCTGCAATGCACGGCAATCATGCGCCCCTTCAAGGGCTCGCTTGGCATGCTCCGGCGCCGCTTATCGGATTCCCCTTCCGCAATCGCCCCACTCTCGCTATAGTGTCTGGGGCCAGAACGATGGATTTTGATCAGCTGGAAATTTTCCTCGAAGTGGCGCGCCTCTCCAGTTTCTCCCGCGCGGCGGAGAAGCGTTTCCGCACCCAGCCCGCCATATCTTCCCAGATTCGCGCCCTCGAAGAAGAAGTAGGAGCCCGCCTGCTAGACCGCTCCGGAGGCCGCGTTTCCCTCACCGCATCCGGCAAGCTATTTTTCAAATACGCCGAAGAAACTCTGGAGCGCCGCAAGACCATCCTCAACGAAATCGCCGAAACTGAGCGTGTCCCCCGTGGAGAAATTGTTGTCGGCGCTAATGAAGGCACCTGCCTGCACATCCTCCCCGAAGTGTTCGCCCAATTCAAACGCGACTATCCCAATGTCGCGGTGAACATAAAGCGCTCCGACTACGCCAGGATTCTCGAGTCGATCCTCGAAAATGTGGTGGACTTCGGCGTCGTTTCCCTCCCCGTGAACGACAACCGCCTCGAAGCCCAGATGATCCATCGCGACGAACTGGTCGTGATCACGGCCCCGCAGCATCCGCTCGCAGGGAAGAAGACTGTTACCGTTGCCGAGGTATCGACCTATCCGCTCGTCCTGCCCAAACTCGGCCACACCCGCGACGCGCTGGAAGCGCTTTTCTATGACCATCACCTGAAACCGAAACTGGCTATGGAACTTGACTCCAGCGAACTCCTGAAGCGTTTTGTCGCCGCCGATGTCGGCGTCGGCTTTATCGCACGTTCTAATATCGAAGAAGACATCCGCGCTAAGGCTCTGATTGCGATCACCCTCGCCGATGTGCAAATCCGCCGCGACCTCGCGCTCGTCTTTCGTAAAGACAAATCTCTCAGCCGCGCCGCCAAGGCTTTCATGGACATCGCAGTGAAGCAGAAGAATTTTCCCACCGCTGCCGCCGGGAAGCGATCCAAATGAATCGGGTTGTAGCAAATCGAGTTGCGAGTTCCCTTCTTTCTCTCTCACTGCTCGTTTCCCCTGGCGCAGCTCAGAAACCACCTACCAGCCGCAAAACTGCGCCCGTTACCGCCGACAAACTCATAGCGCTGAAAGCCACCCGGACAACCCGCTATACCGGCAAAGAAATCCTTGCCGCGAGCGGCCTCGAACTGGGCCAAAGCGCCGCCGATGGCGATTTCAAAGAGGCGGTGCGGCGTCTCGGCGACACCGGTCTATTCGCCGAAATCGTCTACTCGTTTTCCTCTTCCGACGCCGGCGTGAAACTCGACCTGCAGCTCACCGACATTGACCCGAGCAAGCTGGTGCCCGCGCACTTCGAAAATTTCGTTTGGTTCACCGACGCAGAACTGCTAACGGCCGTACAACACCGCGTGCCGCTGTTCAAGGGGTTGCTGCCGCTTAGTGGCAATCTTCCTGACCGAGTCTCCGAAGCGCTACAAGCCATTCTCACCGAGAAACATTTCCCCGGGCGAGTAGATTTTCTTCGTGTGGGAGACGAATCTGGCGGCGCGCTCCACGCCGTCGATTATCACGTCGAGGAAGTCAGCATCCGAATCCGCAAACTCGAATTCCCCGGAGCCTCACCCGAGCAAACTACTCTGCTCACTGTCGCAGCACGCCGCCTGACCGGAGCGGAATACGGGCGCTCCGTGCTCGCCGCAACTGCCAAACTCGATCTGCTCCCCGTCTACCTTCAGCGGGGATACTTGAAAGCTGCATTTGGCCCATCCGACGCCCGCATAGTGCCGGAAAAAGTTCCTGATACCGCTTCTCAATCCGCGCCAGCGGCAGACGAGCAAGCCAACGCCGATCTCGAGGTCGATGCCATCGTGCCCGTAACGCCGGGGAAAATGTATTCCACTTCGGGCGTCGACTGGAAGGGCAATTCGACCATAGCCATAGCAGAGGTCGCGCCATTAGTCCACCTGACGCCCGGCCAGCCCGCCGACGCCGTACGCCTTCTTCTCGACCTCGAAAATGTGGCCAAGCTTTACCGCAGTCGCGGTTATATGGCGGTTCAGGTCACGCCCGAACCTCACTTCGACGACGACAAAAGCACCGTCCGCTACGACCTGAACATCGTCGAGGGCTACCTCTACAAGATGGGCGAGTTGGAGATCCTGGGCTTGGACACGCAAGCCAAAGCTCGAATGGTGGACGCTTGGACTTTGCGCGAAGGTCAGCCCTACAACGCCAACTATCTCAAGAAATTTCTGGCCGATACCGGGCCTCTCCTCCCCCGCGGCGCGGATTGGGCCGTGAGCACCCATGAAACCCTCGACGCCAAGGACAAGACCGTGGAAGTCGAAATCCGTTTCAAGCAGCAGTAGCGCTGACGGCGTGCCCCCAGTATCGTGTCCCGCAGCTTTCTGCCCTAAATAAGGCGTGTCATCCTGAGCGGAGCGAAGGACCTATGCATTTTGTTGACAGCGTCCGACGTTTGGCTTGCACAAAATGTTTGCACACTAATGCCGCGTATTTCCGCAAGCTCGACTTATTCCGGCCTGCTAGTGTCGTGTATCGCGATTGTGAGATCATGATGACATCGTGGTGGTCGGCTTTACACCTTCACCCCGTTTCACAGGAGAAGAAAGCAAAATGAAAGTGAATCGAATTGCAGCTGTGGTTCTTGGAATCCAAATCCTGGTTGGGCTAGCGGCGATCCCGGCGCTGGCTGCCGGCAAGACCCAAACCCTGACCGGCGAAGTGAGCGACGCCATGTGCGGTGCGAAGCATGAGATGCCCGGCAAGGCTGCGGATTGCACGCGTGGCTGCGTTCACCATGGATCGAAATACGCACTCGTAGTCGGGGACAAGGTCTACACGCTCGAGACATCCGACGAGGCGGCCCTCAGCAAATTGAACGACCTGGCGGGAGCGAAGGCCAAGGTCACTGGAGACGTAGACGGCACTACGATCACTGTAAAATCGGTGGCCGCAGGATCGTAAACAGCAGCCTGCGGCGTACCGGGCGCTTGGCTCGCCATGAGGCAGGCACCTATCGCCAATAAAAAACCGGCGGACAGGCCGCCGGTTTTATTGTCTCCGCAATTCGCGTTACTGCTGCTGTTGTTGACCTGTGTCCTGACCATCGTCGCGGCGCTTCAGCGTCGGACGATCATCGTCGCTGCTATCCGTGCCCGTAGACGGCTTGTCGCTGGTCGAAGCTCGCCGCAGGCTGGGACGGTTCGCATCTTTCTCCTCAATCACCTTGTGCCGGTTCTCGATGGTCGCCAGCCGCGCTTTCACGTCGTCAAATTCTGAGGTGGTAACGATGTACTGCGGCCGCGCCGGAAGAATTGTCGCGATCTCCTTTTGCGACGCCGCAATGCGGTCCGGCGTCTGCGGGTGCGATGCGAACGCCTTGGCAATCGTGCCCGGCTTCTTCTTCTCTCGCGCCTGAAGCTTTTCGAAGAAACTGACGAAAGCCTGCGGATCGTATCCCGTCTTATACATGTATTGCAATCCGAGGTAATCCGCTTCCGCCTCGAAATTGCGTTGGAACTTCATGAACGTCAGCGGCAAGCCCAAGCCCGCAGCTTCGTACACTCCATAGCCGATGCCTCCGCCAACGAAGATCAGAGGAATCGTTGCGATCTGCGCAATATTTGCTCGCGTCATTTGACGCATCCCGTGGCGTGCCGCCACGTGCGAGATCTCGTGCGCCATTACCCCCGCCAACTCCGCCTCTTCGTCCGCCGCCAGAATCAAACCCGAGTTCACATAGAAAAATCCGCCCGGCAGCGCGAACGCATTTACCTCATCGGAGTCAATCACCTTGATCGTAAACGGCACCTTCGCATCGGAATTGCGTACCAGGTTCTGCCCGATGCGGTTGACGTACTCGTTGATCACCGGGTCCTGAACCAGCTTTACACTGTTCTCAACCTGCATCGAGTACTGCTTGCCCATCCTGATTTCGGTTTCAAGCGAGTACCAATCGCCAATACCGCGCCCGCCGACGTTTCGGTTGCCGATGGCGTCCACGTCGTCCTCGCCGCCGTCGTGCTTGACTTTGCTGGGTTCAGGCTCCTGGATCGGCGGATCCCCTGCAGCGGTTGTCGCACCGCTTGCATTGTCAGAAGAGTCCGAAGGACTCGGACTGGTGCTTGGTGGAGGATTCTGTGGAGGCGTTGGTTGCGCGGTCGGCGCATTTTGCGGCGTTGCGCTCGGCGTCTGGGAACCTTGATTCTGCGCCAAAGCCAGCCCCGCCAGCAGTGCAAGTAGACCCAAGGAGATCAGCAATCTACGCAACGACATTTGTACACCCCCAAAAGACCCATCGGTTACCCCATTATACTCCCGATTGCAAGTCAGGATTCGACGAGTCTTCCCATGTAGTTGGACGCAAATCCGACTTGGGGAGTTACCCGCTATTTTCGTCGAATGTGACTGCTGAGTGCCCTTTCGAGCCCGTTCCCGCCCGATATTGTCCCAGTTCGTCCACCAAGAAGGTCATTTGCCGTTTACTTAGTGTGACTTCGTGTCGTTTGTGGTGGGATTTTGTTCCGCTATGGTCGATTTAGCTCCTCACGAACCAGCCCTCTTTCCGTTTCATCGCCCTCCGGTGTACTATGGCGCGACTTTGAAAGAGGCCCCGAACATGCTGAATCGCCGCAACTTCCTGTCGAAATCGATCGCCTCATCCTTGGCCTTGGGCGCTAGTGTGGCATGGCGCGGAAAACTATGGGCACAGCTCGACTCCCTCCCCTCGAAGCTCCCTGACCGTTCCCTGTTCGATCAGAATGAAGATGCCTACTGGCGCGAACTGCGCCACCAGTTTCTGATTCCAGCCGACGAAATCTACCTGAATAACGGCACCGTGGGCTCCAGCCCCGCTCCCGTGCTCCGAGCCGTATTTGAAGGCTACGAGAAAACCGAGAAGCTCAATGAGGCCGATCCCGAGGACTATCCCATCTGGGGATATGGCCCATGGAACGAGTTCCGCGATCCGCTCGCTGCCTTCGTAGGCTGCAATCGCGACGAGATCGCGCTCCTAAGAAACGCCACCGAGGCCAATAGCTACATTGCCAACGGAATCGACCTGAAGCCCGGCGATGAAGTCTTGATGACCGACCAGGAGCATCCCGGCGGCGAGCACCCATGGGATCTCCGTGCCAAGCGTTACGGCATAGTGGTGAAGAAATTTACGCTGCCCAAACCCATCATCAATCCCGCGCAGGTATTGGATCTGGTCAACGCCGCTATCACCCCACGCACTAGAGTCTTGTTCTTCAGCCACATCACCACGTTCTCCGGAGTAGTCTTACCCGCCAAGCAACTCTGTGCACTCGCGCGCGGCAAAGGAATTATTTCCGCCGTAGATGGAGCGCACGTCCCGGGAATGATGCGCCTCAACCTGCACGATCTAGGCTGCGACTTCTATTCCTCAAGCCCGCACAAGTGGCTGCAAGCCCCCAAGGGTTCGGGATTTCTCTACGTCCGCGATGAAATGATCGACCGCCTCTGGAACACCATTGCCACCGAGGGTTGGGACGATCCCAAGCTCCGAGCCGAGCGTTTCCAGCGCATAGGCAGCTCGAACGTTCCCGCGCTCTGGGGCTTGCGTGCCGCCATTCAACTAGCCAACGACATAGGCATGGACCGGATCGAACGCCGTCATCGCCAGCTCTGCGACTACATTTTGAACGCTATGATTAAACGTGGAGCTCAATCCTGGACTTCTCCCGATCCCACGCTACGCTGCGCGATAGCCACAGTTAACGTCCCACCGCTAGTCCGAATCGATCTGGAGCACTGGCTATGGAAGGAAAAGAAAATCAGAATTCGAGGAGCCGAACCCAACAAGCTGCGCCTATCGACGCCATACTATTTATCGAAGCAAGACATAGATCGCTTCCTGGAATCCTTCGACGAATACAAAAAGTCGAAAGCGTAGCGATCGCAGATTCCATGAAGCCGGGTGCCCCATCCTTGCGCGCTTTTTGCGCAAGGGTGGGATTCCACGCGAGCCTTATAGGTTTTGTTTTTAACTGACAGCTCCCCTACGTCCACCGAAACCACCGCAGCGCCAGCACAAACGAAACGCCGCCCCAAATCGCCAGCACAGCCAGTCGCCCCGATTGCGAGCCCAGGGAAGCGCCCTCAAGAATCGTAGCGCGCAGCGCGTCATTAAGCGCGGTGAGCGGAAGCGCCTTGATGAAAGGATGCGTCACCGCCGGAAATCTCTGGTAAGAAAAGAAAACTCCGGAGAAAATCCACATCGGCATCATCACCAGGTTGATAAGCCCGGAAACACTTTCGATTTTCTGGGCGCGGCAAGCCGTAAGCAGCCCCACACCGCCGAAAGCCACCGCTCCCAGCGATCCCAGAAAAACGACCGAAAGAATCGATCCTTGAACGCGCATATGAAAGACGAGCACACCGAAGCCCAAGAGGAGTCCAACTTCAACCACCATCAAAATCAGCCGGCTGCTGGTAAGGGCCAATAGAAAATCGCTGCGCCGCATGGGCGTTGCGACAAAGCGCTTCAGCAACTTGCGCTGGCGCATTTCAACCAGTGCAAAACCGACTCCCCACATGCCCGAGTTCATCAGGTTCATGCCCAGCAATCCGGGAATCAAAAAGTCGATGTACCGCGAACCAGGTTCGCTCGAGGATTGGGATGAGGTGGCGACCGCATCTCGGCGTCCGGCAGCGGATTGCAGCTTGGCGTCGATTTCCGCCCGGGACAGCACGCTCTCCGGACGCGCCGGATCGTAATAGTAGGTGTAGCTGCCATCAGGATTCGCCTCGATCGCAAGATCGAACTTGCCAAAGTGAAATCCCTTAAGCGCGGCCTCGCGAGCAAGCACAATGGCGCGGATGGCCGAACCCTTGTCGGATAAGCCTTTAGACGAAACTTTATCGGCCGACTTTTTGTCCGAACTTTTGTCCGAACTCTGCAGCATCGCCAGCGTCTGCTGTGCGCCCGCGCCGTCGATCACGACAACCGAGGTAACGTCCGCAGGCTTATTGCGAAAGGCAATCCCCAATCCCGCCGCCAGCAACAGCGGAAAGATGAAGACCCAGAATACGACTTCAGGCTCGCGCTTCAATTCGAGAATGCGCGCCCAAAGCAGGTGACGGTATCCGGCCCAACGCCCGTTACGAAGTGCGTGGTCACGCCGCCCGCGCGCGGGTTGGGGGCGAAGATCTCCATTAATCCTCGGCGTATTCGTTTCAGTAGTCATTCAGTCTTCTCGCAGGTGACGCCCGGTGAGTTGCACAAAGACGTCCTCCAGGCTGGCCTGCCGCGTGCTCAGGTGTTCAAGCCGGTGGCCATCTCTGGCGACGGCATCCAGCAGTGCAGGGATGGTAAGGTGCGGCTCGCGCACGCTCAGGCAGACGATCGAATCCTCGCGACGAACGGACTCCACGCTTGGCAACGACCGCCAGCGGTCGAGATTCTTGTTATCGTTCTTGTTGTCGTTCCTGTTAACGATGTCGCTCCCGTTGTGACTGACTTTGAACTCGACCACATGATGTCCGCCGAGCCGGTCGATAAGATCAGGCGGCGTTCCTTCGGCGATGATCACGCCATGATCAACAATCGCCAGCCGGTCGCAGAGCCGTTCGGCTTCGTCCATGTAGTGCGTGGTCAGCAGAACCGTGCCGCCTTTTTTCTGAAAGACGCGAATGATGTCCCAGAGTTGGCGGCGGCTTTGCGGATCGAGTCCCGTAGTCGGCTCGTCAAGAAAAAGAATGCGAGGATTCCCGACCAAAGCAGTGGCGACAGCAAGCCGCTGCTTCTGCCCACCAGAAAGTTTTCCAACCCAGGCGTCGGATTTCTCCGTGAGTTCGAGTTCTTCGAGAACTTCGTCAGCCGGTCGAGGCTCGCTGTAGAAGCTGGCAAAGAGTTCGATGGTTTCGCGAACGTTCAATTTTTCCGAGAGCCGCGTTTCCTGAAGCGAGATGCCAATCCACTCGCGCAACTGGCGCGGATTCTCGTTCCAGGTATGCCCGAAGATACGAACTTCCCCAGAAGTGGGCGCAAGCAGCCCCTCGAGGATTTCGATCGTGGTGGTCTTCCCTGCTCCATTCGGACCGAGTAGTCCGAAGCACTGGCCAGCTTCGATTTGCAGGCTGAGACCGCGGACGGCTTCCACTTTGCCGTCGTAGGTCTTGCGCAGGTTCGTGCATTGGATCGGAGTTTTCACTCGCAAATTGTAGCGTAGCGCGAGGCTGCTTTGCGGAACTGCGCTCCGCGCCTACGTTCTTCTCTTAAGGTTTGTGAGCTGCGCCCGGCATCGCTACATTGCCCTTCGCATCTTGCCACAGAATCGCATTCAGCTTGCTGGAATCAGCCGCATCGGGCCGGGAGAAATCCATCAGCAACGATTCCTTCGCTCCCGGGGCTTTCTTCTCATTCACGTTGTAGATGAGCCCACTGCGTAGATTTTTGTCGTCTACCTGAAAAGGCGGCTGCGTTCCCGGGCCCGAGAACAGCGGCGCCATAAGCGGCGCGTGCGCGTCGAACAAGTTCATAGCGGGAAGACCAAGCAGCGACTCCATGGTGTGGATCATGCTCACGGTTGTATAGAACTGATGGTCGACAAACGGTTGCGGCATGTGCGGCGCATACTTGCTGATCACGAGCGCAGTAGATCGATGCGCATCGACGTGATCGGCACCGTCTTGCGCATCATCTTCGATCACAAAAATGGCGGTGTCGTCCCAGTAAGCGCTGTGAGAAACGGCGTCAACAACTCGTCCCAACGCCAGGTCGTTGTCGGCGACAGAGGCTTGCGGCGTGGGCTTGCCGGGACGCGTGCCTCCAGTATGGTCGTCGGGCAGATAAAGCAGAATGAACTGCGGAAGCTCTTTGGCCGTTCCGCGGGCTTTCACAAATTCGTCGAACTCACGGAGAAACTCATCGGCGCGCAGTTGGTCGGGATAATCGGTCTCGAAATCTGGAAACAGCGGATCATAGTGGTCCCGCAGCGCGGCTTTCGTCGGACGCATGCGCTTCATCTGCGGAATCGCCCATGGCCACGGACTCGGCCCGCCGCGCCGATTGCCGACGTTCGCAGGCAACGGGTCGCCTTTCTTGATTTCAGCGACAGGACACGCCGTCGAACTCGCAGACGGAGTACCTTGCATCGGCGAGTCGGCTTTTTCGTTCTTGCACCACACGGCGGCAACGAATTCTCCATAGATGCGATAACTGAGGCCCCGCCGCGCCAGGCTGTCCCACAGAAAGCCCGTAGCCGGATCGTCAACGTCAGGGATGCCCTGCTCGAGCGGAAACGCGTCGGCCACGCTGCCGCCGGAATCGTAGGTTCGTTCCTTGCTGCGATAGCCGATCGGCCAGGTCTTCTCGTTGTAATCCGAAGTAGTGGCGGCGGTGGACCAGAGATGTCCGTCGCCAGAAACTTCTCCGCTGTCGTAGAAATTGTCGAGCACGCCAAACTGCAGTGCGAGTTTGTGCTCGTTAGGCGTAATGTCAGCGCCATACATGGTGAGCGAGCGGTCGCCATCGCCCACGGGCAGGTCCCCGAAAATCTGATCGTAGGTGCGATTTTCTTTCAGCACATAGATCACGTGGCGGATAGGATTTTTCCCACCGGCAAACGCAAACTTGCCGCCGTCCGAGTTGACCAGATCGTCTTCTTCGACCTGGCGAGTGTAGGCAGCAAGATTCTTGTCGATGTCGACAAGGCTCACGCGCTGGATGGAACCGCCGATCAAAGTTGGAATATAGGGATGCTCTTTTCTCTTGCGCTCGCCTTTCAGAGTCCCCAGCATATTGTTGGGGCCGCTGCCTTCACCTTTAGCAGTGGCGATAAGCAGGTCGTTGCCCGCAATGGCGAGCGCGCTGGGATACCACTCGGCAGGGATGTAGCCGATCGGCTCTTCATCGATGGCCCCGATGGTATTGCCACCCACGTGCAGTTTTGGCAACTCCTTGACCTTAAACACAGCAACTGCGTCAAGGGCACCGCTGGCCGCAAAAAGATATTTCCCGTCGGGTGAAAGCGCAATGGCCTGGAGGACGGCCCCTGGGTCCTTGAGGTCGGTGTGATAAACCCTCCACGCCATGTCGACGATTCTGAGATCGACCGCAACAATGTAGTCGGCATTCGCGAGAGCCACGTAAAGCGTATCTTCATTGGGGCTCAGCACCATCGCCGTGGGATGCGGACCGGGGGCGATCGGGTCATCCTGTTTCCCCATGCCAATTCGTGTGGATCGCGACACATCGCCCGTCACCAGATCCAACTCCACAACCGCCGAGCTATTCCACAAACTCACCCACGCTTTGGTTCCAGCCTTATTGGCGATCACCGTATACGGATATTCGATAGGGATGAATCGGCTGAGATCGAATTTCTTGCGTCTCAAAACGAAGGACTTTTCAATGTTGCCAGAGGTCGCATCGAGCAGCACCACGTTGTCCGCAAGATTATTCGCAATCAGCAGACGGTCACCCTGCGCACCGGGCAGCACCGCAAATCCCGCCGGATAAGGCGGCACCGTTCCGGCAGGAGTCGTACGCAGCCCGAACGCGACTTCTTTCCCTTCGGCAACCGGCTGCGGCGGAATTTTGATAAAGCGCTCAGGAGTAACTTGTCCCCCGGAAAATTTATATACGGCAATGCCGTTGCCCGTGCTCTTCGGCTTCTCGCCCTTGGGGTCGGTGATCGAGCCCATTGAAGCGTAAAGATGCTTGCCGTCCGTCGAAAACGCCAGTCCGATAAAGTAGCTTTGCCGCGTGGAATAGTCGTCGCTCAAGCGCTCGTCAGGAAAATCGTGCAACTGATTGTTGCTGAGATCGAGAATTGCAATCGATTGCCGCGCCCCGCTCTCTTGCGTGCCGTATCCCTGATTAAGCAGGGCAGCGTAGCGGCCGTCTGGACTGAGCGCAATGGTTGCCGGAAAGCTGTTGGTGCGGCCGAGGTACCCGGGCACCGGAAGAGTCAGAGTCTTGCCGGTCGGAAGATTAATACGGCGCGAGCGGTCGGCAGCGCGAGCGACTACAAAGATCACGACCAGAGAAAACAACACCCCAAGAGCAACAACACCGATTCTTTTCACGAGCGGAGGCCTCGACAGGGTTTTACCATCCGCGTAGGGAGAGAGGCAACCGGGCGATTCGCGCGACTCCTGTGCCTCTACTTGGCCCCCACCAGGTGAACGTCCGACACCGGCGGCCCGGTTTGCGATTTCTTTACGCCGATCAGTTCCACTGCCTTCGCGGCAATGTGTTCGGC
>JBEKLO010000074.1:0-51654 GCA_050010155.1 Terriglobales bacterium
GTCAGAAATCCGTGAAGAACTTCGAGGCCGGCTTCGATCGTTCCGGCGTTGCCGCGTTCGCGTCCCAGCAGGCGCAGCAGAATTTCAGCATGCAGGTTCTGACTGACTTTGTTGATTACGCGTACATCTTGTAGCAGGGGCTTGGATTCGTAACTGGCGAGCGTGACGGGCTGATTCGTCTTCAGCGGCCGCGGCTGAATGTCGTTCAAACGGCCATCGCTGCCGCCATGGGAGGGCGCGAGGGCGGTTACGCTGAATGTGGAAAGGGTGGCGAGTTCGGTGTGCCGGGTGCGCTGCTTTCCGTAAATTACGATGCCGCGCTTCTCGAGTAACTGACGAAAGAGTCCGGCGGCAAACTCGGCCGGATCTTCCAGGGCAAGCGCTTCGTTGGCGCCGGCGTCATCGAGCGGCATGTTGCCCCAGAGCGTGATGACCATGGAACCGGGTTCGCGGTTGATGGAAAGCTTGCGTCCCGTGCCGGCGGGCGTGGTGATGACGCGATTGTCGAGCCGATAATAGTCGGCGAAGGGCTTGACGCTGACAAAAGCTTTTTCGCCGGGGCGGTCCGCGGGCAGGATGTTGACGAAGACCACGTTGTCGTTGATGGTGAGCGCGGAAACCGGAGCGCCGTCGCCCCAGACGAGGTCGTCCTGGCTCCAGCCTTCGCCGTAGCGCTCGAAGGCGAAATAGGAGTCGTCGGCGACGATGTCGCCATCGATGAATTTCACGCCTTTTTGCACGAGCGCGTCAGCCAGGGCTTCGAGGGCCTGAAGGGGATCGTCGTTACGCTGAGTTTTGAGATCGTAGGGGAGTTCGCGTCCGGAAAGATTGGGATCGCCATGGCCGACGAGGACGAGATCTCCGTTGAGGCGGCCGTAGCGGTCGAGGACGCCGGTGGTTTCAACGGTGGTGCGGAATTTGTAGTCGGGACCGATGAGCGCGAGCGCGGCTGCGGTGGTGAAGAGTTTGGTGTTCGAGGCGGGCGTGAAGAGCTTGTCGGCATTTAGCGAATACAGGGTCTTGCCCGTCGTTTTATCGGACGTTTTGTCCGAAGACAGCGAAACGACTTCGATTCCCCAGAAGCCACGGGCCAGATCGGGGTTATTGAGCACGACGGCAATGCGTTCCGGGAGAGGTTGAACGGGAGCGGCCAGTAACTGCGCGGTCAGCAGGAAAATAACGGGAACAAGACCCGCAACTAGGCGACGGCGACGCATGCTGGATTGTAGCATCCGGTAAAAATGGGCTTATTCCAGCGGCGTGGCCGGCTCACTGATCATCGAAAGTTGGGAGTTGTCGCGCGGCCGGACGGGCGTGGCGCCCGTCGCTCCGCTAGAATCAGTCCTCTAGAATAGGTGCAAATATGCGGGCAATCTTTCAGTGGAATGTAGGCTCTCGGGTGCTGGAGTTGGGACGGCGCACTTTAATTATGGGCGTCGTGAATGTAACTCCCGACTCGTTTTCCGACGGCGGACTTTTTATCGACGCAGAAAAGGCCGTGGTTCGCGCCGAGCAGTTGCTGGACGAAGGCGCGGCGATCATCGATGTGGGGGGAGAGTCGACGCGTCCCGGAACGACGGACCCGGTTTCCGAAGACGAGGAGCGGAGGCGGGTGCTGCCGGTGATCCGGGATTTGAAGCGACGGCGGCCGAGCGCAGTGGTCAGTGTCGATACGTACAAGGCAAGCGTCGCGCGGGCAGCCGTGGAGCTCGGGGCGGAGGTCGTCAACGATGTGAGCGGGTTCCGATGGGACCCGAAGATGGCAAAAACTGTGGCTGAGCTCAAAGTGGGAGCAGTGCTGATGCATACGCGCGGGCGGCCGGAGGAGTGGGGGAAACTACCGCCAATTGGAGATCCGGTGCTGGCGGTGAAGCGTGATTTGCGACAGTGGGCCGAGACAGCGACCTTGGCCGGCATTAAACGCGATCACCTGGTGCTTGATCCGGGATTTGGATTTGGAAAACGCTTCGAGGAAAACTATCCGCTCGTGGCGCACTTCGGTGAGTTGCAGCAAATGGGATTTCCGCTGCTGGCGGGAGCGTCGCGAAAATCATTCATTGGGCGAATGCTGGCACGCGATGGCAAGGATGCGGGCGTGGCCGAGCGGCTCTGCGGCACGCTGGCGGCTGAGGCGATTTTGATCCTGAAAGGCGCCCACATCATTCGGACCCATGATGTGCGCTTTGCGGTAGAAGCGGCACGGGTAGCGGACGCGATTGTGTCGAGTGGCGGATAGATAGACAGACGTGTGCTCAGGCTCGAGCCGCTTCGGCTAGCGGCACAGTTCCCTTCAGCACGGGGAGCCGGATTTCAAATGCGGCTCCGCCTTCGGGACGGTTGTAGCAGGTGATTTGTCCCTTGTGATCCTGGATAACGCCGTAGGTGGCGCTCAATCCGAGGCCGGTACCTTTGCCGATAGCCTTGGTGGTATAGAAAGGATCGAAGACGCGCTCGGGATCGCGTAGGCCGGGACCGGAATCGGCAAACTGCACGGCCACTTCATTGCCTTCGCGCCAGAGTGAGACGTGCAGGCGTCCGCCGCCAACTTCCTGTAATGCATCGACGGCATTTTCGACGATCTGAAGAAACGCCTGCAACAACTGGTTGGCGTTACCCAGGACGCGCGGCAGCGGAGCGTTGTCGTTGCTTTCCACGGTCAGGATGATTCTCTTGTTCTCGAGCTTGAATCCTTCCATTTGCAGGGCGCGCTGCAAAAGAGGCTTCAGTTCGAGAGGACTTTTTTCTCCCGGAGTCTGCTGGGCGAAGCTGAGCAGATCGGCGACCAGTTCGCGCGTGCGCCGGGCTTGCTGGCCGATTTTCTGTGCGTTCGCAAGTTGCTCGCGGCTCAGGTTGCTGCTGGCAGCCATTCGTTCGGAACTGCTCAGGATGGCCGAGAGCGGGTACTCCAGTTCTCCGGCGGCGAGCGCGACCAGTTCTCCGAGCGAAGCCAGTTTGGCTTGTTGAATGACTCGTCCCTGCAGCCGCTGGAGATTGTCAAAGCTATTGCGCGAATGCTTGAGCAAATGCAGAAGTCGCTGGTCCATCAGATGTTGTTTGAGGAAAACCACGAAGGCCAAAACCCCGACACCACACATGGCCACCGTAAAGCGGATCTGGCGAACGTCGAGCGATTCGTGGCTGAGGAACAATGCCCAATAGGCCATAACGGGGAGAGAGAGCAGGGCAAGTTTTGCCAGTTGAGGAGCGACCGGGCGACGGGCCTCGTTGCTCGCGGGCACCCATTGGATATCGCCCAAGCACCGCCGTCCGGAGATGGCCACCCAGAGGAAACCCAGCGCCGCGGCGAGGAACGGAACGTCGTAAATGCCACCGGTTTTATACGCGCCCCGCACGACGGCACCGTTCATGGCTTCCGAAGCGAGCGTATAGAGAACGGTAGCCAGAAAAATGTTGCGATAGAGGGTGCGCCACAATCCCGAACTGGTGAAGAATGCCGATGCCGCCACAGCTATCAAAATCAGCTCTTCTACTCGATACAGAAGATCCCAGCGCGGACTGTACATGGCGACGTCGCGGACGAAGTATTCTTCTGGGAAAACGAAGAAGGCATAGACCACCACCCACCACACCAGCAGGATGAGCACATTCATTGCGCTGGGCAACATGCCCTCGCTCTCATCGGCCTGATGGGGTCGGATGGCCACGGCCGCCATGATGGGGACAAGGTGCAGGAAAAGAACAATATCCCAGTGGAAGGGTTCGGGCACTGGCGTTCGCGCCACTACCTCAAACCACACCCAGCATGACTGGTTAAAGCACCACATGACCATGCCCGCCGACATGAGACTCCAGAACAGGCGGGTATGCCCACGACTGTCGAAGGCGTTTTGTACGGAGACGACAAAAGCAGCCAGAATGACCAGCAGCGGGACCAGGTTCCCCATGGCGACGCGAAAAAAGGGATTGGGAAACACCAGGGGAGCCAGAGCAAAGGCCAGCAGCAGAACGACTCCCGCGACGAGCACCGAGATGTGGTTTCGAGACACCAGCTTGCATCATATGACGTTTGCGATGAGATGTTGAGATCACGGGGGTGGTTACCGTTGGTTACTAAGGTAATGCCCTTTGCAAGAGGTTTGTCCAGCCCCCTATGTGATAGAGGTCACAAAGAGCGGTGATCCACCCGGCAGCTTCGCCTGCCATGCCAACTGCTAAAATTGCGCGTATGGCATTCCCAGCTAACCGCATGCGCCGTTTGCGGCGCACTGAAACCCTGCGCACCCTGGTCCGCGAAACCCGGCTGACGCCCGAATCCTTTATTTATCCACTGTTTATCTGCCCGGGGACCGGAATTCGGAAAGAAGTGGGCTCCATGCCGGGCGTGTTCAATCTTTCGGTCGACGAGGCAGTGAAGGAAGTTCGTACGACCCGAGCGCTCGGGGTGTTGTCGGTCATTTTGTTCGGGCTGCCGGAGAAAAAAGACGAGGTCGCGACCGGCGCGTGGGCCGAGGACGGTATCGTGCAGAAAGCGGCACGCGCCATCAAGAGCGAGGTACGGGACGTGGTGGTGATGGGCGACGTTTGCCTGTGCGAATACATGTCGCATGGGCACTGCGGAATCGTAAGGGCTGAACCGCAATCTTTGGGCGCGGCAGCAGCGGCGCCACCAGCTACCTCGGAGTATGAGATCGTAAACGACGCTAGCCTGGAGTTGCTGGCGCGCACGTCGGTTTCGTTGGCGCGGTCGGGCGTCGATGTCATCGCGCCGTCGGACATGATGGATGGACGAGTGGCAGCGATTCGCACGGCCCTCGACGATGCGGGCTTCGAGAATACGCCGATTCTCTCCTACGCGGCAAAATTCTCTTCCGGCTTTTATGGTCCGTTCCGCGAGGCGGCGGATTCGGCCCCGCAGTTTGGAGATCGCCGCTCCTACCAGATGGACCCGGCGAATATTCGCGAGGCGATGCGTGAGATCGAGTTGGACATTGAAGAGGGCGCGGACATGATCATGGTGAAACCGGCCATGCCGTACCTGGACGTAATTGCCGCCGCCCGCGACCGTTTCGATTTGCCGCTGGCGGCCTATCAGGTATCGGGCGAGTACGCGATGATCGAAGCCGCGGCCCGCAACCAGTGGATCGACCGGGACCGCGTGATGATGGAATCGCTCATCTCGATCCGGCGTGCTGGGGCTAGCATGATCCTGACTTACTACGCCAAGGAAGCGGCGAAATTGCTGGCGTAGGTCCGAGGCCGTTTTCTCACTCGAGGCAGTCGTTGGTCGTTAGCTGTTCGCTCTTCGTCCTTCGCACAGAATCTCTGGCTGCGACGTCTGCTAATGACTATCGGTTAACTACGAACGACCGAAAAAGCTACAATAGCGGCGTGAGCTCCCCTGTCCCGCCGAAGCCCGCTGCCAACAATCCTCATCCGGACGAGAAGCATCGGCACCACCATGCGACCTATGCCGCGGAAGCCACCGGATTGCTCGTCATGGCGGTTCTGCTGCTGATCATCATCGTCATCCGCTACTGGCGGGATATTCCGTGGAGCGCGCGCTGAAGTTGCCGAAGTCGTCGAACTTGGAAAAGCCCGGCCGCGAACCGCTGGTGGTCGTCGTGCTGGGCCCGACAGCGAGCGGGAAGACGGCACTGGCACTCGAAATTGCGCGGCGCTTCCGCGGCGAAATCGTCAACTGCGACTCGGTCGCGATGTACCGCGAATTTGAGATCGGCACGGCGAAGCCTACGGCGGCGGAGCGCGCGGAGGTTCCGCATCATTTGCTTGATTGCGTCGATCCGCTCGCCGACGTTAGCGCGGGAGAATACGCGCGCCAGGCGCGGCAAGTTCTGCGCGAGATTGCTCTAAGCGAGGACGAACAGCAAAAACGCCTGCCCATCGTCAGCGGAGGTACCGGGCTCTATCTGCGCGCTTTGCTCGAAGGACTGTTCCCCGGTCCGCAGCGCTCCGAAGATTTACGCCGGAAACTGCGCGCACGTGCGGAGAAGCGCGGGAGTGAATACCTGCATCGCATCTTGCGGCGATTCGACGCTCGCGCCGCAGACCGCATTCACGCCAATGACATACCGAAGGTAATCCGGGCGATCGAGGTGTGCATGACGTCGCGTCGGGCTTTGCTCCAGACTTCGCTCCAGAGTTCGCGCATGACTTCTCGCTTGACGATGACCGAACTCTGGCAGCAGGGACGTGAACCGCTCCGTGGCTTTCGCATTCTGCGTCTTGGACTCAATCCGGAGCGCGAAGCGCTCTACGCGCACATTAACCAACGGGCGGTGAAGATGTTTGACGGTGGACGCGTTGACGGGGGGTTGATCGGGGAGACGGAACGGCTTCTTGCAAAATATGGCGGCACCGCGCGCCCGCTCTCGTCACTGGGGTACAAGCAGGCGCTGCAGTTTCTGCGCGGCGAACTGGATCGAGGATCGGCGCTGGCGGCAGCGCAGCAGGCGCATCGCAACTATGCCAAGCGCCAGATCACCTGGTTCCGTAGAGAGCCGGATGTGCACTGGCTTGCCGGATTTGGAGATGACGAGGCAATACAGGCCGAAAGCATTGCTCTGGTTGAACGGGAGATTTGAATCCAGCCCCGGAGCAAACCGCGCCCCTTTTTTGCGGTTCAGGTTGTTCGGAGGCGGCGCCGGATGGTGTAATAGCCGGCCCAACAGGCTAGGCCAAGCACAATGCAAATTCCGAACTCAATTGGATAGTCGCGCAGCAAGAAGTGAAAGTCCTTCAAATGGCTACCTTCAAACGTGAACTGACTGCTCAGTGACATGGCGGTGAAGAATATCGCAAACCCGAACAGCCACTTCTGCCAGCCGAGCAGGCTGCGCGTGCGGCGGAGCGAACGCAACTCCAGATCTGGCGGAAGCGCAGACGGCAAGGCCGTCGCCAAGTTATCTCTCCATTGCACGCGTATGCGCTCGGCGAGTTCCGTGTCCTGTTTCAGATACTCTTCAACCAGCGCACGCGTGGCAGGGCTAGCCTCGCCCGCAAGATACACCGGCAGCAGATCCAGAATCACTTCCCGTGTAACGTTCATTTTCGGTCACCCCTTCAATTTGTTCTCTTTGCGTTTATTTGTTCTCTTCGCGACTTGCGCTTCACCGCTCCGGCTAGTTATTTCGGATTCCTGCTAGCGCTAGACGAGCCCGGTGAATCTTGACTTTTACTGCCGCGAGCGAAACTCCGAGGGCTCGCGCAATTTCTTCGTACGCCATTCCATCAACCGCGCGCATGAGCAAGGCGGCGCGGCTTTCTTCCGGCAACTCCTGAAGCTGAGCGAGCAGGAACTGTAATTCCTCTTTTCCTTCGGCGTGCGTGTAAGGGCTAGCCCCGGGTGCGCGCAAGTTTTCGTCGAGCCCGACGTGGCGTGATTTTTTTCTCAGCCCTTGCAGAAACAAGTTGCGCGCAATCGCGAACAAATAACCCTTCGCGGTTTCCATCCTGATCGGTTCGGGCGCAGTCCAGGCGCGCACGAACGTTTCCGAAGTGATGTCCTCCGCATCACTGCGCTCGCCCGACAAGTACAACGCGAAGCGGTACACATCTTGCGCGTACTGTTTGTAGAGTGAGCTGAAGTCGGTCATTTTGGCGTTTCACAAGCACTGTCCATCAAGAAAACGATCCGTCGAGAAAGTTATACCAGTACGTCTTTTTGCTAAAGCACAGCTGGAATCCGCAGCTAGATCCCAAAGATGCCACTGAGAATGTCTGTTCCGGCATGCGCGATCATGCCCGGACGCAGACTGCCGCGCCAGATCGCCAAGAGACCAAACAATGCGCCATAAGCTGCGATTCCCAAGCACGCTTCGACTCCCTGATAGCCGTGGGAAATCCCGAAGAGCAAAGCTTGCAGCACCCACGCCACCCAAAGACTATGGCTATAGGCATGGAATTGTCTTTGGAAGTATCCGCGAAAGACCAGCTCTTCGCAGATGCCCGCGCTCATGGAGACTCCAATCCAGAGGAGAATTTCCAGCGCTCGTTGTGGCAGCAAGGTTTGGATGGAAGCAGCATGGCCAGTACCTAGCCAGCGAGTCCAGGCGGTTTCGACGAGTTTCCAAGTGGTCCATAAACCGATCGCGAGACCGGCGTCCACGAGCACGTCTTTCACGCTTGTCCATTTGCCCCCGATTAGCTCGCTCAGTTTCGTTCCGGTCCGGCGCAGGCCCTTCCACACGTAGTAGACGAGGCCCCATTCCATGGCGATGAGCGAAAGATAGAGAGGGATGAGATGCGGATTCTGCTGCAGACCTCCGGGCTCCGAGCGAGCGTGGCGCTGGAAAAACGCTCCGCTGAATGCTAATCCCAGGAACAAGGCTACGAGCAGCGCGGTGTGCCACTGCGGCGCGATGGGGGTCGCACCTGGAGATTGAATTCTTGGCGCTGCAATTGTTGCCATAAGTCCTCCTGTAAACACGGAACGACCAGATTCATCCATACCGGAGAACCTTTCGTTTCCCGTCTGGAAAGTACGTTCTCGTAATAGGTATCCACCAACCGCCGAAAAGTTACAGTGATGAACGAAACTAAACGCCGAAAGTGGAACGGCGTTGCAGGCTGACTTTTGTTATTGTCAAAGGCATGCTCCGTCATCTGCTGCTGACCGCGCTTCTGCTGGCCGCGACACTCTGCTTTGCGAAAGACAAAGGCAAAGAACGCTATCAGCAGGTCGGGCCAATCCATCTCGACAAAGCCGGCCAGAAGTGGGCCGACAAGACACTCCGCAGGATGTCGCTCGAAGAGAAAGTCGGGCAACTGTTCGGGATCAAGGTGCTTGCGCAATTCCTGAATGACGCCTCCCCAACCTGGATTCAACTGCGGGACAGCGTCAACAAATATCATGTTGGATCGCTGGTGATGACCGTCCCGGTCGAGGGGCCGGTGCTGCTCAAAAGCCAGCCCTACGTTGCCGCAGAACTGCTCAACCGGTTGCAACGCACATCCAAGCTGCCGCTGGTGGTCGCGGCAGACTTTGAGCGCGGCGTGTCCATGCGCCTGAATGGCACCACCGTTTTCCCGCACGCGATGGCTTTTGGAGCTACCGGGCAAACCGAGAATGCCGAAGCTTTTGGACGCATCACGGCCCTTGAGGCTAGGGCGGTCGGAGTACAGTGGAATTTTTTCCCCGATGCCGACGTGAACTCCAATCCTTCGAATCCCATCATCAACACACGCTCTTTCGGAGGAGATCCGACGCAGGTGGGCGATTTCGTTGCGGCGTACATTCGGGGCGCTCACGAAGGGGGCATGGCGGTCACGGCGAAGCATTTTCCTGGACACGGCGACACCGCGACCGACTCTCATCTTGGCCTCGCGCAAGTGACAGGCGATCGTGCGCGGCTGGATGCAGTTGAGTTGCCGCCGTTCAGGCGTGCGATCGAAGCTGGCGTGGATGCCGTGATGGTGGCGCACGTCACCGTTCCTGCGCTCGATTCCGGGCCCAACCGGGTGGCTACAACTTCGCGGTCGATTGTGGACGGACTGCTTAAGGAAGAGATGGGATTTAAAGGGATTGTGGTGACGGACGCCCTTGACATGGCGGGGTTGACCCGCCTGCACGCGAAAGATGTTGGCAGGACCGCAGTGGAGTCCTTTCTGGCCGGCAACGACGTGCTGATTATTCCCGCCAACCTCGACGCCAGCTACCGCTCGATGCTGCAAGCCGTGGAGAGTGGCGAAATCAGCCGGCAGCGGCTCGACCAATCGGTGCGTAAGATTCTGGAACTAAAGGCTTCTCTTGGATTGAACAAGGCACGGTTGGTGGACCTTACTCAACTCTCAAGCCAGATTGCAAGACCCGAGAATCTCGCGGTCGGACAACGCATTGCCGACGAAGCCATCACCCTCGTCCGCGAAAACCGCAAAGTCATCCCGCTGCAGGCAACTTCTGTGGGAACTCCGGAGGCCGCTCTTCCGTATCAATCCTTGACAGAGGTGAGCAATCGTCTTGTAGTCGTGATTTTCTCCGACGATCTGCGCACCGACTCGGGACGTATGCTCGAACACCAGATTCTAGCCCGTGTACCGGATGCCCGCGTGATCTACGCCGATGCTCGCTCGGCTACCGGCATGAAGGCATCGGTGGTGGAAGCGATCGAAGCGGCGGAACACGTGATCGCTGCGGTCTACGTGATTCCGACCGCGGGCAAAGCCATGCGAGCCGCCGGCGGCGGATTGAAGAATTCAGTTGCCATGGACAGTGCTACCGGATCTTTACTTACGGCGATTCTCGATCGCGCCGCCAACCGCACTGTAGTGCTTGCCATGGGAAACCCCTACCTGGTGCAAGATTTTCCCACCATCGAGAATTATGTTTGTGCGTTCTCGAATGCAAGCGTATCGGAAACCGCGGCCGTGAAAGCAATCTTCGGCGAGATTCCGATCGGCGGTCATCTGCCGGTTACGATTCCGGGCATCGCATCCCGCGGTGATGGGATCGAGCGCCCCGCCCGAACAAATTCAAGCCAACCCAGTTCAGGAGGTTCTTCTGATGTTCAGCCCTAAGACATCCGCCGGTGTGAGAATCGGTCGCAACGTTATGGCTAAGCTTTCGTTTGGCACGCTGATTCTTATTGCGGCCCTTTGCGTTCTTCCCGCTTGCAGCATCAATGCCAACGACAAAGGCAAAGATGGCGACAAGAATGTCGACATCAAGTCCCCCATCGGCGATTTGCACGTCAGCGAGCAAGTCGATATTCGGGATGCCGGCCTGAGCATCTATCCTGGCGCCAAGCCCGCTCCGAAAGACGATGGCGACGATAAGAAGAGTGCTAACGTAAATCTTTCGGTGGCTGGATTCTCGCTAAAGGTGGTCGCTGGGGAATTTATTTCCGACGACGCTCCCGACAAAATCATCTCCTACTACACCAAAGAGCTGCAGAAGTATGGCAAACCGATCCAGTGCCGCAGTAACTGGAGCGCAGGCCACGCAAACTACAAGGGCAAAGATTTAAAAGAGGAAGGTTCCAAGCCCGTTTCCTGTGACAGTGACAGCGGCGGCGACTCGGTGGAGTTGAAAGTTGGCACCGAGGAGAACCAGCACATCGTCTCGGTCAAACCCAGCGGCCACGGATCCCATTTTGCCCTTGTGTATGTGCGGGTGCACACTGGCAAGGACGATACGATTTGAAGGCATTGGGTGATCTCTGTCTCGCTTTGGGTTCCGATCATCCGATCATCCGATCGCCAGATCACCCGATGCCCGCCTTGCTCTTCCGGTTCGTTGTGCGCTAGCTTCAAAGATGTGGAGCACTCTTGCCAACAGTGTGGAACAACGGTCGAGGACGGCCGGCCGTTCTGTCCGCAGTGCCGCGCTCCTCAAATTCACGTGCAGGTTGAGAGTCCGGATGCTGGAGTTGCGGTTGGCCTGAATCGCGCGTCGGACGAGCTTTCTCCGGAACTTCCTCAACCTGGGCAATTCGAACGCCCCGGCATAAAAGCCGGGATGATGGCTGGCGCGCTGGCTGGAACAACGGACCGTGGAATGGCGGTGCGTGCCGCGCTGAAGGCCGGCGTGCTCGGCGTTTTTGTCGGGATCATTCCAATCCTCGGGATCGTGTTAACCGGAACTCTCGCTGTTTTTTTCTACCGCCGCGAAAGCAGGGTGGTCCTTCCCGCCCGTCTCGGAGCGCGACTTGGGGGAGCGGCGGGAGTGGTCGCTTTCGCCATCAATGCCCTGCTGATCACGATTCGGGTTTTTGTTTTCCATGCCCAGCAGGAATACATGGATGCGATCCTCAAGGTCGCACAAAAATTCGGCAGCAACATGGCTGACCCTGACATTCAAGCCGGCATCCATAACCTGTTCACTCCGTCGGGACTGGCGATCACGTTCTTTTTTTGGATGATGCTGGCCCTGGTGCTGGCCTCACTTGGCGGAGCGCTTGCCTCGTTGCTTTTGCGGCCGCGGAGCCCGCGGGGCTAGTTTGAATGACCAGCGACGCGGAGCCCTGGATTTCCCCGGTTTTCCTTCATGCTACTTAAGTCCTTCGTGATTCTTGGTTCTGGCCTTGCTCTCACCTCATGCGCACGCGTATGATGCAGCGTTTATGAATGTACGCGCGGCCAAGCATTCGGTGGAGATTCGGGAGAAGGCGCAGCTCATGTCTGCGTCCGAGGTGGAGCGCACCTTGATCCGGCTGGCGCACGAAATTCTTGAGAAAAATAATGGCATCGAAGATCTTGCGCTGGTTGGCATCCGGCGCCGCGGTGTTCCACTGGCGGAGCGCCTGGCGAAAATCATTCAGCGCATCGAAAAGAAGCCTGTGCTGGTCGGCACGCTCGACATTACGCTGTATCGCGATGATCTTTCGACTCTCGACTCCAAGCCGGTCGTGCAAAAAACGGAGATGGAAATTCCCATCACGGGCAAGTCGGTGGTGCTGGTGGATGACGTGCTCTATACCGGCCGCACGACCCGTGCCGCCATGGATGCGCTGTTTCGCTCGGGCCGTCCCAAGCGCCTGCAGTTATGCGTGTTGATCGATCGCGGACATCGCGAGTTGCCGATTGAGGCCGCTTTCATTGGGAGAACAGTGCAAACCACGGAAAATCAGATTATTGAGGTGAAACTTCGCGAGATCGATGACGCGGAAAAAGTTTTGTTGATGGAAAAGCAGCAAGGCAATCTGTAATTGGCAATTTGTAATTTGTAATTGAAAAGCTCGCTCCTCATCGCATTGCAAAATTACAAATTACAAATTGGAAATTACAAATTATCTATGAATCCAGCGCGCGGTTCCCTGCTCGGCATTGAGCACATGGAAGCAGCCGAGATCCTGAAACTTTTGAAGTTTGCCCGGCGCATGAATCCGGACAAGCCGCGGCCACTGCTCAAGCGAAAGCGGGTGTTTCTTCTTTTCTACGAGGCATCGACCCGCACCCGAAGCTCGTTTGAAACCGCCGCGAAAGTCATGGGCGCTCATACCGTGCTTATCCAATCGTTCGGTTCGAGCATTGAGAAAGGCGAATCGCTGCTCGACACGGGATACACGGTGCGCGCAGTGGGCGCGGACATCATCGTCATTCGCCATCCCAACGCGGGAGCTCCCTACGTGATGGCGCAGCACATCGACGTGCCGGTGATCAACGCCGGAGATGGACTGCACGAGCATCCCTCGCAGGCGCTGCTCGACGCTTACACGATTCTGCGCAACAAGAAGACCTTCAAAGGCCTGCAGATCGCGATTGTCGGCGACATCTTCCATAGCCGGGTGGCGCGATCAGCGTGCCACCTGTTAAGCAAGTTCGGCGTGAAGATTATTCTGTGCGGGCCGCCGGAGCTCGTGCCCGACATTGCGACGACGCTTGCCCCGGGCGTGCGCGTGACCCGCCACATCGAGGACGCGTTGCGCGGTACCGATGTGGTCATGCTGTTGCGCGTACAAACCGAGCGACTTTCCGGGCTGAAAATCGATCTTGCCGAGTATATCGCGCGGTACCAGATGAACCCGGCCCGGTTGAAGATGGCAAAGAAAGATGCCATGGTGATGCATCCTGGTCCTATCATTCGCGGTCTGGAATTGACCAGCGAAATTGCCGACGGAGCACAGGCGCGCATTCTGGAAGAAGTGCACAACGGCGTGCCCACGCGAATGGCGATTCTGGCGCGGGCAATGGGGAGAATGCGATGAGCCCCGAGAAAAAACGAACCAGTTTGCTGATTAAGGGCGGCCACCTCATCGACCCGGGGGCGCGTATCGACGCACCCATGGACGTGCTGCTGAAAGACGGCCGGGTTGCCGAGGTTGCGCTTCCTAACAAGATCAAGGGTGGCGCGGACGAGAAATTCGATGCTCGAGGACTCATTGTCGCGCCTGGCTTCATCGATCTGCACGTGCATCTGCGTGAGCCTGGACAAACGCACAAAGAGACCATTGCCACGGGCACAGCGGCCGCGGCCGCTGGCGGATTCACCACTGTCTGCACCATGCCCAACACGATTCCGGTGGTCGACTCGGTCGAATGGATCGAATGGCTTCGTCAGCCCGAGCGCGGGGCGGTCGTCAATGTTTTTGCCATCGCCGCCGCGACCCGATCGAGCAAGGGAGCTTTGCTCACCGACTTTCGTGCGCTCCAGACCGCCGGTGCGATCGCGGTGACTGACGATGGCAAGCCCATCCTCGATGACAACATCATGCGCGAAGCTCTGGCCCTAGGCGGAGAGCTGAATTTCCCGGTCGTGCAACACGCTGAAGACACCCGCTTGACCGAGAATTGTTCCATGCACGCGGGCGCACGTTCGTTCCGTCTCGGGCTACGTGGTATGACGGCGGCGGCTGAGGCCTCAATTGTGGAGCGTGATGTACAGCTCGCGATGCATATTCCCAATGCCCGACTGCATGTCGCCCATCTTTCCACCGCGGATGCGTTGAAGAGCGTGCGCCGTGGCAAGCGCGCCAAAGCGCGCATCACGTTCGAGGTTACCCCGCACCATTTCACGCTGACCGATGAAGACATGCGGGACTACGACAGCAACTACAAGATGAACCCTCCGCTGCGCTCGGTTTCTGACCGCGAAGCCATTCTGGCCGCGCTCGCCGATGGCACGGTGGACGCCATCGCCACCGATCACGCTCCGCACGCCGCCCACGAAAAGGAAATGGAATTCGAACGTGCTGCATTCGGCATTACCGGGCTCGAAACCGCGCTCGCGCTGGCGATCACCAGGCTGCATCGCGAGAGGCACATCCCACTTGCGCGCATCGTGGAACTCTTCACCGCCGGTCCGGCGCGCTGTTTCGATTTGCGCGGGCGCGGCTCGCTGGTTCGCGGTTCGGCCGCCGACGTTACCGTGTTCGATCCGAAGAAGAAGTGGACTTTCGACGCAGCCAAGTCCCTCTCGAAATCGAGGAACACGCCCCTCGATGGATGGCCACTGACGGGAAAAGTTGTCGCGACTATTGTCGGAGGAAAAATTGTGTATGCCGGCTAGGGGCAGCCCCCTCGGTTGTAAATTTCAACGTAGCTCAACTGTGGCTACCGTCGCGCGCTACGACCACTCCTTCGATGCTACAATTCCCGGCCATGAAACGTGCATTATTTCTCCTCCTGCTGAGTCCACTGCTGCTCGCCCAGGCCACTCCCGAGGTCGAGATCACCGCGGAGCCCTCGCACCACCTTGTCGTTGAAAACGAGGATGTACGCGTCTTCAAGGTTGAGGTTGCTCCCCATACCGCGACACTCATGCATCGTCATCGCCACGACTACGTCTTCGTCACACTGGGCGACGCTCATCTCTCCAACGAAGTCGCGGGCAAGGCGCCTGCGGACGTCAAACTCGCGGACGGCGACACGCGGTTTGCTCCGGGAAACTTTGCCCACATCGCCACGAATCTCTCGGACCAGCCCTTTCGCAACGTGACGATTGAACTGATGCAGGATGAAAAATTGCGGCAGACGCCATCCCACTGGCCAGAGGAAAGTGGCGAGAAGACTTTCCCGGGCGGGCGCAGCAAGGTGCTTTCCGTGAAGGATGGCGTACGCGTGTGCGAGGTCACGCTTGAACCGGGTGCGGTCACCCCCAGCCACAAGTATGACGGACCGCATTTACTGGTTGCGGTCACCGATCTCGATGTGCGCAGCGACGTCGAAGGGATGAGCCCGATGCCCGGAAAATTCAAGTCCGGCGACGTCAAGTGGTTGCCAGGAGGCTACACCCACACGTTGACGAATATGGGCAAGAGTCCGGTAAGATTCGTGACGGTGGAATTTTAGAACGTTCGTATGGGGACGCGTGCCCTCGCAAGCCTGACCGTCTTGCTCTACGCGTTCTTGATCAGCGGGTTTCCCGGAGAAACAAAAGCGATGCGATGCAGCTTGGCGGTGATACGGTCTTTGTCAGCGGAGGCAGACGCGGCGGCGAGGCGCTTACGTAGTTTGGCGACTTTTTCGGCGCGGGTGCGACGACGACGAATTTCCGGGCGACGGCTGGGTGCGGACATAGAATTCTCCTTAAGGTGTTCGATATCTGGCGTTCTGTAACGGGTGCTGACGATCCGTGAAATCACGAGTCAGAGATACGGCCACGCCGTGGACTCGTGCCAAACCTCAATTATAGGGATGATCGACACCGCTGGCAAAGAGGCGTGTGAACGGTTCGCAACTATGCGCCGTTAGCCGGTGGATTCTCCGTGTCACTCCGATAGCCTCTGCAAACCAATACCGGGAGACGCGGATATTTTGCAAACCGCGAGTCCTCGAATGAGAGCTTACACATCAAGAAAGTCGAACCGCGGTCGGATGTCATCCGGCGAACATGGCAGCAGTGCCCGCAGAGGCCAACGTTCGAAGGAATCGGCGTGTTATCGCTAGAGGACATGCTGGGCTGCGCTCCAACTCGTTTCTTTGCAAAATCAAAAATGGGCTAAACCGCAACTGGGCATTGGAGCCGTCTTGCCACACTTTGCCCCTTGTAGGAAGATACCGGATACCTAAATTATAGTGGCGCCTCTGAGGAAGAAATATGTGCAAGCTCGTTCTCATTCTCGTCTGCCTGGCGGGATGTGCGATCGCGCAATCGCAACAGGCGCCGGCACAACATGATTCGGCGCGACATGGGCCGGCAAAGATTGATGCGTCGGCAGTGTGGCAGGCAACGCCACAGTTCCTCGCGGCCGGTCACGCTGCCTGCGACAGTGCGTCCCGCATTGTCGAATGTCTGATCGGCCAGATGTCGAAAGCCGGCGCTCCCACGGCCGCCGTGAACTTTACGCGCCAACTTTACAAGCAGAGCCACGGCGATTTCGGCATCATGACCGGTTTCCAGGATGAGGGCACGGTTGCCTTCGCGTGGATCACCTATCCGCTTCGCGCCAATACTAACTATGGTCTGTTGCTCGTAAATGGGCAGCCTCGAATCGTGGATGTTGAGGATCTGAAACTACTCGACAGAAAAACGATGGAGCGCAGCGCCCAGTTTCAGGATCTCAAGAATCAATTCCCCAACGTCGATTTATGGCCCGGAGATCGCGATGGGAAGACGTGGCCAAACTCGCAACCGGGGCCCAATGGCGGAACTCAGTTTGTGGTGGGATATCCGCTGATCAACGGCTGCCACGCCTGCGCTCGGGCAGGGCTGGCTATTTTCACCTGGAACTTCGATGCCCAGGGAAAATTCCTGGGAACATCATTCCAAGGGATGACTCCAGCGCCGTTGTAACGACGTCGCCTACTGCGGCGCGTTCGTTGCAGTCGACTCCGTGTGAGCGCCGGCCAGTAACTCATCTGCCAGTGCCGTCGCTCCGAAGATGTGGCGCAGCGCCTCCTGGATGCCGCGAACGTCAACACTTATGTTGCGCCCAACCTTATCTTCGAAGAAGAAATTCCGCGGCAGGGCCTGCACGTTCCTGTCGAAATTCACACCGACAATCTCGCCAGCCTGATTCACCAGCGGGCTTCCCGAGTTTCCGCCGATCGTGTCCGCGGTCGCTGCGAAGTCGATTGGCGTGTCGAGATTGAGTTGGGATTTAGCAGTCATCCAGCGTTCCGGCAACCGGTAAGGCGGCTCGTTGCCGTGGTCGGCCGCGTGCTGGTAAACACCCGCGAAGGTGGTGAAATATGGGATTGGCCGGCCGTTCTCGGTGTAGCCGCGCACTGCTCCATAGGCGAGCCGCAACGTAAACGTGGCGTCAGGAGGTTCCTTGAATCCAGCTTCGGAGAAGCGCGCCGTAGCAATTTTCGCGCCGTCCTGGCGCTCGACGGCTTCCACTTGATCGTCGTAAATCTTGCGGACCGCGCGAGCTTCAGGGTCAATACTTCGCAGTAGAACGATCAGTGGATCCGTGGACGCCTCGATTGCCGCCACCCCGCCAGAATATAGTTGCTGACGAACCGTCACATCGTCCAGTTTCGTGCCGTCGATCAATGTCTTGGCAACTTCAGCCCCAGGCCTTCCACCAAGCGCTTTTTCGACGACCGGGTTGTTCTTGCCCATGGCCTCTTGCATTTCCGCTAAAGAATCCGCCAGGGTCACGGTTTCGAGCGATTTGTAAATCGGCGCCGTGGAAAAAAGCCGTTGCTCGAGCGAAGGCAATCCGGAGTCGGCAAACTCTCGCAGTCGCTCTCCGTTGGGCTTGGTTTTTTCGCGCGTCACACGTACCAGAGTGCG
The DNA here is from genome assembly GCA_050010155.1 of Terriglobales bacterium. Taxonomy (GTDB): domain Bacteria; phylum Acidobacteriota; class Terriglobia; order Terriglobales; family Acidobacteriaceae; genus Acidiflorens. The sequence continues at coordinate 18,098 of JBEKLO010000074.1, forward strand.
GGCGATTCCCGCCAGGTCGGAGTTGAACCCAGACATCCGCTCAACATAAACGTAGGGCAGGTAGTTCTGCTTTTCCACGACCATGGCCTGGGCGATAGCGCTCCAAGGGTCGCCAATCTCCGTATGCAGCTTGGGATTCGTTGCCACCGCTGCACGCAATTTCTTTTCGTCGACAGCCTTCGAGGCCATCAAATCCGCGTCTTTCAACCCGCGCGCGGAACCCGTGACCGCCTTGTAGCTGTTCTGATATCCGAATAATTCTTCCTGGGCAATGCGGGAGTTTTCGGCGGAGGTCGCGCCAAAACTTTGCACGAGCGCGATGCGGCGGCTCAACATGGCGATGCGCGTGGGATAACTCACATCGCGCAAAAACTCCAATTGGGATACCGTTTTGAGCCGGTCGGTCGAGCCCGGATGCCCAGACACGAAGATCAGATCACCCTCCTTGACACCGGCTCTCGACCACTGCAGATAGTTATCCATGTGGGCGGGCTTGCCGTTTTCGTAGACGCGAAAGAAAGCGACATCGAGATCGTAGCGCGGATAACTGAAATTATCGGGATCGCCTCCAAAAAAGGCGGCGTCGAACTCCGGTGCGAATACCAGGCGAACATCGGTGTACTTCTTGTACTCGTAGAGGTTGTAAACTCCTCCCGCATACAACGTGACCACATCGCAACGCAGGCCGGTCGAAGTGGCGCAGGTCTTTTCGATCGCGGACATCGCGGCGCGCCGCGCCTGGCCCGCATCTGCGACCGACATGTCTGGTTTAACTGCGGCGTTCACCTGCGCCGTAACATCTTCAATGGTGATTAATTGGTTGAGTTCCAGGTCGGGGCATTTGGCTTCTTCGGCGATGGACTGGGCGTAGAAACCAGTCTTCATGTAGTCCCGGCCACCGGTGGAGAGCTGGTGAATGCATTGCGAGCCGACGTGATGATTGGTGATGGCAAGACCGTCCGAGGAAACGAACGATCCCGAAGCTCCGTTATTGAAGCGAACGGAAGAAAGCCGCACGTGGTCCAGCCATTCCTGCGTTGGTTCAAAACCGTACTTGGCTTTTACCGCGTCCTTGGGAAATGAGTTGTAGAGCCACATTCCCTCGTCCGCGAAGGCGAAGGAACAGATGAGAAAAAACAACACTAGAAAAACCAGGCTGCGCTTTCCGATTGCAAAATTTCGATTGCTCATAGATAGACGATCGAGAACGAATTGCGGGCGACAAGAACGCAATGCCCGAAGTGCCTTGACTATAGACGCTCGGCGCGGGATTTCGTTAAGGGTTGTGGCAGCCGGACCTGTAAGCCGAATTCTGTCCGCCTTGCGGCGGGACGGTCATTCCTCTGGGCCACGCATTACTGCGGGGCTCAAGCGACCTACCCGGAGGTTGTGGCGCGCCGAGCCGGCACGCACCCCCGGCGCGGCCCGAAGGCTTGCCGGAGAATCCCTCCCTATTTGGTCTTGCTCCGTGTGGGGTTTGCCCTGCCCGCCGCATTACTGCGTCGGCGGTGCGCTCTTACCGCACCTTTTCACCCTTACCTGAGCCTTGCGGCCCGGGCGGTATGTTTTCTGTGGCACTTTCCGTCCGACCGTCCGGTCCGGCTGCCAACCAATTCATTATAGTGCAGGCAATCGCTCTGGCAGAGAGCGCAGGCCAAACGGCGCTTCCCTTACTCCTGCGCTACTACTCCTGCACTTTGGGTGCGAGCATTAACGGATAAAGCAGCAAAGCCACGCCAATCAACAATGGCATTAGTCCGACAAGGTAGACCGGTTCCTCGTGCTCCATTCCACGCAGAAATATCATGAGCCCGATGCCAACCGCCGCCGTCACCAAACCACCGATCTTCATGCCTTCGAGACGGCGGCGTACAGAGTTCTTCTCCTGCTCGCGAATCAATTCCAGCGCGCTCTTGGCTCCCTCTCCGGAGCTTTCCGCAATTTTTTTCAGGGTTTCGCTCTTGTAATACGCTTCTCTCTCTTTGCGCCGCGCCTCAGACCAGGACGCCACTGCCAGAAACGAGAACAGCGCGATGCTGCCGACGATTGGGACTAGAAAAACTGATGCGCCTACGACTGTCTCTCCCAGACTGGGGTCCATGACATCCTCCTCGAGCGGTTTGTCCGCTTACACCCAGTACGACCGCCTTACCGCGGTTCCGGTTGCATTTTTCTGGTTCGCGGCGATTTTTGAAATAATGCAACCGCCGGCAACGGCATCGTGTCATACCATTGAGCCGGAGTCTAGCGTGAGCGCCAACGACGATCAGACCGATGTCGAAAGAGTTCTGTCTGGTGACATTCCTGCCTTTGAGGGGCTTGTCCGCCGTTGGCAGGGGCCACTGGTGAATCTGGCCTATCGTTTTTGCCATGATCGGGGTCGCGCCGAGGAGATGGCTCAGGAAGCTTTTCTTCGTGCCTACCGGGCCTTGGGCCAATGGCGTAAGGATGCGGTCTTTTCGACCTGGCTATTTGCGCTGGCCACCAACCTCTATCGTTCGGAACTGCGGCGCATTCCGGCACGCACCGTGCCGATCGAAGATGTTCCCGAACCTCGGGATCCGCGCCCTTCCGATGGAGGTCTGGAAGAACATGATAGCGATGTAGTCGTGCGGCGCGCGGTCGGCGCTCTGCCCCCGAAGTATCGCGAGGCTCTGGTTCTTTTTTACTTTCACGAGATGGACGTCACCACCGCCGCGCGGAGTCTCGGCCTGCCCGAAGGCACGGTCAAGGCGAGATTGTCCCGCGGACGGGAAATCTTGCGCAGCAAACTTCCGCAACTATTGACTGTGCAGCGCCTCAAGGAGGCCATATGACACGCTTGACTGAACCCGAGGATGACGAAATGAATCGCATTCTTTCCCGAGAAGAAGAAATCCTCCCGTCGTCGGGCTTCGCCGTCTCCGTCATGGATGCGATTCGGCGCGAGGCTGCCGCGCCGCCCCCAATTCCGTTCCCCTGGAAGCGCGCTCTGCCCGGCCTGGTGGTGGGGGGATTCGGGCTGGCGTTGGCTCTCGTGACGGTGATTGTGGCTATCGTGCTGGGGATTAGAGCGTCAATGAGTGCGCAGTTTTCCGTGTCATCGTCCGTGCTAACGTCCATCCTCGAATCGCTGGGCGGCGGATTCCAGCGGAATCTTGAGGGTGCGGCGTGTTGGACCGTGCTGGCGCTGCTGGTGGCGTTTGTGTCCGTAAAACTCTCCATGCGCCTTGCTTCCGGCAGAGCATAAGTCTTGTCAGTGGAGCACAGAAGCCCCCGGCTACGAAACTGTCGGGCGAGGGTGCTGTTCCTCCAGAGATGACATCCTCGAGCTGTGCACGTTGCTAGCGCGATTTCCGTTTTCCCCATCCTGCTAAACTCGTTAGAGAGAGTGTGCTTTCCAGCACCTACGTCGTCGGATCCATGCATATCACCGAGGGAATCAAGATCGCGTTCCTGTCGCTGTGGGCGAATAAACTGCGCTCCGCTCTCACCCTGCTAGGCGTGGTGATCGGAGTAGCCGCGGTGATTGCTGTGGTCACGTTTGTCAACGGCATCAATGGCTATGTAGCGACGAAGATTTTCAATCTGGGCGCCGACGTCTTCCTCGTCTTCAAAAATTCCCCTGCGGTTACCAACATCGATAAATTCCTCGAAGGCGAAAAGCGCAAGAACCTCACCATGGAGGACTACGAGGCCGTCCTCGAAGCCTGCAAGCATTGCGAATGGGTGGGAGCCGCATTGCGCAATGAAAGCGGACACGTCAAGTACGGCGAGCAATCCATCACCGATACCACGGTTCGCGGCATGACGCCCTCCATGGTTCCGATTCTCGATATCGACTTGACTTCAGGACGCATGATCAACGATATCGACATGAAGAATAACTCCCCCGTTGTCGTGATCGGGCCCGACGTCGTGGATACGCTGATGCCGGGGTTGGATCCCATCAACAAGGAGGTTCGGATCGACGGCTGGGTCTATCGTGTGATCGGCGTTGGCAAGAGAAAAGGCAAGACGCTCGGCCAGAGTCTGGATAACTACGCCCTCATGCCGATCACCGCGTTTCAGAAACAGAACGGTTCGCATGAAAGCATTCGCATTTCCGGCAAAGCCGCGGCGAGCGGCGCCGGATTCGACGAGGCGATGGATGAGACACGTGCTGTTTTGCGTGCCCGCCGCCACGTCCACCCCGGCGATGAAGATAATTTCGACATTGAGACCAACGACAGCCTGCTCAGTATCTGGTCGAATTTCAGCGGCACATTCTTTTACGCCATGATTGGGATCGCGGCCATCTCGCTGGTAGTGGGTGGGATCGTGATCATGAACATCATGCTGGTTTCGGTGACAGAACGGACGCGAGAGATCGGTGTCCGCAAGGCCATCGGCGCGCGCCGCGACGATATTATGCTGCAATTTTTGATTGAGTCCGTCACGCTGGCCTTGCTGGGCGGCGCGATCGGAGTGCTGTTCGGCATTGCCATCGCCAAGGGTGTCACGCTCGCCATCGGCATGCCCTCGACCATCAAGCTCTGGGCCGTCGCGGCGGGAGTCCTGGTGGCGGCAAGCGTTGGTATTTTTTTCGGCGTCTATCCCGCGCGCCGCGCTGCCACACTCGACCCCATTACGGCGCTACGATTTGAGACGTAATGAAGTATGCTTTCTCGGCGCACTCTGCGTTGAAGGTTCTGATCCAGAATGCATGTCAAAGGCGAATTCGGCGAAGGCTTGAACATGGCGGTCGAGACGATCCGCAGCAACAAAATGCGCTCGTCGCTGACCGTGCTGGGCATTGTGATTGGAGTTGCCGTCGTCATCGGAATTTCGTCGATCGTACGCGGCCTGAACGATAACGTAAGCCAAGTCATCAGCAGCCTGGGCTCGAATATCATTTTCGCTTTTCACATGGAGCCCTTCAGCTTTGGCCGCCCCACCGAAGAGATGCGCAAGCGCAAGGAACTAACCTTCGACGATGCCATGGCGATGCAGGATCTGCCTCACGTGAAAGCGGTGACCGTCATGGTGCAATATGTCCATCCGCAACTTGGGACAGGAACCTACTCGGTCAAGTACAAAGACCGGAAGTCCAAGCAAACCATTCTGGAAGGCGACACCAGTTCCTACAAAGACGTTTTTGACATGGCCATCGACTCTGGCCGCTGGTTCAGCGATATCGATGAGGATCGTCGTGCCCCGGTCATTATCATCGGCCACGATACGGCAGGGGAGCTTTTTCCGAATGAGCAGGCATTGGGCAAAGAGTTGGACATCGAGGGCCAGCTTTTTACCGTGATCGGCGTCGCGAAACTTCGCAAAAGTGTGTTCGGCGGCGGAAAGAATCCCGACGACAACATCGTTTTTTTTCCGCTAGCCACGTTCCGTAAGTTGCACCCCGAACTGAAACAGTACTGGATCAGCGTCAAAGCCACCTCGCACGATGACATGCCCAAAGCCATTGACGAAATGCGCGAGTTGCTGCGGCGGCGGCGCAAGGTCCCGCCCGATAATCCGGACAATTTCGCCATCTTCACGCAAGACTCGATTTCCGACGTATGGAACCAGATCACGAGTATGATTTTCATCTTCATGTTTGCGGTTTCGAGTGTCGGATTGATCGTGGGCGGGGTGGGCGTCATGAACATCATGCTGGTTTCGGTGACCGAGCGGACCCGCGAAATCGGAGTGCGCAAAGCCATCGGGGCCCGCAAGCGCGACATCATGGTGCAGTTCACGCTTGAAGCCGTCATGCTCACAGCCGTCGGCGGAGTGATCGGGCTCGCGCTGGGCGCTCTCATCACCGCCATCGTGCCGATTGCCTTTCCGTCGCTTCCGGCCACCATGTCAATGTACTGGTCGATGTTTGCTTTCGTCGCATCGGCCGCGGTAGGGCTGATCTTTGGTATTTATCCCGCGTGGAAAGCGGCTAATCTTGACCCTATCGAGTCCCTGCGCTACGAGTAACATCTAGTGATGCCACCATTGACTGCGAGATTATTGCTCGAAGCTGTGGCCGCAATCGGAACCGTCGGGAGCCTGTTTTTTTATTTCCTTTCCGCGTGCGGACTGGCGAGTTTTCTCAGCGACGCTGGCAAGAAGCAAAGCCAGCCTTCGCTACCCGCTGGTCAGTTGCCGCCAGTTTCCATCCTCAAGCCGTTGCGAGGCGTCGATCCCGAAATCTGGGAGAGTTTTTGCAGCCACTGCGAACAGGACTATCCCGAGTTTCAGCTGATCTTCGGAGTCAGCGATCCCCTCGATCCCGCCATCGAAATTGTGCACAAGCTGCAGGCAAAGTATCCCGACCGACCGATCGAACTGCTCGTCTGCGATCGCGTTCTGGGAACGAACATCAAGGTCAGCAATCTGGCGCAGATGTTGCCCGCGGCGCGCCACGAAATCCTCCTCGTGAACGACAGCGACATCCGGGTACCTCGGGATTATTTGCGAAAGGTGATCGCGTCGCTCGCAGACGATTCCGTGGGGCTTGTGACCTGCCTCTACGGCGGTGTTCCCTTTCCCACTCTTGGCTCGCGCCTTGAAGCGTTGGGTATCAGTACCGATTTTGTGCCGGGCGTTCTGAGCGCGAGGTTTCTGGAAAAGGGATTGCACTTCGGTCTAGGCTCAACGCTGGCGTTTCGACGTCGTGACCTTGAGACCATTGGCGGATTCGAAGCATTACTCGACTATCTTGCCGACGACTATGAACTCGGCCGACGAATTGCCGCCTCCGGTAAGCGAATCGAACTGAGCGACACGACGGTCGCTACATTTCTCCCTGCTTACACAATGCGCCAGTTTCTCCGCCATCAATTGCGCTGGTCGCGGACGATTCGAGATGCCCGGCGCTGGGGCTATGCCGGTTTACTTTTCACCTTCGGCGTGCCCTGGGCATTGGCCACACTGCTGGCGGCGCAGGGGGCGCCGCAGGCATGGCTTTTATTCGCGCTGACGGTAGTCGTGCGATTGGCGGTCGGCTTCGCCGCGGCGGAGTTTGTGCTCCACGACCGTCAGACTTTCCGAAGCGCTTTGCCCCGCAACCTTCTGTTGCTGCCAGTGCGAGACCTCATTGCGCCGCTCGTTTGGGCCGCAGGTTTCATGGGTAGCCGCATCCACTGGCGCGGCGATGTTTTCGACTTGAAGGACGGCCGCCTGGCCAGGACTTCTGCTTCGGCGCCCGTTCAGTCCGCGGCGATCCCACCCGAAACGCGCCCGCCCGCCACCTCCCGGTAAATTTCGAGAATTCTCGACACTGACGTGGTCCAGGAAAATCGTTGCGCTTGCTCATAGCCGCGTTGTTTCATCTGCTGGCGCAGCGTCGAATCAAGTAGAGCGCGCTGTAACCCTCGCCGGATCTCAAAAACATTCTCCGGATTCACCAGCAACGCCGCGTTCCCCACGACTTCCGGCAAGCTCGAAGTGTTCGAAGTGACGACCGGAGTTCCGTGGGCCATGGCTTCGAGTGGAGGCAATCCAAATCCCTCGTAGAGCGAGGGGAACACAAAGATCTTGGCGACATCATAAAAAATGCGCAGCACTTCGATGGGTACGAATCCGAGGAAACGCACGTCATTCTGCACACCGCTGCGCACCACCGTGCGCCGTAGCCGCGGGTGGCTGGAAAGATCGTCTCCGATGATGATGAGCTTCAGGTCCGGGAACTGGTCTTCTTTCTGCAGTTCGCTTTTCAGTGCCGAAAACGCTTCGATGATGCGCACGACATTCTTGTGCGGCCGGATCGCGCCCGCATAGAGAATAAACGGATAGTTCACCAGATAGCGCTGGGCGATCAGTGCGCGATCCGCGTCATTGGCATGGCCGCGCAGAAAGCGTTCGTCAATCGCGTTGTGCACGACCTCGATGCGCGCATCGGGAAGAGCCAGCAACTTCTCGATTTCATTCCTGGTGAACTGGGACACGGCGATCACGCGCGCCGCCCTGCGCAAGACGCGACGCGTCAGATAGAAGTGCAGGCTGCGCCGCAAACTCGATAAGTCGCGCGAGCCATACATGTGCTCCAGCAGGTCGTGCACGGTCAGAATATAAGGACAGCCGAGACCACGCGGAATCCAGAACAGGTGCGGAATGTGAACCACGTCGCAACCCAGGCGCCGCACGGTCGCCCGGAAATCGAGATTTCCTTTCAGCGTGTCGTCGGTGCCGGCCAGTGACACGGTGAAGAAATTCGGCGGCAGGGCACCGAATTCCGCCACCTTGTCTGGCGATCCAATGAGGGAGTATTCGCTCTCGCGATCCAGCCGCGCCAGGGTGCGTACCACATTCCGGATGTAAGTGCCGACGCCGAATTCCGTCATGCGACGGATGTCGATGGCAACCTTCACAGCCTGAATTTAACCATAGGGGACACAGAGGAACACAGGGAATTCGCATAGGCTTGTCATCCCGAGCGACGCGAGGGGATCTCCAGTTCGCCAAGATGCAGATCCCTCGCTTCGCTCGGGATGACAAATCGTAGAAATGTCAGGCGCGCACTTCGGCCTGCGCCTTGGCGCGTCGCTCGGCATACAGCGGAAACTCTTCCGCCATTCCCAGCACCTGCTTGCGGATCTTTGCGAGCACCGCGGCGTCCGACCGATGATTGAGTGCCTCCGAGATCCAGTGCGCGATCTGCTGCATCTCCGCTTCTTTCATGCCGCGTGTGGTCACGGCCGGCGAACCGATGCGAATGCCGCTCGGCTTCATCGGAGGATTCACGTCAAACGGAATCGCATTCTTGTTGACTGTAATCCCGGCCTCACCGAGCGCTTTCTCCGCTTCGCTTCCCAGCATGCCTTTCGCGAACACGTCGATCAGCATCAAGTGCGTGTCCGTTCCACCGGAGACGATGCGATAACCGTCCTCCGCCAGCGTCTCGGCCAGCACCTTCGCGTTGGCCACGACCTGCCGCGCGTATTCGCGGAAACTCGGCTGTGATGCTTCGAGGAAGCACACTGCCTTGGCGGCGATAATGTGTACGAGCGGCCCTCCCTGCATCCCGGGAAAAACAACCTTGTCGATTTCCTTCGCAAATTCCTGCTTGCTCAAGATCATGCCCGAGCGCGGTCCACGCAGCGTCTTATGCGTGGTCGAAGTCACAATGTGCGCGTGCGGTACCGGCGAGGGATGCGCTCCGCCGGCCACGAGCCCCGCGAAATGCGCCATGTCGACCAGATAAAGCGCGCCAACCTTGTCCGCAATCTGCCGCATGCGGGCGAAATCAATAATCCGTGGATATGCGCTGCCGCCGCCAATAATCAGCTTCGGATGCTCAGCCGTCGCGATTTTTTCCAAGTCGTCGTAATCGATCGTCTCCGTTTCCTTGGTCACGCCGTACGGAACGATCTTGTATGTTTTGCCTGAAAAATTCAGCGGATGTCCGTGGGTGAGATGCCCGCCATGAGCCAGATTCAAACCAAGGATGGTGTCGCCCGGTTGCAGCACCGATGCGTAAGCGGCCTGATTGGCCTGCGATCCGGAGTGCGGCTGGACGTTGGCGTGCTCCGCACCAAAAAGTTTCTTGACCCGTTCGCGGGCCAGATTTTCCACTACGTCGGTAAATTCGCATCCGCCGTAATAGCGCTTGCCGGGATAGCCTTCCGCATACTTATTGGTGAACACTGAACCGGCTGCTTCAAGCACGGCTTCGCTCACAAAGTTTTCCGAAGCGATCAGTTCCAGCCCTTCATGCTGGCGGCGGGCTTCGTTGTCGATGGCATTCGAAATCTCGGGATCAACTTCATAGAGCGCGCGGGACATGGCCAAATTTTTCATAGTGAATTACCGAGACCTATTTTACTGTGACCCGGACGCTCCTGTCCGCACCAACCAGACACCAGGAAATATCATCCAAAAAGAGCGGATAGAATTGAGCAATATGAAACTACTCCAATGGTGGTACGTTCCGACGGTTTTGCTAGTCGCCTCGCTCACAGCCTGTAATCAACAACCCAGCCCGCAAGAAATCAAACAGAAAACCGCGGAGGCGACGGCAGAAGCAAAGAATGACGTCAAGGCCGTGGGTGAAGGATTACGCGAGGGCTGGAACAACCACAACGCACTCGACCTGAACACTGCTACAAGCGAGCAGTTGCAGACCTTGCCTGGGGTGAGCGCGAGGGAAGCCGATCGGGTGATTGCGGGACGCCCCTATGACCATCCCGACGACCTTGTATCCCGTCACATCATGTCGAAGGCCGAGTTCGACAAAATCGCCGATCGCGTTACGGCCAAGAAGTGACCGGCTGCAACAAATAAAATTGTTGTTCCCACGTCACAGACTCACCTCAAAAGCCTGTGCTATATTTCGCTCGTAAGCTGGATGTGTGCTCGTAGGCCGCATTTTGCCGGGCCCGGGCGACAGACTGCGGACATGCTGGCGCTGCAAGAAGGAGCGGCTCATGTCAGGAGTGAGCTTCCATGCTCCGCGTTTAGTTCTGATCGCACTTCTGTGCGCATTCTGGGCCAACCTCGCGCCAGCGCAGCAACTTCTCCCTCCAGAAACTGTCCCATCCAATTTCACCGCCGACGCTGCGTTCGCGGCCCGGGTTCGTTCGCTCCTGCTTCCCTACTCCGAACCAGCGACCAACCGCTTTGCCGTCGGCCAGCAAGTTTTGGAAACGCTGCTACGGCAACTCCCTGCGGATCGCACGAGGTTCTCTTGGGACCTCCGCATTGCCAAGGGCGCCGGGAATGTTTTCTCGTCTCCGGATGGAACTATTTTCGTCGACGAAGATCTTGCGCAACTCATGGCATCGAGGTCCCGATCGAGCGCTGGCCTTTGGGCGGCAGCTCTCTCCCATGAAATCTCCCACATCGTTCGCCGCGACTGGGCCCGGCGGTATTTGTTTCAGAAGTCGTTAGAACAAGCCGGAGCCTCACAGGTGACACTCGGTGACGCGGGCGTGTTCTCCGGCTCCTGGGTAGACGCCCGCGGCGCCTCGAGCCAGTTAGCCAGTTTCTGCCAAAACATGGAGCTCGAAGCCGATGCCAACGGTCTGATGCTCATGACCCGTGCTGGATTCGATCCCGATTTCGTGCCTGCCCTGCAACACTTGTTAGAAGGTCAGCCCGGGCAAACGGAGGGAAATATCTTCGATCCCTCTCACCCCCGCTGGAACGAACGCGAGCAACATCTGCAGAAGCTCTATTTAGCGGCGGGCAAGGAGTACGACCGCCTCTGGCCCGACCGTTATGCCTCCCCGGGAGGCAACTCCCCTACTGTCGTGTATGCCGGTTCGCCGACCGCGAAGCGTGTCTCAAGCGGAGAAATGGAAGTACTGATCCCACTGCACTGTCGAAATCTTGTCGGATCGGTAGAAGTGGTTCTGCGTATCACGACGTCAGACTCAGCAGCAGCCACCGAACAGCGCCAAATCACCGGCTGCACGTCCGATCGGACGTTAATTACGTTTACTGCGCCCAGTCCGGAGGTCCGTAAAGGCATCTCCCACGTTCAAGCTGAAGTCTCAGTGCTGGATGACAGCGGCGGAATGCTGACGCACTCTTTCGCTCCCATACCGGTGCGCTGAATCCGCTTTGGAAAAATCGCTGATTGCCCAGTGCCAACTAGTCGAACGCCGTCCGCAGGAAACTAACCAACTGCCACCCATCCATATATTTGTACGGCGTCTCGCCCATGGTGTAATGCCCGCAGGGCAGCACGACGACTTTGTGATCTAGATTGTGCTTCTCGAATTGCACAACCACCTGCTCCGAAAATTCCGGCAGGAACGTCATATCGTACTTGCCATAGATGATGAGCGACCGGCGCGGCCAGCGCGAAAACTTATCGAAGTACACCATCGGGCTGGCAGCGCGCCAAACCTGCCGCAGATTCTCCAAATCGATTCCCGCTTCCAGTCCCTCGCGAATGTGGCGCGTTGACTGCCCATGCCACACCACATCGGCAAAGTAAGTTGACGCGTGATTGAAAGCGGCAACCTGGATTCGAGGGTCATGAGCAGTGGCGATGAAGGCATAGCAAGATCCGAGGCTGGTGCCGACGATGCCCAGCCGGTTGTAGCCTCGCATTTCCAGCCAATCGAGACAGCAGCGCACATCGGCGACGCCCTGGCGCACCGCATCGAGCGTCCGTCCAATGTTGGCGGAAACGGCGTAGTCGGCTCGGTCGATCTCTGCCGGGCGGCGAATGTCGTGATACGGCATCGAGAGCCGCAGCACCGCAATCCCCATCCAGTTCAGCACCTGACAAAGGCTGTTGTAGGAGAGCGCATCGGAATTCCAGTGTGGCAAGAGGACCACGGCGCGGCGTCCACGAGCTGGGAACCAGCGTGCATTCACCAGATTATTTTCTGGGAAAGGCGTCGTGACTGGCGAGGTGAAGCGCAGAAACTGGGCATGTGTGCCGCGAACTTTTTCTTCGAGCCGCGGGTCAGGCACTTCGCGCGTGCTGAATACTTGAACTTCGCGCTGCTCCAACCGAAAATCTACCGGCTTCTGGTAGCAGTAAAACTCGTCGCTTGTTTTGATGATGCGATCGTTGAAGCGCGAAAAATATTCCAAGAGCTCGCGCGAATCCTGTCCCGAATGCCCGCCGTTGCGGCCAGGCCAGCTCTGCGTCCAGTCCAGTCCCCAATCCAGCGGACGCACCACGCGGTTATTGTCCACCGAGGTGAGCTGGGTCTCCCAGTCATACATCCATTGCGCGTAACGCGAGGGCATCTCTCTTGTAGAAATACAGCAAAAGGGGACAGATTGGCGACTTCGGTCCGTCTAACGGCGGGATTCAGCACTCAGCAGTCGGCACGCAGCATTCATCCGTTAGCGAAAAGCAAGAGCTAACAGCTAAGAGCTGCTGTAAACTCTCGGCACTCGCTGCGAAATGCCGCAAAGAATTTCGTAAGGCACGCTTTCGCTCAGCCGAGCCAGTTCAACCGCATCTACGCTCTTGCCGTTGCTCGAACCGATGAGAATGACCTCGTCTCCGACCGCAACGCCAGGAATGTGCCCGACATTGACCATGGTGAGGTCCATCGAAACGCGCCCGACCACCGGCGCGTATTCGCCGCGGACGATCACGCGGGCACGATTCGAGAGCAGTCGCGGATAGCCATCGGCGTAGCCGACCGGTACCACGGCAATCCGGCTGCGCTCGCGCGTCACGTACGTTCCCATGTAGCCGACCGCTTCTCCGGCAGACACATCCTTCACGGTGAGTACGCGCGTCTTCCAGGTAAGCACCGGCGTGAGCGAAAGCGAAGGCTCCGTCACAACCTCGCCGCCCCGAGTCGCGGGCAGCGAGTAACCGTAAAGCAAAATGCCGGGGCGCACCATGGTCTTCCACGTTTCCGGGCGCGCGCTCACCGCAGCCGAGTTGCCCATGTGCACCAGCGGTGGATGCAAATTGTGCGCGGCAAGCACTGCGAGCGCTTCCTCAAAGCGCTTCATTTGGCGCTGCGCGTCTTCGGCATCAAGCACCTCGGCCGATGCGAAATGGGTGCTCACGCCTTCAAGATGCAGGTTCGAACAGGCCGCCAGTTTCACGCATAATTCGTCGAGCGCTTCCTTCGGAGCACCCAGTCGGTTCATGCCCGTATCGACTTTCAGGTGCACAGGCAAATTAATCTGTTGCTTGCGCGCCGCTTTTTCGAGGCGCTCGATATGCCACGCCTCCCAGACTGTTGGCGTCAAGTTGTGGGAGACTATGCCGTCCTCTTCTCCCTTCCAAATTCCGGTCATCAGCAAAATGCGCGTCCAGATGCCAGCGCTCCGCAAGGCGCGGCCTTCGGCGGCGTCGGTTACACCCAGCCAGGGCGCGCCTTCGGCTTCCAGCGCAAGGGCGCATTCGGTAGCTCCGTGCCCGTAGCCGTCGGCTTTGACGACGGCGCATATGGCTACGTTCGGGCCAACGTGCTCCTGCACTTTGCGAAAATTTTCCCGCAACGTGTTGAGCGAAACCTCAGCCCAAGTCCGCCCGTCGAGAGCAAGCGAGCGCTGGTCAGGCAGGACGATCCGTTCAAGGCGAGGGGCATTCATTAGGAAGATTATAGCGACGGCACAGTTCCCGAATGCTGATCAACTAGCTTCAACCGGCACTCTCGTAATACCGCCGCTACTTCCGCAACGCTCCATTCGCCACGCTAGCGACGTTGTCTAGTTTCCGGAGAGCAGAAAGTTCACCGTGATTTCTGTCTCCACTTCGATCGGCTCGTCGTTCAGCAGATATGGCCGATAGCGCCATTGCCGAACCGCTTCAATCGCAGCCGCGGACAGCATCGGGTGTCCGTGTACCAAGACCAGATTTTCGATTGTTCCCGCCTTGCTGATCACTGCCCGCAACTCGACCGTACCCTGAATGCGCGCCTGCCTCGCGAGCGTGGGATAAATCGGCTGCACGCGATAGATCAGGTTGCCTTCGGCCCAGTGCGACACAATCAGGGGCTTGACTGGAAGTGGGCGGGCTGGGATCACTACGGGAAAACCGACGCCGAGACTATGGGGGAGGGAGTCGCTTGGTCCTCCATACACACTCCCGTCGATAGTCGGAGCGTCGGCAACGGTCTCGCCCGATCCCCCATCGTTGATTCTCGGTGTCTCTCGAGGAACAAACAGCGGTGCGGTGATCTGATGTGTAGTCGGGTTGCTGCTGGTCGAGGCTGTATGGCGTCCAGGTGCCGGCCCGGGTGTAACCGGGACAAACGCCGCGGGTGCCGAGATCTGCAACCAACGCACCTGCGGCGGCCTCTCAACCCAAAGCATGGAGACTGCGATCAGTAGTCCCAGACTAAAAACCTGAATGGTAAAAGATGCGAGCGTTGCCCGTCCGCGACGAGCAGACTTGTCCCAGGTGCTTTCGAGGGTGCTGAACATAAACTGTGTCCTCCGGAACGGGGCCCGTTGACTGTACAGACACCTCCGGTTCGCGATTTGATCCTGGGAAATGAAGGAACGAAAATAAAAGTGACCGACAATAAAAAAAGACCGCGTTGGCACGCGGTCTTGAAAATAATGCCCTGCAAACAAGCTCGGAACTAAAACCACCCGAGCGGTGTCGCTACTGCTTCGGCGGAGTGCTCGCTGGAGTTTTCGTGCCTGCCGGTTTCGCAGGCTTGGGAGTCGTGCTGCCCGCGGGTGGCGCGGCCACGCCTGATTGAGCGTTATACGCGTCCACAACCTGCTGCGTGATGTCCATCGAAGGTCCAGCCAAAATCACCGCGCCCCGCGGCCACGTCATCGCTTGGTCAGTATCCAGAAGAAGGCCATAACCGTTGTCAGTCACGTATTTCTGGATGATGGGCACCATTTTCTGCAGGATCCTGTTTTCGATCTCGCCGGCCTGATTCTGGAAATCTTCTTTCGCGTCCTCGGCAGCCCGGTCAAAGCTCTTTTTCTTGGCCTCGATCTGCTTCACCAGCTTGTCGCGAGACTCATCATTTAACTTGTCCTGTTGGGTATTGAGCTGCTTCTGGAGGCTGTCGATTTCGTCGTTCATGCCCTTCAGTTCGCTCTGCTTGGGTTCAAACTTCTTGCTGAGCGCTTCCAGGTCCCGCTGCCCCTCATTGGAAGCGGCGATCGCCTGTTCGACGGCGAGCGTGCCGATCTTGGTGCCCGTAAACTTGGTCACAGGCTGAGCCGCGGAAGAAGGAGCGTTGGGTGGAGCGGCGGCAGCGGGAGTTTTGGCAGCCGGAGCGGCTTGGGCGAGAGCAAACATGGAAAGACCGAATACTGCGGCGACGATGACGGTGACGTGCGCAAACTTCTTAATCATTTGGATCCTTTGAACTCCTTCGGATTTTTTCGGAAACGCTGACAACTTCAGCTCGCTGGGCTCAATGAGAAACTGACCGTAACCCGAGCCTATCAGTCATCCGGCTTGAGACCTGAAACACAGACCTGAAACTGGCGCAGCAATCGCGCAAGACGTGTACGACGCCCGGCTCTCTTCACGCTAAACCGCAAGCGTGGTCATCAGGGTGTGGACGCTCTGCATTATACGGAGCGCACCGGAACAGCGTCAAACCACCCATCCAGACCTCCCGGCGAAAAACGGCTATCCTGGTTGGCCGCAGTCCGCGCTTCGCCGCCGTGGCCTCGATCCTTGGCCTTCAATAATGGAACCGATACCGCACCTGCACATAGATTTGGCGCGGCAAGTTCCAGTGGAATCCGCCATAGGTTACGCTGTCGTCGTAGATCACGCGGCGGTTGGTCACGTTGAGCCCGGTGACCGAAGCGCTGAAGCGTTCACCGAAATCTTTGCCGGCCGAGAGATCAAAAGTAGTATGACCCGGGAGATACTGGCCCGGATAAGGCCAGCCGGGAACACCTTGTTGTCCGTTAGTGAATCCCGAGCCGTAGTAAACGTTGGTCGAGGCATAGGCGCGCCACGGTAGAGTGACGTCCCCGCCTACATTGAGCGTATTGCGCTGGTCGTGATCGAGCGGGCAAAGGGAAGGGAAGGTTCCGTTAGGGTTTTGCGGACAGACCTCGGTGTTATTGAGCCCTCCCGTGATCACGCCACCGGCCTCGGCAATCTGATTCGAATAGGCGAGATGAATCTGGGCGTGGCGCGCGATGCGGGGAGAGCGGAGCGTTAGTTCCCATCCGCGAATCAATGCTCGGGTGTCGGTAAGGGGAAAGAAGATGTTGGAAGCTCCGATGTTGTTGTGGTCGAGAAAATTGGCGACATCGGTTTTGAACGTGTCGGCATCGAGTACCCATCCGCGGTAAGGAATGGTGACACCGAACTGATGCTCCTCGTCGCGCTCACCGTGGAGCGGGAGAAACTCGCAGACTGGCGGTTCACACAGCTTCTCCAGCGGACCGGAAACGGTTTCGATGGGCGGTGCTTGATAGTAGTGGCCATAAAAGGCGCGAAATGTCCAACGTATCTTCGGAACGGTAACGGTCGCGCCGAAGCGTGGGCTGATGGCCGACTCGGAGATGGGCGGCTCGATGGACTGGGACGAAAAGTTGCCTTCCGAAAACCATGTCGGACGCATGCCGGCGGATAGCGTCAGCCAAGAAAACGGCTTGAATTTCTCATCGATGTAAATGGTCTCTAGATTAGCAGTCGGGCTCTCGTTGATGTTGAATGGTAGATTTCCGCTTCCATCGTTGAAGATCGCTCCGAAGACCTGGTTATCGTGCTGGTAGAAGCTGAGGAATCCAACCTGCAGATCGTTCATCTTGTAATTGGCGGCGAAGCTGGCCTGCCCCCCGACGTAATTGGAGGCGCGGTTCTCCGTGGTGGCAATCGGATTGTCGTTCGGATTGCTGGCGTAGTCGCCGCGGTTGTAGTGGTAGAACGGAGAGACTGTAGTCAGCAGATGCGAATTGAAAGTGTGCAACCAGGTGAAGAGGGCGCCGGCATCGATCTCGGTTTGGGCATCGCGAAGGCCGTAGCTGGGGTAAAGCTGGCTTTCTTCGTCGTTGGCATCCGGATCGTAAGGGATCTGATAGTAATCGCGGCGAACTGAGGTCATCAGGCGAAGCTGGTTCGAGGGATCCACATTGAAGATGAAAGACCCAAATCCGCCAAAGCCGTTGACGGCATCGTGCACAACCTCGGGAACCGGCGGTTGCAGGCCGAGATCGCTGCGGTTGCCATTGACGCTAGCGTAGTAGGCGAACCGGTTGGTGTGGCTGCCGAAGCTGAGTTCATCGTCGGTCTGGTAAAAGTTGCCGGCGGTGACGGTAAGTTCGGCTTCGTTGTTGCGCTCGAAGCCGGTGCGGGGCACGATGTTGAACACGCCGTAGGTACGGTCGCCAAACTCCGCGCTGTAGCTGCCGCGGTTGACCTCGACATAATCCAAATCCTTGGGATCGAATTGGGGACCGAGATTTTGCGCGATCGCGGTATTGATCACCGGAATGCCGTCGAGGAGCCAGGTGATCTGGTGTCCGCCGCGCATATGGAGCATGTCGTGGGTAACATACGCGGCGGGAACGTAGTCCGTGATCATCGACATGCTGTTGGTGCCGTCGGCGCCCGGAGTGCGCTCGATGTCGACGCGGTTGATGAGAGTAGTGGGAGTGAAACTGTCGGTAGCGACGACCGCCGGGACATCCGAGACCTGGACTTTTTCACTCGCCACGGCCACTTGCAACTGAAAGTGAACGACCGGCACAGATCCCGAAATAACGATGACGTCCTGTGCGATTTGCGCGAAGCCCTGACTGGCAACGCTGACCGAATATTCGCCGAGTGGCACCGCGTTGATTTGAAAGTTGCCATTCGCGTCGGTGGTGACGCTCTTGGTCCACTCCGACGATTTGGCTTTGAGCATCACCATGGCGTCCTCAATAGGACGATGCTGGGGATCATGCACAACGCCGCGGACGGCACCGTAATCGTTCGCCAAAGCGGCGGATGTGATCAGCAGGAAGAAGGCAAACGTTAGCAGTTTGAGACGAGTCATTAGCGATACCTCCGAATGTCTAGTCGGTGCAGCTAGGCTGAGAGCTTCCCTCTGCGACGTGTAGGCGGCAGGCATTCGTGCTGCCCTGTGTTCCCATCTCGTAGAGAGCTGCTATTTGTCAGGTTTGGAAACGAGGCCTAGCTGCGTGGAGGAGCGCGGGCGGAGTCGCGCCGGCAGATATTGCTGGAATGCAGCAATGCGCCTTGCGACGGGCGGAGAGGCTCGATCAGAAGACTTGAGACGAAGAACAGGTTAGAAGCGGGTTGCGCCCACTCGGAAGTGGTCGCGCCACAACAGCAATGATTCTGACAGCAGTTGCCGGCATTGCTGGATTGAACTGAAGTCTTCGAAGATTCGGACTGGTTCTGCTTCGACGGTGCCATCGCATGATGGCATGCCATCGGCGGCTGAGCCGATACCGGATGCCGTGTGCAATGACTAGAAACCGCCAGGGCAGCACATGGCATCGCCATCGGCCCAAAGGCCGGGACGAGCATGATCAGCACCAGAAACCTGGCAGTCCAGCGAGAAACTCCCCACATTTGCGGAACAGCATAGCAGATATCAGTCTTACCACGCGGAAAAAACGCCGCCATGAGAACTGGCATCCGGAAACTGATTTACCATTTCTACGTGCACCAACTCGCAGAGCGGCTGTTGAAGACAATTCGGAAACAGCAGTCGATGCGGGCCGGGGACCGCGTGGCCGCAGCAGTTTCCGGCGGGGCGGACTCCGTGGCTTTGCTTTGCCTCCTGCTGGAACTGCGCGTTGAGTTAGGAATTGTGCTTTCCATCGCGCATGTCAATCACAAACTGCGCGGAGAAGAGTCGGACGAAGACGAGCGCTTTGTCGCCAAACTGGCGCGGCAGCATGGACTCGATCTGCAGGTTCGGCAGGCGCCGGTCGGGACGGCAGCCGGCGTCGAGGCGGCAGGGCGGGAATTGCGCTACGGTTTTTTCCGCGAGCTGGCCCAGAAAGGTCGCATCACCAAAGTTGCGACCGCGCACACCCTCGACGATCAGGCAGAAACAGTGCTGCTGCGCATTTTTCGCGGCACGGGCGTGCGCGGACTTGCCGGTATTCATCCCCGGATCATTTTCGAAGATCAGGATCAAGCCTTCGGCGAGATCGTGCGGCCGCTGCTTGGTTTTCGCCGCTCGTCCCTGCAGGAATTTCTGCGTGAGCAAGGCCAAATCTGGCGGGAGGATTCGTCGAATCGCAACCTTGCCTTCCTCCGCAATCGCGTGCGGCACCGGCTGCTGCCGATCATCACGGAAGAATTTGGCGAGTCTGCGATCGAACATATGTCAGAACTGGCAGAAATCGCGCGAGCCGAAGAGGAACACTGGAATCGTAGCCATCCAGAAGTGCGTATGGACGTGCAGGCACAAATCTGCAGCGCCGGCTCGAACGACGAAGCGCGACAAACCGCATCGCTATCCGCTGGACTCCTACTGGCGCTCCCTTTAGCAGCGCAGCGCCGCTTGGTTCGCGGATGGCTCGAAACAAATGCACCCAGTTTGAAAATCTCGTTCCGCCTGATCGAACAAGCGCTGGAACTGGCAGGTGAACCGGCAGGCAGAACAGTTGAGATGTCGTCCGGGTGGAGTCTTCGGCGTGGACGACAGAACCTTATGCTGGAATTCGAAGATAGTTGCAAAGAGACAGCGAATTATGAGTATGCCTTGCACGTCCCCGGAGCAGTGGAGATTCCGGAACTGGGCGTTCGCATCGAAGCCTGCATAGTGGATATGGACCGCGTTCCCGAGAATGAGCGCGGGCAGTTGCTCGATCCGCGACGCATGCCGAAGGAAATCCTGGTCCGAAACTGGCGAGCGGGCGATCGTTTCTGGCCGGCGCATACCGCATCCGCTAAGAAGGTAAAAGAGCTATTGAGCGATCGTCATGCGACCGGAGCAGAGAAAAAACTTTGGCCGGTCGCGGTCGCCGAAGGCTGCGGACTCGTCTGGATGCGCGGCTTTGCCGTCCCCGCGGCTTTCCGCGCGCCAACCGAAGCCGCGCATGCGATTTGGATTCGAGAATTGCGGCCATGATGTAACATGCCATGGTTAGCGTTGCTGGTTTAGACTTACCGCTGTTAAAGGTTCGGGATACGCCGGAGGCGCCATTTCCGCTATGAATGCCTTGCCGAATGCCAGATTGCGCCAGGTAATCTCGGCCGATCAGATTCAGAAGAGAGTCCGCGAACTGGGACGGCAAATTTCCGACGACTATCGCGGTCAGAGCGTGATTGCGCTGGGCATTCTGGAAAATAGCTTCCTCTTCATGGCCGATCTGGTGCGGGCAGTGGAAGTGCCCGTCGTATGCGCGTTTATTAAGCCGAGCTACAAGCAGAGCAAGCAGGGAGAATCCCCACTGCTGGAAATATTTTTCAGCCATGAACTCGCCATTGCAGGAAAGCATGTGCTGCTAATCGAGGGGTTAGTGCATTCGGGAGTGACCAGCGAATTTCTGATGAGCGACCTGCGCGGACGTGGCGCGGCCTCTGTGAAACTCGTAACGCTGCTCGATCGCCAATCGGCGCGTCGCGTCCCTCTCCAGCCCGACTATTTTGGATTTCTGGTGGATGACGCGTTTCTTTGCGGCTATGGCTTGGGGAGTCCCGAGCAGACCGGACGAAACCTGCCCTATCTGGCGGCGGCAATTTGAGGGGTGGAGACCGGCGACATCCCTTCCAAGCGGAGTAAAACCCCGCTTCCACATGGACTCGGTCTCCGTGACTTCTGTCACTTCCTTCCGATTTCCCGTTTTTCTTGCAAAGGTCTAAAATAAAACTGGCAGGCTTTTCCCAGTCGAATTCCCGGTTCCGGCATCTAATTAGAAGTCATGAGGCCGTGTGTTTCTTTGGTAGCGATGGAGCCGCACTTTGAGGAGTTTTGAGTGAATTCAACGATCAAGACGGTATTGTTCTGGGCAGTCATTGTGGTCTCAGCCTTCCTGCTTTGGCAGGTGGTAAAGAGCGGGAGCAATGCCCAGAAAGAAAAAGAAATCGGCTTTTCTGAATTCCTGTCGGACGTGGACCAGGGCAACGTCCACGACGTGATGTTTATCGGCCAGGAAGTGCGCGGGAAGTTCAAGAATGACTCGCCCTTCCATACGATTGTGCCGGCAAACTATCCCGATATGTACAAGAAGCTGACAGACAAAAGTGTTCCCTACAGCTTCAAAGACATCAGCAACGGCACCTGGCCCAGTTGGATTCTGAATCTGGCCCCCCTGGTTCTGCTTGGCGCTCTCTGGTTCTTCATGATCCGGCAGATGCAGACGGGCGGGAACAAGGCGCTCTCATTCGGCAAGAGCCGAGCGCGTCTGCTCTCCATGCAGCAGAAAAAGATCACGTTCAAAGACGTGGCTGGCGTGGATGAGGCGAAAGAAGAACTTCGCGAAATTATCGAGTTTCTGCGCGAGGCGCAAAAGTTCCAGAAACTGGGTGGTCGCATTCCGAAAGGCGTGCTGCTGGTCGGCCCTCCGGGAACCGGCAAAACCTTGTTGGCACGCGCCGTCGCGGGCGAAGCGAACGTTCCCTTCTTCTCTATTTCCGGCTCTGACTTTGTGGAGATGTTCGTGGGCGTGGGCGCGAGCCGCGTACGCGAT
Organism: Terriglobales bacterium; assembly: GCA_050010155.1. Taxonomy (GTDB): domain Bacteria; phylum Acidobacteriota; class Terriglobia; order Terriglobales; family Acidobacteriaceae; genus Acidiflorens. Next base: position 40,070 of record JBEKLO010000074.1, read on the forward strand.
TTGTTCGAACAGGGCAAGAAAAATGCTCCCTGCATTATTTTCATCGACGAAATCGACGCTGTCGGACGCCATCGCGGCGCTGGTCTCGGCGGGGGACACGATGAGCGCGAGCAGACATTAAATCAGTTGCTCGTCGAAATGGACGGCTTCGAATCGAACGAAGGCGTGATCCTGATGGCGGCGACGAACCGTCCAGATGTGCTGGATCCGGCGCTGCTCCGCCCCGGCCGTTTCGACCGCCGCGTAGTGGTAAATCGTCCCGATGTTCGTGGACGCGAGGAAATTCTCCGCGTACACACCCGCAAGATTCCTCTCGCGGACGATGTCGATCTCTCCGTGCTAGCCCGCGGCACCCCAGGGTTCTCTGGCGCGGACCTGGCCAACATGGTGAATGAAGCGGCATTGGCGGCGGCGCGGCAAAACCGCAAGGCCGTGCTGATGTATGACTTCGAAGTAGCCAAAGACAAAGTGTTGATGGGCGTGGAACGCAAGTCGCTTCTGCTCTCCGATGAGGAAAAGAAGAACACCGCGTACCACGAGGCGGGACACGCGCTGGTAGCTGCCATGCTGCCGCACTCCGATCCCGTACACAAGGTTACGATTATTCCGCGCGGAATGGCGCTCGGCCTGACCATGCAGTTGCCGACCGATGACCGTCACAACTACTACAAGAACTATCTCGACACGCAAATCGCCATCCTGATGGGTGGCCGCATCGCGGAAGAGCTTTTCCTGAACCAGATGTCAACCGGGGCAGGCAACGACATTGAGCGAGCTACGGAACTGGCGCGCAAGATGGTTTGCGAGTGGGGCATGAGCGACTTGGGGCCGTTGACCTTCGGCAAGAAGGAAGAGCAGATTTTCCTGGGACGCGAGATCGCGCAGCATCGCGACTACAGCGAAGCCACGGCCATCCAGATTGACGAAGAAGTCAGGAAGATGGTGAGCACGGGGTACGCGACCGCGAAGGGAATCCTCTCGGAGAATCGTGAGACGCTGATCCGAATCGCAAAAGCGCTGATCGAACGCGAAGTGCTGGACGCTTCCGAGATCAAGTTGCTGGTCGATGGGCAGGATCTCCCGCCGATCAAGCCGCTGCCCGCGAAGACCGACGATGCCGTGCAGCAAGTGCTCAAGCCGGAACGCACTCCCGCCAAAAGCGGCGAGCGCCCAGCGACGGCTTAATACAAACTGTCTAACCCTTCTTTTTTGCCGCGTTCTTAAGTCGCGGACGCTTGACCCGCCCGTATCCAGGCACGAACCGTTCGCATGGTGGCCAGGTAGTAGTGCAAGTTGTGGACCGTATTCAAAACCTGAGCGAGCAGTTCGTTCGAGGCGTAAAGATGGCGCAAGTAGGCTCGAGAATAGCGCCGGCAGACGCGGCAATCGCAGGCGGGATCGAGCGAGCTGTCATCCTGAGCATAGCGCGCTTGTTTGATCGACACTTTGCCCTCGGAAGTAAACAGCAATCCATGGCGAGCGGCGCGAGTAGGCAGCACGCAATCCATCATGTCGACGCCCGATTGGGCATACAGAGCGATCTCCTCGGGAGTGCCCACCCCCATCAAATAGCGCGGTTGATTGGATGGGAGATGCTCCAGCGTGGATAAGACGATTTCGCGTGTAAGTTCGCGAGGTTCGCCCACGCTAAGGCCGCCGATGGCATAACCAGGAAAACCGATGTCGATAGTTCGCTGGGCAGATTCGCGGCGCAGTTCCGGGTCCATCCCGCCTTGCACGATTCCGAACAGAGACTGGGTCTGATCCGCTTGCGTGGGGGCAGACGCCCTCGTCTGCCGAGCGGAGCGAAGCTCCGCAGACACTGCGCGAGCCCAAGGCACTTCGCGCTTGTGCTCCTCGAAATAGTTCTTGCAGCGCGCAGCCCAACGCAGCGTCAACTCCATTGACGACCGAGCGCGTGCAGCATTCGCCGGATACTCGGTGCATTCGTCGAAGGACATTACGATGTCAGCCCCCAAGCCGATTTGCACTTCCATCGCCTTTTCGGGACTAAGAAAATGCGCAGATCCATCGAGGTGCGAGCGAAATGCGACGCCTTCTTCGCTGACCTTGCGGAGATCGTTCAAGCTGAAAACCTGGAAGCCGCCCGAGTCGGTGAGGATGGCTCGATCCCACGACATGAAGCGGTGCAATCCGCCCATCTTTCGAACCGTCTCGACTCCAGGACGCAGATAAAGATGGTATGTATTGGCGAGCAAAATCTGGACGCCAAGCTCCTCCAATACATCCTGCGAAACGCCCTTGACCGAACCGAGCGTTCCGACCGGCATAAATACGGGCGTCTCGACTTCTCCGTGAGGAGTGATGAGTTTCCCAGCGCGGGCCGAGCCGCGAGAGGCTTCAATTTGCATGAGGAGTGGCAAGAGCGGATTGTAACGGAAGACAGTCGAAAACCAATCGTAAAGAGCACGCTGATTTTTCCTTACCCCTCCAGCAACGGTCTTTTGGAATCAAAGACTTAGCGTGGTTTTTCTGCCAGGTCTTTGAAGAATACGACTTGCTTGTAAAGTCTTCATTCGTCAATACTTTGCATGATTTAATCAGTAAATAACTGACAATCTGACGCTAATTTCCCTCTGCCTCATTTCGCATAGAGATTCTTAACCACCTCGCCGCCCTTCATCACGAACTTCACACGCTCAAGCGTGGTGACGTCCGCCAGAGGATCGCCGTCCACGGCGACGATGTCGGCCCACTTGCCCGGCTCAATGGTACCGACCTTATCGGACCAGCCGAGCAAATCGGCATCGTTGATGGTTGCGGCCTGGATCGCCTGTAGCGGCGTCAGCCCCAGTTTCACCATGACCGCGAATTCGTGTGCGTTCAGCCCGTGCGGATACACTGCGGCATCGGTACCGAACCCGACTTTGACGCCAGCGGCAAAAGCGCGCGCCACGTTCTTGCGCGCCGCGGGCATCACTTCGCGTCCCTTGGCGATCAACTCCGCGGGCGTTCCGATCTTCTCCGCGTTTTCCAGGAACCAGTCGGCCAGATAGAGAGTCGGCACCAGATACGTTCCATTCTTCTTCATCTCGGCGATGGCGGTGTCATCAATGTAGGAACCGTGCTCAATCGAATCCACGCCTGCCTGCGAGGCCCAGAGAATGCCCTGAGCGCCGTGCGCGTGCGCCGCGACTTTGCGGCCTAGCCGGTGCGCGTCGGCCACGATCGCCTTCATTTCTTCCAGCGTGTATTGCGAAGCTTGCGGATTGTCGCCATGCGAAAGCACGCCGCCGGTGGCGCAGATTTTAATCACATCGGCGCCATACTTGATGATCTCGCGCGTCTTGTGCTGGACGGCCTCTATGCCATCGGCCACGCCTTCGGCCTGTATGTGCCATTCAAACGGCAGCAAGTTCTCGTCGCAGTGGCCGCCCGTAATGCTCAGCGCCGGGCCGCTGACCAGCATGCGCGGTCCCGGGACATCGCCCGCATTGATGGCATCGCGCAAAGCCACGTCGGTGAAACCGGTCGCGCCCACGTTGCGGACCGTCGTAAATCCGGCATCGAGCGTAACGCGGGCATTGCGAGCTCCATTCAGCGCCTCGCGTGGAATGGAAATCCCGAGCTGTGAGTATCCAAAATTAGGAGTGAAAGTGAGATGCGTGTGCGCGTCAATCAATCCCGGCAACACGGTTGCGTTCGAGAGATCTACCACCCGCGCGCCAGCAGGAATTTGTGGGTCGGAACCAACGCTCGTGATCTTGTCGCCCTGAATCAGGATCGTCTGATTGGCAAGCGTCTTGCCGGTTTTCACGTCCAACAGGTGTCCAGCGCGTATGACAACCACTCTCGGCGAGGGGACGCCTTGCTGTCCCCAGCACAAATCAATGGAAAACACAGCCAAGCAGGAAAGAGAAAAAATAAGCGCTTGTAGATGACGACTCAGTTTCATTCCATCCCCCAGAGAGAATTAAGTCTTGGCCGATTACGTTACAGCTTCGAGCAGGGAACCGGCAACCTCTCACACTCGTAGCGGGTCATTTCCTACCTTTTTCAGCGATTCGCTGCCAAGCCGCCCAGTAATATACTCAGTTTTGCTGGAAGAAGAAACGGAACGACTTTTCGCTTTTATGTCACGGTCCTCTACGTCGAAATCCCGTAGCAAATCGGCCTTTCTTCCGCTGGACGACACACTGTTCGCGGTCAAGCGGCGCAAACCTGCTCCGCATGAATTCGTGCTCGACGCGCTCGCGCCACTGTCGCCGCGGACGCGCTCTATGTTCGGCTGCCTGGCGATCTATGTTGAAGAGAAGATCGTGGTTATCCTGAGAAACAAAGACAAAGCTGGCCTGGACCCGGACAACGGAGTGTGGCTCGCCACTACCCAGGAGCACCACGAAAGTCTGCGGCGGGATTTTCCCAACATGCGATCGATCAAAGTGTTGGGAAAAAAAATAACGGGCTGGCAGGTGATTCCGTCGGATGCGGAGGATTTTGAGGAAGCCGCATTACGCGCTTGCGACTTGGTTCTTGCTGGCGATCCACGTATCGGCAAAGTGCCGGGTGCGCGGCGGGCGAAGACTTCAAAAAAAGCCGCCAAAAAACGCGCCCGCTAGCTTGGGCTCATCTCGCTGATTTTTTAGCGAAAGATTCGCGTAGTATCAGCGGGAAACTCGACCAGCGTCATGCCCGCATTCCCGCGATCGAGATCTTCGTCTTTCCCTAGAAACGCATAGCGCTGGCGCAGCTCCTGCGAGTCCCGGTCGAAGATGCTCCAGTTTTCTCCGGGGACCACCTTGAGCACTTTGCCTGCGCGCTGCCACTCCGCCATCTGTTCACGGATCGCGGTGCGGATCGCGCCGCCCTTCCCGGAAGACCCGTAGCCGTGAATGATCTTCACCACCGGACCACTCGCGCCGCGTGGCGCATACAACGACTCCAGCAAGCGCCGCTTCGCCTGCTCGACCGTAGGCATCCCCGCCTTAAGATTGAGGACAATCAGCTTCGTTTGTGAAGGCGTAGCCACGACCTAGTATTCTACGGGCCGCTTCTCTTTTAATGAATTGTTGAGCCGAACGAAGTGGGGGGTCTGCATCTTATTGCAAATCGCAGATCCCTCACTTCGTTCGGGATGACAAAACCGAGTTGATGACAAAATCTAGTCACCGCAACTAATGACTCGCCTAGACTCATGACCGATAGCGCCGCCAATCCGATCCCGAACAGAGTGCGTGCCATCGCCGCCCTGTTCGCTCTCTGCGCGATCTATCTCGCGATCGCAGGCGGCGTGATGCTCGTCAGTCCCGGCACGATATCGATGTCGGCAGGCGCGCCTTTGCTATTCGGGTTGGAATTGGCGGGACCTTACATGTTCCTGCTCATGGCAGTCGCAGGAGGGGGAGTCGCGTGGGGTCTCATCGAACTCAAGAACATCGTGCGTCACGCCGCGATGCTGATCGCCATCGCGGGAATCGTCATGCTGGTGCCATCAGTTTCAGCCGCAACCGTGATGGTTCAGCCCAAGGCGCTTGCGGTCGGAGGCCTGGGAATTATCTTGCGCGTGATCGTTGTTTGGTATTTGTCACGTGCGGAGGTAGCGGACGAGTTTCGCCGATCCGCATAAACAGACTGCACGAAATTACGCGACCCCTCGCAGCCGGCTCTTCACTTCGTCAGGATGGACCGCAAATTCCATGGCTTCCTCCCGTTCGAGGTGCCCATTTTTCACCAGTCGCGCCAGTGATTCCTCCAGGGCGATCGACCCCTTCACCTTCGTCATCGTGATTTCCTGATTCAGGTGCTGCAAGGCGTTGTGGCGGATGTGCTGGCGCGCCCCGTACCCGATCATCAACAACTCAACCGCTGGAACACGCCCGCCCTTGCGGCTCGGCAGCAGCGTTTGCGTCAATACCGCCGAGATCGCCATCGCCAGTTCCTGCCGAATCGTACTCTGCCGTTCTACCGGAAACGAATCGGAGATGCGCGAGATGGCAGAGGCTACGTCGGTGGTGTGCAAAGTGGAGAGCACCAGATGGCCAGTCTCGGCGGCCGAAACCGCGATGGCCATGCTTTCCGGATCGCGCATTTCGCCGACGACTAGCACGTCCGGCGCCTGGCGCAGGGCGGCACGAAGCGCCGTGGGAAAGTCGGGCGCATCGGTTCCGACTTCGACTTGCTCAATGATGCTGCGCCGATGTGCGTGCTCGTATTCGACCGGATCTTCGATGGTCACGATGTGCCGGGCATCGCGTTGATTGATCTCGTTGACGAGCGCCGCCAGTGTCGTTGATTTCCCGGCGCCAGCCGCGCCTCCAATCAGCACCAGCCCGCGACGGAGCGCGGCCAGACTTCCGATCTCAACCGGCAGTCCCAGTTCGTCGAGCGCCGGCACCTTCATAGGGAGCGCGCGGATCGTGGCCGCTGCCCGACCGCGCTCGCGATGTAGATTCACGCGGAATCGTCCGAGGCCAGCAATGCGGTAGGAAGAATCGGCAATCTGCACGGCGCGATACTGCGCCGCGGCGACCGGTGTCAAAATCGGTTGCACCAGAGATTCGATTTCCGAACCATCCAGGGGAGCGTCACCGATTTTCTCGACTTCACCGTTTTTGCGAATCGAAGCGGCCGCTCCGTGAACCAGCAGCAAGTCGCTGCCGCCAAGCCGCAGCAACTCCGACAGCCAATCATGCAGCTTGGTTTCTTCAGCCAATGCAGTGTTCCCCAAGGCAGGGCAATTCATAACTACTGATCGTACCCGAGAGGGGTTCTTGCAGCACAAAATCGTGTGGGAACTCACAGAGTCGTAGTGCCCACAAGCGTCATTGGTGTCTTTATTACTACAATCCACAGCACAACCGCCATGGCCACAATCACCACGTACAGTACATAGAAAGGAGCAAACACGAAAGCAAGTTACATCACTTCTTCGTCCGCGCCGGCACTTTCTCCCCCACCCGCTCGCTAACCTTGAACGTCATCTTCCCGGTTTTCTTGTCGGCGTCCACAATCACGTGGTCACCGTGTAGCACCTCTCCGTCCAGAATTTTCATCGCCAACGGATCCTGCACCAGTTTCTGAATGGCGCGCTTCAGCGGACGCGCTCCGAAGTTTGGATCGTAGCCTTCGGTAAAGAGCAACTCCTTCGCGGCGTCGGTCAGCTCAAGCGAAATTTTGCGGTCAGCCAAAAGTCGGCGCAAGTCTTCGAGTCGCAGATCGACAATCTTGACTAGTTGTTCTTTGCCGAGCGGATGGAAGATGATGATGTCGTCCACGCGATTCAGAAACTCGGGTTTGAAATGCCCGTGCAACGTGCCCATCACCTGCTTCGAGGCCTCCTCGAAGCCTTCGGCCGAGCGAATGTTTTCCGACTGCAGATAGGACGAGCCCAGATTCGAGGTCATGATGATGACCGTGTTTTTGAAATCCACCTTGCGGCCCTTGCCGTCGGTGAGGCGACCGTCATCCATGATCTGCAGCAGGATGTTAAACACGTCGGGATGCGCTTTTTCGATCTCATCGAAAAGCACGACCGCATAAGGATGCCGCCGCACCTGCTCTGTCAGTTGTCCTCCCTCGTCGTAGCCGACATATCCGGGAGGCGCGCCGATGAGACGCGACACGGCATGCTTTTCCATGTATTCGGACATGTCGATGCGGATCATGGCGCGCTCGTCGTCGAAAAGAAATTCGGCAAGCGCGCGGGCCAGTTCGGTCTTGCCAACGCCGGTTGGCCCCAGAAAAATAAAAGAACCGATCGGCCGCTTCGGATCGCTTAACCCAGCGCGCGACCGGCGGATGGCATTGGCCACACGTTCCAGCGCTTCGTCTTGACCGATGACGCGCAGGCGCAACCGGTCCTCCATGTTGATGAGCTTTTTGACCTCGCCCTCGAGCATCTTGGACACTGGAATGCCGGTCCACTTGGAGACGATGCGGGCCACATCTTCCTCATCCACTTCTTCTTTCAACATGCGATGCCCAGTTTTGCCGTCGATCTGCGCGGTCACTTTTTTCAGTTCTTCTTCCGTGTTGCGGATCAGGCCGTAGCGGATTTGCGCTACTCGCTCCAGATTTCCTTTGCGCTCCTCGGCCGCTTCCTCGACCTTGAGCTGCTCCAGTTTTTCTTTCAGGGCGCGGGCTTTCGCGATGACGTCTTTTTCCTGTTTCCACTTGGCCTTGAGCGCATTGGATTGTTCCCGAATGCCGGCCAGTTCCTTCTCCACGTGGGCCAGGCGCTCCTTCGAATTGGCATCATCTTCTTTTTTCAGCGCCTGTTTTTCGATTTCTAGTTGCGTGGCTCGCCGTTCGAGCTGGTCGATTTCGGTGGGCATGGAATCGATCTGGATGCGCAGTGAACTGGCCGCCTCATCGATCAAGTCGATGGCTTTGTCGGGCAAGAAGCGGTCAGAAATGTAGCGGTGCGAGAGCGTTGCCGCCGCCACGATTGCCGAATCTTTGATGCGCACGCCGTGATGCACTTCGTATTTCTCTTTCAGGCCGCGTAAGATGGCAATCGTATCCTCGACATTCGGCTCGCCTACGAAGACGATCTGGAAGCGTCGTTCGAGCGCAGCATCCTTCTCGATGTACTTGCGATATTCATTGAGCGTGGTCGCGCCGATGGCGCGCAGTTCTCCGCGGGCTAGCGCGGGCTTCAGCATGTTCGAGGCGTCGATGCTGCCTTCAGCGGCACCGGCTCCAATGAGCGTGTGCAACTCGTCAATGAAGAGAATGATCTGCCCCTGCGAGTCTTCGATTTCTTTCAGGACAGCCTTGAGACGATCTTCGAATTCGCCGCGATATTTCGCGCCCGCCAGCATCGCTCCCAAATCGAGCGATATGACGCGCTTGTTCTTCAACGCCTCCGGCACGTCGCCTGAAATAATGCGCTGCGCCAGGCCTTCGACGATGGCCGTCTTGCCTACGCCCGGCTCGCCGATCAGTACCGGATTATTCTTCGTACGGCGCGAAAGCACCTGCACGACTCGGCGAATTTCCTCGTCGCGTCCAATGACGGGATCGAGCTTGCCGCGCCGCGCCTGCTCGTTCAGGTCGCGGGCATAACGCTCCAGTGCCTGATACTTCGCTTCCGGATTCTGGTCGGTGATGCGCTGCGATCCGCGGACAGCGGTGAGAGCTTTCAAAATAGCATCATGAGTCGCGCCGTGACGCGCCAGTAACTGCTGCGCCGGATCGCGCTTCAGATCGGTCAACCCGAGGAGCATGTGCTCGGTCGAGACATATTCGTCTTTGAAGGTGTCGGCTTCCTTGAAAGATTTCTCCAGCACCTGGTTGATCTGCGCCGACATCGCCGGCTGCTGCGCGGCGCTGCCCGAAATTTTCGGCAGCTTTTCGATTTCTCTGTAGAGGTCGCTGAGCACGGCTTGCGGTCCAATGCCGATTTTCTCGAGCACGGGCGTAACGATGCCCTCTTTGTCTTCAATCAACGCGCCCAGCAGATGAAGCGGGGCCAACTCGGGATTGCCGTGCTCGGAGGCGAGCTCGTTCGCGCGCTGGATCGCTTCCTGCGCTTTGACGGTGAATTTGTCCCAACGAATGGGCATGCATTACTCCAAATAGTAAGTGTTGCGGTCAGCCTGACGGTGGTGATTCCCGCTATCCCGACCTCTCTTCACGCCGCGCGGACATTGTCGCTTGCTCAGGCAATGTTGCTTATTGGGGAATGCAGCTCTCGGAGATTGTCTGGCCGCACGCCGTTCCTGAAAGGAGACACGCCGTGAGAGTATGCTCTGAGTCACCTTCGATGGATGCAGTAACTGTCAGGTTGGTCACACAAACCTGCGACGGGTTTGTCCCGTAGACGATTGAGCCAGTCTCTGTCGCGTTAACGTAAGATGCCTGTCCATAGGCAAAATTGACCGCGCTCGCAAACACAAGAGTCGTGCCACCCATCATCAGCAGATTGCTTCCGGGTATGGAGCAACTGGAGGGTGCAAACGTAAGAGTCCCGGTAGTGCCGCCCGAGGCATCGAAGTTAATGAGTCCTGAAAGAGAACCCGTATACGAGGCCGTTCCACCGGCGTTGCACGCAACGTCAGCATTGACCGGTATCGTGCAGGGAGACGATTGAGGAAACGGCGGTATCGGACATGTGTTCGTGCCGGTCAAATCTACCGCTGCGATCAACGTCTGCTCAATTTGCGACGCCGCGCCACAGACTGCGTGGGAGTAAGTGTCGGTACACTCTGGGTACCGGATCCACAGCCCGACATCAAAACGGCGGTAGCAACGAGTAACAGGGCTCGTACGCGATTTGTGTGAGTCATTCAAGTTCCTAGCGTGATCGGTGAAAGCACTCGGTAAGTGTACAACGATCACGCGAGAAACAAGAGACCCAAACACAGAGACCGGGGCAAAGCACCGGCCCCACATGTTTTTCACTGACAGCTGAGAGCTTCTTATGCCGCGCTCTTGGCCGGCTTGCTCTCCAGCGTCTTCTCACTGCCGACGTTTACCTTGATCTGCTTCGGCTTGGCTTCTTCTTTCTTTGCCAGCTTGATCTTCAGAACACCCTTCTCATAGTCGGCCTGAACGCTTTCCTGGTCGACCGTGGTCGGGAGGGTAAAGGTGCGGGTGAAGCTGCCATACTGGCGCTCCACGCGGCGGTAGTTCTCTTCTTTTTCTTCCTTCTCGAACTTACGCTCGCCGTGCACGGTCAGCGTGTTGTTCTCGATGCGGACGTCGATATCCTTCTCGTCGATTCCCGGCACTTCGATCTTCAAGGTCACACTGTGCTCGTCCTCGTAGACGTCTACGGGCGGAGCGAAAGCGCTCGTGGTTAACGATTGATCCTGCCCCTCCTGCGCATAGGAATCGCGAAACAAGCGGTTCATGCGGTCCTGGATGGTGGCGTATTCACGGAAAGGATCCCAACGGGTAAGCAAAGTCATAACGAAAATCCTCCTACTTGAAATTCATGTGAGAGCTTCGAACGCTCCCTAGATTTGCGTCTTAGCACAAACAGATCATAAAACCTTAGTGTTATATTGTCAAATATTTGATTACCCTTATTTTCAATTGCTTACGCTCAATATCATGCACTTAAGGTAGCTGGTTTCGGGCACGTTTAGCAAAATTGGATGATCCTTCGCCGCTCCCCGGTTCTCGATGATCCGCAGGGACTTATGGGCATCCTGGGCGGCATCGGCGAGGACTTTCAGGAAATCCGCGGCACTGACATGGAAAGAGCAGGAGCACGTAACCAGAATCCCTCCGGGCCGAAGCATTTTCATCGCGCGGAGGTTAAGTTCCTTGTAGCCGCGCAGGGCCTTGTCGAGATCGCGCTTGGTTTTGGCAAAGGCCGATGGATCGAGCACGACGGTGTCGTAGCGCCGGTTGGCGGAGGAATATTCCCGCAGGACATCGAAGGCATTGCCCTCAATCCACTCTACTTCGCGGCCGTTGAGCGCGGCATTTTTCTCCGCCATTTCCAGTGCCGGACGCGAACTGTCGACCCCGGTGACGCTCGAACACTTCGCTGCCAGGTGCAGGGCGAATCCGCCCTGGTAGCAGAAGGCGTCGAGCGCTTCTCCGTGCGCGTATTCGGCGGCTGCCGCATAGTTTTCCCGTTGATCGAGAAATGCACCGGTCTTCTGCCCTTC